>NZ_QWTZ01000001.1:0-207967 GCF_003576505.1 Brevundimonas sp. LPMIX5
AACGAGTAAGCGTAAGCGTACCGGCCTCAAGGCCACAGTAAAGCGTAACAGAACGGCCCCCGGAGAAATCCGGGGGCCGTTTTGCATTCAGTTGTTCGGCTCGCCTGTCGCCGGGTCGGTTTCGGTGCGGCCGGAGTTGCTGCTGCCTTCGGCGCCTTTCGGTTCGGTCGCGGGGCGCGGCGGATGACCGGCCTTGTCGGGGCGCTGGTTCTCGTTCTCGGTTTCGCGTGCCTTGGGGCGGGGCGTTGTCATGAGGGACCTCCTGCTGAAGACAATGCCGGGGGCGACAAGAGGCTCCGTTTCTGCGCCAACGCGGCTGCGCGCTAACCCCGCCTCAAGAGCTTGGCCTTATCAGGCAGGGATGGAACGGGACTTGCTTTGATCGTTCCGAAGGGAGCGTCATGTCGGGACCACTATCAGTCGAAATCCGCAGCCTGGACGAGCTGACGCCCGATGAGGGCGCGCAGTGGAATGACTGGGCGCGCGCGGATCCCGACCTGAGCAGCCCCTATTTCCGTTGGGAGTTCGCGCGCACGGCGGGGGCGATCTGTCCCGGCTCGGCCGTGGCTGTCTTCAAACGGGACGGGCGCGTCGTCGGATATTATCCGCATCAGCGCCGGGGCGGGACGATCCAGCCGCTGGCAGCGCCGATGAACGACTATCACGGGGTCATCGGTCCCAAGAATCAGAAGCCCTCGATGCAGGAAGCGGCGCGCCTGCTGGGCGCACCGCGCTTCGCCGCCGCCGCCTGGATCGGCGAAGCGCCGGAACAGATGCCCCGTCATCACAGCGTCGTCTCGGTCGTGCCGGATGAGGGCGGCTTCGACGCCTGGTACGCGCGGCGCAGGAAAGCCTTTCCGAAATACTTCAAGGACAAGGAGCGTTCGCGGCGGGGGCTGGACGGCGCCTTCAAGACGGTAGAGATCGAGATCGGCCTCCACGATCACGCTCTGCTGGAGCGGCTGATCATCGAAAAGAGCGAACAGTATCGCCGCACCGGGCTGCATGACATTTTCGCCTGCGGCTGGACCGGTCAGGTCCTGCACGCCCTGATGGACTGCGAGGGCGAAGACGGTTTCGGCGCGTCGATGGCGGTGCTGCGCGTCGATGGCCGCGTGGTGGCGATGGAATATTCCATGCACGCGGGACGTCATTTCCACCTGTGGTTCCCGGTCTATAATCAGGAAGTCGCGCGCTGGTCGCCGGGCATAGTGCTGACGCAGGAGACGATCCGGCTGGGGGCCGAACGGGGTTACCGGATCTTCGACTACGGCGTCGGCGTAGGCGGCTACTACAAGAAATACTACGATGACGGCGGCCTGGTGACCGCCGAAGGCGTCGTGGCCCGGCCCGGCGTGTCCAGGGCCCTGTGCGCCACGATGAGCGCCGCTGTCGGCCTGGCGGGCCGTGAGCGGGCGCAGCGTCTGCGCACCAGTACGCGGCGCCGCTGGGCCGTGATCGAGGCGTGTGAAACGAGTTTGACGGGCCGAGCCTCGGGGGCGGTGCGCGCCGCCATCGACATGGTGCGGAAATAGAGGGCGGCCGGACAGGCCGGTAGAGGAGGAAACGGAATGACGGCTTCCATGACGCGTTATGCGGGTCCGATCAGCCAGGCGGCAGTCCATGCTCATGCCCTGGTCGCCAACGGCTTCGCCGAGGATCAGGCGCTGGCCGAAGTGCTGGACCGGTATCCTGCGGATCTGTTCGACATCAACCTGTACGACTACGACGACGAAGGGCAGGTCAGTCTGCGAACGGGCGCTCGCGGGCGGCTGAACGGGGCGGAACTGCTGGAGGCGATCCAGCAGGGCCGTTTGTGGGTCAATATGCGCGACGTCGAGCGCGGCTGGCCCGAGTTGTGGCAGGCGACGATGGCCGAGTTCGACCGGATCATGGGCGACGCCTATCCCGGTCTGAAGGCGGTCAGCCGCAATGGTCAGCTGATCCTTTCGTCGCCGAAGGCTCGGGTGCCCTATCACTTCGACGCTTCTGGCGTGATCCTGTTCCACATGCGTGGCCGCAAGCGGCTGTTCGTCTTTCCGGGCGACGAGGCGCATCTGCCTGAGCGCAGCATGGAGCAGGTGATCGCGCGGCAGACGACCGAGGAAATCCCCTATGTCCGCGCCTTTGAACAGGACGCCCGGGCGATCGACCTGGAACCCGGCCAGGCGCTGACCTGGCCCTTCTTTGCGCCGCATCGGGTGGAGAATCTGGATCGGTTCTGCGTCTCCCTGTCGGTCGACTTCCAGACCTGGAGTTCGCGACTGAGACGGGGCGCCCTGTATACCAACGCTGTCGTGCGCAGCCGGGGAGGGGCGCCCCGTTCGACCGATCAGATGGGAACGCCTGAACTGGCCGCCCGCTGGGCGGCGTCGGTGTTGCTGAAGAAGACCGGCGCCCTGAAGAGCCGCCTGGAGAACTTCGAGCGTGATTTCGTGCCTGAGGCGGGCGCCGTGGACGGCGCCGGACGACTGAACGCCGAGGCGGCGGGGGGCCAAGGTTAAAAGGGGTTCATGACCTCGATTTAAACTGACTTTGCGGCGTGGGGCCCTCAGTTTCGTCTGGACACAGAGACAGGGAGAGCTCGCTGATGAAACCCGCCGCTATCGCCGCCGCCTTGGGATCCGCCCTGGCCGCATCCGCCGTTCTGGCGGCTCCGGCGTTCGCCGCCGAAGTGACCATCCGCAATGCGGTGGCGCGTGTGATCGTCATTCCGGAAGACCGGGCGGATGTCGGGGTGGAGATCACCCAGGGCTCGGCTGATCTGCCGGAACTGCGTATCGAGCGTCGCGGCGATCAGGTGCGCATCGACGGAGGCCTGGGTCGTTCGCGCGGCATGGGCTTCAACAGCGGCCTGATCGGTTCGTGCAACAACGGCCGGGCTGACGCTCGCCAGCCCGGCGACGGCGCCACGGTCGAGGTGCGAGGCAAGGGGCGAATCCGGATGGAGGATGCGCCGATGATCGTCCTGCGCACGCCGCGCGACGTGGACGTTAACGGGGGAGGGGCTGTGTTCGGCTCCATCGGACGCGGCGCCCGCTCGGTCGATCTTGGCTCTGGCGGCTGCGGCTCCTGGACTGTGGCCAACGTCGACGGCGACGTCGATCTGTCGGTCGGCGGCTCGGGCAGCATCCGTGCCGGGACCTCCCGCAATCTGGAGGCATCGGTCGGCGGCTCCGGATCGGTCTTGGCGGGGGCGACAGGCAGGCTGGAGGCCAATGTCGGCGGCTCGGGCAGTATTGAAGTGGCCCGGGTGGATGGTGAAACCGAAATCGCCATCGGCGGCTCCGGCGGGGTGCGGGTGCGCGCAGGGCGCGCTCCGTCGCTCAAGGTGTCGATCGGCGGCTCGGGCGATGTCCGCTTCGAGGGAACGGCCGGCGATGTTTCAGCGGCCATCGCCGGTTCGGGCGATGTCCGGGTGGCTGAGGCGACCGGCCGGGTGTCGCGCTCGATCGTCGGATCAGGAGACCTGCGTATCGGCCGCTGACGCCGCGCGAGGTTCTGAAGGAAAAGGCCCGGGAGCGTGGAACCCTCCGGGCCTTTTTCACGTCCGCAGTCGGGTGCGAGCCAAACAAAAACCCCGGCGGATCGCTCCGCCGGGGTTTCGTCGTTCCATGCGGTCCTTGCGGACCGCGCAGACGTCTTAGTGGCCGAACAGGGCGGCGACGCCGTTGTGCGTGCGGCCCAGGTTGGCGCCGGCTTGGTCGCGGGCTTGCAGACCGCCGCCGAAGCTGTAGCGCATGCCGATCTTGAAGACGTTGGCGTCGACGTCCAGGTCCGAGGACTTGACGTAGTCGTAGCCGCCGAAGACCGAGTACGGCGAGTTGGCGAACTGATACTCGGCAGCCACGCCAGCCGACCAGGCGTCCACGTCGCCGGCGCCGATGAAGATGTTGTCGGCGTCGACGTTGGTGTAGGCGGCGCCGCCGCTCAGGCGCAGTTGCGGCGTGGCGTAGAAGGCGGCGTCGCCGGCCACGGTCCAGATGTCGGCGTCAGCAGCCGTGCCGTACGAAACAACGCCCGTCAGGGTGGCGCGGTCCAGGTACTTCTGGCCTTCCAGGCCGAAGGTGTTCAGCGTGGTCGCGCCCAGTTCCGAAGCGCCGTAGAAGCCGCCGAAGCGCATGTCTTCGATCTTCTTCGACAGGTGGACGGCGCCGGCCAGGGTGGTTTCGTCGCCACCGTGCTTGACGTCGGTATAGGCGGCTTCAGCGTTGAAGGTCACGGTCCAGTCGCCGAACACCGACGAGGCGACGGTGCCGTCGATGACGCCGCGGTTCACGTCCGTGCCGTCCACGTCGGCGTAGTTATAGGCGATGCCGGCCGAGCCGATGGCGTCTTGGGCGAAGGCGGGAGCAGCGATCAGGGTCGCGGCGGCGACCGAAGCGAGAAAGACGGTTTTCATTTTTTTGTCCTTATGTACTGCCGCCGGGAAGCTGAGCCGCCCGGCGATGGGCAAGACATAGGTCGCAGTTTCGCCCTTTGCCGTAACAAACATGTCATGGCCTCGTCACATCGGGGGCGATGTTGCCCAAAAGTGACGCATTGAGGCATAAGTGCGTCAGTATACGGCGAGCATTGCGGCGGCGCCTTTCCGGGGCGTTCATATGGCCGCTTTCCGGCCGTAGTCCCTAACAATCAGCCCGTGTTATGTTGCGCCGCATCGTTTCTGGGGGCAGCGCGGGCGGTGAGTCGCAAACCCTGACGGGGCGGGGATTTCCACGCTTGACGGAAACGGAATCGGAGGGCATAAGCGCCCCTCTTGTTGGACCGGCTGTGCACTTTCGGGTGCAGACGCGGTCCGCAGGAACGACCTAAGTTACTGTTCTTTGCAGCTTCTTGGGAACTTACGGCCTTCGCGGGGGACTGCGTGGGCCGCTCGTTTTTGCGGATTTGCGTTTCCTGGGGACGAGTTTTCGTCTCGGGGCTTCGGTCTTTGAAATGGTTCACAGGGACGCGGCTCCGGCCGCATGGGAATAACAACCGATATGGATCAAAGCATCCGCATCAGGCTCAAGGCCTTCGATCATCGCGTCCTCGACTTTTCGACGCGCGAAATCGTCAACACCGCCAAGCGCACGGGCGCGACCGTTCGTGGTCCGATCCCGCTGCCGACCCTGATCGAAAAGTTCACCGTGAACCGCTCGCCGCACGTCGACAAGAAGTCGCGTGAGCAGTTTGAAATCCGCACGCACAAACGCGTGCTCGACATCGTCGACCCCACCCCGCAGACCGTGGACGCGCTCATGAAGCTCGACCTGTCCGCTGGCGTGGACGTCGAGATCAAGATCTAAGAAAGAAAGAGGCGGGATCCGACATGCGCACGGGCGTGATCGCCAAGAAGCTGGGGATGACCCGCGTGTTCGCCGATGACGGCGCACACGTTCCGGTCACTGTGCTCCAGCTCGACGGCTGCCAAGTCGTCGGCCAACGTACCAAGGAGCGCGACGGCTACGTCGCCCTTCAGTTGGGCGCTGGCGTTAAGAAGGCCAAGAACACGGCCAAGGCTCAACGCGAAGTTTTCGCGAAGGCCGAGGTCGAGCCGAAGGCCTATGTGGCTGAGTTCCGCGTGGGCGAAGACGCCCTGCTGGACGTGGGCGCCGAACTGTCGGCCGACCACTTCCTCGCGGGTCAGAAGGTCGACATCCAGGGCCATACCATTGGTAAGGGCTTTGCCGGCGCCATGAAGCGCTGGAACTTCGGCGGTCTGCGTGCTTCGCACGGCGTGTCGATTTCGCACCGCTCGCACGGTTCGACCGGCCAGCGTCAGGATCCGGGCAAGGTCTTCAAGGGTAAGAAGATGGCCGGCCACCTGGGCCAGGAAGTCGTCACCACCCAGAACCTGACCGTCGTCCGCGTCGACGCCGAGCGTGGCCTGATCCTGATCAAGGGCGCTGTCCCGGGTCACGACGGCGCCTACGTCAAGATCAGTGACGCCATCAAGAAGGCCCGTCCGTCGGATGCCCCGTTCCCGGGCGCCGTCAAGTCGGCCGCTGCTCAACCCGCTTCGATGCCGGCTGAAGAAGCTCCGGCCGTGGAAGCGACCGAAGGCGGTGAAGCGTAATGAAACTCTCGGTCATCAAACTCGACGGCAAGGCTGCTGGCGACGTTGAGCTGTCGGACGCCGTTTTCGGCATCTCCGACATCCGCGGCGACCTGCTGGCCCGCTACGTCAACTGGCAGCTGGCCAAGCGCCGCGCCGGCACCCACAAGGTTCAAACCCGCAACGAGAACTCTCGTACGGGCAAGAAGATGTACAAGCAGAAGGGCACGGGCGGCGCCCGTCACGGCTCGCGTCGTGCGCCCCAGTTCGTCGGCGGTTCGCCGGCGTTCGGCCCGGTCGTCCGCGACCACGGCTTCTCGCTGCCGAAAAAGGTCCGCGCCCTGGCGCTGAAGCACGCCCTGTCGTCCAAGGTTAAGGCCGGCGATCTGGTCGTTGTCGACAGCGTCTCGGTCAAGGAGCCGAAGACGGCCGCTCTGCGCGAAACCTTCGGCAAGCTGGGCTGGACCAAGGCTCTGATCATCGCGGGTCCGGAAGTCGAAGCCAACTTCGGCCTGGCCGCGCGCAACATCCCGCACATCGACGTGCTGCCGAACGCCGGCCTGAACGTCTATGACATCCTGCGGGCGGACAAACTGGTGCTGACCAAGGCCGCCGTCGAGGCGATCGAGGCCCGCTTCGCTGAGAAGGAAGCCGCATAATGGCCGCCGCTCAACCCACCGCCAAGCACTACGACACCATCCTGGCTCCGGTGATCACCGAGAAGGCCACGATCCTGTCGGAGCAGAACAAGGTCGTGTTCCGCGTCGCCGGCACGGCGACCAAGGACGAGATCGCCGCTGCGGTCGAAAGCCTGTTCAAAGTCAACGTCCTCAAGGTCAACACCCTGGTTCAAAAGGGTAAGACCAAGCGCTTCCGGGGCATCCTCGGTCGCCGCGTGGACATCAAGAAAGCGATCGTGACGCTGGCCGATGGTCAGTCGATCGACGTCACGACGGGGCTCTAAGACCATGGCTCTGAAGCATTACAATCCGACGTCGCCGGGCCGCCGCGCCCTGGTGCTGGTCGACCGCTCCGAGCTGCACAAGGGCCGCCCGGAGAAGTCGCTGACCGAGGGCCTGACCAAGTCGGGCGGCCGTGGTCAGGGCGGTCGTATCGCTGTCCGCTTCCGCGGCGGCGGCGCCAAGAAGCTGTACCGCAAGATCGACTTCAAGCGTCGCAAGTTCGACGTGGTCGGCACGGTCGAGCGTCTGGAATACGACCCGAACCGCACGGCCTTCATCGCTCTGGTGAACTACGCCGACGGCGAGAAGACCTACATCATCGCGCCTCAGCGCCTGCACGCCGGCGACACCATCGTCGCGGGTGAAAAGGTCGACGTGAAGCCGGGCAACGCCATGCCCCTGCGTTCGATGCCGGTCGGCACCATCATCCACAACGTGGAGATGAAGCCGGGCAAGGGCGCTCAGCTGGCCCGTTCGGCCGGCGCCTACGCTCAACTGGTCGGTCGCGACCAGGGCTACGCTCAGATCCGTCTGGGCTCGGGCGAGCTGCGCATGGTTCTGGACTCGTGCCTGGCCGTGGTCGGCGCCGTGTCGAACCCCGAGCACATGAACCAGAACCTGGGCAAGGCCGGTCGCAAGCGTCACATGGGCTGGCGTCCGCACGTTCGCGGCGTCGCCATGAACCCGATCGACCACCCGCATGGTGGTGGTGAAGGCCGGACCTCTGGTGGTCGTACCCCGGTTACGCCGTGGGGCAAGGACACCAAGGGCTCTCGTACCCGCAAGAACAAGGCTACGGATAAGTTCATCATCCGTAGCCGTCACGTGAAGAAGGCTCGCTAAGAATGGCCCGCTCCTCCTGGAAAGGCCCGTTTGTCGACGGGTATCTGCTCAAGAAGGCCGACGCCGCTCAATCGTCGGGCCGCAAGGACGTGATCAAGACCTGGTCGCGCCGCTCCACCATCCTGCCGCAGTTCGTCGGTCTGACGTTCGGCGTCCACAACGGCCAGAAGCACGTGCCGGTGTCGGTCTCCGAAGAAATGGTCGGCATGAAGTTCGGCGAGTTCGCCCCGACCCGGAACTTCCCGGGCCACGCGGCGGACAAGAAGGCCAAGAGGAAGTAATCCATGGCCCAGACCAAGAACCCCCGTCGCGTTGCGACGACCGAGGCCCGCGCCAAGCTGGTCAACGTCCGCATCAGCCCGCAGAAGCTGAACCTGGTGGCCCAATCGATCCGCGGCCTGCCGGTGCAGAAGGCTCTCAACGAGCTGGAATTCAGCCGCAAGCGCATCGCCGGCGACGTCCGCAAGGTCCTGTACTCGGCCGTCTCGAACGCCGAGAACAACCACAACCTCGACATCGACAACCTGGTCGTCGCCGAGGCCTTCGTGGGCAAGAACCTGGTGATGAAGCGTTTCGCGAGCCGTGCTCGCGGCCGCTCGTCGCGCATCCTGAAACCGTTCAGCGAAATCACCATCGTGGTTCGCGAAGCAGGTGAGGCCGCCTGATGGGTCAGAAAATCAATCCGATCGGTCTGCGCCTCGGCGTGAACCGCACGTGGGACAGCCGCTGGTTCGCCGGCGGCGCCGACTACGCCAAGCTGCTCCACCAGGACCTGAAGCTGCGCACGTGGCTGAAGGAACGCCTGTCGGCCGCCGGCGTGTCGCGCATCATCATCGAGCGTCCGCACAAGAAGTGCCGCGTGACGATCTACGCCGCCCGTCCGGGTGTCGTGATCGGCAAGAAGGGCGCTGACATCGAGAAGCTGCGCAAGGACATCGCGGCCCGCACCGAAGGCGAAGTTCACCTGAACATCGTCGAGGTCCGCAAGCCGGAAACCGACGCTCAGCTGATCGCCGAGAACATCGCTCAGCAGCTGGAACGCCGTATCGCGTTCCGCCGCGCCATGAAGCGTTCGATGCAGTCGGCCATGCGCCTGGGCGCCAAGGGCGTCCGCATCAACGTCTCGGGCCGTCTGGGCGGCGCCGAAATCGCTCGTATGGAGTGGTACCGCGAAGGTCGCGTGCCGCTGCACACCCTGCGCGCCGACATCGACTACGGCTTCTATGAAGCCAAGACGACCTACGGCATCATTGGCGTGAAGGTCTGGGTGTTTAAGGGTGAAGTGCTCGAGCACGACCCGATGGCCCAGGACAAGCGCTGGGCCCAGGAAGCCTCGGGTCCGTCGTCCAACGAAGGCCGTGAGCGCGGCCCCCGCGGTGATCGCGGTCCGCGCCGTGGTCGTGAGGGCTGATAGGCCATGTTGCAACCGAAAAAGACCAAGTACCGCAAGGCCTTCAAGGGCCGCATCCACGGCTCGTCCAAGGGTGGTTTCTCGCTGAACTTCGGCTCATACGGCCTGAAGGCCGTCGAGCCGGAGCGCATCACGGCGCGTCAGATCGAAGCGGCTCGCCGCGCGATCACCCGTCAGATGAAGCGTCAGGGCCGCGTCTGGATCCGTATCTTCCCCGACGTGCCGGTTTCCGGCAAGCCGGCCGAAGTGCGGATGGGTAAGGGCAAGGGCGCGGTGGACCACTGGGCCGCTCGCGTGGCTCCTGGCCGCATCATGTTCGAAATCGACGGCGTGCCGGACGACGTGGCTCGTGAAGCGCTGCGCCTCGGCGCCGCCAAGCTGCCGATCCGCACCAAGGTGGTCACCCGCCTGGACGCCGGCATCGTTACGGAGCAAGCCGCCTAATGACCAAGATCGCCGATCTCCGGTCGCAAACCGTCGACCAACTGTCCGACGAGCTGCTGAAGCTCAAGAAGGAACAGTTCAACCTGCGCTTCCAGGCCGCCACCGGCCAGATGGAAAAGACCCACCGGGTCTCGGAAGTGCGCAAGGACATCGCTCGCATCTCGACGCTTCTGCGCGAGAAGCGTGCGGCCTCGTAAGGAAACACCGATGCCCAAACGCATTCTTGAAGGCGTGGTCGTCTCCGACAAGGGCGACAAGACCGTCGTCGTGAAGGTCGAGCGCACCCTGCTGCACCCGCTGCTCCGCAAGACGGTTCGTAAGTCCAAGAATTACCACGCCCACGATGAAGCTAACGCTCTCAAAGTCGGCGATATCGCGCGCATCATCGAATGCGCCCCCAAGTCCAAGTTGAAGCGCTGGGAAATCATTTCCCCGTCTTCGGCTTCGTAAGAAGAAGGATCGGATCCCATGATCCAGATGCAAACTAACCTGGAGGTCGCCGATAACTCGGGCGCTCGCCGGGTCATGTGCATCAAGGTGTTGGGCGGCTCCAAGCGCCGCTACGCCTCGATCGGCGACACCATCGTCGCCTCGGTGAAGGAAGCGATTCCGCGCGGCCGCGTGAAGAAGGGCGACGTCGTTCGCGCCATCGTCGTGCGCACCGCCAAGGACATCCAGCGCAAGGACGGCTCTGTCATCCGTTTCGACAAGTCGGCCGCCGTCATCGTCAACAAGCAAAACGAGCCTGTCGGCACCCGTATCTTCGGCCCGGTTCCGCGCGAGCTGCGCGCCAAGAACCACATGAAGATCATCTCGCTGGCTCCGGAGGTCCTGTAACATGGCCGCCAAGATCAAAAAGGGCGACAAGGTCGTCGTCCTGACCGGCAAGGACAAGGGCCGCACCGGCCAGGTGCTGCAGGTCCTGCCGACCGAGAACCGCGTCGTCGTGCAAGGCGTCAACATGGTCCAGCGCCACACGCGCCCGACCCAGGCTGACCCGCAAGGCGGCATCAAGCACAAGGAAGCCTCGCTTCACCTGTCGAACGTCGCGATCGCCGACGCCAACGGCAAGGCGACCCGCGTGGGCTTCAAGGTCGAGGGGGACAAGAAGGTCCGCTTCGCCAAGTCGACGGGAGACGTCATCTGATGGCCGACACCAAGTACACGCCGCGTCTCAAGACCGACTATCAGGACCGCATCCGCGGCGCCCTGAAGGAAAAGTTCGGCTACACGAACGAGATGCAGATCCCCAAGCTGGACAAGATCGTCCTGAACATGGGCATCGGTGAAGCCGTCGCGGACTCCAAGAAGGCCACTGCGGCCCTCAAGGACCTGACGGCCATCGCCGGTCAGAAGGCCGTGCCGACCAAGGCTCGTAACTCCATCGCCGGCTTCAAGCTGCGCGAAGGCATGATCATCGGCGGGAAGGTCACCCTGCGTGGCGCCCAGATGTACGAGTTCCTGGACCGCTTCATCACGATCGCCCTGCCGCGCGTGAAGGACTTCCGTGGCCTGAAGGGCACCTCGTTCGACGGTCGCGGCAACTACGCCACGGGTCTGAAGGAGCACATCGTGTTCCCGGAGATCAACTACGACCAGATCGACCAGATGTGGGGCATGGACATCATCGTCTGCACCACGGCCAAGACCGATGAGGAAGCCAAGGCTCTCCTCACCGAGTTCAAGTTCCCGTTCGTGAACTGAGCGGGAAGGGAAGAGAACAATGGCTAAGAAAAGCGCCGTAAACCGCAACGAAGCCGTCAAGGCCCTGGTTGCGAAGTATGCCGCGAAGCGGGACGCCCTGAAGGCTATCGCCAACGACGAGAGCCTGCCGCTTGAGGAGCGTTTCGATGCGCGCCTGAAGCTGGCGGCCCTGCCGCGTAACTCGGCCCCGAGCCGTATCCGCAACCGTTGCGAAGTGACGGGCCGTCCGCGGGCTTATTACCGCAAGCTCAAGATGAGCCGTGTCGCCCTGCGTGAGCTGGGCAACATGGGTCAGATCCCCGGCCTGACGAAGTCGAGCTGGTAAGGGGAGCGAACAGACATGATGATCAACGATCCCCTGAGCGACATGATCGCTCGCATCAAGAACGCGGCCACCCGCAAGCGTTCGTCGGTGCTCACCCCGGCTTCCCGCCTGCGCCAGCGCGTCCTGGACGTGCTGCAGGACGAGGGCTACATCCGCGGCTATTCGCTGGTTCAGAACCCCGGCGAATTCCCGCAGTTCGAGATCGAGCTGAAATACTTCGACGGCCAGCCGGTGATCGCCGAGATCGCCCGCGTGTCGAAGCCCGGCCGTCGCGTCTATTCGGCCATCGGCGATCTGAAGCCGGTCAAGAACGGCCTCGGCATCTCGATCCTTTCGACTTCGAAGGGCGTCATGTCCGACGCCGCCGCCCGCGACGCTAACGTCGGCGGCGAAGTCCTCTGCAGGGTCTACTGATATGTCTCGTATCGGCAAGAAAACCATCGCTGTGCCGAAGGGCGTGACCGTCACGCTCAACGGCCAGGACATCACCGTGAAGGGTCCGAAGGGCGAACGCTCCTGGACCGTCGCCGAAGAGATCGAAGTCAAGCAGGAAGGCGACGAACTGTCGCTGACCCCGCGTTCGGACACGCAGCGCGCCAAGGCCATGTGGGGCCTGTCGCGCACCCTGGTCGCCAACATGGTGACCGGCGTGACCGACGGCTTCGAGAAGACCCTGGAACTGGTCGGCGTCGGTTACCGCGCCGCCCTGAAGGGCAAGGATCTCTCGCTGCAGCTCGGCTTCTCGCACGACGTCGACATCGCTCCGCCGGAAGGCGTCACCTTCGCTGTTCCGAAGCAGACCGAGATCAAGATCTCGGGCGCCGACAAGCAGGTCGTTGGTGAAATCGCCGCAGTCATCCGCAAGATGCGTCCGCCGGAGCCGTATAAGGGCAAGGGCGTGCGCTATCAGGGCGAATTCGTCCGGCGCAAGGAAGGCAAGAAGAAGTAAGTCATGGCTCTCTCTCTTCAACAACAAGCCAAGCGCCGCGCCGAGCGCACTCGCCGCCGCCTGAAGGCTGTCGCCAACGGTCGCCTGCGTCTGTCGGTTCACCGTTCGGACAAGAACATCTCGGCCCAGATCATCGACGACGCCCAGGGCGTCACGGTGGCCTCCGCCTCGTCGCTGGAAGGCGGCAAGGGGTCCAAGGGTTCGGACGTCGCAGCTGCTGCCAAGATCGGCAAGCTGATCGCCGAGCGCGCCATCGAGAAGGGCGTCACCGACGTCGTCTTCGACCGTGGCGGCTACATCTATCACGGCCGGGTCAAGGCGCTGGCGGAAGCCGCGCGCGAAGCCGGCCTGAACTTCTAAGGGAACGGCAAGCATGGCTCGTGAACCCCAACGCGGCGGCGGCGACCGCAACCGTCGCGACAACCGCAACGCTCCCGTTGATGGTCCGGATTCGGACATCGTCGAGAAGCTGGTGCACATCAACCGCGTCGCCGCCACCGTCAAAGGCGGCCGCCGGTTCTCGTTCGCGGCCCTGATGGTCGTCGGCGACGGCAAGGGCCGCGTCGGCTTCGGTCATGGCAAGGCGCGCGAAGTGCCGGAAGCCATCCGCAAGGCGACCGAAGAAGCCAAGAAGACCATGATCAAGGTTCCGCTGCGCGAGAACCGCACCCTGCACCACGACGGCAACGGCCGTTGGGGCGCTGGCAAGATCATGATGCGTGCGGCGCCTCCGGGCACCGGCGTCATCGCGGGCGGTCCGATGCGTGCAGTCCTCGAAACCCTCGGCGTCCAGGACGTCGTGGGCAAGTCGACCGGCTCGTCGAACCCCTACAACATGATCCGCGCCACCTTCGAAGCTCTGAAGGTCCAGTCGTCGCCGCGCCAGATCGCCTCCAAGCGGGGCAAGAAGGTGTCCGACCTGATGGGCCGCCGCAATGACGGCGCTTCGGCGCCGGAAGCCGTGGAGGGCTGATAGATGGCCAAGACCGAAAAGAAGACTGTGACCGTCCGTCAGACGGCGAGCCCGATCCGCCGCAAGGGCGATCAGCGCGCCACCCTGGTGGGCCTGGGTCTCAACCAGATCGGCCGTGAGTCGACCCTGGAAGACACCCCCTCCGTCCGTGGGATGATCGCCAAGGTCGCCCACATGGTGGAAGTGGTCGAGAAATAAGACGCTTCGCCCTCTCCCGTTCGCGGGGGAGGGCGTTTCGCTTTGTGAAGAAGCATCTTGCGATGCAGACGCGGGTCGCTTAATCAGCGACCCTTCAATTTTTACAACGCCGAGTCAGGACCGCCTGGCGGACCTGGCGCTAGAACCCGAAAGGATCAGGCAATGAAACTGAACGAAATCCGCGACAACGAAGGCGCAACCAAGAAGCGCATGCGCGTCGGCCGTGGCCCGGGCTCGGGCAAGGGCAAGACCGCGGGGCGCGGCGTCAAGGGTCAGAACTCGCGTTCGGGCGGCGGCAAGGTCGGCTTCGAAGGCGGCCAGATGCCGCTGTACATGCGTATGCCGAAGCGCGGCTTTAACGTGCCGAACGCGCCGAAGCTGGCTGAAGTCAACCTGTGGCGCCTGCAAGAGGCCATCGACGGCGGCAAGCTGGACGCCAAGGCCGAGATCAACGGCGCGGCCCTGGTCGCCGCCGGCGTGATCCGCCGCGTCAAGGACGGCGTGCGCGTCCTGGGCGAAGGTGAACTGAAGGCCAAGCTGAACCTGGTGGTCTGGTCGGCCTCGGCCGGCGCCATCAAGGCGGTGGAAGCCGCCGGCGGTTCGGTCAAGCAGGAGCGCATTGAAGCTGAAGCCAAGGCTGCGGCCCGTCTCGAGAAGCGCAATGCGACTCGCGGCAAGGCCCCGGCGCCGAAGGCTCCGCTGGGCGACGCCAACAAGATCTCGGCTCGCGCCAAGCGCGCCGCGGCCAAGGCCTAAATCCGATATCGTCATCCCGACGGGGGCGCGGCTCTCGCGCCTTCGCCGGGAAGGTCCGGAACGGGATGACGATTTTCCGAAAGCGGCCCTCGCAAGAGCGCCGCTTTCCGCCTATCTGAGCACGGGCATGACTAATGGTGACCGTGTGGGGAGCGCCTGATGGCTTCGGCCGCTGAACAACTTGCTGCCAATATGAACATCGGCTCGTTCGCGAAAGCGACCGAGCTGCACAAGCGCCTGCTGTTCACGCTGGGCGCGCTGCTGGTCTATCGGATCGGCACCTATGTTCCGATCCCTGGGATCAATGGCGAGGCCTTCCTGGCCTTCTTCCAGAATCCGGATGGCCAACGCGGCATCCTGGACATGTTCAACATGTTCTCGGGCGGCGCCGTCGAGCGCATGGCCGTGTTCGCGCTGAACGTGATGCCCTACATCTCGGCGTCGATCATCGTCCAGCTGATGGGCGCGGTCTATCCGCCGTGGGAGAAGCTGAAGAAGGAAGGCGGCGAGTCGGGCCGCAAGCAGCTGAACCAGTACACCCGCTATCTGACGGTGTTCCTGGCCCTGGCCCAGTCCTTCGGCATCGCGGTGGGCCTGAACGCCCAGCCCGGCCTGATCGACCAGCCCGGTCTGTTCTTCATCATTTCGACGGTCACCGTTCTGACCGGCGGCACCATGTTCCTGATGTGGCTGGGCGAGCAGGTGACGGCGCGCGGCGTCGGCAACGGCATCTCCCTGATCATCTTCGCGGGCATCGTGGCGGTTCTGCCGTCGACGGTGGCGCGGATGCTGGGCCTGGCCCAGCAGGGTCAGATGTCGGCCTTCACCCTGTTCTTCATCGCCATCATGGCGGTGGCGGTCATCGTCTTCATCGTCTTTATGGAGCGCGCCCAGCGCCGTCTTCTGATCCAGTATCCGAAGCGCCAGGAAGGCAACCGGATGACCGGCGGCGAGCGCAGCTTCCTGCCGCTGAAGGTCAACACCGCAGGCGTGATCCCGGCCATCTTCGCTTCGTCGCTGCTGATGCTGCCGACGACGGTGGCTCAGTTCACGGCGAACGCGAATCTGCCGGAATGGATGAGTTGGCTGCCGCTGGTGACGGCGCAGCTGACGCACGGCAAGCCCGTCTTCATGGTGCTGTACGCCGTCCTGATCATCTTCTTCTGCTTCTTCTACACCTCGATCACCTTCAACCCCGAGGACACGGCCGAGAACCTGCGCAAGTACGGCGGCTTTCTGCCGGGCATCCGTCCGGGCAAGCGCACGGCCGAGTATCTGGACTATGTCCTGACGCGCCTGACGGTGATCGGCGCCGCCTATATCACCGCCGTCTGTCTGCTGCCGGAGTTCCTGGTCAGCAGCCTGGGGAACAGCCTGTACTTTGGCGGAACGTCTATCTTGATCGTGGTCTCGGTGACGATGGACACTGTCGCCCAGATTCAGTCGCACCTGCTGGCTCACCAGTATGAGGGGCTGATCAAGAAGGCCAAGTTGCGCGGCCGTGGCCGGGGCGGTTCCGCTCCTGCCCGTCGCTGATCGGGTAGGGGGCCCGAAGACATAATGAACCTGATCCTGTTCGGGCCGCCTGCGGCCGGCAAGGGCACCCAGGCCAAGCGGCTGGTCGAGGGGCGGGGCATGGTCCAGCTCTCGACCGGCGACATGCTGCGCGCGGCGATCGCTTCCGGCTCCGAGCTGGGGCTGAAGGTCAAGGACGTGCTGGCGCGAGGCGACCTCGTCACCGACGAGATCGTCATCGCTCTGATCGAAGCGCGCCTGCCGGAGGCCGAGGCCGCCGGCGGCGCCATCTTTGACGGCTTCCCCCGCACGGTGGCTCAGGCTGAAGCATTGGACGCCATGCTGGCCAAGCGCGGCGCCAAGATCGACAGCGTCATCCGCCTGAAGGTGGACGACGCCGCCCTGACGGACCGGATCGGCAAGCGGTTCGCTGAACAGGGCCGTGCAGACGACAATCCCGAGACCTTCAAGGACCGTCTGGCCGTCTACAACCGCCAGACCGCGCCGCTGCTTCCCTACTATGAAGGCCAGGGCAAGCTGACCGAGGTGGACGGCATGGGCGATATCGCCGCCGTAGCCGCCGCTATCGACGCAGCGCTGGACGCCTGATCAGGCGCGCGGTCTGATCTCCTCGACTTCTGAAGCGTTAGCGTTCGGAGGCCTGTGCGGGAGAGGCGGTTGCGACCGAAACGAATGAAACAATGGCGCTGGGGCGCGGCGGGGCTTGTGGCTCTTCTGCACCTCGGCGCCTTTGTGCTTTTGGGCGTAGGGCGGCCCGAGACGACCCTGGACGCGCCGCCGCCGCTTATCATTGTCGACCTGATTCCGTTTGAACGTCCCGAGCGGCCTCCGCCCCCGCCTGCGGAACCGGCAGTCACGCAAGGGGGCGGAGCGCCCGCCGCCGCCTCAAGCGTGCGTCCCCCGCGACCGCGTCCGGCGCCGCCTCCGCCCGAAGTCGTCGCGCCCCCGCGTCCCGCTCATGAACAGCCACTGGTCCTCGGCGCGGCGCCAGAGCCCGGTCCGACGCCGGGTCAGGGCCAGGGCGGGCAGGGGACGGGCAGCGACGGCGGCAGCGGTTCCGGCGTCGGCCCCGGCGAGGGCGACGGCCCGCCGCGCATCATTCGCGGCCCGACGGTGGGCGAACTGCGGGCCCTGCATCCGCGCGAAGCCTTCCGCCAGCGGAGGGGCGGGCAGGCGACACTGGCCTGTCGGGTTCGGCTGGACACCACCCTGAGCGACTGCCGCCTGGTGGACGAAACGCCGCCGGGGATGGGATTCGGTCAGGCGGCCCTTGCGGCCTCGCGATATTTCCGCTTTCGTCCTCCGACGCAGAACGGAGCGCCGATTGATGGTCGAGAGGTCCGGGTGGGGGTCGAATGGCCCTGAACCATCCTGCTCACGGCGCTTGCCCGTTGACGCATCGGGAATCCCCTGTATAAGGGCGGACTTCCGCGAAGGGCGTACACGCTCCTGGTCTGTTGACCGGAGCGGTTTCTGCGTCTGATTAACGCGTACTTGGAGAATTTCGTGGCCCGTATCGCAGGCGTCAACATTCCGACCAACAAGCGCGTTGAAATCGCGCTTCAGTACATCCACGGCATTGGCGCGCATAACGCCAAGGAGATCACGGCCAAGATCGGCATCGAGCCGGCTCGCCGCGTGAACCAGCTGACCGACGCGGAGATCCTGCAGATCCGCGAAGCCATCGACCGCGACTACACTGTCGAAGGCGACCTGCGTCGCGAGACGTCGATGAACATCAAGCGTCTGATGGACCTGGCCTGCTATCGCGGCCTGCGTCACCGTAAGGGCCTGCCGGTCCGCGGCCAGCGCACTCACACCAACGCTCGCACCCGCAAGGGTCCGGCCAAGCCGATCGCCGGCAAGAAGAAGTAAGAGAGAGGCCTGACCGATGGCTAAGGAACCGGGTCGCGTTAAGCGCCGCGAACGTAAGAACATCACCTCGGGCGTCGCCCACGTGAATGCTTCGTTCAACAACACCATGGTGACCATCACCGACGCTCAAGGGAACGCGATTTCCTGGTCGTCGGCCGGCCACATGGGCTTCAAGGGCTCGCGCAAGTCGACGCCGTACGCCGCTCAGATGGCTGCGGAAGACGCTGGCAAGAAGGCCGCCGAGCACGGCGTCAAGACGCTGGAAGTGAACGTCTCGGGTCCGGGTTCGGGCCGTGAGTCGGCCCTGCGCGCCCTGCAGGCCGTCGGCATGACGATCACGACCATCCGCGACGTGACGCCGATGCCGCACAACGGCTGCCGTCCGCCCAAGCGCCGTCGCGTCTAAGGTTCACGCCGCCTACCCCTTCTCCCGGCGGCTCCTGTTGTCCTGAACGTGAGGACACGGAGCCGTCGAAACCCGTTCGAGGGACTTTATGATCGAAAGAAACTGGCAAGAGCTGATCCGTCCCGAGAAACCGCAAGTCGAGGGCGGGTCTGACCCGCAGCACAAGGCGCGTCTGATCGCCGAACCTCTCGAGCGCGGTTTCGGTGTGACGCTCGGCAACGCGCTTCGTCGCGTTCTGCTGTCTTCGCTTCAAGGCGCGGCGGTCACGGCCATTCAGATCGACGGCGTTGTTCACGAGTTCTCGTCGCTGGAAGGCGTTCGCGAGGACGTTGTCGACATCGTTCTGAACATCAAGCAACTGGCCCTGCGCATGCACGCAGAAGGTCCGAAGCGGATGACCCTGCGCGCCACGGGCCCCGGCCCGGTGACTGCGGCTCAGATCGAACTGCCGGCCGATATCGAGGTGCTGAACCCGGATCACGTGATCTGCACCCTGGACGACGGCGCCTCGGTCCGCATGGAACTGACGGTCCAGAACGGCAAGGGCTACGTCGCCGCCGAACTGAACCGCCCGGAAGACGCTCCGATCGGCCTGATCGCCGTCGACGCCCTGTATTCGCCGGTGAAGCGCGTCGCCTATCGCGTCGAGCCGACCCGTCAGGGCCAGTCGCTGGACTACGACAAGCTGATCCTGGAAGTTGAAACCAACGGCGCCGTCTCGCCGGTTGACGCCGTGGCTTACGCCGCGCGCATCCTGCAAGACCAGCTGCAGATCTTCATCACCTTCGATGAGCCGACGAAGGCTGTCGAGCAGTCGGACGGCAAGCCCGAACTGCCCTTCAACCCGGCCCTGCTGAAGAAGGTGGACGAGCTGGAGCTGTCGGTCCGTTCGGCCAACTGCCTGAAGAACGACAACATCGTCTACATCGGCGACCTGATCCAGAAGACCGAGGGCGAAATGCTTCGCACCCCGAACTTCGGCCGCAAGTCGTTGAACGAAATCAAGGAAGTTCTGGCGTCCATGAGCCTGAGCCTCGGCATGGATGTGCCGAACTGGCCGCCGGAAAACATCGAAGATCTGGCCAAGAAGTTCGACGACCAGATCTGATCATTAACCCCTCCGCCCAGGTCCCGCGTGGATCGGTTGGGGCGGTTAGAATGAGAGGCCCCAGGTCTCGTCCGCCAAGTAGGGACGAGAAACCAGGGTCGAGTAGGAGAGACCCCGATGCGCCACGGCGCCGCCTATCGTAAGCTCGGCCGTACGGTCAGCCACCGCCAGGCCATGTTCGCCAACATGGCCGCCTCGCTGATCAAGCACGAGCAGATCACGACCACCCTGCCCAAGGCGAAGGAACTGCGTCCCTTCGTCGAGAAGCTGGTCACCCTGGCCAAGAAGGGCGACCTGCACGCCCGTCGTCAGGCCATCAGCGCCGTTCGCGACGTGCCGCAGGTCGGCAAGCTGTTCGACACGCTGGCTCCGCGTTACGCCGAGCGTAACGGCGGCTACATCCGCATCATGAAGGCGGGCTTCCGTCACGGCGACAACGCCGCGATGGCCGTCATCGAGTTCGTGGATCGCGACGTCGAGGCCAAGGGCAAGGACTCCGGTCCGGTCTTCGCCATCGAGGGCGACGACGAGGCCTGATTTCAGGCTTTACTGTTGAAATGTCGAAAGGGCGGCCGGAGCGATCCAGCCGCCCTTTCTTTTTGCCTCCGCCGTGGCTTGGCTGTGGGTAATCCTCGTCGCAGGCCTTTTCAGGCTGCGGGTAAATTGCGTCCGGGCCGCGAAGACGCCAAGCTGTCGCCAAGCCTCGCAGAAGGCTGAGAGTGAACGCATCAGGAGATCGCATGACCCGTCCGTCCGCCGTGCTTGCGGCCAGTTTGGCTTTTTGGGCCTTGTTTTCCGTCAGCGCCCTGGCGCTCGAAGCCGCCGCCTCGCCGGCCCCGGTCGCGGCCACGGCCGCCCCCGCCCGCACCCTCACCACCCCGCTGGAGGCGTTCGGCCATGAGGTCGGGGCGGACTATCATCTGATCACCTACACCCAGTTCGAGCGCTATCTGCACACCCTGGCAGGGCAGTCGGACCGGATGAAGCTGCTGGAGATCGGCAAGTCCTCCGAAGGGCGGACGCAGTACCTCTCGGTCGTTTCCTCGCCGCAGAACCTGGCGAACATCGACCGCTATCAGGAGATCGCGCGGCGCCTGGCCAAGGCCGAGGGCGTCAGCGAGGACGAGGCCCGCGCCCTGGCCGCCGAGGGCAAGGCCGTGGTGTGGATCGACGGCGGCCTGCACTCCACCGAAACCGTGCCGCCCCAGGCCCTGATCGCCGCCCTGTATGAATGGCTGACCGCCGAGGACGCCGAGGCCAAGCGCATCCTGGACGACGTGGTCATCCTGTTCGCGCCGATGAACCCGGACGGGTGGGAGCTGGTCTCCACCTGGTATATGCGCAACGAGGACCCGCTGAAACGCGAATACGCGTCTATTCCCCGCCTGTATCAGAAGTACGTCGGTCACGATAACAACCGCGACTACTACCTGTCGGCCATGACCGAGACGACCAACGTCAATCGGCAGTTCTTCCGCGAGTGGTTCCCGCAGATCATCTACAACCATCACCAGACGGCGCCGGCGGGGACTGTGGTCTTCATGCCGCCGTTCCGCGACCCCTTCAACTACAACTACGATCCGCTGGTCATGAGCACCCTCTCCGAGGTCGGGGCCGCCATGCACAGCCGCCTGATCGAGGAGGGCAAGCCCGGCTCGACCATGCGCAGCGGGGCCAACTATTCGACGTGGAACAACGGGATGGAGCGCTCCGTCACCTATTTCCACAATGCGGTCGGCCTGCTGACCGAGATCACCGGCCATCCGACCCCCAGCCAGATCAGCCTGATCCCGGACAACCAGTTGCCGCGCAACGACCTGCCCCTGCCGGTGGCGCCGCAAACCTGGCGTTTCGCCCAGTCGATTGAGTACTCGCAATCGATCAACCGGGCGGTGCTGAACTACGCCTCGCGCAACAAGGATCGGGTGCTGTTCAACATCTGGCGTATGGGCCAGAACGCCATCGACAAGGGGAATACCGACACATGGCGGGTCACGCCCTCGGCGATCGACGCCCTGAACGCAGCGGCGGGCGAGAACGCTCGCCGAGTCGATCCGGCGCTGTATGAAAGCGTGTTGCGCGACCCGGCCCGGCGCGATCCGCGCGGCTATGTCATCCCGGCGGATCAGGCCGACCTGCCCACCGCCGTCGCCTTCCTGAACAGCCTGATCAAGACCGGCGTGGATGTGGAGCGGGCGACGCGCGCCTTCACCATCGGGGCTAAGACCTATCCGGCGGGTTCCTATGTGGTGAAGACGGCCCAGGCCTATCGCCCGCACGTTCTGGACATGTTCGAGCCGCAGGACCACCCGCACGACCTGCAGTATCCGGGCGGCCCGCCCAAACTGCCCTATGACGCCACCGGCTACACCCTGGCCATGCAGATGGGCGTGCAGTTCGACCGCATCCTGGACGGCTTCGAGGCGCCGACCGAACGCGTCGCCGACGTCATGGCCCCGCCGCCGGGCCGGATCGAGGGATCGGGCCGGGCGGGCTGGCTGATCGATCATGCGCCCGTCAACGGCTACATCCTGACCAACCGCCTGCTGGCGGCGGGTCTGCCCGTCTACTGGCAGGAGGGCGAGACCCGCGCGGGTCGCGCGACCCTGCCGCCCGGCGCCCTGTGGATTCCGGCCGACGACAAGGCCCGCCCGATCATCGAGGCGGCCGTGCGCGACCTGGGCCTGACCGCCCACGCGGTCGCCCGCGCGCCGGGCGGCGAGCAGATCGCCCTGAAGCCGGTGCGCATCGGCCTGGTCGACCGCTACGGCGGCTCCATGGCCTCGGGCTGGACCCAGTGGATGCTGGAGCAGTTCGAATATCCGTTCGAGGTGGTCTATCCGCAGCGCCTCGACGCAGGCGACCTGAACAAGGATTTCGACGTCCTGGTCTTCGCCTCGGACATGATCCCGGCCGACCTGTCCGCCGCCGCCCAGCGCCCGCAGCCGGCGCCCGAGAGCATCCCCGCCGAATACCGCGGCTGGCTGGGCCACATCACCGCCGAGACGACCGTGCCCCAGCTGGACGCCTTCGCGCGGGCGGGCGGCAGCGTCGTCACCATCGGCTCGGCCCACCGCCTGGCCGCCGCCATGGGCGCGCCGGTGCAGGATGTGCTGACCACGGCGGACGGCAAGCCGGTGGCCTCGACCGACTTCTTCATCCCCGGCGCGGTGATGCAGACCGAGGTCGACAACAGCCGCCCCCTCACCTTCGGCGCCCCGCGCCAGATGAACGTCTTCTTCAACCGCAACACGGGCTTCCGCCATGCGGGCGAAGGAGCCAGCCTGGTGCGCTATCCGCAACAGGTCGCCGTCTCCAGCGGCTGGGCCGTCGGGCCGGAGAAACTGTCGGGCGCCGACGCCGTGCTGGACCTGGAGCACGGCCAGGGCCGGGTCATCGTTCTGGGTCCCGATGTAGTGAACCGCGCCCAGGCGCGGGCGTCGTCGCGACTGCTGTTCAACGCCCTGTTCTACGGCCCTGCCGTGGCTAGGAGCGACCGCTAAGCCCGGCGAACCTGCACGAAGAATGAAAAGGCCGCCCGGCGTCTGCGGGGCGGCCTTTTTGCTGCGGAAGCGTCGGGATCAGCTTTCGGAGGCGTCGGCCTGCGCCGCCTTCGCTGCTCGGCTGCGGCCATAGATGAAGTAGACGGCGAGGCCGACCAGGTTCCAGACCACGAACCAGATCTGTGTCTTCTGCGGCAGGCTGGCGAGCAGGTACAGACAGCCCGCGATGGCGACGGGACCAACGAACCAGCCCAGCGGCGTGCGGAAGCCGCGCGCCATGTCCGGCGCGCGACGACGCAGGATCAACATGCACAGGGCCACGGCGCTGAACGCCACCAGAGTGCCCGCGTTGGCGAGGGCGACGATTTCGTCCAGCGGGAAGAACAGGGCGATGGTTCCCACCACGCAGGCGGTGAACACGGTGATGCGCACGGGGGCGCCGCCCTTGGAGACGCGGGCCAGGCCGCGCGGCAGCAGGCCGTCGCGCGCCATGACGAAGAAGATGCGGCTCTGGCCGTAGAAGAAGGCCAGAATAACCGTAGGCAGGGTCAGGACCGCCGTGACAGCCAGGAAATGAGCGGCGCCAGGCTGGCTGATCTCGCGCAGGATCAGGGCCAGCGGCTCGGGGCTGTTGGCGAAGCGGGTGAAGGGTGTCGCCCCGAGGGCGACGGTGGCGATGATGGTGTAGATGGCCGCGCAGGCCAGCATGGAGCCGATGATCCCAATGGCCAGGTCGCGCTTGGGATTGCGCGTTTCCTCGGCCGCCGTGGCGATGGCGTCGAAACCGTAGAAGGCCGAGAAGATGATGGCCGCCGCCGCCATGACCCCGCGCTCGACGCCGTCAGGCCCCATGTGACGGGCGAAACCATAGGGGCTGAAGGGCTCCAGGTTGGCGGCGTTGAAGTGGGGCAGGGCGAACCAGACGAACAGGGCCAGGGCCGACAGCTTCACCGCCACCAGGATCAGGTTCAGCGTTGCGCTTTTCTTGGCGCCGGTCAGCAGCAGGGCGGCCACGACGATGATGATGAAGAGGGCGGGGACGTTGGCGATTCCGCCCGCGTGCGGCCCCTGCATCAGGGCCATCGGCAGGCCCAGCCAGTCATGCAGCAGAGGGGCCGCATAGCCTGCCCAACTGACGGCCACGGCGCTGACCACAAGGCTGTATTCCAGGATCAGGCTCCAGCCGATGACCCATCCTGCCATCTGGCCCAGCACTACGCGCGAATAGGTATAGGCGCTCCCTGACGCCGTCACCGTGCTGGCCATCTCTGCGTAGCACATGGCGGCGCAGGCGCAGACGAAACCGGCGATCAGGAAGGACAGCAGGACGGCGGGGCCCGCCTTGTCCGCGCCGATGCCGATCAGGGTCAGGATGCCGGTGCCGACGATGGCGCCTACGCCCATCGCCACCAGATGCGGCCAGCTCAGGCTGCGAGCGAGGGTCTGGGGGCCCGGTTCTGGATTGGAGCGCGGTAGCGCGTCTGGGCCGCCCATCGGTGGCTCCTGTCTGGGGAAGGTCATGAAGCCAGCGGGTTTGCGGTGGATGCCGCGGCAATACAAGGGGCTCGGGCGCGCCAGCAGACGACCCGTCCGGATTTCTGATCCGATGGCGGAATTTTCGTCACGGTTTCACCGTTGAAACGGCACGAAAACGAGGCCGATCCGTCACCGGCACGCGCAAGCTTCCATCGCGCTTTTCTCTATCCCTCCCCATCGGGCAGGAGGGGTCCGATGTCATTACCGGTCGGTATGGCCGTCCCCCCGCCGCAGATTTTTGATCAATCGGTGGAATGACGATGAACAGCAGCTTCAAGACCCTGCTCGTGGTGGCGGCCAGCACCCTGGCTCTGGCGGCCTGCGGCGGCTCGGCCGAGGTGGCTTCGCCCGGCGAGGGCGACTTCGGCAATGGCGGCGGCAATGGCGGCGGTAACGGCAACGGCAATGGCGGCAACGGCCAGGCAGCGGCGGACTGCCCCGCTGGTTTCGCCAACGTCGGCACCATGGCCAACGGCACGTTGCGCAACTGTCAGCTGCCGCAGCAGATCAACGGCCCGCTGACCGTGCCGCTGCGCGCCGGCACCATCTATTCGATTTCGGGCCGTACGGCCGTCGGCGTGGACGGCGGCGTCGACGCCTCGGCCAACACCGGCACTCAGGGCGTCCTGACGGTCGAGGCGGGCGTGACCATCTTCGCCTCGGGCGGCGGCGACTATCTGCTGATCAACCGTGGCTCGCAGATCTACGCGGAAGGCACGGCCTCGCAGCCGATCATCTTCACCAGCCGCCAGAACGTCGAAGGCGCGACGAACGAGAACTCGCACGGTCAATGGGGCGGCATCGTCATCGCCGGCCGCGCGCCTCAGGCCAACTGCCAGCTGACCGCTCCTGTCACCTGCACCGGCCAGGTCGAGGGCACCAACGCCTTCTACGGCGGCGGCAACGCCAACGACAATTCGGGGCGTCTGCGTTACGTGCAGATCCGTTATTCGGGCTTTGAAATCTCGACCGGCAATGAACTGCAGGCTTTGACCCTGGCGGGCGTCGGCGCGGGCACTGTCATCGAATACGTCCAGTCCTACAACTCGTCGGACGACGGCATCGAAATCTTCGGCGGCAACGTCAACCTGAGCCGCATCGTCATCAACGGCGCCGACGACGATGGCTTCGACACCGACACCGGCTGGCGCGGCGGCGCCCAGTTCGGCATCGTGACCCAGCGCGCTCCGAATGCGACCAGCCGCTCGGCCGGTTTCGAGTTCTCGGCCGCCCCGGCCTCGACGCCGTTGGCCCAGCGCTACAACTCCCAGCCCAAGATCGCCAACTGGACCCTGGTGGGCCGCAACTCGCCGACCGACGCCCACACCGTCGCCCACTTCGACACGGGCGTGAAGGCCACCGTCGTCAACTCGGTCTTCACCAGCGTGGCGGGTTCCGCAGCCGGTTGCCTGGACATTGCGGACGCCGACACCGCCAGCGTGAACCCGGTGTTCAACTCGGTCTTCATGTCCTGCGGCATTCCCTACCGCGCCAGCGGCGCTGCGCGTTCGGAGCCGATCTTCACGGCCGGTTCGAACAACACGGTCAAGGGAACCTCGACCCTGACCGCGCCGACCTCGGGCGTCACCATCACCAATCAGGTTCTGACCTTCATCAACGGCGCCAATGAAACCGCCGTGACCCCGGTCAAGGCCTCGGGCGTGCATCCCTTCTTTGTCGATACCGACTACATCGGCGCCGTGAAGAACGCCTCGGACACCTGGTGGCAGGGTTGGACCTGCGGCCTGACCGCCAACTCGAAGTGCTGATGAACCCTCTGGCGAGGCGGCGGTCCGAAAGGGCCGCCGCCGACCCATTGAGCGCCCAGACTCTCTCGATCTTCGCAAGGCAGCCGAACATGAAGAACAAGACCCTGACCCGTAACGGGGTGCTGCTGGCCAGCAGCGCCCTCGTCGCCGCTTTCGGCGCGCCCAGTCTCGCGCTCGCCCAGGCTGTCGCACAGGCGGCTGCTCCCGCCGCCGCCGTGGCGCTGAGCACTGAACTGCCCGCCGATCCGGAAAGCCCGGATCAGGTGACGCAGACCCCGGCCACCCAGTTGGGCGACATCGTCGTCCTGGGGCGCAATATCCCGGAGCCGAACCGTCAGAGCGCCGAGGTGGCTGCTTTCCTGACCTCCGAAGACCTGCAACGCACCGGCGATTCCACCGCCGCCGCCGCCCTGACCCGCGTGACCGGCCTGTCGATCGTCGATGGTCGCTTCGTCTATGTACGCGGCCTGGGCGAGCGCTATTCCTCGGCCCTGCTGAACGGCTCGCCGTTGCCCAGTCCCGAACCGCTGCAACGCGTGGTGCCGCTGGACCTGTTCCCCTCCAGCATCCTGGCGGGCGTGACGGTTCAGAAGTCTTATTCTCCCAACTATCCGGGCGAGTTCGGCGGCGGGGTCATCGACCTGCGTACGGTGGACGCCCCGGCCGAGCCCTTCCTGACCTTCAAGGCGGGCGTCGGCGGCAACACCGAGACCACCGCGCGCGACAACCTCGTCTACTACGGCTCGGATTCCGACTGGACCGGGTTCGACGACGACACCCGCAAGGTTCCGGGCCAGATCGCCCAGGCCTTCCGTCTCGGCAAACAGATCAACCTGGCCAACTTCTCGGCGTCGGAAGTTCAGGCGATGGGCCGCTCGCTGGTCAATGCGCCGCTGCGTCTGATGCAGCGTCAGCAGACGCCGGTCGACGGCAGTCTGGAGCTGGCGGGCGGCTTCCGCACCCCGACCGAGATCGGCGACATGGGCGTCATCGCCGTCGCCGGCTATGACAACTCGTGGCGCACCCGTCAGGCGATCCAGGAAAAGTCGCAGTTCGAAGGCGACATCCTGATCCCCCGGTCGACCAAGGATGTAGAGTCCAATCAGAACGATGTGCGCCTGAACTTTCTGGGCGGCCTGTCGCTGACGACCGACGATCATGAGGTGAAGTGGACGAACCTCTATGTCCGCACCACGACCAAGCGCGCCCGCATCTCCAGCGGCCCGGACTTCGACGCGGGCGACAGCATCATCCGCAACGACTACACGGAATGGTTCGTGCGCCAGTTGTTCACCAGCCAGCTCGCAGGCGAACATTATTTCGGCGCTGACGGCGCGTGGAAGCTGGACTGGCGCGCGGCCTACGCCAAGACCTCGCGCGACGCCCCCTATGAATCGCGGTTCCAGTACGGTGTCGACGCCCAGGATCGCTTCATTCACAACGTTCAGGGCAACCAGATCTCGTTCAGCGAACTGGACGATGAAGTCTGGTCCGGCGGCGCGGACCTGGCCTACAAGCTGCCGATGGCGGCGGGCCGCGAAGCAACCATCAGCGTCGGCGCATCGACGCTGGACAACACCCGCTCGGCCGAGCGTCACGACCTGCAGTTCGAGGCCGTCAACGGCCTGACCGACAGCCAGCGCCGGGCGCGCATCGACTATCTGTTCTCGGACTTCAACATCAATCCGTGGACCCTGCAGTTGCGTGAGGTCGCAGGCTCGAACGGCGCCAACGCCTATGACGCCGACCTCAAGGTCAACGCGGTCTACGCCATGGTCGATGCCGAGTTCGTGCCGACCGTGCGCACCACCTTCGGCGTCCGTTTCGAGGACGGACAGCAGAGCGTGACCCCCCGCGACCTGTTCGGCGGGACCTCGTCCTATGAGGCGACCGAGATCAAGGAGCAGTACTGGCTGCCGTCGTTCACCGCGACGTGGAACTTCACCGAGGATCAGCAACTGCGCTTCGGCGCGTCCAAGACGATCGGCCGCCCGCAGTTCCGCGAGCTGGCGCCTCAGGCCTACACCGATCCGGAAAGCGACCGCGTCTTCATCGGCAACCCCTATCTGACGGACACCGAAATCCTGAACCTGGACGCGCGCTGGGAATGGTACTTCGGTCGCCAGCAGTTCGTCACGGCGGGCGTCTTCTACAAGAAGCTGGACAAGCCGGTCGAAGCGATGATCGTCGACGTCGGCAACCAGCGCCAGCAGTCCTTCCTCAATGCGCCGGAAGCGACCGTCATGGGCGTCGAGGCCGAGGTGAAGAAGTATTTCGAGTTTGCCGATCAGGCGGCCTTCATTTCCAACAAGCGCTGGCTGGTGCAGGCCAACTACACCTGGTCGGACTCCGAGATTTCGGTGGGTGAGAACGACACCGTCATCACCCTGAGCGGCGCCGGCGCCCCGCAACCGGCCCGCGCCTTCCTGCAGGACGGCAGCCGTCTGCAGGGCCAGTCCGAACACGTCGCCAACCTGCAACTGGGCTGGGAAGACGACACGGCGCGGTCGCAGGCGACGCTGATCCTGAACTATGTGTCGGAGCGGATCACGGCGCGTGGCGCGGGTCTGTATGAAGCCCGCGAGCCTGACTATCTGCAGGAGCCGGGCGCCTTCCTCGACTTCGTCTATCGCAAGGACTTCACCGTTAAGGGCCGCGACCTGGGCTTCGCCTTCGAGCTGCGCAACCTGCTGGGGACCGGGTTCGAGGAGTATCAGGAACTGGGCAACAAGATCCGCATCAACAAATACGATCTGGGCCAGAGCGCCTCGATCAGCCTGACCGCGCGTTTCTAGGCGCAGGTTACGACTGACATTTGAGCCGGGAGGTCTAGCGGCCTCCCGGCTTTTTGTTTGGGCGCTGCCCTTTCAACCGCTCATCCCGGCGGACGCCGGGATCCAGTGCTTTGGCTACGCCCTACGCAGTTCCTGACCCATTCGCTCGCGGCTCTCACTGGATCCCGGCGTCCGCCGGGATGAGCGGGAAATAGAAGTCTGCATTTTCATTAAGAATTGTCCGAACCCGCTGCATCTGTCGTGACAACTTCTCGGCGCTGTCATGGTTCGGAGCGAGCCGGGTACGGAGCATCCGCCTAGGGAGGCGTTGCGGCCGCGAGAGGCCGTTGGGGATGTCTTCCTTGCTCGCTGGCCTTCGCAAACTGAGCGGCGTTTCATGGGGCCGGGGGGGCCTGTCCCTCCGTCGTCTGCCGCTGCGGCGCGTGGTCGAAGCGGCGCTGATCCTGCTTCTTCTGGCGCAGGGCGGGCGGCTGGTCTGGCTGTTCGCGGCTCCGGCGCCGCAGGCCGTGCAGGCGCGCCCTCTGCCGGAGGTCGATCTCAGCATCCTGTCGCGCTTCGACGCCTTCTTCCGTAACGGCGGTGGAGGTGCGCAAACGTCTCCGTCGGACGGCGGCGGCCTGACCCTGTTCGGCGTGCGCGCGGACGGCGCGGGCGGCGGTTCGGCCATCATCGGCCTGTCGGATGGACGCCAGGTCTCGGTCGCGGCGGGCGAGGAACTGGAGCCGGGGCTGACCCTGACCTCGGTCGCCCCTGATCATGTCATGCTGTCGCGCGGCGGCGCGCCGTTCCGTCTCGACTTTCCCGATATGGTCTCGGGCGCCGTGCCCGCAGCGCCTGCAACGACGCCGCAACCCGCTGTGACGGCGCCTGAACCCGCCTCGGCCGAGGACGCGGTGGTCGATCCTCAGCGCCTGATCGCCCAGGCGGGGCTGCGACCCCGCATCCAGGGGCTGGGCGTCAACGGCCTGACCGTTTCCGCATCGGGCGACGGGGGCGAGTTGCGCAATGCGGGGCTGCGCTCGGGCGACGTCATCCTGTCTGTCAACGGCACGGCCCTGAACAGCCCTCAGGCGCTCGCCGCCCTGCGCGGCCAGCTGGCCGACGCCCCTTCGGCCCAGATTCAGTTCGAGCGCGACGGTCAGGTCCGCTCCACCACTCTAAGGACGCGCCCATGAAGGCCCCCAGTCGTCGCTCTGGAAGCCGCTCCCTGCTTACCGGCGTTCTGGCCGCTGTTCTGGCGGTCCAGCCGCTGGCCGCCGCGCCGGTGATGGCGCAGGAGACGCGCCAGACGCTGAACGTCCAGAACGCCGACATCCGCGCCTTCGTGCAGGATGTGGCGCGCACGACGGGGCGCACCTTCATCGTCGATCCAGCGGTGACGGGCACGGTGACGGTGTCCAGCCCGCGCCCGCTGACCCGCGCCCAGCTGTTCGAGGTCTTCCTGTCGACGCTGCGGGCCAATGGTCTGGTGGTGACGCCGACGTCGTCCGGCGCCTATCGCATCAGCCCGGCCCAGGGCGCGGCGCAAGGCCCCGCCACCGTCGGCGCCGAACGCTTCACCACCGAGGTCTTCACCCTTCGCCACATCGACGCCGCCTCGGCCGCCGAGACGATCCGGCCGCTGGTCGGGGCGCAGGGGCAGGTGCTGGCCAATCCCGGCGCCAACAGCGTGGTGGTGGCCGACTTCGCCGACAATCTGTCGCGCATCCGGGCGCTGGTCGGCCGCATCGACGTGGATCGTTCCGCCTATGAGGTCGTGGCGCTGGAGAACGCCTCGGCGCGCGAGATCGCAGGCGTGCTGCAACAGGTGACGGGCGGTCCCGGCGGGCCGGGGCTGGTGACGATCACCCCGGTCGAAAGCTCCAACGCCCTGGTGCTGCGCGGGGACGGCCAGGCCCTGTCGCGGGTGCGCGGTCTGATCGCCGATCTGGACGGCCGGGCGCGGGCCAGTCAGGACGTTAATGTCGTCTTTCTGGAACACGCGGACGCCGAGCAGCTTCTGCCGGTTCTGCAACAGATCGTGGGGCAGCCTGCCGATGCGGCGGCGACCTCGTCTCCGCGCCTGCGCACCGCCCGCGCCGGGGCGAACCAGACGACCAGCGGCATGGGGCAGGGCGGCCTGACCACGACGGCCGAGGGCGACAGCGGGCCGATCGGCTCGACCACGGTGACCGCCACGGGCCAGCGCGCCACCATCGCCCGTTTCCCCGGCGCGAACGCTCTGGTCATCTCCGGCCCGGCGGACCTGCAACGCACCCTGACGGAGGTGATCCGCCAACTGGACGTGCGCCGTCAGCAGGTGCTGATCGAGGCCATCGTCGTCGAGCTGAGCGACAAGGCCGTGCGCGATCTGGGCGTGCAGTGGCTGATGGCGGGCGAGCAGGGCGTCGGCCTGACCAACTATTCCGACCGCGCCGCGCCCTTGGTCCCCATTGCGGGCGGGGCGGCGGCGGGCCAGCTCGACAAGGACGATCCCTTACGCGAACGGCTGCAGAACCTGGCGCTGAACAGCCTGCTGGGCGCCAACGGCTTCGTCGGCGGGGCGGGCGGCAAATGGGGCGACGGCCTGTTCGGCTTCATCATCAATGCGGCCAAGACGGATGCGGGCTCCAACCTGTTGCAGACCCCGTCGATTATGACGCTGGACAACGAAGAGGCGACCTTCCTGGTCGGGCAGGAGGTGCCGATCACCACCGGCCGGGCCATTCTGGACGGCAACTCCAACCCCTTCACCACGACCGAGCGCAAGGACATCGGCGTGCGCCTGACGGTGCGGCCCCAGATCAATGCGGGCGGCTCCATCACCCTGACCCTGAGGCAGGAGGTGTCGAGCATCAACGGCCTGCTGACCAGCGGCGCCAACGACCTGATCCTGGACAAGCGCGAGTTGGAGACGACGCTGGTGGTCGATGACGGCGACATCGCCGTGGCGGGCGGCCTGCTGGATCAGAACGACCGGCTGGAGACCAGCAAGGTGCCGGGGCTGGGCGACATTCCGGGCGTCGGCGTCCTGTTCCGCTCGACCAGCCGCCAGCGGGGGCGGACCAATCTGATGGTCTTCCTTCGCCCGACGATCCTGCGCACGACGGCGGACGCACAGGGGCTGGCGGCGGATCGCTGGGGCTATATGCGCGGCGAGCAGCAGCGGGTTCACCCCGACCGTGAGCCGAGCCTCGACGCCCTGCTGCGTGACTATATGCAGGCTCAGCCGCCTGCGGCTCCAGCGGCGGGCGAGCCGCTGGTCATCGCCCCTGTCGCGCCCGTCGCGGCCCGGCCGTTGCCGCCGGTGGCGGGGGCTGCCCTGTGATCACCGTCGTCGATCCGCGACTGCCCTACGGCTTCGCCAAGACCCACGGCGTCCTGCTGCTGGCGGCGGGCGAGGTGATGGCGGTGGGGGTGCGCGAGGGTGCCGACCCTCTGGCGCTGGTCGAGGCGCGCCGCGCGCTGGGCCGCCCGCTGGAGGCGACGCCGCTCAGCGCCGCCGCCTTTGATCGCAAGCTGTCGGAAGTCTATGCGGGCGAGCAGTTGACGGCGGCCGACGGCGATGACCTGTCCCTGCCGGTGGGGCTGGACAGTCTGGTGGACGACATTCCGGCGGCGGCGGACCTGCTGGACGCCACGGACGACGCGCCGGTCATCCGCCTGATCAACGGCGTCATCGCCGAGGCCGCCCGCATCGGCGCCTCGGACGTGCATCTGGAAAGCTATGAGACGCGCCTGCTGGTGCGGATGCGGGTGGACGGGGTGCTGCGCGAGGCGTTGAGCCTGAACCCGCGCGTGGCGCCGCTGCTGGTGTCGCGTATCAAGGTCATGGCGCGGCTGGACATCGCCGAGAAGCGCAAGCCGCAGGACGGACGCATCCCCCTGACGCTGGGCGGCAAGTCGCTGGACGTGCGCGTCTCGACCCTGCCGTCGCGGGCGGGCGAACGGGTGGTGCTGCGGATTCTGGACAAGGATCAGGCCGGGCTGACGCTGGACCGGCTGGGCATGGATCCGGCGGCGCTGGAGGCCTTCCGCCATGCGCTGGCCGAGCCGAACGGCATCATTCTCGTCACCGGCCCGACCGGCTCGGGCAAGACGACCAGCCTCTATGCCGGGCTGTCGCTGCTGAACGACGGCTCGCGCAACATTCTGACGGTGGAAGACCCGGTCGAATACGCCATGGAGGGTGTCGGCCAGACGCAGGTGAATCCCAAGGTCGGCATGACCTTCGCCGCCGGTCTGCGCGCCATCCTGCGTCAGGACCCGGACGTGGTCATGGTCGGCGAAATCCGCGATACGGAGACGGCGGCCATCGCCGTTCAGGCGTCGCTGACCGGCCACCTGGTGCTGTCGACGGTCCACACCAATGACGCGGCCGGGGCGGTGACGCGCCTGCGCGACATGGGGGTCGAGCCCTTCCTGCTGGCCTCGACCCTGCGGCTGGTGGTGGCGCAACGGCTGGTGCGGCGACTGTGCCCGCACTGCCGGATCGAGGAGACGGCGGACAAGGCGACGGCGCGGCTGATCGGCGCCGAGGAAGGCGTGCGCGTCTGGCGGCCGCACGGTTGCGCCGACTGCGGCTCGACCGGTTATGTCGGGCGCATCGGCCTTTATGAGACGCTGACGGTGGACGAGAAGGTGCGCCGCCTGATCGCCTCGGGCGCCGATGAGGACGCGGTGTTCGACGCCGCCTTTGCGCGCGGCGGGACGCTGGCCGACCGGGCGCGGACGCTGGTGCTGGAAGGCGTCACCTCGGTCGAGGAGGCCCTGCGCGTGGCGCGTCAGGAAACCGCCGCCGAAGAGGTCGCGGCCTGATGGCGGCCTTCGACTACATCGCCGCCGATGCGGTCGGGCGGATGGTCAGCGGCTCTGTAAACGCTGTCGACGAGGTGGGTGCGCGCAAAGCGCTGGCGAAGCGTCAGCTGGCGCCGTTGCAGCTGTCACCCGGTCGTTCGGGGGCGGTCGTCGCCTCAGCGAAGGCGGGCAAGGCCGGGCGGCTGTCGCCCAAGGCGCTGGCGCTGACGACGCGGCAACTGGCGACGCTGATCTCCGTCTCTCCGCTGGAGGAGGCGCTGCGCAATCTGATGCTTCAGGCAGATCGGCCCAACGTCCGCCGCGTGCTGGAAGGGGTCCACGCCGGGGTGATCGAGGGGCGGCACCTGTCGGACGCCATGGGCCAGCAGGGTGCGGCCTTTCCACCGCTTTATCGCGCCATGACGGCGGCGGGCGAGCAGTCGGGCGCGTTTCAGCCCATCCTCGAACGGCTGGCCGACGGGCTGGAGCGGGACGAGGTGGTGCGCGGCAAGGTGCTGACGGCTCTGGTCTATCCGTGCGTGCTGGCGGTGGTGGCGCTGGGCGTCATCGTCGCCATGATGACCTATATCGTGCCCAAGGTGGTCGATCAGTTCGACAGCATGGGCCAGACCCTGCCGCTGCTGACGCGGCTGGTCATCGGCCTGTCGGACCTGATGCGCGACTGGGGCTGGCTGATGGCGCTGGTCCTCGCCGCCGTGGTCGTGGCGGGGCTGATCGCGCGGCGGCGCGAGGCGGTGCGGCTGAGGCTGGACGCCTGGGTGCTGAAGCTGCCGCTGGTCGGGCGGCTGACGCGCGACCTGCACGGGGCGCGCATGGCCCGCACCCTGTCGACCATGATCGCGGCGGGCCTGCCGGTGCTGGAGGGGCTGACCATCACCGCCCGCACCGTCTCCAACCGCGCCCTGCGCCGCGCCACCGAACAGATGGCCGAGGCTGTGCGCGAAGGCGGCGGGCTGTCGGCCGCCATGCGCCGCGCCGAGGTCTTCCCGCCCATCCTCGTCTATATGACCGCATCCGGCGAAAGCAGCGGTCGGCTGGAGCCCATGCTGGAGCGCGCGGCCGACTATCTGGAGCGCGAATTCTCCAACTTCACCGCCGTGATGCTCAGCCTGCTGGAGCCGGCGATCATCGTGGTCATGGGCGGGATCGTCGCCGTGATCGTGCTGTCGATCCTGCTTCCCATCCTTCAGATCAACACCCTGGCCCTGGGGTGAGAGAGGCATTGATGTCCGTTCTCAAGACCTGCGCCCGACGCCTGCGCCATGTCGGCCAAGCGCGCGCCCGACGCGCTCAAGCAGCGAGCCGCCGCGCGGCGAGCGGTAGGGCACGACAGCTCGCTCAAGCAGCGCGCGCCCGAGGCGTGCGCGGTAGCGAACAAAGAATGGGCTTCACCCTTGTCGAATTAATGGTCGTCATCGTCATCATCGGCCTGTTGGCGACAGTGGTGGCGATCAACGTCCTGCCCAGTCAGGACAAGGCCATGGTCGGCAAGGCGCGGGCCGACATCTCGGTGCTGGAGCAGGCGGTGGAGACCTATCGCCTCGACAACCTGACCTTCCCGACGGAGCAACAGGGGCTGAAGGCCCTGACCGCGCCGCCTGCCGATCTGGCGCGGCCGGAACGCTATCGCCAGGGGGGCTATGTCCGTCGCCTGCCGGAAGATCCGTGGGGCAACCCCTATCAGTACCGTCGCCGCAGCGCCCACGGCGGCCAGTTCGACATCTGGTCCTTCGGCGCCGACGGCCAGGAAGGGGGCGAGGGGAATGACGCCGACATCGGCAACTGGCAGGGCTGACCACGCCCAATCGACGCGCGCGCTCCAACGCGCTCAAGCAGCGGGTGGTAGCGCACGACAACTCGCTCAAGCAGCGCGCGCCCGCGGCGCGCGCGGTAGCGCACAAAGAACGGGGTTTACCCTTGTCGAATTAATGGTCGTCATCGCCATTATCGGCGTGGCGGCGGGGGCGGTGATGCTGTCCATGCCGGATCCGCGTCCGACGCTGGCGGTCGAGGCCGAGCGGTTCGCTGCGCGCCTGACGCTGGCGCGGGAGGAGGCGGTGATGACGAACCGCCCGGTGGCCCTGCGCGCCGATGCGGCGGGCTATGGTTTCGAGAGTTTCGACGGCGCCGTCTGGACGCCGTTGACGGGCGCGCTGGCGCCTAAGGCGTGGGGCGAGGGCGCCGCCGTCGCCGGAGCCGGAGCCGGAGCCGCCCGCGCCGTGTTCGACCCGACCGGCGGCGCCGACGCCGCCAGCGTGCGGCTGGAGCGCGAGGGGCAGGCCGTCACCGTGGCCATCGACGGCGCGGGTGAGGTGACGATCCATGAGTGAGGGTTCGTCCCGTGCGGGCTTCACCCTGATCGAATGCCTTGTGGCGCTGGCCGTGTTCGGTCTGGCGGCGATGGCGCTGCTGAACCTGTCAGGCGAGAGCACCCGCTCGGCGGCGCGGGTCGAAACGCGGACGCTGGGCGGCATCGTCGCCGATAACGTGGCCGCCGAGGCGATGATCGCGCCCGACCTGCCCAGCGGCAGCACGGCTGGTCAGGCGTCGCTGGGCGGACGCGAGTGGCGCTGGGTGCGAATGGTCAGCGCGACGGACTTGCCCGGCATCGGCCGCATCGACGTGCGAGTCTTCGCGGATGAGGAACAGGCCGCCGAGCGCGTGCTGTTCCGGGCGGCGGGGGCATCATGAAAGATCGCCTATCCGCTGAAGCAGCGAGCCGCCGCGCGGCGAGCGGTAGCGCCTCCAAACGCGCTCAAGCAGCGAGCGCCCGTGGCGCGAGCGATAGCGCGAAAAGCCGACAAGGGTTCACCCTTGTCGAAGTCATGATCGCCCTGTTGATCTTCGCCCTGCTGGCGGGGGCCGGCGCGCTGGTGCTGGGGCAGTCGATTGACAATCGGTTCGCGGTGAAGGCCAATGCTGACCGGGTGGCGGCGCTGCAACGCACGCGCGCCCTGCTGCGCGCTGATCTGGCGCAGGCGACGGCGCGTCGGGTGCGCGGGCCGACGGGGCGTCCGGCGCCTCAGGCGATCATGGGGCCGCAACGGCCGGGCGATCCCCTGCTGATGCTGGCCCGCAGCGGCTGGAGCAACCCGGACGGCGCGCCGCGCGCCTCGGTCCAGAGAGTAGAATACCGACTGGTCGAGGACCGGCTGGAGCGCCGCGTCGCCCCCTATCTGGATGGAACGCGAGCCGGGCCGCCGCAGGTGCTGTATCGTGGGGTGAGGGACGCCCGCGTCGCCTTCATCCAGAACGGCTCCGAGGCGCCCGCTTTTTCCGCCAGCAGCGACCGGCCCCTGCCGGACGCCGTGCGGGTGACGCTGACGCTCGACGGCTTCGGCCCGGTCGAGCAGCTGTTTCTGGTCGCCGCCGCATGAAGCCGGGCGCGCGCGATCGTCGGGGCATGGCCCTGCTGACCGTTCTGCTTCTGGTGGCGGTGATGGCGGCGCTGTGCGTGGTGCTGCTGGACGATGTGCGCTTTTCGGTGCGCCGCACGACCAACGCCGAAAGCCAGGCGCAGGCGCAAGGCTTTGCGGCGGGGGCAGAGGCCCTGGCCCGTCGCCGCTTGTCCGATCTTGTTCGGGCTGATCCTGCCCGCACGCCGCTTCAGCCCCAGTGGAACGGCCGCGTCTTCGCCCTGCCGCTGGAAGACGGCGAGGGGCGGGCGGTGATTCGCGACGGCCAGTCGTGCTTCAACCTGAACAGCTTGGTGCTGGGGCAGGGCGAGGATCTGATCGCCCGGCCGGAAGGGGCGGCGCAGTTCATCGCGCTCGGCGAGGCGCTGGGCGCGCCGCGCGGGCGGATGGCGGCGGTGGCGGTGGCCCTGACCGACTGGATGGACGGCGATGACGAGGTCTCGCCGCAGGGGGCGGAGGATTCTACCTACGCCAGCCGCCCCACGCCGTATCGTACCGGCGGGGTCATGCTGGCCGAGGTTAGCGAGCTGCGCGCCGTGGCGGGGGTGGACGACGCACTCTATCGTCGCTTGAGGCCGCATCTGTGCGCCTTGCCCGAGGCGCGGCTGTCGCCCCTGAACGTCAACACGCTGGAGCCGCAGGACGCTGTGCTGCTGGTCGCCATCAGCCGGGGTGTGGTGGGCCTGAACGCCGCCAAGGCGGCCATCGCCGCGCGCCCGGCGACGGGGTGGAGCAGCCTGGACGCCTTCTGGGCTCAGCCCGCCCTCTCCAGCGTCGTCGTAGAAGAAGAGGCCAAGGGCCAGATCACCCTGGCTACCCGCTATTTCGATCTGAGGGTCGAAATCGCGCACGGCGACGCGCGCGCCGTCCGTACCGCCCTGATCCACGTCGCGCCCGACGGCGTGGCGCGCACCGTCATCCGCCGCTGGACGCCTGAAGAATGAGCATGGAAGAATGAGCCACGCCCGCATCCTGTTCATCCCGACCAACGCGACCTTGCCCGCGCGTTTCCTGCTGATCGATCGCGAAGGCCGCGTCGTCGAGCGCGGCGAACTGGACCCGCATCAGGCCGAGACCCCGCCGCCGATCCGGACCATCGCCGTAGCGCCGGGCGCCGACGTCATGACGCGCTGGCTGGACCTGCCGCCAGGCAATATGGCGCAGGCCAGAGCCGCCGCGCGCTGGGCGCTGCGTGACCAGGCGGCGGGCGAGGTGGACGGGTTGGACGTCGCGCTGGGCGCCGCGCCTGTCGACGGCGGCCCGCGCCTGACGGCGGCGGTGTCGGCCAAGCTGTTGCAGGCCTGGCTGCGGTGGATGGAGACCTTCGACATTCGGCCCGAAGTCGTTGTGCCGGACAATCTTTGCCTGCCCGCGCCGCTGGAAGGCGAGACGCTGACCGCCGCACAGGTCGGCGCCGATGTGGCCCTGCGCGGTTCGACCTTCGCCGCGACGGTGCAGCCTGATCTGGTCGAGGCGATTGCGGCCGGGCGCGCGCTCGACTGGTTGAGGGGCGAGGCTCCGGATGCGGCTCTGGCTGCGGGCGCGATGGCGGCGCCGGTCGATCTGTTGCAGGTCCATGATCGGCGCGAGCGGGGGCAGGCGGCCAGGGGCTGGCGGCTGGCGGCCGGTCTGGCGGCGGCGCTTCTGGCCTCGCCTTTGATCCTGATGGCGGCTGAAGGGCTGCGTGACCGTGCGGCGGCGGATCGCGCCGGAGCGGACGCAAGGGCCGGGGCGGTGAAGCTGTATCCCGAACTGGCGACGATGAAGGATGCGGCGCCCGAAGCTCTGCGCCGTCTGGACGCTGGCCCGCCGCCGGGCGGAACTGCGCGCGCCATGGCCGCCGTCTTCGCCGCCGTCGAGCGCGTGCCGGGCGCTGAACTGGATGATGCGACCCTCGGCGGCGAAGGGCTGCGGGTCACGATGGACCACGCGGCCTTCAATGATCTGGACGCCGTGCGCGCCGACCTGGTCGAGGCCGGTCTGGCGGTGGTCGATGAAACCTCGGCTGAGGAGGGCGGACGGATGATCAGCACGCTTAAGATCGGAGGCGCCCGATGAGGACCTCCTTCTCATCCGTCGTCGCCTTGTGGGACGGGCGGTCATTGCGCGAACGGAGAATGCTGGCGGTCATGGGCGTTCTGGTGCTGGGCGTGATCGCCTGGCTGGGCGTGGTGCGGCCGCTGGACGGATGGAGGGCCGATCAGGCGCGCGCCCGCGTCGCGGCCGAGCGGCAGATGGCGCAGGTTCAGACCGCTGTGGCACAGCGAGGGGCGCGACCGACTGAGGCTGTCGACCTTCAGGCGCTCGTCGCTTCGACGGCATCGGCGGCGGGCGTTCAGCCGGCGCTGGGCATGTCCGAGGGCGGGCGGCTGGGTTTTCGACTGGATCGCGTGACGACGACCCAGGCCTTCGGCTGGCTGGCGGCGCTGGAGCAGGGCGGTGCGCGGATCGAGGAACTGGGCGTGGTCGAAAATGCTGACGGAACGCTGGGCGTCAGCGGCGCGCTGGCCTCGGGCGCCTAGAGCGCTTTTCAACGTGCTCCCTTCGACGGTTGTGGACTTGGGCGGCGCGCCGGGGCAGGTATCGCAGTCATGTTCTCACGTGCAGCTCTTCCCCTGATCAGTGCGGCGGTTCTGGCGGGCTGCGCCTCGGCGCCGCGCGTCGAGACCCGCCTGTCGGCTGCCGTGCCTGTCGCTGTGACCGCCTATCGCCTGTTCGAGGTCGAAGCGCCGACTGCGGCCGATCGCGCGGCGAGCGACGCCGTGCGCCAGGCGTTGGCCGCGCGCGGCTGGCGCGAGGTGGACGACAAGACCGCCTGGCGGGTTGAGACGGCCTATGCCGTGCGGCCGCAGAAGACCGGGGTCTTCACCGATGTCGATGCGCGGGGCGGCGAATGGACCGAGGCGCCGCATTTGCCGCAATGGTGGAGCCGCAACCGTCAGATCCACTCCCTGAGCGTGATCCTGACGGGACCGGGCGATGAGGCGGGCGCCTATCGCGCGTCGGCGGTCGCGGTGCTGGGGCGTCGTCAGGCGGACGATGCGGCGAACCTGCTGGCCGAGGCGGCGGTGGCGCAACTGGAAGCCGCGAACTAGCCTGCGGAGCTGGTCGCGGGCGACTCTGTCTCAATGATCCTGGGCAAGGTCAGGACGAAGGTCGCGCCTGGCGTGCCGGGCTGATGACTGATGGTTCCGCCGTGACGCTCGGCGACCGTGCGGACGAAGGCGAGGCCGAGGCCCGCGCCTCGATGGTCGGCGCCGCCGTGACCGAAGGCCTGGAACAGGCGCCGGGCGGCGTCTTCGGACAGACCGGGTCCCTGATCGCTCACGCTGAGGACGCAGACCGGGCGGCCGTTTTCTTCGGCGCCGCTCAGGCTGACCTGAATGGTTCCGTCGCTGGGACCGTATTTCAGGGCGTTGTCCAGCAGATTGGTGGTCAGGCGACGCAGCAGGGCGGGATCGCCCTGAACCAGGAATTCTTCTTCGCCGTCGGGCGTCAGGATGCGGACGCCCTTCTTCGACGCCTGGGGCCACAGGATGTCGGCGGCGTCCATCGCCACCTGACCCAGGTCCATGAGCTCTGAGCGATAGGGCTGGCTCTCGGCGCGGGCCAGCTGCACATAGCCTTCAGCCAGGTCGAGGGTCTGGCGCGCGTAATCGGCGATGCGTTTCTGGACCGCTGCGTCCAGACGCGGTGCGGGGCCGTCCAGCAGCGTCAGGATCGACACCTGGGGCGCGCGCATGTCGTGGCTGAGCAGTTGCAGCGCCTCGGTCCGCTGGCGCTCGGCGGCGCGGAAACGGGTCATGTCGGCGAAGCGCACGATGTGGCCGACGGGCTGCCCCTCGGCGTCGGTCAGGACAGAGGCCGCCGCCTTCAGGATGCGGCCGTCGGGCGTGGTGATCTCGCCGGGATCGCCGTCCGGGTCGAGGAAGCGGCGCCAGGCGGGCTCGCCCAGCGACTGGAACAGCAGGGGCAGGTCGGCGTCCGTTTGCAACTGGTCGCCGAACAGGGCCTCGGCCCGGTCGTTGGACAGGATGATGCGGGCGTAGGGGTCGGCCACCACCGTGGCGTCGGGCAGGCTGCGCAGGGCGTCGGAGATGAAGCGTTCGAGGTCGCGGACCTGGCGCACGGCGGCGCGCAGGGCGTCGACCTGACGGGCCACGACGTCGCCGCCTCGGGCCGGGCCGCTCAGACGTACGCCGTCGCGCTCGAAGGCCTCGACCTCGCTCTGCATATAGGCCGAGGCGGCGGCCAGGCGGCGCCAGCTCCACAGAGGATAGGCCAGAGCCAGACCCGCCGCCGCCGCAGAGGGCGGGAACCACAGGCCGCCCGCCAGGAAGGCCAGCGCTGTGGCGCACAGGGTCAGGATGATAAGACCGACGCCCAGCGCCATATTGGCCGCTGGGCGCAGGATCAGAAAGCCGACGACCAGCAGGCTGAGCGGCAGCAGGGAAAGGGCCAGCACCCAGCCGCGTGACAGGCTGCGAGGGCCGCCGCCGTCTAGCAGGGTCTGCAACAGGGCGGCCTGCACCTCGACGCCGGGGCGTAGCTCGCCGTGCGGCGTGGCCGGGGTGGCGTAGCGGTCGCCCAGTCCCGGCGCGGTGGCCCCGACCAGCACCAGTCTGTCCTTCAGAAAGGCGGCGGGCGTCTCGCCGGTCAATACATCGGCAAAGGACAGGGTGCGGAAGGCGCCAGGCGGGCCGCGATAGACGACAGCCTCCGATGCGGCGGGATAGAGGGCGTCGTCGGCCTGTGGCGCGGGCGGCGGCGGGATAGCGGTTCTCGTGGCGGCCAGAGGCAGGATCAGATGCGGCCAGCTCTGATCGCCCGACTGGAGATACAGGGGCAGGCGACGCACGACGCCGTCGTTGTCGACCGTCAGATTGACGTGGCCCATCCCCGCTGCCGCCGTGGCCAGAATGGGGGCGGGGGCGTCTTCGCGAAAGGCGGCGTCGTTCAGACCCGGCGCATCCACGACGACAGGCAGGCGGACCTTGCCGTTGCGAGCCAGGGCGGCGGCCAGGGCGTCATCCTGCGAAGACGGCTCGGTGAACAGGACGTCATAGGCGACCGGCCCGGCGCCCGCCTCGGTCAGGCGGTCGATCAGGCGGGCGTGCAGGTCGCGCGGCCAGGGCCATTGCCCCAGGGCCTCCAGACTGCGGTCGTCGATGGCGATGATGACAATGTTCTCGTCAGCCGGCCCGGCCTTGGCCCGCATCAGGACGTCATAGGCCAGGTGGTCGGGCCCGTCGGCCACGGGCGTCAGCGCCAGCCAACTGACCAGCAGGGCGGATGAAGCCGCAACGACGACCCATTCGACCAGGGCGCGGCGGCCGGTGAGGCGTGCGCCGAACCAGTGTTTCCAGCCGCCTCTCAGCCCGGAAGGCGCGGGCGCCACCCTAGCGCCCGATGCGCAGCTGTTGCGGCTCGGACCAGGCTTCCAGCAGGCGGCCGAAGCGGTGACGCGCGCCCTGTACCCGCCAGCTGTAGACGCCTGGCGGAAGGTCGCTGAGGGTGAAGGCCTCGTCGGTCAGGCCGGGCTGGTCGATCAGAAGGGGGCCGTCGACGCCGCCCTCCTCGGTTTCGCGCCACAGCTGGAAGCGGAACGAGGCTTCGCCCACGCCCTCGGCCTCCCAGCGGAAGCGATAGAAACGCCTGCGGTCGCGCTGGTCCATCGCCGAGGCCAGACCGCCGACGCCGTTACGGGCGCGGATGAAACTGTAGGTCGTGGCCTTGCCCTCCAGTCCCTCGGGCGACAGGGCGGTCAGGCGCAGGAAGTAGGCGCCTTCTTCCATGTCTCCGAACGCCAGCGGGCCGCCGGGCGGGCTGTCGGCCTCGGCGAAGGCCTCGATCATGCCGGCGTCCTGAGCGATGCGGCCGCGATAGCGTTCGGCGCCGGGCAGAGGCTGGACCTCGAAAACGACCTGGGGTTGGGTCTGAGGCGCGTCGGGGCGGGCGAGGGCGGGGGCGGGCAGCAGGGGCAGCAGGCGAACGGCGCCTGCGGCGGCGCTGACGCCCTCATCGGCGGCGGCCAGTTGCTCAGCCTCGCCGGAGGCCACGGCGACGGCGCCTTCCAGCACTTCGGTGGCCGACCGTTCGCTGGCTTCGTCGAAGGAGACGCGGAAGTCGGTGCCGCGCACGGCCGAAACCGAGACGGGGGTGCGGATGGCGAAGCCGCCCGGGCGGGTGCGCGGCGTGACCCTAGATTCCGCGCGGCCCGTTTCGACGGTCAGGGCGTGATCGACGGCGCCGTTGATGGCGTAGCGGCGCAGGCGGCTGACGCGCACGCGGCTGTTGGAAGGCACGACCACATGGCTGCCGTCCGACAGGGCCAGGCGGACGAAGGCGTTGGCGCCGGTGCTCAGGACGGCGGACTCACGAACGATCTGACCGGCTGTGGGCGCGCCCGAAACGCCGCCCTGATTCAGGCTGACGGCGCCGCGAAAACCGGCGATGCGCGCCTCATCCGGATCGGCGCGCAGCAGATCCACGGGCAGAGCCAGGGTGCGTCCGATCGACAGGCGGCGCGGATTGGCCACCCTATTCTCGCGCTGCACCCGACGGTAATCCAGCGGCCGGTTCATATAGGCGGTCGCCAGGTCGATCAGGGTGTCGCCGGGGCGAACCACATAGTCGAGGGTCTCAGCCTGGCGTGAAGGGACGGTCGACTGCGCCGCCGCCGGCGCCGCCGACAGCAGCACCGCAGCCGCCAGAACACTGGCCCAGTTGTTGCTCATGCCTCGTCTCATCCGCCTATACTCAGGCGTCGACGGCGGTTTCGGCCCCCGCGACGCGCTCCAGGCGGTATCCGTAGCTGTAAATGGGGGTCAGGCGGAAGCCTTGCTCCGGCCTTAGCTCCAGCTTGTTGCGGACGCGCGAGACGTGCATGTCCAGCGAGCGGCTGTTCAGGTTGGGCTCGTTGCCCCAGACCGTCTCCAGAATATAGGTCCGCGACAGCGCTCGATGCAGGTTGCGGAACAGCAGCAGGGCCAGGGCGTATTCCTTGGCCGTCAGGGCGATTGTCTCGCCATTGCGCGCCACGCTGCCTGCCGCCTCGTGAAAGACGATGTCGTCGTAGGTTTCTATCCCCGGCGTGATCGGCTGGGCGTAGGCGCGGCGGATCAGGGCGTTGATGCGCGCGGCCAGCACCGGCTTGGACAAGGGCTTGGGCAGGTAGTCGTCAGCCCCGGCGTCCAGGCCTGCGACCACGTCTTCGTCCTCGGCGCGGCTGGTGACCAGCAGCATGGGCGGCGCGGGCTTCAGATTGGTCCGCGCCCAGGTCAGGATTTCCAGCCCCGACCGATCCGGCAGGTTCCAGTCGACAATGATCATGTCGAAGGTGTCCTTGCGTAGCGCCGAGATCAGCGCCTGGCCTCGCGAAAAAAGAGTGGCGCGATAACCGGCGTCCTCGACCACGTCGGAGATGAACTCCAACTGGACAGGATCGTCATCCAACACCGCGATTTTCATAGTTCTGCACGCTCCGGGGAATGGCTGAACCATAGCCGTGGAAGTCACGGATTAGGCGAGTGTAAAATGTAAAATATGGTCACCTCGCGGAAAGGTTGAATTTCACTGTGACAAGCCTGGCAGTGGGGTCAAGCGGGGCGCCTGATCCCGGCACAGGGACTTGATCCAGCGCCGCACCGTTTTCAGTCGTGCGGCGCCGTGAACCTCGCGGTGGGTGCTGAGCCAGAAGCGCCGTTCGATCAGCACCTGATCGGCCAGAATCCGCGTCAGCCCTTCGGCCAGAAAACACGGCAGGACCCCGATGCCGCCGCCCGCCGCCACCATGTCCCACTGGGCGCGGATGGACGAGGACGCCAGTCGCGGCCGCAGATTGGGCCGGATCTCCTCCAGATAGCGCAGCTCGGGGGCATAGATCAGGTCGTCGACGTAGCCGACCATGTCGAAGCGGTTCAGATCGTCGATGCTATCCGGCGCCCCGTGCCGTTCCAGGTGTTCGGGGGCGGCGTAGAGCGCCAGCTGATAGGTGGTCAGGGGCTCGACGATCAGGCGCGGGCTGTCGGCGGGGCTGAGGGTGATGGCCATGTCCACCTCGCGGCGGCTGGGCGACAGGAAGCCGGAACTGGCCGCCAGTTCGACGTTCAACCCCGGATGCGCGGCCAGCAGACCGGGCAGGGCGGGGGCCAACACCGCGCCGCCGAAGCCTTCCGAGGCGCTGATCCGCACGGCGCCCGCGATCAGGTCGGGCTGGGTGACGCGCCCGGCGGCCTCCATCGCGCTTTCGGCGTCCAGCGCCCGCTCCAGCAACTGGGCGCCGGTGGCCGTCAGGTGCAGCCCGGCGGCCGAGCGCACCAGAAGGGTCGACTTCAGCGCCGTCTCCAGCCGTGCGACGCGCCGCCCGACGGTGGCCGCGTCCACGCCCAGCCGCTGCGCAGCCGTGGCCAGAGACCCGGCGCGGGCGGCCGCCAGAAACACCCTCAGATCATCCCAGTCGAACATATGCAGATATGCACATCATCACCTGCAAGATTGCAATGGGCCTGATCGACCCGCTCTGCTAGGGCAGGTTCACGAAGAACCATAATCATCGGGAGAGACGTTCAATGCGCGATATTCGCCACTTCATCGACGGTGCGGCTTTCGAGGGGGCGTCGGGCCGCTTCGGCGACGTGTTCAATCCCAATACCGGCGAGGTTCAGGCCCGCGTCCAGCTGGCGACCGTCAGCGAGATGGACCGCGCGGTCCAGTCGGCGCAGGCCGCCTTCGAAGGCTGGTCCTCGACCAACCCGCAGCGCCGCGCCCGCGTCATGTTCGAGTTCAAGCGCCTGGTCGAGGCGAACATGAACGAACTGGCCGAGATGCTGTCCAGCGAGCACGGCAAGGTCATCGCCGACTCCAAGGGCGACATCCAGCGCGGCCTGGAAGTCATCGAGTTCGCCTGCGGCATCCCGCACGCGCTGAAGGGCGAATACACGCTGGGCGCCGGTCCGGGCATCGACGTCTACTCCTCGCGTCAGGCCCTGGGCGTGGTGGCGGGCATCACCCCGTTCAACTTCCCGGCCATGATCCCGATGTGGATGTTCGGCGTCGCCATCGCCGTCGGCAACACCTTTATCCTGAAGCCGTCCGAGCGCGACCCGTCCGTGCCGGTGCGTCTGGGCGAACTGATGATGGAGGCGGGCGCGCCCAAGGGCGTGCTGAACGTCGTTCACGGCGACAAGACGGCGGTCGACGCCATCCTGGCCCACCCCGACATCCACGCCGTCAGCTTCGTCGGCTCGTCGGACATCGCCCACTACGTCTATCAGACGGGCGCCCAGCACGGGAAACGCGTCCAGGCCATGGGCGGCGCCAAGAACCACGGCATCGTCATGCCCGACGCCGATCTGGATCAGGTCATCAAGGACCTGTCGGGCGCGGCCTATGGCTCGGCCGGCGAGCGCTGCATGGCCCTGCCGGTCGTCGTGCCGGTCGGCAAGAAGACCGCCGATGAACTGCGCGAGCGTCTGGTCGCTGAAATCCCGACCCTGCGCGTCGGCGTCTCGACCGATGACCAGGCTCACTATGGCCCGGTGGTCTCCGCCCAGCACCGTGACCGCGTCGCCGGCTGGATCAGCAAGGGCGTCGAGGAAGGCGCCGAACTGGTCGTCGACGGGCGCGACTTCAGCCTGCAGGGGCATGAGAAGGGCTACTTCATCGGCCCGTCGCTGTTCGACCATGTGACGACGGACATGTCGTCGTATCAGGAAGAAATCTTCGGCCCGGTGTTGCAGATCGTCCGCGCAGCCAACTTTGAGGAGGCCCTGAGCCTGCCGAGCAAGCACCAGTACGGCAACGGTGTCGCCATCTTCACCCAGAACGGCCGCGCGGCCCGCGACTTCGCCGCCCGCGTCAACGTCGGCATGGTCGGCATCAACGTGCCGATCCCGGTGCCGGTGGCCTACCACTCCTTCGGCGGCTGGAAGCGTTCGGGCTTCGGCGACACCAACCAGTACGGCATGGAAGGCGTGAAGTTCTGGACCAAGACCAAGACGGTGACGGCCCGCTGGCCCGACAGCGCGCTGGAGCATGAAGACTCCAGCTTCATCATCCCGACGATGAGCTGACTCTGACCCTCTCCCGATGGGAGAGGGCTTGAGCCTCCAAGAGCCGAAGGCGATTGGCTAAGGCAAAAGGGTGAGGGTTCCGCAGTCAGCCGTTTTTGGGGCGGCTTACGCCGACTGAGATCGGGAACCCTCATCCGGCCCTTCGGGCCACCTTCTCCCATTGGGAGAAGGATTCAGGTGAGCGTATACGGGATCACCCCCCGCTCATTCTCCGGCACGGCCAGCGTGCGGTCGATCGGCGGAAACGCCCGTTGCGTGCAGTCCGTCCGCTCGCAGATGCGGCAGTTCACCCCCATGCGCGTCGGCGGCCCGTTCAGGTCCAGCCCGTCCGCATAGACCAACTGAGCCGCGTGCTCGATCTCGCACCCCAGACCCAGCGCATAGCGCCGGTCCGGCTCCAAAAACGATCCACCGGGCTTGGACACGCTCTTGGCGATGCAGACGTAGCGGGCGCCGTCGGGCATTTCCGACAGATTGACCAGAATGCGGTCCGGGGCGCTGAACGCCTCATGCACGTTCCATAGCGGGCAGGCGCCGCCGAAGCGGGCGAACTGGAAGCGCGTCGCGCTGTGCCGTTTGGTGATGTTGCCCGCCATGTCCACCCGCGCGAAGTAGAAGGGCACGCCGCGCCAGCCGGGGCGCTGTAGCGTGCTCAACCGGTGGCAGGCCTGCTCGAAGCTGACGTGAAAGCGGTTGCGCAGGCGGTCGACGTCGTGCCGCAGCTCCCGCGCCGCCTCCAGAAACGCGCGATAGGGCAGCAGCAGCGACCCCGCCGCATAGTTGGCCAGACCGACCCGGCACACGTCGCGCGCGGCGGGGATGTCGAAGGCGGCGCGGTCCAGTTCGTGCTCGATCAGGTCCTCGAACCGTAAGCGAACCAGTTGGTGCGCCATCTGGAAGGCGCGGGTGGCGCCCGGCAGGCTGGCGTCGACATAGAGGATGCGCGCGCCCGGATCGAAGCGCCGCATGGCGCCGCGCCCCTGACCGGTGGCGACGCGCACGCCGCACAGGTCGTTAAGAGCGGCCTCAAGCTCACGCTCCGGATGGACGCCGTCGCCGAGGTTCAGCCGCGCCGCCAGATCCTCCGCTGCCCGGTCCAGGGCGTCGATGTAGTTGTCGCGATAGTGGAAGAAGTCGCGCACCGCCTCATAGGGCAGGGCGGGGGCGGCGTCGGCGGCGTGTTCGTCGCGGCCCAGCGTCTCGTTCAGCGTCTTCAGCCGCTCGTCCAGACGGCGATAGTCCTGATGCAGGGCCAGAAACTGTCGCGCCAGCCGGGGCGCGTTCATGGCCGCCTGCTTCAGCTCGCCCGCCGTCGGCGCCTCGGCGTGGCCCGCGACGTCGGTGGTCGCCTCGCGCAGGTCGGCGATCAGGCGGGCGTCGCCGTCCAGGTCGAACAGGCTGGCGTCCACGTCGAAGGCCCGTGTCAGGGCGATCAGCACCCGCGCCGTCGCCGGACGCTGATTGGTCTCGATCTGCGACAGATAGGATGGCGACAGCGCCAGCCGCCCGGCGCACTGCTCCAGCGTCCACCCGCGCGTCTCGCGCAGCTTGCGGACCTTGGTCCCGAGGTAGAGTTTTTCAGCCATCGCCCTGCATCGGTCATCGGCGTTGCAACTTTGCAAAAACGCCTGTGCGCCTTGGCAGGCTTACGCACTTACGCACCTTTTGCAAAGTTGCGATTGCCTTTTTGCAACGAAGCGGCTTGTTGGACCCTGAACGAAGTCAGGGAGTCGCCCAACCATGAGCCAGGCCATCCTCGAGGAACTCGAGCGCCGCCGCGCCGCCGCCAAGCTGGGCGGGGGCGAGAAGCGCATCGCCAGCCAGCACGCCAAGGGCAAGCTGACCGCCCGCGAACGCATCGGCGTCCTGCTGGACGAAGGCTCCTTCGAAGAGACCGACATGTTCGTGGAGCACCGCAGCCACGACTTCGGGATGCAGGATCAGCGCATCCCCGGCGACGGCGTCGTCACCGGGCGCGGCACGATCAACGGCCGTCTGGTCTATGTCTTCTCGAAGGACTTCACCGTGTTCGGCGGTTCGCTGTCGGGCGCCCACGCGGCCAAGATCGTCAAGATCCAGAAGATGGCCCTGACGGCGGGTGCGCCGATCATCGGCCTGTTCGACGCGGGCGGTGCGCGCATTCAGGAAGGGGTGGAGAGCCTCGCCGGCTACGCCGACATCTTCCTGCAGAACACTCTGGCCTCGGGCGTCATCCCGCAGATCTCGGTCATCATGGGCCCGTGCGCGGGCGGCGACGTCTATTCGCCCGCCATCACCGACTTCATCTTCATGGTGAAGGACACCTCATACATGTATGTGACCGGCCCCGACGTGGTGAAGACGGTCACCAACGAGGTCGTCAGCCACGAGGATCTGGGCGGCGCCCGCGTTCATGCGGGCAAGTCCGGGGTCGCGGACGGCGCCTTCGAGAACGATCTGGAGGCCCTGTCGGAGGTCCGCCGTCTGATCGGCTTCCTGCCGCTGTCGAACCGCGAGACGCCGCCGGTCCGCGACACCTATGACGAGCCGGATCGCGACGAGGCCTCGCTGGATACCCTGGTCCCGGCCAATCCGAACCAGCCCTATGACATGAAGGAGCTGATCCTGAAGACGGTCGACGAGGCCGACTTCTTCGAGATCGGCGCCGACTTCGCCAAGAACATCATCTGCGGCTTCGGCCGTCTGGACGGCCAGCCGGTCGGCATCGTCGGCAACCAGCCCCAGACGCTGGCGGGCGTGCTGGACATCGACAGCAGCCGCAAGGCCGCGCGCTTCGTGCGTTTCTGCGACGCCTTCCACATCCCGCTGGTGACCTTCGTCGACGTGCCCGGCTTCATGCCGGGCACGAAGCAGGAATACGGCGCCCTGATCAAGCATGGCGCCAAGCTGCTGTTCGCCTATGCCGAGGCCACCGTGCCCAAGCTGACGGTCATCACGCGCAAGGCCTATGGCGGCGCCTATGACGTCATGAGCTCCAAACACCTGCGCGGCGACGTCAACTACGCCTGGCCCACCGCCGAGATCGCGGTCATGGGCGCCAAGGGCGCGGTCGAGATCATCTTCCGCAAGGAGGCCGGCGACCCTGAGGCCCTGGCCGCGCGCGAGCACGAATACAAGGAACGCTTCGCCAACCCCTTCGTCGCGGCAGGGCTTGGCTACATCGACGACGTCATCATGCCCCACGGCACCCGCCGTCGCCTGATCAAGGCGCTGAAAACGCTGAAGAACAAGACCCAGGAAAATCCCTGGAAGAAGCACGACAACATCCCGCTGTAAGGCCCAGAAATGTTCGATAAAATTCTGATCGCCAACCGCGGCGAAATCGCTGTTCGCGTCATCAAGACCTGCCGTCGCATGGGCATCAAGACGGTGGTCGTCTACTCCGACGCCGACGCCGGTTCGCTGGCCTGCGAGATGGCGGATGAGACGGTTCACATCGGTCCGTCGCCCGCCGCCCAGTCCTATCTGATCCAGGACAAGATCGTGGACGCCGTGAAGCAGACGGGGGCGCAGGCCGTGCACCCCGGCTTCGGCTTCCTGTCGGAAAACGCCGGGTTTGCGCGGCGGTTGAAGGCCGAGGGCATCGCCTTCATCGGGCCGAACCCCGAGGCGATCGACGCCATGGGCGACAAGATCACGTCCAAGAAGTTCGCCGCCGAGGCGGGCGTCTCGACCGTGCCGGGCCATATGGGTCTGATCGAAACCCCGGACGAAGCGGTGAAGATCGCGCGTGAGATCGGCTATCCGGTGATGATCAAGGCGTCGGCCGGGGGCGGGGGCAAGGGCATCCGCGTCGCCCATTCGGACGACGACATGGCCGAGGGCTTCGCCGCCGTGAAGGCCGAGGCGCTGAACGCCTTCGGCGACGACCGCGTCTTCCTCGAGAAGTTCATCGTCGATCCGCGCCACATCGAGATTCAGGTTCTGGGCGACAAGCACGGCAACGTCATCCACCTGTTCGAGCGCGAATGCTCGATCCAGCGCCGCAACCAGAAGGTCATCGAAGAGGCGCCGTCGCCTCTGCTGGACGAGGCGACCCGCGCCGCCATGGGGGCGCAGGCCGTCGCTCTGGCCAAGGCGGTGAACTATGACTCGGCGGGCACGGTCGAGTTCGTCGCCGGTCAGGACAAGAGCTTCTTCTTCCTGGAGATGAACACCCGTCTGCAGGTCGAGCATCCGGTGACGGAGCTGATCACCGGCGTCGATCTGGTCGAGCAGATGATCCGCTCGGCTTGGGGCGAGCAACTGGCGATCAAACAGGACGACCTGTCGATCAACGGCTGGGCCATGGAAAGCCGCATCTACGCCGAGGACCCCTATCGCGGCTTCCTGCCGTCGATCGGCCGTCTGGTGCGCTATGAGCAGCCGGAAGAGGGCGATCAGGGAGACTACACCGTCCGCAACGATTCCGGCGTCCGCGAGGGCGACGAGATCAGCATGTTCTACGACCCCATGATCGCCAAGCTGTGCGCCTGGGGTGAGACGCGCGACGACGCCGTGCGCGGCATGGCCCGCGCGCTGGAGGACACCCATCTGGCGGGGCTGGGCCACAACGTGCCCTTCCTGGCGGCGGTCATGGACCAGGAACGCTTCCAGTCCGGCCAGCTGTCGACCAGCTACATCAAGGACGAGTTCCCCGAGGGCTTCCACGGTCTGGCGCCGACGCCGGAGCAGGTGAAGATCCTGATCGCCTCGGCCGTGGCCATGAACGAGGTCATCGCCGAACAGGACGGCGACCCCAGCGAGCGCACCGACTGGACCGTCCTGATCGACAAGACGGCCTATGAGGTCGAGGTCGGCTACGACGAGGCCGAGGACCTGATCGTCGTCATCGACAGCGAGGAAATCTCCCTGTCCGAGATCGACTGGCGTCCGGGTCTGTCCCTGTTCAAGGCGGCGCTCGATGAGGAGGCCTTCACCGCCGAGGTGAAGCGCGCCGCCGACGGCTTCGACATCCGCCACCGCGCGGCCAAGGCGCGGGTGCGGGTGCTGCGTCCCGACGTGGCCCACCTCTACGCCCTGCTGCCCGAGAAGCAGGCGGCGGACACCTCCAAGCTGGTGCTGTCGCCGATGCCGGGTCTGGTGGTCGACATCCCCGTTGTCGAGGGCCAGGAGGTCAAGTCCGGCGAGAGCGTGGCCATCATCGAAGCCATGAAGATGCAGAACATCCTCAAGGCCGAGCGCGACGGCAAGGTGAAGGCCGTCAAGGCCAAGGCCGGCGACCCGGTCGCGGCTGACGACGTGCTGGTGGAGTTCGAGTAAATGACTGAGTTCGCCGTCCCGACCCCGCTGGAGTGGCGCGAAGCCGCCGTAAAGGCGCTGAAGGAGCTTCCGCTGGAGAGCCTCATCCATCTGGATGCGGACCATCTGGCGACCAAGCCCCTGTATGGGGCGGCGAACGGCGGCGAGTCCGTCTTCGCGCCCCGGTCCTCGGATTCCGAAGGCCGGGCCTGGGACGTGCGGGCGCTGAACGAGGGCGAGGACGCAGACGCCCTGAACCGCGCCATCCTGACCGATCTGGAGAACGGGGCGGCGTCGATCTTGATCGCCGGGCCGGCAGCGGCGGACACTGCGACGCTGGCACGCGCACTGGACGGGGTGGCGCTGGAACTGGCGCCGGTGGCGCTGGACGCCGGGTTCGACGGTGTGAAGGCGGCCGAGGCTCTGTTGGCGGTCGCCAAGGGTTCCCCCCGCGCCAAGCTGGCCTTCCACCTCGATCCGATCTCGGCCTATGCCAAGGCGGGCGGGGCGTCAGGGGATTTCGCGACCCTCATGGCCGAGACGGCCAAGGCGGCGGCGACCCATGCCGCGACCTATCCCGAGGCGACGCTGTTCATGGCCTCGGGCCGTGCAGCGCACGAGGCGGGCGGCTCCATCGCGCAGGAACTGGCCTTAGCCGCGTCGTCGGCTGTGGCCTATGTGAAGGCGGCCGTGGCGGCGGGCCTGTCGGCCGAGGCGGCGCTGAAGGGCGTGGTTCTGGGCGTGGCCGTCGATCAGGCCTATTTCGACTCCCTGGCCAAAATCCGTGCGCTGCGCCTGATCTGGGCCAGCGTCTCCAGGGCCTTCGGCGCCGAGGTTCCGGCGGTCATCGAGGCGCGCTCGTCGCGGCGGATGCTGTCGGCGCGCGATCCGTGGCCGAATATGCTGCGCCTGACCGCCGCCGGGTTCGCCGGGGCCGTGGGCGGGGCCGATGTGATGGTGCTGGACGGCTTCACTCGCGCGGCGGGCCTGCCGGACGACTTTGCCAAACGTCAGGCGCGCAACACCCAGTTGATCCTGATGGAGGAGTCCAATCTGGGCCGTGTGGACGATCCGGCCAGCGGCTCCTGGTATCTGGACGCGCGCACGCGCGAACTGGCTGAAGCGGCATGGGCCGAGTTTCAGGTCTATGAGGCCGAAGGCGGCGTCATCGCCTGTCTAGAAGGCGGGGTAATCCAGCCCCGCATCGCCCGCGCTCGCGACATGGCTGAAAAAGCCATCAAGGACGGCGCCGCCCAGATTATCGGCGTCACCAAATTCGTCGACCCGGACGTGCGTTCCGCGCCGGTGACGCCCGCGCCCGCCGCGCCCGCCGTCGCCGGGGCGTTTGAGGCGCTGGCGCCTGTCCGCTTCGCCGCCGCCTTCGAGGAGGCCGCTCAATGAGTTTCCCTGACTTCTCCAAGGTCGCCCTTGATCTGGGCGCGACAGGCGCCGGGCCGGACCGCGCGGCATGGACGACGCCCGAGGGGCTGACGGTCGAGACGGCCTATGGGCCGGAGGCGCTGGACGGGCTGGACTTCATTCACGGCCTGCCGGGCTTCGCCCCCTTTGTGCGCGGGCCGTATCCGACCATGTATGCGGGCGCGCCGTGGACCATCCGCCAGTATGCGGGCTTCTCGACCGCCGAGGAGTCCAACGCCTTCTATCGCCGCAACCTTGCCGCCGGTCAGAAGGGCCTGTCGGTCGCCTTCGATCTGGCCACCCACCGGGGCTATGACAGCGACCACCCGCGGGTGAAGGGCGACGTCGGCATGGCGGGCGTGGCCATCGACTCCATTCTGGACATGCGGACCCTGTTCGACGGCATTCCGCTGGACCAGATGTCGGTGTCCATGACCATGAACGGGGCGGTGCTGCCGATCCTGGCCCTCTATGTCGTGGCGGGCGAGGAGCAGGGCGTCGATCACGCCAAGCTGACCGGGACCATTCAGAACGACATTCTGAAGGAGTTCATGGTCCGCAACACCTACATCTATCCGCCTGCGCCCTCGATGCGGATCATCGCCGACATCTTCGAGTGGACGGCGAAGGAAACGCCCAAGTTCAACTCCATCTCCATCTCCGGCTATCACATGCAGGAGGCAGGGGCCTCGGCGGATATCGAGCTGGCCTACACCCTGTCGGACGGGATCGAATACCTGCGCGCGGGCAAGGCGGCGGGCATGGAGATCGACCGGTTCGCACCGCGCCTGAGCTTCTTCTGGGCCATCGGCATGAACTACTTCATGGAGGTGGCCAAGATGCGCGCCGGCCGCCTGCTGTGGGCCGAGGCGGTCAAGCGCGAAGGCGGCGTCAATCCCAAGTCCCTGTCCTTGCGGACCCACTGCCAGACCTCGGGCTGGTCGCTGGCGGCGCAGGACGTGTTCAACAATGTGCCGCGCACCATGGTCGAGTGCATGGCGGCGGCGGGCGGCCAGACTCAGAGCCTGCACACCAATGCGTTGGACGAAGCCCTGGCCCTGCCGACCGATTTCTCGGCCCGGATCGCGCGGAATACGCAGATTCTGGCGCAGGCCGAGACGGGCCTGACCCGCGTCATCGACCCCTGGGGCGGCAGCTTCTACGTCGAGCGCCTGACGCAGGAATTGGCGACCAAGGCCCGCGCCCTGATGGAGGAGGTCGAGGCCTACGGCGGCATGGCCAAGGCCATTGAAGCGGGCATCCCCAAGCTGCGGATCGAGGAATCCGCCGCCAAGACGCAGGCCCGCATCGACACAGGCCAGCAGACGGTCGTGGGGGTGAACAAATATCTGAACCCCGTGGTCGACGACATTCCTATGCTGAAGGTCGACAACGCCGAAGTGCGCGCCCGTCAGATCGAGAAGCTGCAACGCTTGAAGGCCGAGCGGGACGAGGCGGCGACGCAGGCCGCGCTGGACGCTCTGACCGAGGGCGCGCGCGGCAATGAGAACCTGATGGAACTGGCGGTGCGGGCGGCCCGCGCCAAGGCCACTGTGGGCGAAATTTCCGACGCGCTGGAGGCCGCCTTCGGCCGCCATATCGCGACGGTGAAGATGGTCTCGGGCGTCTACGCCAAGGAGGCTGGGAACGATCCCAAGGTCGCCCGCGCCCGCTCGATGGTTGCGGCCTTCGTCGAGAACGACGGCGGCCCGCCGCGCATCCTGATCGCCAAGCTGGGTCAGGACGGCCATGATCGCGGCCAGAAGGTCGTCGCCACCGGCTACGGCGACATCGGCTTCGACGTGACGGCGGGGGCTCTGTTCCAGACGCCGGCGGAGGCCGCGCGCGATGCGGTCGAGAAGAACGTCCACGCGGTCGGCGCCTCGTCGCTGGCGGCGGGGCACCTGACGCTGGTGCCCGAGCTGAAGGCCGAACTGGCCAAGCTGGGGCGCGAGGACATCATGATCGTGGTCGGCGGCGTCATTCCGCCGTCGGACGTGCAGCCTCTGATCGATATGGGCGCGGCGGCCGTCTATCCGCCCGGCTCGGTCATCGCCGAGACGGCCGTGGACCTGATCGAGAAGCTGAACCAGCGCCTGGGCTATGCTCAGCCCGCGCCAGTCCAGAACATGGGGGAGACGAAGAAGTGATCGGCAACCTGAACCACGTCGGCGTCGCCACGCCCTCTATCGCCGAGTCGATCAAGCTGTATCGCGACGTGCTGGGCGCGACGAAGATCGGCGAGCCGTTCGATCTGCCCGCGCAGGGGGTGAAGGTCTGCTTCATCGACACGCCGACGGCCCAGATCGAACTGATCGAGCCGTTCGACGAGACCAGCCCGATTACCGGCTTCCTGGCCAAGAACCCCAAGGGTGGGCAGCACCACGTCTGCTTTGAGGTGGCGGACATTCATGCCGCCATCGCTGAAATGCGCGCCAAGGGCGTGACCATCCTGGGCACGGGCGAACCGCGCATCGGCGCGCATGGCACGCCGGTGGTGTTCCTGCATCCTAAGGAGATGGGCGGGGTGCTGATCGAACTGATGGAGACGCCGAAGGGCGATCACTAAAAGGCAAAGGCCCGGTCGTGAGACCGGGCCTTTTCATTGATCAGTACAAGATCTTCCGCAGGCTGATCCGGAAGGTCCGGCCCATCGGGTCGAGGTAGTCGGGCTGATACGACAGCGGCGTGTTCCCCAGACCGTCGCGCACATCCAGCCGCTGGTCGAAGATGTTCTCGACGCCGAGGCTGACGCGCGTCCCCTTCAGCCACGGATAGCGCGAGACCAGGTTTTCGCGCGAGGACAGGTCAGCGAACAGGTTCAGGTTCACCGTCGTCAGGTCCGAGAAGCTGAGGTCGTCGTCGGGCGAGGAGCCGCCGTTGATACGGGTGGATTCCTTCCAGTTGGCGTTCAGGAACCCGCCCATGCCGTTCTTGAAGGCGCCCATCTGCAACTGGACTTCGTTACGGGACTGGCCGCCGCGCGCGCCGATGGCGGCGCCGTCCAGCAGGTCGAGCACGGGCAGGCCGTCGCGGATCGTGATCTCATCCTGGATGCGATAGGTGTGATACAGCGAGACGTTGAACCGGCCCTGGCCCGGCATCATGCCGCCGCCGCGACCCCGTCCGCCGGGGCCGCCCGACCCGCCGGCCTGCATCCGCACCGCTCCACCCGGAGGAGGGCCGCCTGCGCCCGGAGCGCCGCCAGGGGGCGGACCGCCCTCGACCCGCATGACGGTCGGCGCGCCATCCGGAGCGCCGCCGCCCGGCCGAGCGCCTGCGCCAGCGCCGCCCGGCGCGCCCGATCCGCGCGGGCCGCCGCCGCTGCGGGCGTTCATCCGGGCCATGGCCGCCGGGTCAGGCTTGCCGAAGGCGGTGGAGAAGTTCAGGCCCCAGCGGATTTCCTGTTGCTCGGCCTTCTGGAAGTTCAGCGGCCGAGCGTCGATCGACAGCAGATTGCCGTCCAGATCGCGGGTGAAGCGCTCGGGCAGGGCGGCTTCCAGTTCCGGCGTGATGGTCGGGAAGGAGGCGATGGAGCCTTCGGTTTCGGTGCGGGTGTAGTTGGCCGTGAACCGCAGGTCCTTGTCCTTCAGCGGCGTCAGATTGACGCCGAACTTCAGGACGCGCTTGGTCTCCTCGGACAGGTTGGGGTTGCCGCCTTCGATCCGGGTGATGGTGACGGACTGGCCGGTGGCGAAGTCATAGACCGGCACGTTGGGGGTCGACAGCGTCGGGTCGTTCAACTGCGACATCGACGGGGCCTTCTGCTCGTCGGCCCAACTGGCGTTGAAGTTGACCGGCTCCCACGGCGACCAGTTCAGCCCGACCGTATAGGCCGAAAGGCCGCCGAAGTCGGACAGGTCCTCATAGGCCAGGTTCAGATTTGCCGACAGATTGCCGAGCGCGCCCAGCACTTCGCGGTCGCGGTTGGCGATGGGCAGGTTGAAGTTGCCCGAGGCGCTGGTGCGGTCGCGCGACAGGGAGCGTTCGGAGAAGACGCTGGTCTGTTCCTGTTCAGAGAAGCGCAGGGTCTCGGAATCGAGCGACTGGCTGTCGAAACCGATCTTGAAGGTCGAGGTCAGCGATCCGGCCGGACCTTCCCAGGCCGTGCCGTTGATGACGCCTTCGATGCTGGACTTGCTGGAGACGGAGCGGGCGGTGTCGAACGGATTGGTCGGCAACTGGCCCAGGTCGCCGAAGGGGTCGATGACCCCCGCAGTCACCCCCGCCTGCAGGGCTTCGTCGTTGAGGCCGCGTCCGGTGCGGGTCTTGGTCTCGGCGCGGTCATAGCCGCCGTTCACGGTCCAGCGCCAGTCGCCCAGATAGCCGTCGACCAGGAAGCCCAGCTGACCCGACAGGGTGTCGCTGCTCCGTCCCAAGGCGCCCGGCGCATCGACATAGCGGTGCAGCAGCACATCGCTGGCGAAGGGCGAATACGGGCTGGTCGAGGGCAGGGCGAGGCTGAGGCCCGGCAGGCCCAGATAGGAGAAGCTGGTGGTATCGGACAGTTCCCCGCTGAGCGTCAGGGACATGGTCTGGTTCAGGTCACGCACCAGCGAGCCGGTGATGGAGCTGTTCTCGCGCTTGGGCGACAAGGTGCGATAGGCGGTCAGGTCGTCGGTGCGCGGCCCGACGCCGAAGTCGCCCAGGCCGGCGCCGCCGCCTGCGCCCGCGCCGACCGAAGCGGTCGTCACGCTCTGGCCCAGCAGGGCCGACAGGGCGGGATCGATCTCGCCGCCGCCGGGCGCCGTGATATTGCCCATCAGGTCATAGGGAACGCCGTCGCGGCGGATGTTGCGCTCGGTCTCGAACAGGGGGCTGTCGTTCTGATAGCCGAGGTCCAGCGTCCAGCGCTGCTTGCCGGCGATGCGCAGGACGTTGTTGTCGATCTGCGTCAAGGTGCGGCCGCCCTGCTCGGGGCGGCGCACGCTGGCCTGAGTCGTCAGGGAGCGGAAATCGGCCTTGAGCACGAAGTTCACCACCCGTTGGTCGGCGCTGTAGCCGTAGGACAGGGCGGTTTCCTCGGGCAGGATTTCGGTGCGCTCGATCGCCTCGGGCGGAATGCCGCGAATTTCACGGAAGCCCGAGATGCGGCGGCCATTGACCAGGAAGACCGGCGAGCCGCCGCGCGAACTGCGCGTCACCGGCTCCAGCAGGGTCATCAGCTCCTGAATGCTGCTGGCGCCGTAAGCCTTGATCTGTTCTTCGTCGAGGACCAGTTCCGGCTCGTAATCGCCCAAAGCCGCGCCGCGCCGGGCGGTCGTCACGACCTCCAGCGTGCCCAGGTCATAGGCGTCATCGTCGATCTCTTCCTGCGGCACAGGGGTCGCAGTCTGAGCGGGCGCGGCCTGGCTGGGCGAGGATGGGGCGGGCGAGGATGGGGGCGCGGAGGAGGCCGCCGCCGTGTCGGCAGGAGACAGGGAGGCGAGGGCGAACAGCAAGGCGACTGGCGACATGTCGAGTCCTAAAGGCAACCGGGAAATAGGCACGCTCGCGGTCGAAGCCCTGTCTCATCGACCGCATCGGCTCAGATAGAGAACAATGTGCGCCGAAAAGGGGCGCAATCGCACTCAGGAATTAAACTCCTGTAATAAGAGGCTTAGTCCCGTCAGAACCGACATGGGTCCAACGGACGAAGGGACGGAATCCGTCGGATCCGGCCCCCTGTTTTTTGCAGCGTGGAAGAAACCTAGAAGCGGGCGCGCACGCCGACCGTCAGGTTGCGCCCGCGCAGGGGCGCCGTCTCGGCCAGGAAGGAGGCGTGGTTGAACGCCGTCTCGTCCAGCAGATTGGTCCCGCGCAGGAAGATCTGCGAGCGGACCGGCCCCAGATCGACGTCATAGGCGATCGTGGCGTTGACCATGTCGTAGCCCGGCGTCTCGGTCTCGAAGGCGGCGATGTCGGTCTGTTTGAAGGTGCGGCTGTATTCGACGTCGCCCGACCACGGTCCCTGGAAGGCGGCCAGACGCACGCCCGCCCGCGCTGCCGGGATGCGCGGCAGGTTCCCGCCGTCGCCTTTCAGCTCGCCCTGGACGTAGTCGCCGAAGACCGTGCCCGACAGCCACGGCGTGAACTGTTGCGTCAGCTCGCCCTCGATGCCGGTGAAGGTCGCGTCGGCCTGGCTGTAGCGGATCAGACGGAAATCTTCGTATTGATCCAGCGTTCGGGCGAAGATGTAGTCGTCATAGATATAGTGATAGGCGCTGACCGATCCGGTCAGGGAGCCTTCGGTCTTGCGCAAGGTGAGTTCGATCGAATTGGCCGTCTCGACGCTCAGATCGGAATCGCCGATCTCATAGGTGTTGGTCGCCAGGTGGACGCCATCGGCATAGAGCTCCTGAGCCGAGGGCGCGCGCTGCGAACGTGACAGTGACACGGCGCCCGTCCAGCCGGGGGTGAAGTGCCATACAGCTGCGCCCGAGATGGAGAAGGGCTTGTGTTTGACATCGGCCAGTCCGAGCGCCGAGGCCTCCTGCCATTCCTGACGCAGGGCGCCCTCCAGGTGCCATAGGCCGATCTCGTACTCCTCCATCACGAACAGGCCGGTGTTCTTGGTCGTGCTGGGCGCCAGGAAGCTTTCGAGACCGACGGCGGCGAAATCGCTCTTGCTCAACTGCAGGCCGACGACGCCCTTGAAACCGGCGATTTCGCGGTGCTGTGCCTCGATCCGGCCGTCATAGCCCTTGTTGGTGAAGGTCGTGGCGACGACGCCTTCTTCCAGCTCGCTGTGCTCATAGTCAGTGTAACCGGCGCGCAGACGTACGTTCTCAATGCCCGGCAGCGGATCGCGCAGTTCGCCGCGCAGATCGACCCGGCGGCTCTTCAGGCGGACTTCGGGGGCGGCGTGGTCGTGGTCGCCTTCATGGTCATGCCCATGGTCGTCGTCGCCGTGATCGTGGTCGTCATGGCCATGATCGTGGCCGCCGCCGCAGTGGAGGTGGTCGCCGTGAGGGTGGCAGCCCTCATATTCGTGGCTGTGACCGGCCAGGCCGTAGCGGCTGGTCTGTTCCGTATAGGCCGCGCCCAGATAGCCGCGCGAGCCGATCCAGGAGGCGCCCAGAGTCGCCGTCGAGGTCTCATTATAGGAGCCGTCCAGGCGCGGTTCGTCCCAGCCCGGAACCTTGTAATCGTCCGACTTGCGCGCCGCCGCTTCGACGCGGAGGGCGAAGTTTCCGGCCCCGACCGTCATGCCGACCACGCCGGCTTCCTCATTGTCGACCGAGCCGCGACGATATTCGGCCACGCCTTCTCCGCCTTCAGCCGGGATGCGGGTCGGGATCTTCTTGTCCAGCAGATTGACCGCGCCGCCGATAGCGCCGCCGCCGTAGAGCAAGGCCGCCGGGCCGCGCAGGATCTCGACGCCTTCCAGCAGCAGGGGCTCGCCGCTGACGGCGTGGTCGGGCGAGACTTCGGAAGCGTCCATCAGGCCCGCGCCTTCGCTCAGCACCTTGACGCGAGGCGAGGTCTGGCCGCGCACCACCGGGCGGCTGGCGCCCCCGCCGAAGGTGTCGGAGTTGACGCCGGGGATGCTGCTGAGGGTGTCGCCCAGCGTCGACTGGCGCCGGTGAACCAGGTCGTCGCCGCTCAGCAGGGCGACGTGCGAGCCGACGTCGTCGCCTGCGCGGCCCAGGGGCAGGGCGCGCACGACGACCTCATCCACCTCATAGGCGTCGGCGGCGCGGGGGGCGTGATCGTGCGGATCGCCCTGTGACTGACGCTGTACGACATCCTCGGCGAAAGCAGGCGCAGCGACGCCCAGGTTGGTTACCGCCGCCGCCCCCGCGGCCGTCAGCAGGAAGGTCCGAAATCGCATGTCACGCATCCCCGTTACAATGATGTGAGGCTTGATATGTTATAGTATATCATTACGCAACCACCCCCTTGACGATTTCGTCTTGGAGGAGCCTTCACAAGCCCGCGACGTTGCAGCAGGGTCGCTGTTTCAAGGGGGCCTCCATGACCAGAACCGTTACGTTTCAGACCATCGCCCTGACCGCCGGGCTGGGCCTGCTGGTCGCCGGTTGTTCGCAGGAAAAGCCAGCCGAGCCGACCTCGCCGATCGAGGCCCCGGCGACGCAGGACGCGGCGGCCGTCGGCTATGCCTGCGAAAGCGGCAAGACGGTCGTTGTCGCCTACCCCGACGCCCAGACCGCCCGCGTCTCCTACGAAGGCAAGGACTACGCCCTGACCAGCGTCGTCTCGGCCAGCGGCGCCCGTTATGCGGGGCAGGGGCTGGAGTGGTGGACAGCCAGCCGCGGAGAGACGGAGAGCGGCACGCTGAGCCGTATGGGGCAGGGGGATCAGGCGGGCGGCGTCATCATCGAGCGCTGCAGCCGCCCGGTCGCGGCGGTGGCGCCGCCGCCTTCGGGCGCACCCTGCGCCGCCGAGAACCTGCGTCTGGCGGTCGAAGGCGGCGATGCTGGCATGGGTCACCGCGTGACCACTCTGGCGCTGAGGAATACAGGCCCGTCCGCCTGCACGGTCACGGGCTATCCCTCCGTCAGCCTGTTGGACGGCGACGGCAAGCTGCTGACGGGCGTTCGGGCGGCGCAGACGCCGGGCAACTATTTCGCGCAGGGGCGCGCGCCGACGCCGGTGGAGATCCGCCCGCAACAGGCCGCCTGGTTCGATCTGGCCTGGAGCGTCATCCCGCATGAGGACAAGGGCGAGACGACCTGTCCTTCGGCCAAGACGGTGCGGGTCACGGCGCCGGGGGCCGCGAGCGCTATCGCCCTGCCGCTGGCCTTCACGCCCTGCGGCGGGCAGGTTGAGGTCAGCCCCTTGCGCCCCGTCGCTGAGGCCTCGGCTCAGGCGGCTGCGCCCGCCGCAGGCTAGGGGTTCAAACCTGCCGAGATTCAGCGTAGCGGAGCAAACATGACCCAGAATATGAACCAGGCTTTCTACGACCGTGTTTCCGCCGAACTGGCTGATATCGACGCCCAGGGGCTGACCAAGCCCGAGCGCGTCATCGCCTCGCGCCAGGGGCCGGTGATCTCCGTCAACGGCCGCGACGTGCTGAACTTCTGCGCCAACAACTATCTGGGCCTGGCGGGCGACGAGCGCGTCACCCAGGCCGGGATCAAGGCGCAGGAAAAGTGGGGCGCGGGCACGGCGTCGGTGCGCTTCATCTGCGGCACGCTCGAAATCCATAAGGAGCTGGAGCGCGCCATCGCCGACTACCTCGGCTTTGAGGATGCTATCCTGTTCGCCGCCGCCTTCGACGCCAACGGCGGCATCTTCGAGCCGCTGTTCGGGGCCGAGGACGCCATCGTCTCGGACAGCCTGAACCACGCCTCCATCATCGACGGCGTGCGCCTGTCGAAGGCTCAGCGCTACCGCTTCGCCAACTCGGACATGGCCGATCTGGAGGCCAAGCTGAAGGAGGCGCGCGCCGCCGGCGCCCGCAACATCATTATCGCCACCGACGGCGCCTTCTCGATGGACGGCTATATCGGCAAGATCGACCAGATTCGCGCCCTGGCCGACCAGTATCAGGCCCTGATCATGGTCGACGACTGCCACGCGACCGGCTTCCTGGGCGACAAGGGCAAGGGCTCGTTTGCGCACTGCGGGGTCGAGGTCGACTTCGTCACCGGCACCTTCGGCAAGGCGCTGGGCGGGGCGATGGGCGGCTTCATCTGCGCCCGGTCGAACGTCGTGGAACTGCTGAAGCAGCGCGCGCGGCCCTACCTCTTCTCTAACGCCCTGGCCCCCGCCGTGTGCGGCTCGTCGCTGGAGGCCATCCGCATCGCTGCGGGCGAGGAAGGCGACAAGCTGCGGACGCAACTGTTCGCCAACGCCGCGCGCTTCCGCTCGGCGATGGCGCAGGCCGGTTTCGACCTGCTGCCGGGCGAGCACCCGATCATCCCGGTCATGCTGGGCGACGCCAAGCTGGCGCAGGACATGGCCGCGCGCCTGCTGGAGCTGGGCGTCTACGTCATCGGCTTCAGCTTCCCCGTGGTGCCGCGCGGCCAGGCCCGCATCCGCACCCAGATGTCGGCGGCCCATACCTTCGAGCAGATTGATCAAGCGGTCGCGGCGTTCACGACGGCCGGCAAGGAATTGGGAGTTATCTGATGACCGACACCATGAAGGCCCTGGCCAAGACGAAACCGGCCGAAGGGCTGGAACTGATCGACGCCCCCATCCCCGTCGCGGGCGACGAGGACGTGCTGATCAAGGTGCACCGCACCGCCGTCTGCGGCACCGACATCCACATCTGGAACTGGGACGAATGGTCTCAGAAGAACGTGCCGGTGCCGATGATCACCGGCCACGAATTCTCGGGCGAGATCGTTGCTATCGGCAAGGACGTGGATCGCCGCCTGAAGGTGGGCCAGCGCGTCTCGGCCGAGGGACACGTGATCGACCTGAACTCCGAGGCGGCTCGCGCTGGTCACTTCCATCTGGACCCCGACACGCGCGGCATCGGCGTCAACCGTCAGGGCGCCTTCGCCGAATATGTGGTGGCCCCGGCCTTCAACGTGATCGAACTGCCCGACGACGTGCCCTATGAGATCGGCTCGATCCTCGATCCGTTCGGCAACGCCGTGCACACGGCGCAGCAGTTCGACCTGCTGGGCGAGGACGTCATCGTCACCGGCGCCGGTCCGATCGGCATGATGGCGGCGGCTGTGGCGCGTCATGCGGGCGCGCGCACCGTAGTCCTGACGGATATCAATGACTTCCGGCTGGAACTTGCGCAAAAGGTCGCGCCGGGCGTGCGCACCGTCAACACGACCAAGGAAGACCTGCGCGACGTGATGCACGAGTTGGGCCTGAAGGTCGGCTTTGACGTGGCGCTGGAGATGTCGGGCTCGCCCATCGCCTTCAAACAGTGCGTCGACACCCTGATCATGGGCGGCGGCATGGCGATGCTGGGCATTCCCTCCAAGCCGATGGAGACGGACTGGGGCGCGATCATCCTGAAGGCCCTGACCATCAAGGGCGTCTATGGGCGTGAGATGTTCACCACCTGGCGCAAGATGCTGGGCCTGCTGAAGGCCGGTCTGGACCTGACGCCGCTGATCACCCACCAGATGCCGTATCAGGACTTCGAGGCGGGCTTCGAGGCCATGAAGTCGGGCCAGTCGGGCAAGGTCGTCCTGAACTGGGCCGATTGAGGCGGGGCGGCCTGGATCAGGCCGCAAGCAGCTTGATCAGGGCGGTCTCGAAAGAGGCCGCTTCTGACTTCGGCAGGCTTTGCGCCAGCCGCCCCTGTTCGAACAGGGTGACGACCGCAGGGTGGACGTAGGACGAGCGGCAGACGGTCGGCGTATTGCCCAGCAGACCCGCCACAGCCTTGATGCAGATCGTCACCTTCCGTTTGGCGTCGGCGGCCGAGGTCGGGGCCTCGGCGTCGCGCAGGGCGCGGGCGGCGGACACCGTACCGGCCCAGGTGCGGAAGTCCTTGGCTGAAAACTCCTCTCCCGCCGCCTCGCGGATATAGGCGTTGACCTCGTCCGAGGTGACGGGATGCAGGGCGCCGTCCGCATCACGGTATTTGAACAACTGCTGACCGGGCAGATCCCGCAGCGCCCGGACCACCGTGGCGAGGCGTCGGTCGCGGACGCTGACGCTGTGTTCGATCCCGCTCTTGCCGCGAAAGGCGAAGGTCAGGGCGGCGCCGTCCACATCCAGGTGGCGCTTGCTGAGAGTGGTCAGGCCATAGGAGCGGTTCTGGCGCGCATACTGGGCGTTGCCGACGCGGATCAGGGTGATCTCAAGCAGGCGCACGGCGGTGGCCAGCACCTTTTCCCGACACGGGCCGCGCCGCGACAGGTCGTCCTCTACGCGCTGTCGCAGACGGGGCAGGGCGCGGGCGAAGGCGGGCAGGCGCTCGAACTTGTTTTCAGATGCATGAGCCGTCCAGTCGGGGTGATAGCGGTACTGTTTGCGGCCGCGCGCATCGCGCCCCGTCGCCTGAATATGGCCGGTGGCGCGCGGACAGATCCACACATCGGTCCAGGCCGGCGGGATGGCCAGGCTGCGGATACGGTCCAGCGTGGAGGTTTCCCGGATCAGGTCGCCGTCCGCATCCCGATAGCAGAAGCCGCGACCGGAGCGACGGCGCGTCAGCCCCGGGCTGTCATCGCTGCACCAGGTCAGCCCTTTCGGCGGTGGGGGATGAGGGGACGTCACACGCCGACCTCGCGCAGGCGGGCGCGCAGGATGTTGATCCAGTCGCGGGCCTCGTCCCCGCCCCACAGGTTCCAGGCGATGTAGCCCGCCGAGGGCTTGATCGGATCGGCCCAATGGCGACCGTGCCTGTCCACGGCGTGACGGGCGAAATAGCTGTACATGGATTTGATGTCGCGATCGCTGAGCGGCGTGCGCGACATCAGCTGTTCGGCGCGGCGAACGCCGACCTCGGTCCCGCCGCGTCCATGTTGTTCACGAAGGGCCAGGCCTTGCCGGGCCGCCTTGGCGATGGCGGCGCCGGGCGTGCGGTCTTCATCGGACAGGACCGGGTGGTCGATCATCATGGCTCTTCTCGGGCGGCATACGGCAACGGCGGCCGCGTCGAGCGGTTCCTTAGCCGAGTCTCGCCGATGGCTTGACCTGAAGGCGCAGGCGAGGGACGGAGCGGCATGAATTATCGTCACAGCTTTCACGCCGGAAACTTCGCCGACCTGGTCAAGCACGCCCTGGTGCTATGGCTGCTGAAGGATCGCCAGGCCAGGGGGCCGGTGACGGTGTTCGACACCCACGCGGGGGCGGGCCTCTATGATCTGTCGGGCGACGCCCAGCGCTCGCGCGAGGCCGAGGCCGGGGTGGCGCGGCTGATGACCGCCGAGGCGCGGCCCCCGCTGATCGAGGCGCTGGCCGCCGAAGTGGCCGCGCTGAATCCTCAGGGCGGCGTGCGGTTCTATCCGGGCTCGCCGGTGCTGACGGCGCGGGCGCTGCGGGCAGAGGATTCTTATCGCGGTTTCGAGTTGAACCCGCCTGTCGAAGCCCTGCTGACCGAGTCGCTCGCCGCATGGCCGAACGCGACGGGACGGGCGGGCGACGGCTATGAAGAGGCGGTGCGCGCGGCCAGAGGCGTCAAGGCGCCGTTGGTGCTGATCGATCCCCCGTTCGAGCGGCCTGACGACTATGTCCGCTCGGCCGAGACGGCGGCGGCGGTGGTGCGCGCGGATCCGACGGCGTGCGTCGCGATCTGGACGCCCTTGAAGGACCTGGAGACGTTCGACGGCTTCATCCGGCGGCTGGAACAGGCGGGGTTGGCGCGGGTGCTGGTCGCCGAGGCGCGCCTGCGGCCGCTGAACAATCCGATGAAGATGAACGGCTGCGCGATGACGGTGGTCAATGCGCCGTCGGGGGCCGAAGCGGCGGCGGCTGAAATCTGCGGCTGGACGGTTCAGGCGCTGGGCGACGCCGGGGCGCGGGCTGAGGTCTGGCGGGCAGGCTAGACGCTCGTCATTTCGCCCGGTTCATAGAGGTGAGGCTCGAAGGTCGCGATGGCCAGAATCGGACCCATTGCGGCGACGATCTGGGGGTGGCGCGTCATGGCCTTCCAGTCCGTGGCGCTGGCCCAGACCGCATGATTGGCGGCGACGCGGCCGTTCAGTCCGCGATGCAGGGTCGCCGAGACAAAGCCGGGCAGGCCGGACTGCACCTTCGCCAGCGCCGCAAGGCGCTCGATCAGTTCGTCCAGGTGGCGCTGGTCGCACTTGAAGATGTTGATCAGCACGACCGGATCATCGGTTGCGGTCATGACGGTTCGTCCCATTGCCTTGGCTGATCTTCTACCCCAATCCAGGGGCTGACGCCTCCTTCATCGTGCGTCTGCGGGAGTGAAAACCGAGCATGAACGTCATCGCCATTCTTGAGACCGGGCGACCGCCAGCGGATCTGGCCGCCCGATACGGCGACTATGTCGATCAGTTCCGCGCCCTGCTGGGCGACGGGGTGGCCACGCGCCGCTTTGACGTTCAGGCAGGCGAACTGCCGGATGACCCTGCGGCCTTCGCCGGAGTCATCGTCACAGGCTCTGCGGCGGGCGTTTATGAGGATCTGCCGTGGATCGAGCCGCTGGCGCAGTGGCTGCGCGATGCGCGCGGCAAGACGCGCCTGACGGGCATCTGCTTCGGCCATCAGATCATGGCTCAGGCGTTCGGCGGCCGGGTCGAAAAGTCGGGGCGCGGCTGGGGCGTGGGCCTGCATACCTATGAGGTCACCGGCGACGAGGCATGGATGCAGCCGCCCGCTGGGACCTTATCTATTCCCGCCTCTCACCAGGACCAGGTGATCGCCCTGACGGACGATGCGCGGGTGATTGCGGCCAGCCCCTTCACGCCCAATGCAGGCGTGGCCTGGGGGGACGACGCCATCAGCTTCCAGTGCCATCCGGAATTTGACCCTGCCTTCGCCGCAGCCCTGACCGAAGGGCGGCGCGGACGGATCGCCGAGCATCTGGTGGACGAGGCGCAGGCCAGCCTGCAGCAGGCCAACGACAGGGCGATACTGGGCGCTTGGATCCGCAACTATCTGGGCGTATCGAACGCAGAGGAAAATAAGGCCTGATTGCGGCGGGGCGATAAGCCTTGCTCAATATCTCGCCCCCACTGTCGCGCCCATGTCAGGCGGGAGGAAGATGTTGAAGCGCCGTGTTCTGTTCAGGGGCTTCGTTCTCGCGGGCGTTGCGGCGGCCTCTGTCGCTGTCGCCGAGCCGCCCATACAGGCCGATACGGCGCCTCCTCCGGCGACCGTCGAACTGGCTCGCGCGGTCGAGCAGCGGGCGATGCGCACGGACTTCGACGCCCTTGAGGCTTTTGGTCATCAGGCCCTCAGGCGAGGCGACCGCGAGGGGCTGAATCGCCTGTACCATGTCGCCTGGACGTTTCTGAATCAGGGCGATTTCGAGCGGGCCGCTCTGTGGAATAGTCGCTTGGCGGCGCAGGCAAGGGCAGCGAACGATAGTCGCTATCTGGCGATCGCGCATCTCAATGAGCTGACAGCGCGCTATGACCAGGGCGATCTGGCTGTGGCCGCTGAAATGGAGGGCGCAGCGTCGACGACTGGCGACTGGTTCGTCAAGGCGCACGCCGCTCGGCTGTACGCGTTGGCTCTGATGGATCAGGATCGGGTCGGCGAGGGACTGCGTCTTCTGGCTGCCGTTGAAACCGAAATTCCGGTCGAGGACCCTTTCGCCGACACCGCTCGCGCCGGGGTGTGGGAAGTGACCGGTATGGGGCTGATGAAGCTCAACGACGTGGCCGGGGCGGCTGCTGCTTTCCATCGGTTTGAAATCGACTATTCCAACCCGGCATATCCCCGCCCGGATTTCGACAGCCTGTACAATCTGACGCGGATGTCGGTTCAGGTCGGCGACCTGGCGCGGGCCGAGCATTACTACGCGGCGCACCACCGCTTGGCTGAGCGGTCCGGCATTGCGGCCATTCGCGCCTATGACGCGGCCCTGTGCGCTGCGGTGGCCGATATGCGGCAGCTGTCGGCCCAGGTGCTGGAATGCCTGGCGCCTCACGCTAGGCTTATTGACCGCAAGGCCTTCCTGTCGCTGGACATCCTGCCGCTGCGCGGCGTGGCGCGGGCGCGTATGGGCGACATCCAAGGCGCCCGGCGCGACCTGGAGCGCCTGCGCGAGCTTGCGCCGGACGGCATCGTCGATCCGCGCGAGCGCCTCGTGGAGGCGGAGGTGCTGAGGGCGTCCGGGCGGGCGGCCGAGGCCTTTGACGTGCTGCGCGACTATGAACAGCGCCGCGCCGTGCAGGCGGCGCAGCGCTTCAGCGCCGGCATCCATCAGGTCACCGGCGACATGCAGGAACAGTTGGCCGAGCGCCGTCGTCAGTTGCAGACCGCGCGGGCCAATACCCAGCTTCAGCGAGCGGTCATCCGTGGTCAGAACTGGATCATGGGCATCGGCCTCCTGTTCGTCCTTTCGGCGTTGTTCGTCGTCATCTGGCAGAGACGCCAGTCCCGGCGCCTGCGCGCAGCCCAGCTTCGCGCCGAAGAGGCCAGTCAGGCCAAAAGCGAGTTCCTGGCTAATATGAGCCATGAAATCCGCACGCCCTTGAACGGCGTCGTAGCGATGACCGACGTGCTGTCACGGCGGGATTTGACGCCCAAGGATCGCGAACTGGTCGACATCATCCGGTCGTCCGGCGTCACCCTGGAGCGGTTGCTGTCGGATATTCTCGACACGGTTCGGGTTGAGACCGGCGAGATCAGGCTGGACCCGGCGCCCTTCGATCTGGGCGTCATGTTGCGCGAAATCATGGCCTTGTGGACGCCTATGGCCATGCAGAAGGGCGTCAACCTTGCGCTTGAACTGGACCCCGTTCTCGACGCCGCCTTCATCGGCGACGTGGTGCGCCTGCGGCAGGTGTTGACCAATCTGGTCAGTAACGCCGTGAAGTTCACCGAAACAGGTCAGGTGCGGCTTGAAGCGCGTCTCGCTGCGGATGGGCGGGCTTCGTTCATGGTTTCGGATACCGGCATCGGCTTCGACGAAGAGTTCAAGCAGCGAATCTTCCATCGTTTCCAGCAGGCGGATGGCTCCATTACCCGGCGGTTCGGGGGCAGCGGTTTAGGGTTGGCGATTTCGGCTGATCTGGTGCGGCTGATGGGCGGGCGTCTCGATTGCGAATCGCCGACGGACGGAGGCGCGCGGTTCTGGTTCGAACTGTCTCTGCCTCCTGCGCCGGAGCCTGAGGTTCAGACTGTTGCGCCCGCCGCGCGCTCCATCGCGCGCCATGAGCGCCTGAAGGTGCTGCTGGCCGACGACCATCCGGCCAACCGCTTGGTGGTTCAGGTCATGCTGGAGGCCATGCCGGTCGATCTGGTCAGCGTTGAGAACGGCGCTGAGGCGCTGGAGGCCTTCAGGCGAGATGGCTTCGATCTGGTGCTGATGGATATGCAGATGCCGGTCATGGACGGCCTGACCGCCACCGCCGCCATTCGCGAGCATGAGCGGGCGACGCACGCGCCGCGCACGCCCGTGCTGATGCTGACCGCCAATGCGCTGAGGGAGCACGTCGAGGCCGGGCAGGCGGCGGGCGCTGACGGCCACCTGACCAAGCCCCTGACCGTGGCCGCCCTGACCGAGGCGATCGAGGCGGCCGTCATGCATGAGGCGGATCAGGTTCCGGCCTGATCCGTGCGGCTCAGGGCCACTTCACCACGGGCGGCATGGAACTGAGGATGGCGTCCACATTACCGCCGGTCTTCAGGCCGAACATGGTGCCGCGGTCGTAGAGCAGGTTGAACTCGACGTAGCGGCCGCGACGGATCAGCTGTTCCTCGCGCTCCGCGTCGGTCCAGGGCTCCTGCATCCGGCGGGCGACGATTTCAGAGTAGACCTTCAGGAAGGCCTCGCCGACCGCCTGGGTGAAGGCGAAGTCCTTCTCCCAGTCGCCGCTGTCGTGGTGATCGTAGAAGATGCCGCCGGTGCCGCGCGGCTCGTTGCGGTGGGGCAGGAAGAAATACTCGTCGCACCACTGCTTGTATTTGGCGTGCCAGGCCGGATTGAAGGCGTCGCAGGCGCCCTTCATGGCGGCGTGGAAGTCGGCGGTGTCGGGGTGATCGTCTCGGCGATCGACATCCAGCACGGGCGTCAGGTCGCCGCCGCCGCCGAACCAGGTCTTGGTCGTCGATATCAGGCGGGTGTTCATGTGCACGGCGGGTACGCGCGGGCTGACCGGGTGGCAGATCAGACTGATGCCGGTGGCGTAGAAGCGCGGGTCTTCCTCGGCGCCGGGCACGTTCTTGGCGTAGTCGGCGGGGAAGGTTCCGTGGACGGTCGAGCAGTGGACGCCGACCTTTTCAAACAGGCGGCCGCTCATCATACCCATGACGCCTCCGCCGCCTTCGGGGCGATCCCAGGGCGTGCGGACGAAACGACCGGGCTCTCCGGCGAACAGTTCAGGGGGCGCAGCGCCCTCGAGCGCCTCGAAACCGGCGTGGATCTTGTCGCGCAGGGTCTCGAACCAGACGCGGGCGCGCTCGCGGCGCTCAATCATCAGGGCGGGGTCAGCTTGGATCATGAGGGCTTCAACCATGACGCGGCCTTTCTGAACAGTCCGGCGGGGTGCGCGGACGACGGCCTGATGCCGCAGGCGAGGCGAGGGGGCCTTGATCCAGATCACAATCCCTTGGCGTCAGGGCGGTATACGAACGGTTCCCTCCGCGGTCCGGCTGTGCCAGCCTGCCGCACCCGCAAGAAGCAACGCCGATGGCGACCGGGCGGGACTAGTATCAAAGAGGGGAAACCATGATCCGCATCGCCCTGAACGCCAGACTGCGCGCCAGTCTGCTGGCCGCCGCTTCCATCGCCGTTCTGGCGGGACCGGTCTTGGCTCAAACCCAGCTGCAAGAGGCGCGGGTAATGCAGATTCTGAAGCGCACGCCGCTGATCGACGGGCACAACGACCTGCCGTGGGCCTTGCGGCAGGGCTTTGGGAATGATCCGCACGGCGTTGATCTGAATGCGAATCTTTCGGCGTCGACGCGCCTGCATACGGATATTCCGCGTCTGCGCGCCGGGGGCGTGGGCGGTCAGTTCTGGTCGGTCTATGTCCCGGCCAGCATGGCGCCGGTGGAGGCCGCCAAGGCCACCTTCGAGCAGATCGACACCGTCAAGCGTATCGCCGCCGCCTATCCCGAGACTTTTGAAATCGCCACGACCGCCGATGACCTGGTCCGCATCCACCGCGCGGGCAAGATCGCCAGCCTGATCGGCATGGAGGGCGGCTATTCCATCGACGATTCCCTGGGCCTGTTGCGCGAGTTCTATGATTCGGGCGCGCGCTACATGACGCTGACCCACTCCAAGAGCACCACCTGGGCCGACAGCGGCACCGACGCGCCCAAGTGGAACGGGCTGAACGCCTTCGGCGAGGATGTGGTCCGGGAAATGAACCGTCTGGGCATGATGGTCGACCTCAGCCACGTGTCCGAGGACACGATGGTCGACGCCATCCGCGTGTCGTCGGCGCCAGTGATCTTCTCTCACTCCTCGGCGCGAGCGGTGACGGCCCATCCGCGCAATGTACCCGACGCCGTGCTGCGCCAGATGGCTGGCAATGGCGGCATTGTCATGGTGACCTTCGTGCCGGGCTTCATCAGCGAGGCGGTGCGGGCCTCGGGCGCGGCGCGGGCAGCTGAGATGACGCGGCTCACGGCCCTCAACCCCGGCGATCCCGCCGCGGTGAAGGCGGGCATGGATGCCTGGAACGCCGCCAACCCGGCGCCCAAGGCGACGATGGAGGATGTGATCGCTCACATTCAGCATGTCCGCGACGTGGCGGGCATCGACCATGTGGGTCTGGGCGGCGACTATGACGGGGTGGACAGCCTGCCGGTCGGCCTGGAGGGGGTGGACGGCTATCCGCGCCTGCTGGCCGAACTGATGCGCCGAGGCTGGAGCGAGGCGGATATCCGCAAGATTTCAGGCGAGAACCTGCTGCGCGTCATGCGGGCGGTGGAGCGGGTGGCTGAGTCCAAGCGGGCTGAGCGACCGAGCCTGGCTAAGCTGCCCGACGACGGCGCGCCGGAGTAAGCCAGCTTCTCTCCCTCCCCTTCATGGGGAGGGTGGTCGCGTAGCGACCGGGTGGGGAGGGCAAGGTGATTTGGGCGTGGTGCTTGAATAGCCAAGCCGCCCCACCCGTCTTCGGCCTGGCGGCCTCAGCCACCCTCCCCATGAAGGGAAGGGAGAGGCGTGGCGTCTATCGCCTCGGCAACCCCTGCATCTGCCTCAACGCCTCATGCAGGCCGATCCCGGCGCTGACCGACAGGTTCAGCGACCGGGCTTCCGGCCGGATCGGAATATAGATTCGCGCGTCGGCCGCCGCGTGCACGTAGTCGGGGGATCCGGCGCTCTCCTTGCCGAACAGCAGGACGTCGTCGGGCTGGAACACGAAATCCGTCAGCGCCTCGGCCGCGCGCGTCGTGAACAGCACCAGCCGACCCGGCGCGCGGTCGCGCTGGAAAGTCTCCCAGTCGGCATGGCGCGTCATATGGGACAGAGGCCCGTAATCCAGAGCCGCCCGCTTCATCGCCCGATCGTCGAAATTAAAGCTCGTGGGCTCGATGACGTGCAATTCCACGCCGAAACAGGCGCTCAGACGGATGCAGGCGCCGACATTATGGGGGATGTCAGGTTGAAAAAGGGCGAGACGCATTCTAAGGCCCTCATACGCGCGGGGCGGGGCCTTGTCGCGGCTTTTGTTGCGACTGTTTCGCAAATCGCTTTCGCGACTTGTCTGAAGCAGCCGAAACCAAGGCCGGACGGGCAGGGGTTTGCCTTCGCACAAAGGGTTCCATTCGGTTGACGTTCCATCTTGGGGCGGACGACCGGCGATGCAGAGGTGAAACGCGTGGCCGAATCGGTCGTGAATGCTGACGGGCCTGACGGCCAACACGGGGGTGGCGACGCCACCCGCCGCGACTTCATCCACATTGCGGCAGGTGCGGCTGCGGCCGGTGCTGGCGTGATGGTGGCGTGGCCGCTGATCAACCAGATGAACCCGGCGGCCGACACCCTGGCCCTGGCGTCGATCGAATTCGATCTGACCAAGGTTCAGGAAGGCCAGCAGGTCGTCATCAAGTGGCAGGGCAAACCGGTCTTCGTGCGCTATCGCACTCCGGCCGAGCTGACCAAGGTCATCGACGAGGGCGCCGTGGGCAGCCCGCCGCAGACCGACGCCGAGCGCACCAAGGCCGGTCACGAGAAATATCTCGTCGTCATCGGCTCGTGCACCCACCTGGGCTGCGTGCCGACCTTCAACGCCGGCGAGTACGGCGGCTGGTTCTGCCCGTGCCACGGTTCGCACTACGACGCCTCGGGGCGTATCCGTAAGGGCCCGGCGCCGTTGAACCTGATCGTGCCGAACTACGAATACATGTCCGACACCCGCGTGAAGATCGGCTGAGGACGGACAGAGGAACCATGAGCGATCACGAATCCACTTACGTCCCGAAAACCGCTGTCGAGCGGTGGATGGACACGCGCCTGCCGATCATCCGTTTCGGCATGGACTATGCGAACCTGCCGACCCCGAGGAACCTGAACTACTGGTGGACCTTCGGCGGCATCCTGGCGCTCTGCCTGATGACCCAGATCATCACCGGCATCGTCCTGGCCATGCACTACACCCCGCACGTCGACATGGCCTTCGCCTCGGTCGAGCGCATCATGCGCGACGTGAACGGCGGCTGGCTGATCCGTTATGTGCACGCCAACGGCGCGTCGATGTTCTTCATCGCCGTCTATCTGCACATGCTGCGGGGCCTATACTACGGCTCCTACAAGGCGCCGCGCGAGATGATCTGGATCGTCGGCTGCGTGATCTTCTTCCTGATGATCGCCACCGCCTTCCTCGGCTACGTCCTGCCGTGGGGCCAGATGTCCTTCTGGGGCGCTGAGGTCATCACCAACCTGATCGGCGCCATTCCGGTCGTCGGCGAGCCGATCCTGATCTGGCTGCGTGGCGGCCCGGCGATCGACAATGCGACGCTGAACCGCTTCTTCTCGCTGCACTACCTGCTGCCGTTCGTCATCGCCGGCTGCGTTGTGCTGCACCTGTGGGCCCTGCACGCCGCCGGTCAGAACAACCCGGTCGGCATCCTGATCCCGAAGGACCGCGCCAAGAAGGACATGCTGCCGTTCCACCCGTACTTCACGGTCAAGGACGGCTTCGCGATCATCCTGTTCCTGATCCTGTTCGCGGTCTTCGTCTTCTATCAGCCGAACGCCCTGGGCCACGCCGACAACTACATCCCGGCCAACCCGCTGCAGACTCCGGCGCACATCGTGCCTGAGTGGTACATGCTGCCCTTCTACGCGATCCTGCGCGCCATCCCCGACAAGTTCGGCGGCGTGGTGGCCATGTTCGCGGCGATCGGCATCCTGTTCGTCCTGCCGTGGATCGATACGTCCAAGGTGCGCTCGATGCGTTACCGCCCGACGATGCGGACCTTCTTCATCATCTTCCTGTTCGTCTGCTTCGGACTGGGCTGGTGCGGCGCGCAACTGCCGGACGCGCCTGTCGTGCCGGGCATGCCCAGCTTCAACCTGATCGACGGCCAGCTGAACTCCTACCTGTGGCTGACCCGTCTGTTCACGCTGTACTATTTCGCCTTCCTTGGGCCGATCATGTTCTTCGTGGGACTGAAGGAAAAGCCGCTGCCGATCCCGGCGACGATCTCGGAGCCCGTGCTCCCGTCGACCGCAGCCGAGAAGGCGTGAGCGCGATGATGAGCAACGAGAAAAAGACCGTGTCCTTCCGCAAGATCCTTGTCTCTGTGACGGCCGCTGTCGGCCTGGTCGCCATCGCCGCTCCGGCGATGGCCGCCGGGGGCGCCAAGCATCCGCGCGACGGCGGCTTCAGCTTCGCCGGGCCGTTCGGCACCTTCGATCAGGGCCAGCTGCAACGCGGCTATAAGGTCTATCGCGAAGTCTGCGCCTCCTGCCACGGCATGGATATGGTGCACTTCCGCAACCTGGGCGATAAGCACGGCCCGTTCTGGAATCCGAAGTATCCGAACCCGAACGACAACCCGGTCGTGAAGGCGCTGGCCAAGGAAATCCAGGTCGGCGACATCGACTCGGAAACGGGCGAAGCCCTGATGCGCGACGCCACCACGGCCGACCGCTTCCCCAACCCCTATCCGAACCCGACGGCTGCGGCTGCGGCCAACGGCGGCGCCATGCCGCCGGACCTGTCGGTCATGGCCAAGGCGCGTCACGACGGCGCCAACTACATCTACTCGCTGCTGTCGGGCTATTCCGCTCCGCCGGCGGGTCTGAAGATGACCGAGACCCAGCACTACAACCCCTATATGGCTGGCGACATGACCCCGTTCTGGACCGGCAAGGGCGACGTGCCGAAGGGCGGCTTCATCGCCATGCCGCCGCCGCTGAGCGCCGGCCAAGTCACCTATGACGACGGCACCGAGGCGACGGTGGATCAGATGTCCAAGGACGTCGCCGCCTTCATCGCCTGGACCTCCGAGCCTAAGATGGTCGAGCGCAAGCAGATGGGCTTCGGCGTCATCATCTTCCTGCTGGCCTTCGCGGGCGTGACCTACGCCAGCTACCGCCGCATCTGGAAGGGCGTCGCCCACTAAGGCGCGATCGTCTGATCGAAACGAAAGAACCCGCCGGAGCGATCCGGCGGGTTTTTTCATGGCTGCTCAGCGCCTTTCGGCAGTCGACACCTGCGAGCGGGCTGACTACGGTCCCAGCATCGAATTCTCCGAGGGGTGAGCCTGTATGCGTATTTCATCTTCCATCGCCGTTCTGGCCTTCGCCGCCGCCCTGGGCGCGGCGGCCGCCGCACAGGCCCAGACCGCGCCGGCCTTCGACGCCGCGCGCATTTCCGAAGATATCCGCGTCCTGTCGGATGACAGCTTCGAGGGGCGCGGCATCGCCACCCCGGCCGAGCAGAAGGTCATCGATTATCTGAGCCGCCAGTACGCCGCCGCTGGCTTCGCGCCGGGCGGTGAGAACGGCGGTTGGACCCAGGCGGTCGGGCTGAACCGTTTCGCCGTTTCCAACGTGGCGGGCCGGCTGAAACTGGGCGACTGGAGCCAGTCGCTGACGCAGGGCCAGGAAGTCACCATGACGACGCGCCTGCCGGGCGCTGCGGTCGACCTGAAGGACAAGCCGCTGGTCTTCGTCGGCTATGGCATCAGTGCGCCCGAGCGTGATTGGAACGACTTCAAGACCGACGTGCGCGGCAAGGTCATCGTCGTCCTGGTCAACGACGCCGACTTTGAAGACCCGTCGCTGAACACCTTCGGCGGCGAGGCCATGACCTACTACGGCCGCTGGACCTACAAGTTCGAGGAAGCCGCGCGTCAGGGCGCTGCCGGCGTGCTGATCGTGCACGAGACCAAGCCTGCTTCCTATGGCTGGACCACGGTCGCCAACTCGTGGGGCGTGCCGCAGTTCGACATCGTGCGCGCTGATCCGGCGTCCGAACGCGTGGCGATGGAAGGTTGGATCCAGCGTGATCTGGCGGTCGATCTGTTCCGCCGCGCCGGGCTCGATTTCGAGCAGGAGAAGATCAAGGCGCGCAGCCGCGATTTCCAGCCGGTTGAGCTGAAGGGCGCGACGGTCGACGCCAGCTTTGACGTCGCCACCGACCGCATCGTCACCCACAACGTCGTGGCCAAGCTGGAAGGCTCGACCCATCCGGACGAGACCATCTTGTACACCGGCCACTGGGACCACATCGGCATGGGCGAGCCGGACGCCAACGGCGACCGCATCTTCAACGGCGCCATCGACAACGCATCGGGCACGGCCGGCCTGCTGGAACTGGCGCGTCAGTGGTCGGCCGGACCGAAGCCGGAACGCACCATCGTCATGATCAGCTTCACCGGCGAGGAAAGCGGCCTGCTGGGGTCGGAATTCTACGCCGCAAACCCGCTGTATCCGCTGGAGAAGACCGTCGGCGGCTTCAACCTGGACTCGGCCGCCGTGTTCGGCCGCATGAACAAGCTGGGCGTGACCGGCTATGGCCATTCGGAGCTGGACGAGCCGGTGATCGCGGCGGCGGCGGCGCAGGGACGCGGCTTCGTCGGTGATGCTGGGGCCGCAGCGGGCATCTACTTCCGCTCGGATCACTTCCCGCTGGCCAAGAAGGGCGTGCCGATGGCCTATCTGTCGTCGACCGGCGATTTCGTCGATGCGCCGATCGAGCCGCGTCAGGCCAAGGCCGCCGACTATCGCGCCAACCGCTACCACCAGGCGGCGGATGAGTGGGAGGCCGATTGGGACTACGCCGGCATGCTTCAGGACCTGGAGGTCATGTTCAAGGTCGGCCAGGACCTGGCTAACAGCCGTGACTGGCCCGAATGGAAGGCCGGTTCGGAGTTCGGCCCCGAGCGCGCCAAGAGCGCCGCTCAGCGCCGCTGATCCGTCTTTCGCGACGAACATGACGAAAATGTAAGGGGCGGCCTCGCAAGAGGCCGCCCTATGACTATCAAAACGGGCCTCGTGGGGGAGGCTGAAGGGAATCGCCATGCACCACCGCTTCATTCGCGGCGTCGCCGCCGCCCTGCTGCTGGTCGCGGGCGCGGTCTCGGCTCAGGACTTTTCGGCCCAGCGCCTGTCGGATGAGATACGCATCATCAGCGCCGACGATTTCCAGGGCCGCTATCCGGGCACTGAGGGCGAGAAGAAGACGCTCGACTGGCTGCAGGCTCAGTATGAAGCCATGGGGATGGAGCCAGGCGGTCCTGATGGCCAATGGCTGCAGATCATCGACCTGAAGCGGCTGACGCCCAAGGGCCTGCCGACGCTGACCTGGTCTGGCGCGACGTCTCAGGGGCGAGCCCTGATCGCGGGCACGGACTTCACCCTGCGCGCGATGAACGATGCGGCGGCCGGTGAGGTGGCGAACGCACCCGTCGTCTTCGCCGGTTACGGCATCCATGCGCCCGAGCGGGGCTGGGACGACTATGGTGATCTGGATGTGACAGGGGCGGTCGTCCTGGTCGTGGCGGGCGAGCCGGACGGCGAACTGTTCAATGGCCCCTACGCCACCAACTATCAGTCCGCCGCCTATAAGGCCGACGAGGCCGAGCGGCGCGGCGCGGTCGCTGTTCTGACCATCATCGACGGCGACGCGGGCGCCTCTGCGTGGCGCCGCGAAACGGGCGGGGCGACGCGGACCCGAACCTTGACGCCCGGTTCGGCCGAACTGACTCTGAGCGGCGCCGTCAACCGTGATGCAGCCGCCGAAATGGGCGTGGATCTGGCGACGCTGAAGCCCCGGCTCCAGACCGGCGATTTCCGCGCCTTTCTGCTGGATGTGCGGATCACCGCCGCGGCCGAGGAGACGGTCGAAATCCTGCGCACCCACAACCTGCTGGCCCGCATCACCGGCAGCGAGCGCCCGAACGAGGTCATCATCTATTCGGCCCACTGGGACCATGTCGGCGTCAATGAGAATACCGCCGGCGACGACAAGATCTTCAACGGCGCCTGGGACAACGCCTCGGGCACCATCGGCGTGGTCGAGATGGCCCGCCAGTTGAAGGCCGCGCCGACGCCGAAACGCAGCATCGTCTTCGCCCATATGGCGGCGGAGGAAATGGGCCTGCTGGGCGCCTACGCCTATGTCGCCGATCCGGTCTATCCGCTGGAGACGACGGTGGCGGACATCAACATCGACATGCTGCCTCTCAGCGGCCCGACGAAGGACGTGCCGATCTTCGGCAAGGGGCAGAACAGCCTTGAGGACGACCTGCAGGCCCTGGCCGAGAAGGAGGGGCGCTATGTCTCCGACGACGGCCAGCCGGAGCAGAACTTCTACTACCGCTCCGACCACTTCCCGTTCGCCCGCGCCGGGGTTCCGGCCCTGATGCCGTGGCACGGCGTGGACTGGGTCGAGGGCGGACGCGAGGCGGGACTGGCGGCGTGGAAGGCCAAGTTCGGCGCCGACTATCACCGTCCCAGCGACGAATGGTCGGCGGACTGGGATCTTCGATCAGCGGTCGAGAATCTGACCCTGCTGTATCGCTTGGGGCTAGAACTCGCCAACGGCGACGGGTGGCCGACCTGGAAGCCGACGTCGGAGTTCGGCCAGGTCCGCGACCGCAGCGCGGCGGCGCGGCAGTAGAACTCGCCTGCGCGCAAGAAAAAGGCCCTCTGTCCATCGCCGGGCAGAGGGCCTTCTCATGTCAGCCTTTGACGGTCAGACCGCCGCCAGCGCCTGATCCAGGTCGGCGATCAGGTCGTTGATGTGCTCGATGCCGACCGACAGGCGGACGGTGTCTTCGGTCACGCCCGCCTTCTTCAGCTCGTCGGGCGACAGCTGGCGGTGGGTGGTCGAGGCCGGGTGGCAGACCAGCGACTTGGCGTCGCCGATGTTGACCAGACGGGTGAACAGCTTGACCGCGTCCTGGAAGCGGCCGCCCGCCTCGCGGCCGCCCTTCACCCCGAAGGTCAGCAGACCCGAGGCCTTGCCGCCGAAATATTTCTGGATCAGGGCGTGATCCTTGTGCTCGGCCAGGCCCGCATAGTTGACCCAGTCCACCTTGGGGTGCGCCTTCAGCCACTGGGCGACGGCCGTGGCGTTCTCGACGTGGCGGTCCATGCGCAGGGCCAGCGTCTCCAGCCCCTGCAGGATCAGGAAGCTGTTGAACGGCGAGATGGCTGCGCCGGTGTTCCTTAACAGCACCGTACGCACCCGGCCGATGAAGGCCGCTGGGCCGAAGGCCTCGGTATAGACTACGCCGTGGTAGCTGACTTCCGGCTCGTTCAGGCGGCGGAAGCGTTCCTTGTGCTCGGCCCAGGGGAAGGTTCCGCCGTCGACGATGGCCCCGCCGATGCTGGTGCCGTGGCCGCCGATATATTTGGTCAGGGCGTGGACGACGATGTCGGCGCCATGCTCGATCGGCCGCGTCAGATAGGGGGTCGGCACGGTATTGTCGACGATCAGCGGCAGGCCTTGCGCGTGGGCGGCGTCGGCCAGGGCGGCGAAGTCCACCACATTGCCCAGCGGATTGCCGATGGATTCGCAGAAGACCGCCTTGGTCCGCTCATCCGTATTGGCCGCCACCGCCGCGATGTCGTCGGCGTCGATGAAGCGCACCTCGATGCCGTACTGGGGCAGGGTGTGGGCGAACAGGTTGTAGGTGCCGCCATACAGGGCGCCCGTGGCGATGATGTTGTCGCCAGCCTCGGCGATAGTCAGGATGGCATAGGTGATGGCCGCCATGCCCGAGGCCACGGTCAGGGCCGCGACCCCGCCCTCCAGCGCCGCCAGACGCTGCTCCAGCACGTCCGAGGTCGGGTTCATGATGCGGGTGTAGATGTTGCCCGCCACCTTCAGGTCGAACAGGTCGGCCCCGTGCTGGGTATCGTCAAAGGCGTAGCTGGTGGTCTGATAGATGGGCACGGCCACCGATCTGGTGGTCGGATCGGGCGCATAGCCCGCGTGCACGGCGAGGGTGTCGAACTTCATGGCTTCCCTGGAGAATTTCAGCGTCAGTCGGGCTGATTCATCCAGGGCTTCGGCGATACCCGCAAGGGCATAAGTTTTCAGCAATTCTATCAGGTCGGTCAGATTTTCTAACTGACCTGAGAAAACGCCCTAGTTGTTGAACAGGAAATGCATCACATCCCCGTCCTTGACGATATAGGCCTTGCCTTCGGCGCGCATCTTGCCCGCTTCCTTGGCGCCCGCTTCGCCCTTCAGCGCGACATAGTCGTCGAAAGCGATGGTTTCGCCGCGGATGAAGCCCTTTTCGAAGTCGGTGTGGATCACGCCCGCCGCCTGCGGCGCGGTGGCGCCGACGGGGATGGTCCAGGCGCGCGCTTCCTTGGGCCCGACGGTGAAGTAGGTCTGCAGGCCCAGCAGTTTGTAGGCCTCGCGGATCAGGCGGTTCAGGCCGGGCTCTTCCAGACCCAGGGTTTCGAGGAACTCTTTTTGCTCCTCGTCGTCCAGGACGGCGATTTCCGACTCGATCTGGGCCGAGATGACCACCGAGTTGGCGTTGTCCTCGGCGGCGCGCTTGGCGACCAGATCAGACAGCTCATTGCCCTTGTCGGCCGAAACTTCCTCGACGTTGGCGACGTAAAGGGCGGGCAGGGCGGTCAGCAGCTGCAGCCTGTCCCAGGCCTTGCGGTCTTCCTTGGACACCTCGGCCAGACGCGCGGGTTTGCCGTCGCGCAGCTTTTCGAGCGCGGCGTCGATCAGCTTGAGGTTCAGCTGGGATTCCTTGTCACCGCCCTTGGCGCGCTTCTCGATCTGGACGCGGCGACGCTCGAGGCTCTCCAGGTCGGCCAGCATCAGTTCGGTCTCGATGATCTCGAGGTCCGAGATCGGGTCGATGCGGTTCTCGACGTGGGTGATGTCGTCATCGACGAAGCAGCGGGCGACGAAGGCGATGGCGTCGCAGTCGCGGATGTTGGCCAGGAACTGGTTGCCCAGGCCTTCGCCCTTGGAGGCGCCGCGCACCAGACCCGCGATGTCCACGAAGGTGATCCGCGAGGGGATGATCTCCTTGGACCCGGCGATGCCGGCCAGGATGTTCAGGCGCGGTTCCGGCACGGCCACGTCGCCGGTGTTCGGCTCGATGGTGCAGAACGGGTAGTTGGCCGCTTGGGCCGCCGCCGTCTTGGTCAGGGCGTTGAACAGGGTGGACTTGCCGACGTTGGGCAGGCCGACGATCGCGACTTTCAGGGCCATGGTATTCCTCGTGAGCGCGAGCCTTTAGCCGGTTCGGGCCGGTTTGTCAGGCTCGCGCCTTCAAGAGAGAGGCTTACTCCTCCGAATCCACTACCGGGGGCTGTTTGATCGCCGCGTGGACGCTGATCGGACCGGCCTTTTCGAACGTCAGGGTGAAGGAGGCGATCCGGCCGTCGACCAGAGGATCGCGCAGGCCCATCAGCATGATGTGGTTGCCGCCCGGCTTCAGCTCGACCGGCGTTCCGGCGGGCAGGGGCAGGCCGTCGGCCAGGTGGCCCATGCTCATGACCCCGTTCTCCATCTTCATCTCATGCACCTCGGCCGACTGGGCCAGAGCGGTCGAGACGCTGACCAGACGGTCGTCGGAACCCGCCGTCAGGGTCAGATAGCAGCCCCCGGCCTTGGCGCCGTTGGGCGTGGGGCGGCACCAGGCGTCGGCGACCTGGACCGTGCCGGGGGCGACCGTCGCGTCGACGACCTCGGCCGTTTTCTCGGCGGGCTGGCCGCAGGCGACGAGTGTGAGGGCGGCGGCCGACAGGGCGGTCAGGGCGAACAGTCGTTTCATGTTGAAGCTCCTTATCAAGAGGCTGCGACGGGCTTGGACCCGGTGAACGCACGCACCGCTCGGTCGAGCAGCAGGGCGGCCACAAGGCTCAGTCCCGTCAAGGGATAGAGGATGGATAGGGGGATGACGATGCACAGCACGGCGATTCTCGCGCGCGGGCCGGGCGGAGCGGACGGGGCGCCGGAGCTGCGGCGCGACAGGCTGGGCGGGCGGCGCTTCCACCACATGATCAGGCCGCTGATCGCCAGCAGCCAGACGGCGATGCAGCCGATCAGCATGACGATGCGGTTGATCCAGCCGTATTGCATCCCCTGATGGACGGCGATGCCCCATTCAAAGCCCTTGGCCATGACGCCGAACTGGCTCCAGCGCAGGTCGGCTTTCACAGCCCCGCTGACGCCGTCGACATAGAGGCTGCGGGCGTCCTCGGCCTTGCGGGCCTGGCGGGCGACGGTCCAGGCTAGGTCGGGGGATTGGGGGATGCTGACGGCGAAGGGCCGGGGCAGGCCCTGTTCGTGGGTCGTCTGAAGCACGCGCGTTAGACTGGGAGCTGAGTGTGAGTGGCCATGCGCGTGGCTGTCGGCGGGCAGGACGGCGTTCTCCAGCGTCCAGCCCACGCCCGCCGGGGCGTCGTGAGGCTTGGCGTGGCTCCAGGGGCTGGCGGCGGCGGGCGCGGGCGGGCGGCCCAGTCCGGTGCCGCGCATGACGCCCATGAACTGATCGCCCCAGACGGCCGACCACGGCATCCCTGTGACCGCCAGGAAGATGATCACCCCGCCGACGTAGAAGCCGGTCAGGGCGTGGACATCGCGCCAGAAGGGACGGCGGCGGGCGTCGGTTTCGCTGGGCTTCAGCACGGCGCCGGCGCGGCGACGCGGCCACCACAGGTAGATGCCGGTGGCGCACAGGATGATGGCCCAGCCCGCGACGATCTCGACCAGAATGTTCAGCGCCGTGCCGATGGGGCCGCCGAACAGGCTGAGGGAGTGCAGCTTCTTGATCGTCTCGGTCACGCCGCCATAGGCGGTGATGCCGGTGACCGTGGCCGTATGCGGATCGACGAAGACGGTGCGCTGGGCGCCGTCGGGCCGGTCGACGCGGACGCGCACGGCCTGATCGGCGCGGTCAGGGACCAGCACGTTCGCCGCCCGGCCTTCGCCCGCGCGGGCGGCGGCGGCCAGCCACTGATCGGGATCAGCCTGCCGGGCGCTGGCCGGAACCTCGATCATGGAGCGATAGACGGCGTGGTCGATCTCGTCCTTGAACAGATAAAGGCCGCCCGTCAGCGTCAGCAGCATCAGGAACGGCATGACCAGCACCCCCGCGTAGAAGTGCCAGCGCCAGACGGCCCGATAGGCGCCGGACATCACGTCCGGCGCCTTGGCCTGTTTTGAGGCGGAACGGCCCATCAGTAGGCCAGCCGCAGGCCGACGAAGACCGAACGGCCCTCGCCGGGGAAGAAGACGGCCGTGGACGGCGGCGGCATGTTCGGCGCGATGGGGCGAGTGTCAGTAATGGCCGTGAACTCGCCGACGTAACGCTTGTCGGTCAGATTGCGCGCGTCGATGTAGACTGAAGCGTTGGCGTTGATGTTGAAACCGCCCGTCAGGCCCAGCACGGCGTAGCTCGGCGCCTTCATGGTGTTGGCGTAGTCGACGTAGGGGCTGGACAGCCGCCACTCGACCGACGGGGTGACGAAGACGCCCGTCGGATGGCGCCAGGTCAGCTCGGCGCGATACTGGTGCTCGGGCACGACCGGCAGGCGGTTGTCGCCCCAGAGGACGTCGCCATCGAAGCGGAAGTCGCTCCAGTTATAGACCTGACGCAGCATCAGCGACCCGTCCGCCAGTTCGACCGGCAGGGTCCAGTCCAGCCCGGCCTCGATGCCCTGGTGGATGGTCTTCCTGGCGTTGAAGGTAGCGGCGGGAATGTCGGGGCCGGTGATGAAGTTCAGCATCTCGCCCTCGATCCGGCTGCGATAGGCGACCAGATCCCAGGCCAGAGGCCCGCGACGGCCGCGCGTGCCGATCTCGCCGGTCCAGGCGTCCTGAACCTCGACCGGGGTGAAGCCGGTCAGCGGCGCCTGCACCAGGGCGCCATAGGTCGGCGGCTCGACCGAGCGGGTGATGTTGGCGAAGATCTGGGCGCCGTCCTCGGCTTCCCACAACAGGCCCAGACGCGGCGAGAACCACTCATAGTCCCGGCTGGCGTCGTTGACCGGGGTCATGCGGTCCAGATAATCGCGCGTGGCGCGTCCCCAGGAGCCGCCCGCGACCAGCGCCAGTTGGTCGGTGACGAACAGCCTCCCCTCGGCGAAGACGTCCAGGCCGGAGGCGTTCTGACGCGCATCAGCCGTCTTGGCTCCGCGCTGGCCCGCCAGGTTCACATAGCGCAGGGCCTCGACTTCTCCCTCGCGCCACGAGAAGCCGTAGAAGGCGTCGGCGCGCAGGCCGCCGACATTGCCGGTCCAGTCGATGCGGGCGAAGGCGCCGCGCGTGGCGCTGTCCTGATCCATCACCTGGAAGATCGGGTGATAGAGTGACTTCTCCCAGCCCCAGATGGCGCCCTCGAACAGGGTGGATTCATTGAAGCGCCAGCGGGTCTGCAGCGTCAGCCGCTTGACCGTCAGGTCGCGGGCCTGATCGCCGGACAGGGCGCTGGCCGAGGCCATGCGCGGGTTCTCCAGCGCCTGTTTCAGGGTCAGGGAGCCGGGCATGTCCTGTTTGATGTCAGCGGCCTGAGCGATCAGGCGCACCTCGCGGTCCTCGCCGAATGAGCGGCCCGCATTGACCGTCAGGCGCCCCTGCGACTGCTGGCTGTGGTCGCGCCAGCCGTCGCCCTGCATGGCGGTGGCGGCGGCGTAGACATCCCAGTCGCCATAGGTCTCGGCGACGGCGCCGTGGGCGCGCACGAAGCCGTAGCTGCCGCCCTCGACCTGCATCAGGGCGCGCTGGTTCGCCGTGCGGCCGGTGGGGGTGATCAGGTTGATCGCCCCGCCCAACTGCGCGCCTCCGAAGCGCAGGGTGTTGGCGCCCTTCCACACCTCGACATAGCGGGCGCTGAGGGAGTCCACGCTCTGGAAGTCGGAGAAGCCGTCAGCGTCGGCGAAGGGCACGCCGTCCTGGGCGAACAGGACGCCGCGTTGGTGGAAGCCCTGGGCGATGCCCGAGCCGCGGATCGACAGACGGCTTTCCTCGCCGAACCGCTTTTGCGCCAGAACGCCGGGGACATTGCGAAGAGTGTCGGAAAAGCTCTGCACGAAGCGGTCGGAGTAGCTTTCGGCCGACACCACGGCCACGGCGCCGGGGGTGCGGCTGAGACGATCGCGGGCCTCGGCCACGACGGTCGGGTCTTCGGCGTTGCGGCGGCCGGTGACGATGATGCTGTCGACGACGGTGGGGCTGTCAGCGCCGGGCAGGTCGTAGGCATGGGCGAGGGAGGGCGCCAGGCAGGCGCCGATCAGCAGGGCGCACGGCGCCGCAGCGGTCTTGAGAAACATGAAACTGAAGTCCTGAAAACAGAGGTGCAGTCGCAGGCGTCGCTATTGGACGCGGGCGAGGCGGCAGGGGTTTCTGGTTTTCAGGCGTGAGGCGGCGCGCGCGACGGCGGACGCGGCGGAGCCTGGGCGGGGGGCGGCGGGCTGGCGATGAAGGGGGCGTAGACGACGGCCTGCGACAGACGCACGACCGGCGACGGCTCCGGCGCAGGAGGCGCAGGCAAGGCGGCCAGCAGAGGCATGACGCAGGCGGCGCATTTGGCGCCCATCTCGGCCTTGATCGGGCCATCGACGCCGCCGGACTGGATGGTCTGGGGACCGTCGGCCGAGCAGATGACGATGGGCTGGCCGGGCGTGGAGGCCGCCAGAGCCGCGAACGGCATCAGGCTGCCGATCACGATGGCGAACGTCGCGGCCAGGAAGGCCAGCGAGCGCCAGGTCGACCAGTTTTCTGCCTGAGAGCGGGTCACGATGCAGGCCCCTTAAACCTTCCCATGCGGGGAAGCCAGACCATGCGGAGCGACCGACGGTCGCGCGGCGCCTCGACAATGCCGCTTTACCCGTGCCAGCGTGGCGGTCGAATAGCCATCGAGGATACGCATGATCCGCGCCATCGGACCCTTCGCTCTCGCCCTGCTTCTCGCGGCGCCCGCAAACGCGCAACAGGTGGAGGAGGGGCCGGGCGGTCCCGACCGCGTCTCCCTGACGGTCTATAATCAGAACATCGCCCTGGTTGAGGACGTGCGGAACCTGAACGTGCCCGCCGGACGCTCTCGCCAGGAGTTTCCGGGCGTATCCGCCAGCATCCGGCCCGAGACGGTGGGGCTGTCGGGGCGCGGTTTGTCGGTGGTCGAGCAGAACTTCGATTATGACCTGCTGACGCCCGGCAAGCTGATGGAAAGCGCTGTCGGCAATGAGATCGGCATCATCCGCACCAACCCCGGCTCGGGGGCGCAAACGACCGAGCGCGCGCGCGTGCTGGCGGCGAATCAAGGCGTGGTGCTGCAGATCGGCGACCGTATCGAGGTGCTGCGCGACGACGGCGTGCCGACGCGCGTCATATTCGACCGGGTGCCGCAGAACCTGCGCCCGCGCCCGACGCTCAGCGTCACCCTGGACGCCGAAGGGGCAGGGCGGCGCGAGACGACGTTGTCTTATCTGACCTCGGGCCTGACGTGGAAGGCGGACTATGTCGCCCGTTTCGACGAGAAGGCGGGCAAGCTGGACCTGACCGGCTGGGTGACGCTGACGAACAACTCCGGCGCGACCTTCAGCAACGCCCAGACGCGGGTGGTGGCGGGTGACGTCAATCTGATCGGCAATCAGGGCGGCTATAATCCGCGCCAGCCGGTTCGCGGCGCCGGCGTGCGCGGCAATGGAACCCAGTCGGGCGGAGAAGGCGCTCTGGCTGACGTCTATGTCTATCCGCTGCCTGAGGCCGTGACGGTCGCCAACAACCAGACCAAGCAGGTCGGGCTGATCGACGCGGCCGGCGTGCCGGCGACCAAACGTTATCTGCGGGTCATCAACGGCTTCTCCACCGCCGAACAGCCGATCGCGGCCGAGGTCGGGGTCATCTTCACCAACGGATCAGGCGCCGCCGCGCGCGCCCTGCCTGCGGGCGTCATCCGCGTCTATGTGAAGGATGAGGCGGGCGAGCCGCGCTTCATCGGCGAAAGCCAGGTCGATCACTCGCCCGCCGGGTCCGAGATCGTGGTGACGACCGGCGACGCCTTCGACGTGACGGTGCAGCCGCGTCTGGTGTCGTCCGAGCGGGTGTCCAAGCGGTTGGTCGACTATTTCCGCACCCGCTATGTGATGGAGTACACCGTCCGCAACGCCCGGCCTGAGGCGGTCACGGTCGAGGTGCGCCAGCGTGGTCTGGGCCGCGACACCGAACTGACGGACCAGAGCATCGAGGGCGAGATGCGCGATGCGCGCACCGTCGTCTGGCGCGTGCCGGTGCCCGCCAACGGCGAGACCAGGCTGACCGCGACCATCACGACGGGCGGCTGAACCATGCGCCGCCTTTTGGCGATAACCACTGCGCTGAGCTTTCTGGCGCCCACGGCTTGGGCGCAGACGGAAAGCGTGTCCGCGCGTCCCGACGGAGCGACGGTGGTCATTTATCGTGACTGGCGACCCGTTGATACGACGCAACTGATGGCGCGTTCGCGCCGGCCGGGGAGCGGCCTGGACCGTGAGGGTCTTGCTCTGATCGTGGAGACGCGCACGGTCGATCTTCCGGCGGGTGAGGGGATCATCCGTTTTCGCGGACTGGCCACCGGCGTCGTGCCGCAGAGCGCGATGATGGAGGGGCTGCCCGCCCCTGTGGTCGAGCGCAACGCCGACTTCGACCTGCTGTCGCCCGCTAGTCTGATGGAAAAGTCGGTGGGCGAGGTGGTGCGTGTCGTCCGCACCAATCCGGCGACCGGCGAACAGGTTGAAAAGGCCGCTGTGATCCGTGCGGGCGCCCAAGGGACGGTGCTGGAGATCGACGGCCAGTTTGAGGCGCTGGACTGCTCAGGCCTGACCGAGAGGGTCGTGTTCGACCGCGTGCCCGAGGGGCTGGGCGACCAGCCGACCCTGTCCGTGCGCACACGCGCGGAGCGGGCGGGGCGGCACACGGTGACGCTGGCCTATCTGACGACAGGGCTTCAGTGGTCGGCCGACTATGTGGCGCGTCTGGACCCCACGGACGGCACGCTGGATCTGACGGGGTGGGTGACGCTGGCCAATTTCGGCGGCACGGGATTCCCCGACGCCCCGGTGCAGGTGGTGGCGGGCACGCTGAGGAAGGATGCAGGCACCACGCCGGTCGAGCCTCTGGTCCGTTATCAGCAGAACCAGTGCTGGCCACAGGGCACGACGACGTTCGGATCGGGACAGTTCGCGGGCTATGGCGGGGCTCCTCCGCCACCGCCGCCTCCGCCGCCTCCGGCGCCTTCTGCTCCCATGCTGCGGATGGTCGCCAATGAGGCGATGGATGCAGTGGTTGTGACCGGAAGCCGGATCGCCCGGCAAGGCGAACTGGGCGACTACAAGATCTACTCCCTGCCCGAACCGACGACCGTCGCGGCGCGCCAGACCAAGCAGGTGCGTTTCCTAGAGCGCGACAGCGTGGCCTATGAGCGGGTCTATCGCGCCGGACTGCTGGATCAGGACGAGGAATCCCGTCCGATGGGCGTGGTCCTGAAGCTGCGTAATGAGACCCGCGCGGGGCTCGGCGTGGCCCTGCCGGGCGGCTCGGTGGCGGTGATGCAGCCGGATGGCGCGGGCGGCGTGCTGCTGGCCGGTCAGGACCGATTCGAAGACAAGGGCGTGGGCCTGCCGGTGCGGCTGCACTTCGGTCAGTCGCCGGATGTGCAGGTGCAGACGCGGCTGGTGAAGAGCGAGAGTTCCCGACGGGAGGCGGTGACGACCCAGCGTTCAGAAATTGAGACCACGGTCACCAACGCCCGCTCTGAGGCCGTCACCGTGGAACTGGTCGCCAACGCCGCCCTGCAGCGCGGCTTCCGCATCCGCAGCCAGTCGGTGCGCAGTCGGATTGACGACACCGGCTATCCGGTGTGGACGCTGACCGTGCCCGCGAACGGCGCGGCGACGCTGAAGGCGGCGTGGACGACGACGGATTGAGCTGTGTTTCTCCCTCCCCTTCATGGGGAGGGTGGTCGCGCAGCGACCGGGTGGGGAGGGCTAGGCGATCGACCCTCAGCGCCTGAATAGCCTCTCGCCGCCCCCACCCGACTTCGGCCTTACGGCCTCAGCCACCCTCCCCATGAAGGGGAGGGAGAGGCTTTGTACTACTCCCCCCTGGCCGCCTGTCTGGGGCTGAACTTCGGCGCGGGGGCCAGGCGCATGACTTCGCCCTGATAGCGCTCGTCGTCGCCGTTCACCGCGAAAGGCAGGGCGTCGGCGCAGGCTTGCAGCAGCGCATCCAGCCACGGCTTGTCGGCCTTATGGAAGTCGCCCAGGACGTGGTGCATGACCAACTGCGGCTCGCCGGGGTGGCCGATGCCCATGCGGGCCCGGCGGAAGTCGGCGCCCAGGTGGCTGATCAGGCTGCGCACGCCGTTCTGGCCCGCTGCGCCGCCGCCCTGCTTCATGCGGAAGCGGCCGGGCGCCAGATCGATCTCGTCGTGGAAGACGATGACGTGCTCGGGCTTCACCTTGTAGAAACGCGCCGCCTCGCCCACGGCCCGGCCGCTCTCATTCATATAGGTCTGGGGCTTCATCAGCAGGACCTTGGTCCCATCGACCTCGCCGTCGGCGACGATCGACTGGAACTTGGCGCGCGACGGGCCGAAGCGCCAGCGGCTGGCGATCTCGTCCACGGCCATGAAGCCGATGTTGTGGCGGTTCTTTTCGTATTTGGCGCCGGGGTTGCCCAGGCCTGCGATGATGATCATGCGGTCCTCATGCCCCGAGGTTCAGACAAAGAAAAGCCCCGCCGGATGAACCCGGCGGGGCTGTGTCTTGTTGTTCAAACCCCTCAAGCAGCCCTGCGCCGCGCGCTGGGCGATAGGGGAAGAAACATCAGGCCTCTTCGGCTTCGGCTTCCGCGGTGGTGTCGCCGGCGTCCGACTGGCCAGCGGCCGAGTTCTTGATCGCGGCGATCATGAAGTCGCGGTCAGCGATGGTCGGCGCGGCGCCTTCCGGCAGTTGGATGTCCGAGATGCGGATGTTCTCGCCGATTTCGCGGCCCTTCAGGTCGACAACCAGTTCCGACGGGATGCGGTCGGCGCGGACCATGATCTCGACGGTGTGGCGCACGACTTCCAGCATGCCGCCCTGACGGGTGTAGGGGGCTTCGTCGGCGTTGACGAAGGCGACCGGGATTTCGATCTTGATCTCTTCCTTGGCGCCGACGCGCATCAGGTCGAAGTGCAGCGGGCGGTCGCTAACCGGGTCGAACTGGATGTCCTTGGCGATGACCGGCTGCGATTCCTTGCCATGCTTCAGGGTCACCAGGTGACCGATCAGCTTGCCGGTGTACAGCGACTTGCGGAACTCGCGTTCGTTCACGGAGATGGCCACCGGGGCCTTGTCGCCGCCGTACAGGACGCCGGGCACAGCGCCGTCGCGACGCGCGGCGCGGGCGCCGCCGGTGCCCACGTTCTCGCGGACATCAACGTTCAGAATGATCTCGGCCATCGGGCTCGCCTTCAATACAAGTAAACGCCTGCGCGGAACCGGGGCCCGCGCGGCGGGGTCATGAACCCTTCGAATTCAAGAGGGCGGGCTATTACACGGAACACGGGGCGGACGCAACCGCCCCGGCTCAGCCCGCAGCGATATTCAGCCTCAACCGTGCGGCGAAGGCGTCGGCGTCGACTGGTTCTGCGCCTGCGCCATCGGCGTGGGCGCGCCCGCAGGCGGGACGGCCACAGTGATGGTCGGCATGGGGCCTGTGTACTGGGCCGTGCACTGAGCCATGTCGCGCACGATGTGGCGACCGGCGCAGAAGATGTCCTCATAGTTCGGCTTGGCCGCCGCCAGACACTGGAACAGCATCAGCTTGGACATGCTGAGGCAGAACTCATTGTTCGATTCGGTCGTCAGGGCGTCGGTGTTCGCCTTGGCGTCCTCGCCCGCCGCGCCAAGCGCCGCCAGGGCCGCAATGGCCAGGGAGTTGACGATGGCCGGGGTGAAGGGCGCGCCGCGCTGGGCGGCGGACAGGTTTAGGCCCGAGCCGCTGTTGGCGGCGGCGAACAGGCGGGCGCTATCTTCGGCCGAGGGCAGGCGAGGCACGGCCGATAGGGACTTGGCGCTCTCCAGCCGACCGTTGCGGTCGGCGACAGGCTGGGTGGCCCAGCGACGACGCGGGTCGGTGCGCTCCTGAATCGTATAGGCGTCCGTCTCGACCGCCTCGGCCAGGGCGGTCATGATTTCGGCGTCCTTGCCCATGGTGCTGGCGATCAGGCCTGCGGCTGATTCGGCGCCGGGCAGGGTGGCGGCGTAGGCGGGATCGGCAACGATTCGCGCCACCATCTGTTGGCGCTGGGCCGGATCAGCAGCGTACTGGCGAACGCCGGCGACATACTCGGGCGACTGCAGGGCCAGGATGGCGCCATAGGCGATCATGCCGCGCGACAGTTGGCTCGCCTCAACGGCGGCGCCCTTGCGCACAGCCGCCTGAATGGTCTCGGCGTCAGGGAAACCGGCCTGGATCGAGCGGACTTCGCGCACAAAGGCGACATAGACCGATGCGGCCTCGGCCACGCTCTGATTCAGCGCTAGCGCCGGAGGCGGCGGCGGGGGAGGCGGCGGAGGCGGGGCTTCCGGTTCCGGCGTCGAACAACTGGCCAGAACGGCGGCTGCGGCGACGGCGGCGACAGAGAGGCCGTGGCGCAAGAAGGCCTTGGTCATCGGCGGTCTTCCCTTGATTAAGCGATACGCACTTGGACAAGCGTCCGAGGCGCGTGACGCCTCAGACTACAGGCCCTTATATCGCCGAGGGAATGGTTAGCCGAACCTTAATCGAACAGCTTGGAGACCGACTCTTCGTTGGCGATGCGCCGAATGGCCTCGCCCATCAACGGCGCCACGGACACGCGGCGGATCTTGGAGCAGTTCAAAACTTCGTCAGGCTGTTCGATGGAGTCGGTGATCACCAGCTCCTTCAGCGGGCCGTTGGTGACGCGGTCCACTGCTGGGCCGGACAGGACGCCGTGGCTGATATAGGCCGAAACCTCGGTCGCGCCCCGGTCGATCAGCGCCTTGGCCGCATTCACCAGCGTACCGCCCGAATCGACGATGTCGTCGAACAGGATGCAGCGGCGCCCTTCGACGTCGCCGATGATGTTCATGACCTCGCTCTCGCCCGCCTTGGGGCGGCGCTTGTCGACGATGGCCAGGTCGGCGTCCAGGCGGCTGGCCAGGGTGCGGGCGCGCACCACGCCGCCGACGTCGGGCGAGACGATCATCAGATCATCGCCGCGCGGATAGTTTTCCTTGATGTCCTGCGCCAGCACGGGCGTGGCCACCAGATTGTCGGTGGGGATATCGAAAAAGCCCTGAATCTGGCCTGCGTGCAGGTCCATAGTCAGGACGCGGTCGGCGCCCGCGCGAGTGATCAGATTGGCGACCAGCTTGGCCGAGATCGGGGTGCGGCCCCCGGTCTTACGGTCCTGACGGGCGTAGCCGAAATAGGGCATGACGGCCGTGATCCGCTTGGCCGAGGCGCGCACCAGCGCGTCGGTCATGATCAGCATTTCCATCAGGTTGTCGTTGGCCGGATAGGAGGTCGACTGGATGATGAAGACATCCTCGCCGCGCACGTTTTCCTCGACGACGGCGAACACTTCATTGTCCGCGAAACGCTTCACCTGGGCCTTGGTCAGCGGCATGTCCAGATGGGAAGCAATGGCCTGGGCCAACGTCCGGTTCGAATTGCCTGCGAGCAGCTTCATTGACCGGTCATCCTTTCGCCGTCATCGCCCCGCCAATAGTCGCGGAGGCGTTTCTGGACGCGCTCTCTAGGCGGCGAACGGGGCGGCGTCCAGCCGTGTTCCGGACGTATCTTCGATTTCAGCCGATTGGCTTGGACGCGGGCGCTGTTATAGAGGACGCATCCTGCTAACGAGGGCGCGTGTCGCGTGTCCGCGTCCCGAAGGCATCTTGATGAGGTCGCACTTGCCTGCTTCGAACACTCGGCTCGCTTCGAAAACCCGGTCCGGCCTGATCCTGCTGACGGCTGCTGCTGCGGTCCTGACGGTCTCGGCCTGCTCGGGCACCAAGCCCCGCCAGCGCCTGGCCTATGAAGAGCGTCCGGTCGAGGCCCTGTACAACACGGGCTATCAGCGGCTGCAGTCCAGGCGCTGGATGGACGCCGTCGACTATTTCCAGGAAGTCGAACGCCAGCACCCCTATTCGGAATGGGCGCGCCGGGCGATCCTGATGCAGGTCTACGCCTATTATCAGAACAACGCCTATCAGGACGCGATCGCGGCGGCCGACCGCTTCATCGCCCTGTTCCCCGGCAATCCCTCGGCGGGCTACGCCTTCTACATGAAGGCCGTCTGCAACTTCGAGCAGATCGTCGACGTGGGCCGGGACCAGGGTTACGCCGAGGCCGCTTTGGCGGGCCTGCGCGATGTGGTGCGCCGCTATCCCGGTTCGACCTACGCCACCGATGCGCGGGTCAAGATCGACATGGTCAATGACCAGCTGGCCGGCAAGGAAATGGCCGTGGGCCGCTTCTATCAGCGCGCCAATCAGCCGCTGGGCGCCCTGAACCGCTATAAGGCGGTGATCAACAACGAGGCCTTCCAGCGCACCTCGCATACGCCCGAAGCGCTCTACCGTCTGGTTGAGGTCAATCTGAGTCTTGGCCTGACCGAGGAGGCGACGCGCAACGCCGCCGTCCTGGGCCACAACTATCCGGGCAGCCCCTGGTACGCCGAGGCCTACGCCCTGCTGAACGAGCGGGGTCAGCGCCTTGACGTCAAGCCTGAGGGCAAGCGCGAATCCTGGCTGCAACGCCTGATTCCCGGCGGCGCCTGATCCGGTCGCAGCAAAACAGGCGTGCGGTGATTAAGTCGCTGCGTTCCTGTTCTGTTTCCGGCTAGGATGCGGCGAAACCTAGAATCAGATCGTCCATGCTGACCACGCTCTCGATCCGCGACATCGTTCTTGTCGACGCCCTGGACCTGGAGGTCGAGGACGGCCTGACTGTGCTGACGGGCGAGACCGGTGCGGGCAAGTCCATCATCCTTGACGCATTGGGCCTGGCGCTGGGCGCCCGCTCCGACGCCGGACTGGTGCGCAACGGCGCCAAACAGGCCTCGGCCACGGCTGTTTTCACGGCGCCTGATGATGAAGCCCTGATCGCCCTGCTGGCCGAACGCGGTTTCGAGGTCGCGCCGGGCGAAGACCTGATCCTGCGCCGGGTGGTGTCGGCCGACGGCCGCAGCCGCGCCTATGTCAACGACCAGCCTGCCGGGGTGACGGCTCTGCGCGAGATCGGCGCCTTGCTGGTCGAAGTGCACGGCCAGCATGAGACGGTCGGCCTGCTGGACTGGAAGACGCACCGCACCCTGCTCGACAATTATGGCGGGTTACAGCCGCAGCTGACGGGCGTGGCGGGGGCGGCCGAGCGCCTGAAAACGGCGCAGGCTCATCTGGACGAGCTTGAGGCGTCCGCAGCCGAGGCGGCGGCCAGGGCTGAGGAAATCGCTCTGAATCTGGCGGATCTGGACGCCCTGGACCCCAAGCCGGACGAAGAGACGGAACTGGCGGGCGAACGGGCCATCCTCGGCGCGGCGGAAAAGGCGGTCGCCGATCTGGCCGACGCGCGCAATCTGCTGGGCGGCGACAAACTGAGCCAGCGTCTGGCTTCGGCCCTGCGCGCAGTGGAACACGCGCGCCAGCGGGCGGTGCAGGCGGGCGCCGAGGGCGACAACCCCATCATCGTCAAACTGGCCCAGGCCGCCGAGGCGGTGGACCGGGCGCTGGTCGAGGCGACCGAGGCCGTGGCCTGCGTCGACACCGCCGCCGACGCCTTCGACTTCGAGCCGGGCCGTCTGGACAAGGCTGAGGAGCGGTTGTTCGCCCTGCGCGCCGCCGCACGCAAACTGAACACGACGGTCGAGGCTTTGCCGGCGCTGCGGGTGAAATTGCGCGAGCAACTGCGCCTGATCGAGGACGGGGAAGAGGCCCTGACCAAGGCCCGCCGCGACGTCGCTGCGGCGATCGAAGCCTATGACGTCGCCGCCCTGTTGCTGACCTCGGCGCGCGAGGCGGCGGGTGATCGTCTGGTCGCCGCCGTCATGGACGAGCTTGGTCCGCTGAAGCTGGAGCGCGCCCGCTTCCGCGTGACGCTGGAGCCGGTCGAAGGGCGTCGCGGCCCGCTGGGCGTCGAGACGGTGCGGTTCGAGGTGGCGACCAACGCCGGGACCGCCTTCGGCCCGCTGGATACGGTGGCTTCGGGCGGGGAGCTGGCGCGCTTCGCTCTGGCGATGAAGGCGGCCCTGGCTAGCCGCGAGGACCAGCGCCAGCCGGTCATGATCTTCGACGAGGTGGATCAGGGCGTCGGCGGCGCCGTGGCCGAGGCCGTCGGCGGACGCCTGCAACGCCTGTCGCGCGGGGCGCAGGTTCTGGTGGTGACGCACAGCCCGCAGGTCGCGGCGCGCGGCCACGCCCACTGGAAGGTGCGTAAGGCCGACGTGGAGGGCCATACGCGGACCTCCATCGACGTGCTGCAGGAAGGCCCCCGTCAGGAAGAGATCGCGCGGATGCTGTCCGGCGCCGAGATCACCGATGAAGCGCGCGCGGCGGCGCGGGTGCTGATCGGCTGACCCTTTCCTTCTCCCCTTGTGGGAGAAGGTGGCAGGCGGAGCCTGACGGATGAGGGGTGTCGACTCCGTCTTCTAGAAACTTGATGATTGTGTGTCCGCACGGTTTTCATAACCGATGCGCTGACACCCCTCATCCGAGCGCCTCCGGCGCCCACCTTCTCCCACAAGGGGAGAAGGGTCAGACCCCCAGAATCCAGCCTTCTTCGTTTTCGACCTTCTCAACGAGTTCAGTCGAGGCGCTCGCAGGCGGCGCAAACGCCTTTTGCAGTTCTCCGGCGTCGTCCATGCGGGCGAAGGCTTCGGCGGCGGCGCGGACCTGGGCCTGGGTCTTGTATTCCTTGACGCCCTCGGCGTTCACGCCGCGCTTGGCTTCATAGAGGGCGGGCCAGACCTCGACGACGACGGCCGACAGGGGCGCGATGTCGGCCTCGGTCAGTTCGCGCCAGCCGGTGCCGAACGGCCAGACGGCCGCCGAGGCGCCCAGAGTGTCCAGCAGGCGGCGCAGCATGGGCGCGCCAACCAGCGTCAGGCCGCCGATGGCGCCCGCGCCGTGCATCTGCCAGACGCTCTTGGGCGGCAGCTTGTCCTTGCGCGCGGCCAGTTCGGTGGCGCGGAACTCGGGGATGTCGGCGCCGGCGCCTTCGGGCGGCTTGGTCGTGGTCAGCCAGCGCTGGGCCTGGCTGGCGGGCGCGCCCCAGAAGGGCCAGGGCTCGTCCGTCATCAGGCGGTTCATCTTGGCCGCGACCTGATAGCGGTTGTTCGCGTTATCGGCCTTGTCGACGATGTTGGCGGCCAGGAACTTGCCCATCGCGTCCCACGGACGGCCGTCCAGCTTAAGACGTGCAGCCGTCCCGGCCGGGAAGCCGAAGTCGAAGTCGAAGCCCACCAGCACGCGGTCGCCGCGCTTGCGGTGTTCGGCCAGCAGGTCGGCGATCAGCTTCTCGCCCTCGGCGCGCGTGGCGACGTTGTGCGTCTCGGCATAGAGGCGGAAGCGCACGTCGCGTTTGGCGACGCCGACCCACAGGGTCTGTTCGCCCAGCTTCTTGCCTTCGGCGGCGGTCCAGTTGGCGATGATGTAGGCGTCGAAAAGGCGGGCCACGGGGGCTCCTGATGAAAGAAAGTAAAAAGCAGGACGAGGGGTTCTAGCCGCCCGGACTCAAGCCGTGAAGGGCGATCAGCGTTGCATCAGGGCTTCGACGTGCGACAACCAGCGGCGCCCCAGCCGCAGACCCTCGCCCGGCGAGCGGGCGCCGCTGGTCTTTTCGGCTTCGGAAGCCGGGGCGGTGCGCGTGCCGTTCCACAGGGCCAGCTCGAACTCGGCGTTGTGCGGGTCGCTGAAGATCAGCCGCAACACGACCAGTTCGGCGTCGGGCGCGTCCAGGTCGATTTCCTTGCGCATCTGGCCGCGCAGGACGCGGGCGACGACATGGCCGTCGACGATGATCTCTGCGCCCAGCACTTCTTCGAAGGCGTAGACAAGGCCCATTGCGCCCCGGTTCCACAGCACGACCAGTTGGCCGCCTTCGAGGTCCAGCCCGGCCGCGCGGCCTTCATGGGCCGACAGAGCCACGGTGTCGGCCGGGGCGCCCAGCGCCTTCTTCATCGCCCGCCGCAGTCGCCGCTCGGACTCCATCCACCAGGAAAACAGCAGGACGCCGGTGGTCAGGAAGGCGGCGATCAGGGCGATCAGCAGAATAGCCCTGAACGTGTCGCCCATGGATCAGGCCTCCAGATCCAGATCAACCACGACGGGGACATGGTCGCTGGGCTTGTCCATGTCGCGCGCGTCGCGGTGCGTCTCGATGGCGCGGAAGCGGTCTGCGGCCTGAGGCGACAGCATGGCGAAGTCGATGCGGATGCCATGGTCGCGACGCCAGGCTCCTGCCTGATAATCCCAGAAGGTGAAGGTTCCGGCGGGTTCGCGGCCCAGTTCGTGTGAATCGGCCAGGCCCAGCCATTTCAGCGCACGGAACGCCTCGCGGCTCTGCGGCTGGAACAGGGCGTCCTCGGCCCAGGCGGCGGGGTTCTTGGCGTCTTCGGCCTCGGGTATGACGTTGTAGTCGCCGCACAGGGCCAGCGGCTCTTCCAGAGCCAGCAGTTCGCGCGCGTGATTCTGCAACCGCTGGAACCACGCCAGCTTGTAGGTGAATTTTTCCGTCCCGATGGGATTGCCGTTGGGCAGGTAGATGGAGGCGACGCGGATCGGCCGGGGCGCCTCGATCAGGGCCTCGATGTAGCGGGCCTGTTCGTCGGCATCATCGCCGGGCAGGCCGCGCCGCACGTCCGACAGCGGATACTTCGACAGCAGGGCGACGCCGTTGTAGCTCTTCTGACCGTGCGTCTCGACGTTGTAGCCCAGGTCTTCAAAGGCCTCGCGCGGGAACTTCTCGTCCACGCATTTGATCTCCTGGAAGCAGGCGACGTCGGGATTGGCGGCCTGAATCCACTCCAGCACCGTAGGCAGGCGGGCGTTGACCGAGTTCACGTTCCAGGTGGCGATGCGCATGGGACGCAAGGCTAAGGTGAGCCGCTTCGTTCGGGAAGAGGGGCGCGCAAAACAAAGACGCCGCCGGATCGCTCCGGCGGCGTCTGAAACTTCAGGCTGAAAGCGGGATCAGCTGTTCGGCGTTGCGGCCGGAGGCGTGGTCGTCAGCTTGCAGCCGCCGCCGATCTGCGAGGCGGTTTCGCAAGGATACACCTGCTGCACGGCGTTCTCGGTGTTCACGCGGGCGATCAGGCCGTCGGCGCCGTTACAGGCGGCCTCATAGAAGGCGCCGTTGGCGTTCTTGCCCATGTAGCGGACCTGGGTCACGTCGCACGAAGCGGCGTCCGACCCGGCCAGCATGGCCTTGACCGTGGCGGCTTGCTCCTGCTCCGTGGTGAAGCGGCAGGTCGAACCGGCCGAGGCCAGTTCCAGGCAGTCCACGACTTCCCAGCCGGCGCCGCTCTTGTTGATCTGGGCGCCGTCGACGCCGGCGCAGCCGATTTCATAGACCACCGCGCCGCCCGGCTTGGCGCCGATGATGCGGCCCTCGTCGACCGTGCAGGTCAGACCGGCTTCCTGAGCGAAGGCGGTGAAGACGGCCATGGCGTTGTCGTTGGCGGGCAGGGTGCACTGCGAGCCGACATCGGCGTTGGGGTCGCGTGCGCGGGCCTGTTCGGCCGAGGAGGCCAGCACCAGGCAGTCCGTGGCCTGCGGCGGCGTCGAGGTCAGCAGCAGATAGCCGGGGCCGGTGGCGCACGACACTTCGTACAGCGACTCCTTGGCCGCGGACTGACCGAGCAGCTTGGACTCGGTCATCTGGCAGTTGGTGTTGGTCGCCGTCAGCACGGCCTGGGCGCCGGCTTGAATTTCTTCGGCGCTGGGCGGCTTGGGCTGGTTGCGCGGCTGGCGTTCGCGGTTGCGTGAAGTGCGGCTCTGCGCCTCGGTGACCCGGACGCCGTCCTGATCCTGGGCGGAGCGTTGGGCGAAGGCGGGCGAGGTCAGGCCGGAGATCAGGACCGCCGCGGTCACAGCGATCATAGTACGAGCATTACGGGACACGGGGGCGCTCCTTGAGAAAGTTGCATATCCCTGACCGCGCTGACGCCTCGGGTCAAGAATAGACGCGACCTGGAATCCGTCATAAGAACCATAGTTGCGATTGGAGACGGACTTGTCTGACGGCGAAACCCTTGCAGGAACCCGCACGGAGCGCGGTCTGACCTATCCCGCCCTGGCGATGCCCGCAGCGGGCGAAGCGACCGTCGTGGCGCCTGGCGTCCTGTGGTTGCGCCTGCCGCTGCCGATGGCGCTGAACCACATCAACCTCTACGCCATCGAAGATGGCGAGGGCTGGGCGATCGTCGATGCGGGGCTGGCGACGGATGCGTCGCGCGAAGGGTGGAACACGGCGTTGGAGGGCGTGCTGGGAGAGCTGCCGATCACGCGCGTCATCTGTACCCATATGCACCCGGATCACATCGGGCTGGCGGGCTGGCTGTGTGAGCGGTTCGACGCGCCGCTGCTGATGTCGCGGACTGAGTATGTGACCGCGCGACTGCTGATCGGCGACGAGGCCCTGGGGCCTCCGGCGAGCGCTGAGGCCTTCTATCGGGCGGCTGGCTGGTCGGACGAGCAGGTGGCGCGCTGGCGCGACGGCTATGGCGGTTTCGGCCGCATGGTGCAGGACTTTCCGCGCGACTATCGTCGGGTGCAGGATGGCGAGGCGCTGATCATCGGCGGCGACGAATGGCGCGTGGTGGTCGGCGAGGGCCACAGCCCTGAACACGTCTGTCTGTGGCGCGAGAAGGACGGCGTTTTCATCGCCGGCGATCAGATCCTGCCGCGCATTTCCTCCAACATCTCGATCTGGCCGACGGAGCCGCAGGCCGATCCGCTGGGCGACTGGCTCCGGTCGCTGGCGGCGCTGAAGGAACGGTTGCCGGGCGATCTGCTGGTGCTGCCGTCGCATGGGGAGCCGTTCTATGGCGTGACCCTGCGGCTGGAAGCGCTGATGCGCGGGCATGAGGTGGCGCTGAAACGGCTGGAGAAGACGCTGCGGACGCCGTGCCGCGCCGTGGACGTGTTCGGCGCCCTGTTCGCGCGGCCGGTGGGCGACGCCGTGCTGGGCATGGCGACCGGCGAGGCGCTGGCGCACCTGAACTATCTTGAACGCCAGGGACGTGTCCGCCGCGAGCGGGACGGGGACGGCGTGGACTGGTGGAGCCTTTCGGAGATAGGCCAATGAGCGAACATATTCGGACCCATCTGGAGGGCGGCGTCCTGACGGTCGTCTTCGACCGCGCCGACAAGAAGAACGCCATCACGCAAGCGATGTATACGGCGCTGGCCGATGCGACGGAGAAGGCGAAAGCTGACGACGCCGTCCGAGTCATCCTGTTCCGAAGCGAGGGCGATTCCTTCTCGGCGGGCAACGATATCGCCGACTTCATTTCCCTGGGCCAGACCGAAGGCGATCTGGTCGAGATGGGGGTGTTCCGCTTCCTGAAGGCGCTGGCTGATCTGGACAAACCTGCCGTGGCGGCGGTGCGCGGCCGGGCGGTGGGGATCGGCCTGACGCTGCTGCTGCACTGCGACATGGTGGTGGCGGCCGAAGACGCCCTGTTGTCCGTGCCGTTCGTCAATCTGGCGCTGGCGCCGGAGGCGGCGTCGTCGCTGTTGCTGCCGCGCGTGCTGGGGCATCAGCGGGCGTTTGAACTGTTCGCCCTGGGCGAGGCGATCGACGGCAAGACGGCGCTGGCCTGGGGGCTGGCCAACCGCGCGGTTCCGGCCGATCAGGTCGAGACGACGGCGGCGGATCTGGCGAGCAAGCTGGCGGCGCGGGCGCCCAACTCTATCCGCAAGACCAAGGCCCTGATGCGCGACGCCGAGGACCTGTGGGGCGTGATGCAGATGGAAGCCAAGGCGTTCGGCTCTCAGATGCGCAGTCCCGAGGCGATGGAGGCCTTCATGGCGTTCAGCCAGAAGCGGGCTCCGGACTTCTCCAAACTGGGCTGATGTCGCGAAATCGCGATTGATTCGAGGGGCGCGGGGGACTACGGGCCGCGCATGAACGCCGCGCCCGCCTCCGCCCCTTCAGACGACCCGCAGATCGCGGGGCGGATCACCCGTGAGACGACGGCCGATGCGGCCTCTGTCGACGCCCTGGTCATCGCCGCCTTCGGCCCCGGCCGCTTCGCCAAGACGGCCGAGCGTCTGCGCGAGCGGGCTCCGCTGGCGGCCGGTTTCTGCCTGCATGAAGACGGCCGTTTGATCGGTTCGGTGCGATTGTGGTCGGTCCTGACGGGCGAGGCGCGCTCGGTCTTTCTGGGGCCGATCGCCGTGGACAAGGCCAGCCGCAGCACAGGCCTGGGCGGCGAGTTGGTGCGCGCCTGCATCGAAGAGGCGAAGGCGCTGGGGCTGGACGGCATTCTGCTGGTCGGCGATCCGCCCTATTTTTCGCGCTTCGGGTTTGAGCCGGCGCCGGACGCCGTGCTGCCGGGGCCGGTGGACCAGCGCCGGGTCATGTGGCTGCCTTTCACTGATGCGGCGCCGGTCGGAGCGGTGCGCCCCGACGCCTGAGCCGGGCGCGGCCTTCCTTTGCAGGGCGACGCATCCCATAGTTCAGACATGACGAACCCACCGACATCCTCGGGTCTGACAGGCGTGGCCGAGGCTGCCCGTCAGGCGCCGGGCAGGGGGCTGCCGCCCGTTCATCTGTGGCATCCCGAGCATTGCGGCGAGATCGACATCCTGATCCGCGCCGACGGGGTGTGGATGCATGAAGGATCGCCCATTGGCCGGGCCGAGCTGGTGCGGCTGTTCTCGACGGTGCTGAGGAAGGATCCGGACGGCTATCACCTGGTCACGCCGGTCGAGAAGCTGAAGATCGCGGTCGAGGATCTGCCGTTCCGCGCCGTGACCGTGCGCGAAGAGGGTGAGGCGCTGGTATTCACTACGGATCAGGGCGACGAGGCCGCCGCCGGTCCCGACCACGCCATCATCGTCGAGACGGATGCGACGACGGGCGAGCCTGCGCCGCGTGTTCATGTGCGCGGCGATCTGTGGGCGCGGATCGCGCGGCCGGTCTTCTATGAGTTGGTCGAACGGGCGCAGGAGGCGGACGGGCGCCTGGCCGTGCGCTCGGGCGGGGTGACGTTTCCGCTGGGGCCGGAAGGGGCGGGGCTTTGACCTGTTCCGGCTTGAAGTCGCGGCTGCAACAGAGGCTGGACCCGGTATCGGCGTGGTCGCCGCAGCGTGGGGCGGTGCGGTCCGACTATGACCTGAACCCCGATTTCAGCCGTCCGAAGGTCAAGTTGAGACCGGCGGCGGTGCTGATCCCCATCATCGCGCGCGAGGACGGCCCCAGCGTCCTGCTGACGCGGCGATCCGACAGTCTGGCCAGCCATACGGGGCAGATCGCCTTTGCGGGCGGACGACTCGATCCGGGCGAGACGGCGCTGGACGCGGCTTTGCGTGAGGCGTGTGAGGAGATTGCGCTGGACCCGGCCGTGGTCGAGCCCTTGGGGCTGGGCGATCCGTATGAGACGGGCACCGGCTTTCTGGTGACGCCGGTGGTCGGCTGGCTGACGGCGCCGCCCGCTGTCACCCCGTCGCCCGCCGAGGTGGCCGAGGTGTTCGAGGCGCCGTGGGACTTCCTGATGGATCCGGTGAACCATCGCCGCGACTATTATGATCAGGAGAACGGGCCGCGCCGCTGGTTCTGGGCCATGCCTTATCGCGAGCGCTACATCTGGGGCGTGACGGCGGGCATTCTGAAGGGGCTGTTCAACCGCCTCTATGGCGAGGAAACCGCGCCGCATCAGGCCGCCGAGGCCGACGCGAGCGAGCGCGTGGGATGAGCCGCGTCCTTGAGGGGCAGGACTGGCTGACGGCCGACGCCACGCGTGCGGTGATGGCGGCTCTGGCGGCGGCGGGCGGGGCGGACTGCGCCCGCTTCGTCGGCGGCTGCGTGCGCAACGCCGTGCTGGGCGCGCCGATCGACGACGTGGATATCGCCACCGTGCTAACGCCCGAGGCGGTGGTCAGGGCGCTGAAGGCGGCCGGGCTGAAGAGCGTGCCGACCGGCATGGAGCACGGCACGGTGACAGCCATATCGGAGCGCCAGCCGTTCGAGATCACCACCCTGCGCCGCGATGTCTCGACCGACGGACGGCGCGCCACGGTCGCCTTCACCGACGACTGGGCCGAGGACGCGGCGCGGCGGGATTTCCGCCTGAACGCCCTCTACGCCGACTCCGACGGTGTGATCTTGGATCCGACGGGCGCGGGCTATGACGACGCTCTGGCGGGACGGATCGTCTTCGTCGGCGAGCCGGAACAGCGCATCGAAGAGGACTATCTGCGCATTCTGCGCTTCTATCGCTTCTTCGCCTGGTATGGGCGAGGCGCGCCGGATGCGGCTGCGGTGGCCGCCTGCGCCGCCCTGGCCGAAGGGGTCGAGCGGCTGTCGGCCGAGCGGGTGTCGAAGGAGATGCTCAAGCTGCTGGCCGCGCCCGATCCGCGCCCGGCGGTGCGGTTGATGCAGGATGCGGGTGTGCTGGGCCGTATTTTGCCGCAACCCGAAGGCTTGACGCTGTTCGAGGCGATGGTCGGGGTCAGCCCGGACCCGGTGCTGCGCCTGTCGGCCCTGCTGCCGGCGGACGTTGAGACGGTGCGCGCATCCGCGAACCGGCTGCGGCTGTCCAACGCCCAGAAGGACCGGCTGATCGCCGCCGTTCGCACGCCGCTTGACCCGGATATAAGCGACGCGCGCGCGCGCGCCGTCATCTGGCGCGAGGGGCGGCAAGCGTTCGAGGATCGCGTCAGGCGCGCCTGGGCGGGGGGCGCCGAGGCGGCGAGGATGCAGGCGTTGCTGGCCCTCGCGGCCGACTGGACGCCGCCGAAGCTGCCGGTCGGCGGGCGTGATCTGGCGCGACTGGGTCTGAAGCCGGGGCCCGAGACAGGCCGCGTCCTGAAGGCCTTTGAAGACGGCTGGATCGCCGACGACTTCCCCGACCACGGTCATGAGGCGCGGCTGAAGGCGCTTATTGCGTCGCCCGCGTAAGCTCGACGATGACGGGGCGGTGGTCCGAGCCGGTCTTGTCGCCCAGCCGCCGTTCGAGCAGGGCCAGATCGGGCGAGCGCCATACATGGTCGATGGTGACGCCCAGCGGCGAGGGCGCCACGGCGGGCCAGGTGCCGGGCCAGGCCGGGGCGGGGATCAGGCCGGTTTGCGCCTTGATCTGACGGCCGATGCGGCCGCTGGAGACGCTGTTGAAGTCCCCCGCGATGACGACCGGCCCCGTCAGTCCGTGACGCAGTCCAGCCAGCCGCTCGGCCTGGCTGATCTGGCCATAGGGATGCTGGAAGGGCCAGGGGCGGGTCATGTGGACGGCGATCAGATTGATCGGGCCCAGCGCCGTCTCGGCCTCGGCGACCAGGGCGGCCAGCCCCTGACCGTCGGCGTCGCGCACGCGGTGCAGCGGCCGTTTCGAGGCGATCACCGAGCGCGCCGCGCCGCTGGGCCGATCCTTGCGCGGGGTGGCGACGCGGTGGGGATAGCCCGCCAGAACCTCGTCCAGCCGGGCGTTGGGGCCGTCGCCCAGCTCGATGAGCATGACGATGTCGGCGTCTGCCGCGGCGATGGAGCGGGCGACCGCGTCCGCATCATTGTTCCGCGCCCACAGGTTGGCGGAATAGAGGGTGAGCGTTTCGGCGCCATCGGCAGGCATCCCGCGCGGCGGCGACCACTGCGGCCAGACGGCGACCAGCAGCAGTCCTGCGACGACCCCGCCCAGCGCCGCCATGTCCCACAGTCTCAGCAAAAGGAAGGCCCCGCACACCGCCACCGTCGCGATCAGGGCCGGAGCGGTGAACTGCGTCAGCAGATCAGGCAGCCGGTGGCCGATGCGGCTGAGCGCCGAGACGGCGACCACGGCGGGCGGCGCCAGAACGGCCAGGGCGGCCAGGCGCGTCAGGGCCTGAAACAGGGTCATGAAGCAGTCGCGAACGGCGGGAGTGGGCTGATCCGGTTAGCCGCCGATCCGGGCGCTGTCGAGGCGGCCGTTCCGCACGCAGAAACGGCGCGGCCATCACGACCGAATACGCCGATGCCTGAAAATTCCCGGCTTTGGCGACGCCTCGACCCGATCGACGCGCCTGCATGGGGCGGCTGCACAGACTGACATCTCCTGATCCACGGAGACTGAACATGAGCATCGACGCCAGCGCGCGGCTGGGCCTGCCCTATCTGGCGGCCGGACAACTGCAGAAGCACGTCACTCTGAACGAGGCGCTGACCTTTCTGGACGCCCTGACCCAGACGGCGGTGGTCAGCCGCACCACGGCGACCCAACCGGCCGAGGCGTCGGACGGCGACCTCTACATTCTGCCGGAAGGCGCGACGGGCGATGACTGGTCGGGCCGGGCGGCGGGGGCGCTGATGCGTCATGAGATGGGCGGCTGGACCGTGGCGCCCACGCCGGATGGACATCTGGCCGTGGTGCTGGACAGCGAAGAGATCGTCGTGCGCCGTAATGGCGACTGGACGCCCCTTCAGACCGCGACGCCGGACGAACTGCAGCAGATCACCCGCCTGGGCGTCAACGCCACGGCGGATGCGACCAACGTGGTGACGGTGCGGGCGAACAAGGCCCTGTGGACCGCGCTGGAAAGCGAGAGCGGCGGCGACGGCGACCTGCGCTTCACCTTCAACAAGCAGACATCGGCGGACGTGCTGTCCCTGCTGTTCCAGAGCGGCTGGGGCGGCCGGGCCGAACTGGGCCTGATCGGCGATGACGACCTGCGGCTGAAGGTCAGCGCGGACGGCGGGACCTGGCGCGAGGTGCTGATGGCCGACCGGCACACCGGCCGCGCCTGGTTCGCCCGCGGCGCGACGCGGCGTGAGACCACCACCCTGACGGCGGGCGGCGCCTGGTCCCCGCCGGAGTGGGCGCGCTGGGTCGAAGCGGTCTGCGTCGGCGGCGGCGGAGGAGGCGGGGCCGGGCTGGCCGGTCCGGCTGGGACCAGCCGCCACGGCGGCGGCGGCGGCGGCGCGGGCGGGGTGATGAGCGCCCTTTGGCCTGTCGAGGCGCTAGGCGCCGGATTGAGCATCGTCGTCGGGGCAGGCGGGGGCGGTGGTTCCGGCTCGGCCGCTGCGGGCGCGCCGGGCGCCGATAGCCGCATCACGCTGGGCGGCGTGACGCTGTTGACCGGCGAGGGTGGACGCGGCGGGGCGGGCGGCGCGTCAGCGGCCGGGCTTGGCGGCGCCGGCGGCGGCGGCCTGACGGCATCCAATGGGGGCGGAGCCTCTTCGGTCACGGCGATGGGCATGGCTGGCCAGTCCGGCGCGCGGCCTGATGGACCGGGCGGCGGCGGCGGCGGAGGGGGCGTCGGCGCGGCGAATATCATCCAGTCGGGCGGCGCCGGGGGCGATGGCGGCCTGTTGTCGGTCAAGGCGACCGGCGGGGCGGGCGGCGCTGGCGTCGGAAACGCCGGACAGAACGCGCCTCTGAACGATCTGCACTGGGCGGGCGGCGGCGGCGCGGGGGGCGGCGCTCAGGCGTCCGGAGCCGGGCGTGCAGGGGGCGACGGGGGCCTTTACGGCGGCGGCGGCGGCGGGGGCGGCGCGGGCGTGACGGCGGCGGGCGCAGGCGGCGCGGGCGCGCCCGGCTTGGTCCGGCTGACGGCGATCGGGTGACGTCATGACCCAGCGCCTGCATCGCATCATTCAAACTGTGGAGCAGTGGGACGAGGCCGCGCCTCCTTTGCCTGAACTGCCGGACGAGGAGACCTGGTCCGCGCCTGACCGGCTCAGCGCCGACGACTGTTTCGACCATCTGGGCGCCGACTGGCGGGTCTCCGCCGCGCCCTTTGATCCGGAGGACGACCAATGATGACGCTCAAAGAACCGACGCATGATCTCGCTGAGGGCCGCTGGCTGTGGCGGCGGATCTATGTCTATGCGGCCAGCCTGGCCCTGTGGCTGTTGCTGCGGCTGGCGGTGAGCCGGGCTGAGGCCTCGGACCTGCCGCGCATCGCCGAGGGGCTGATGGGACTGATCGCCCTGATGCTGTTGCTCTATCTGGTGGCGCCAAGCGCCCAGCAGATCGTCAATATGATGCGTCTGCGCGCGGGCGGGCGGCCATGAGCTTCCGGCTTTCGCAACGCTCGCGAGCGGCGCTTCAGGGGGTGCATCCCGACCTGGTGGCCGTGGTCGAGGCCGCAATCGAGCTGACGCCGGTGGATTTCATGGTCACCGAGGGCCTGCGCACGGCGGCGCGTCAGGCGGAACTGGTGCGGGCAGGGGCCAGCCGGACGCTGAACTCGCGCCACCTGACCGGGCATGCCATCGATGTGGCCGCCTGGGTCGATGGGCAGGTCCGCTGGGACTGGCCGCTTTATCCGCGCATCGCCGAGGCCTTCAAGGCGGCGGCGAAAGGGCGGGGCATACCCCTGATCTGGGGTGGCGACTGGCCGCGTCTGCGCGACGGCCCGCATTTCGAACTGGACCGGGGGGCCTATCCATGAGCGGCGGCGTTCTTCGCACCCTGACGCCGCTGGGCTGGCTGGCGGCGTTCGGCGTCGTCGTGGTCCTGATCCTGATCGTCGGGCGAGGCCTCGGGGTGCGGTGGGATCCGCTGCATCTGCAGGCGCGCCGTCTTGAAACTGTTCAGCGCCGCGCGGATCAGGCCGAGGCCCTGGCGGCCGCCCGCGCCCTGGAGGCCGCCGCGCGCGGTCGCCAGGTCGCGGTTCTGGACGCCTTTCACCATCATGCCGAGGCCGTGGCGCGGGCGACCGCGACGGCCGAAACCCGAGCAAGGACCGCCGATGACGCCGATACGCCTCTGGACCCCGCTCGCGCTCAGCGCCTGCGCGATCATGACCGCGAGCTGTGCCGCCTCGCCCCAGCCGTCGCCGGCTGCACCGCCGCGTCTGATCCTTCCTGACGCCGTGACGCGGCCCTGTGATCTGGCGGTGCTGCCCGAGGCGGCCACGACGGCGGATCTGGAGGCGGCCTATGTGCGGCGCGGCGGGCAGATCCTGACGTGCGATGCGGCGCGGCGACTGGCGGTTGAGACGCTTCAGGCCGAACGCGCCCTGATCGACGCATGGGTGCATTCCCGTCCGTGAGTTTGTCTTTTCGATAGGACAGTGGGCGGCATTTTTTGCCGATAAGCCCGGCACTTATTGCCGCCTGCACTCGCTGACGGCAGGAAGTGCCGGGCGTTTTGATATGGTTTCCAGAATCTAACATTGAAAAATCAATGCGCTGGCTTTTGGAACCAGCGACGCTCTGTTGGCCCGCCACTTGCGGCCTGACCTTCCGAGCAGAAAGCTCCCGGCAGCCAAAATGGCGTCGGACATCGTCTGAAGACAAAGGACAGCCAAAATGGCTAATAGCATCAACACGAACGTTGGCGCCCTCGTTGCGCTGCAAAACCTGAACGCGACCAATGCGGCGCTGAACAAGACCCAGAACCGAGTCAATACGGGATTCAACGTCGCCACCGCCAAGGACAATGGCGCTATTTTCGCCATTGCCACGAACCAGCGCGCCGATATGGCGGCTCTGGATTCGGTCAAGCAGTCTATCCAGCGTGGTCAATCCATTGTGGATGTTGCTTTGGCCGCGGGTGACACCGTCGTCGCCGCTCTGACGGAGATGAAGTCTCTCGCAGTTGCCATCGAGGGCTTTGGCACTACCCCACCGACGGACAATCCCTCATATGACGCATATGTGGCTGATTATGATGCCCTCAAGCAAGAGATCACTGATGCCTTGGCGGGCGCCACCTTTGATGGCGTGAATCTCTTCACGACTGATGCGAGTGGGGCCACCAATCAACCGAAGGTCCGGACGGGTCTTGAGGCGACCAGCGAGTTCTCCTTCGGATTTGATACGGACTGGGCAGACCTCGATCTAACCAACATGACGGCGGATGACGTCCAGGCAGCGATCACGTCCTTCACGACCTCTCTCGCGACCCTCGGCACCCAGTCCAAGTCTATGGATCGTCAACTGACCTTCGCCAACAAGCTCCAGGACGCTCTGGAAACCGGCGTGGGCAATCTGGTCGACGCCGACCTGGCCAAGGAAAGCGCTCGCCTGACGGCTCTGCAGACCAAGCAGCAGCTGGGCGTGCAGGCGCTGTCGATCGCGAACCAGTCCAGCTCGATCCTGCTGGGCCTGTTCCGCTAATCCGACGCGATTAGGAAGGGGGCGGGCCGCAAGGTTCGCCCCTTTCTCGTGTCGTTTGATACGGGAGGCGCGGCGCGTCCGCGCGAAAGGATATGGCTGACAATGTCGCGGGAGTGTCCAGCGTAACCTACCTTGATCGCGAGCCCCAGGGCGGCGCTATCGAGGCGCAGCAACCTGTGCAGGGCGCGCAGAAAGATAGCGACGACGCAGGTCGTTACCGATTGACGATCGAGCGCGAGTCGACCGGCTACGTCTATAAGACCCTGGATCGGGTCACCGGGGAGGTGGTTCGCCAGTTCCCTCGTGAAGAAGTCCTGAAGCTGCGTCAGAGCCCGGCCTATGACGTTGGCAAGATCATCAAGACCGAGATCTGAGCGGCGCGACGGAAGGCGGCTTGACGCCCCTCGGCGGCGCCGGGCGGCGTTAACAGGCGTTGCGGCGCCGTTAACCATACGCTCAGGAATCAGCGTCATTACTACTCGCCAGAATCGGATCTGAGGCGAGAACGGCCATGACCAACAGCGTAATCACCAATGCGTCGGCGCTTATCGCGCTTCAGAACCTGAACGCCACCAACTCCAAGTTGGCGGCGACCCAGAGCCGGGTGAACACCGGGCTGAAGGTCCAGGGCGCCAAGGACAACGCCGCCACCTGGGCCATCGCCCAGAACCAGCGCGCCGACATGAACGCCCTGGAATCGGTCAAGACCAGCCTGAACCGGGCGACCTCGGTCGCCGATGTGGCCCTGGCGGCCGGTCAGCAGATTTCAGATATCCTCGTCGAACTTCGTCAGAAGGCCACCGCGGCGGCCGACCCGTCGGCGTCGGACGCGACGCGCAAGGCCTACAACGATGAGTTTCAGTCGCTGCTGAAGTCCTTGCAGTCGTTTGCGGACAACGCCTCATTCGATGGCGAGAATATCCTGAACGGCAAGGTGCCGGGCGTGACGCCTACGCCGAGCCCGCTGACGCCGTTGAACTTCCTGGCGAACGCCGACGCATCTGAAACCATCACGATGAACCGGCAGGACATGTCCCTTAGAGGGCTGGGTTTGGATCTACCGGCTCGCACGGCGGATGCCGGAGCTACACCTCCAGTGACGGCGCGTCCTGCCGGTCTGCCACTGCTGGATACGACCGAAAACGCTGCAGAGGCCCTGACTTTTGTCGAAGCGGCCCTCACGGCCGCCAGTTCGAAGCTCGCTGAACTGGGCGCTCAGTCCAAGCAGATCGAGAAGCACACCCTGTTCGTCACCAAGCTGATGGATTCGCTGGAAGTCGGCGTCGGCAATCTGGTGGACGCGGACATGGCGCGTGAAAGCGCACGTCTGCAGGCCTTGCAGGTGCAGCAGCAACTCGGCGCTCAGGCTCTGTCGATCGCCAACCAGGCGCCGCAGATCATCCTGTCGCTGTTCAAGGGCTGAAGCCGCTAACCCATTCGCCGGGTCGGCCCATAGCCCAGAGTGACGGGCGGACGCCGGCGGCGCGGGGCGGGGCGGGGCATCAGGCCGTAAAGGCTCATCAGCCGCATTAAAAGCCAGCGTACGCGCGACATGAACATCTCCACATCAGGCTGCAGACAAGAGTGAACTGCGGCTGACGCGGGGCGGTTGCGTGCGGGGGTTAAACAATTCGTTACCGTGCCTGCGGCAAGCTGGCCTGCGGAGGCTTTCGTGGCGGTGATCAACAACAGCTATCTGCTGGGCCTTTACGGTCTCGCCGGAGGAGCGGGCGCCTCGTCGTCCGCACAGTCCGCGCCCAAGTCGAAGACGCAACCGACCGCGCCGTGGACCTTGAGCGGCAAGGAAAAGCCCAGCCAGTCGGACCTTCTGCGTACGGCCTTGAGCGGGCGAAAGCTCGTCAACGAGGACAATGCCGTTCTTGACGTCAAGGGCGTCTCATCAAGCGACTACCGCAAGATTTTCGCCCTGTATCAGGGGCTGACCATGCTTGAGGCCCTGACGAACCGCGCGGGCGAGCGCGGGGTCACCCGTATGGAATCCGAGCAACTGTCTCGACGGTTCGCTTCCGGCATGACGGAGGTGATGGATTTCCTGAATTCCGCTCAGTTCGAAGGCGTGCGCGTGGTTCAGGGCGTCTCGGCCTCGCAGAGCCAGTCGACAGCGGCGGTGCCGCGCGACAATCCCAAATATCTGACCGGCCCGATTCACGACGGCGCCCTGACCGACGAGGTCGCGGCTTTCCAAGGCGACGTGCGTTTCGGCATCACGGTGAAGACCACGACCGGAAGCCAGACGGTCGATATCGACCTGGCTGAGATGGGGGCGACGCCGCGTACGATGGATGCGGTGGTGCAGCACATCAACGGCAAGCTGGAAGAGGCGGGCGTGCAGACCCGCATCCATCGGCAGACGATTGAGGCCGAGCCGCGCACGGTCAAGGCGGGCGACAAGACCATCACCCTTCCGGCCGGGCCGGCGCGCTGGGGACTGACGGTCGCCGGCGTCTCGCTGGAGACGATCAGCTTCACCCCCGCCGAGGCGCGGGATTCGATTCAGGTCGTACAGGGCGCAGGCAGCAAGGGCGCCCATGAGGTGCTGAAGTTCGACCCGGACGGCAATCCGGTGGCGGGCTCCGGCGGCGGGTTCTGGGTCGAGGGCCGCAGCGGCGTCTCGTCCCTGCCGGACGGCGTCGAGACGGTGCGGGCCAGCGCGGCCGGGCCGGACGGTTCGATGTGGATTGTGGCCGATGTCAGCGCCGGCGCCTCGACCCAGCCGATCAAGGGGCAGGGCGACGTCGTTCTGATGAAACTGGATTCGGCGGGCAATGTGGTCGTCAGTCGCGCTCTGGGCGCGGCGTCCAAGGCCAGCGGCTACGCCATCGCCGTGGATGCGGACGGGCGGGTGGCCGTGGCCGGATCGGTGATCGGCGCCCTTGTGCCCGGCGAGGCAGGCGCCTCCGCCACGACGGCCGACAGTTTCGTCACCGTCTTCGACTCTCAGGGGCGCGAACAGTGGACCCAGAGGCGCGGCGCCAAGGCCGAGGATGAAGCGACCGCCGTCTCCTTCGGCGCCGACGGGCGGGTCTATGTGGCGGGGCGGGCCAAGTCGGCCATGCCGGGGACCTTGGCCGTGGGCGGCTGGGACGGCTATGTTCAGGCCTTCAGCGAAAGTCAGGTCCACAGTCTGGCGCCGATTACGGCGACGGCGACAGGGGCGACCCAGTTCGGCACGGCCGGCGACGACAACGTCCAGGCCATGACCGTCGACGGCGACAATCTCTACACGGCGGGCGTCGAGAACGGCGCCTTTGTCGTGCGTCATTTCCGTATCGGCGCGACGGGCGCGCCCGAGCTTCTGAGCGTGCGCAATCTGGGCTCCTCTTCGGGCGGCGAGATCGCTGGCCTTGCGGTGGCGGACGGGCGACTGATCATCTCGGGCGCGACCGGCAACGGCGCCCTGAATGCGGGCCAGGTCGCCAATGCTCATGCCGGAGGTCAGGACGCCTTTGTCGCTGTCCTGTCCACGGACCTGGCCGCCTCGGGCGCGGATCGGGTGACCTATTACGGCGGGGCGGGCGACGACACCGCCGCCGACGTTAAGGTGCACGACGGCAAGGTCTGGCTGACCGGCGTGTCGGATCGCGCCATCGGGGCCAAGGCCGAAGACCCCTCGCGCGGCTATCTGGCGCGACTGGACGTGCAGGCGGGGCAGGTAGAGTGGAGCCAGACATGGACGGCGGCTGACGGCCAGGCCAAGCCCTTGGCCCTGACCGTGTCTTCGGGCGGCGCCAGCGTGCTGGATCGGTTGGGCCTGCCGCAGGGCGAGATCAGCCAGAGCCAGTCCAAGACCCTGGTGGATGCGACGGCCGTCCGAGCGGGCGACCGGTTCTATGTGCAGAACCCTTTGACCGGCCGGAAGACGGCCGTGACGATCGACGCCAAGGACACGCTGCAGTCGCTGGCGCGCAAGATCGAAATGGCGTCGGGGCGTTATCTGAAGGTCACGATCAAGACCGACCGCGACTATGTGACCGGCATGGACGGCGACGCACGGGTGACCAGCGGCGGGGTCCAGCGCCTTTCCATCACCAGCGCCGACGGGAGGGCCGGAGCTGTTCTGACGCCGGGCGAGGCGGGACGAGACGCCCTGGCGGGACTGGGCCTGACGCCCGGCTTCATCGGCAAGACGCAGGACAAGACCAAGACCTTCGGGATCGACCTGTCGCCGCTGCTGAACCTGTCCAGCGCAGAGGCCATCGCCAAGTCGCGGGATCAGGTGCAACTGGCGATCAAGGCCATGCGCGACGCCTATCGCGCCCTGGATCCGGCAAGCGACAAGCCCAAGGTGACAGGCCAGGCTCCGGCCTATCTGCAGGCGCAGCTGGCCAACTATCAGGCTGCTCTGGCGAGACTCACAGGCTAAGCCGGGGTTGAGGGCGCTTTCGGTTGACGGCTGTGGGGCGCTCGGGGTTAGTGGGGCCTTCTTTGGCGCGTTGAGAGCTGCATGGCCCTTTCGAAAGACAATCGTACGGTTCTGATCGTCGGCGCGGGCCTGGCCGTCGTCGGCGCCGTGGCCGCCGCCCTGGTCTTCAGCGGCGGCAAGGGCGCGCCATCTGAGCCGCCGCCTGCGTCCAAGGGCGGACTGACCATCGACGTGGCCGAGGCCCCGACGCTGGAGCCGACCCGGGAACTGCGCTGCTTCGTGGATGGCCAGTTCGTCGGCCTGGCCACCCTGGCCGACTGCGCCAAGCGCAACGGCGTGGCCACCAGCGCCTTGGATGTGGGGCTGGACGCTTCCGGCTCGCTCGTCGCGGCGCCGACGGCCTCCTTCGCGCCGCCGCCGGAACTGCCTTCGACCCCGGCGGTCGAGATCGCCCCTGCGGGCCAGCCGGGCGCCGCCGAGGATACGCGCGCTGCGCCTTCGACCTCGGGCACGGCCTGCCTGCGTCACACCGGTTCGGAATGGCGCCAGGTGTCGGGCAATATGAGCCTGGCGGCCTGTGTTCAGGCTCTCTATTCGGGAACCTGCGTCGCGCCGGGCGAGGCGCGTTACGGGCGGTGGGGGGACACGACCCTGCGTCTGGTCCCGCGCCGCGTGGAGCAGTCGACCGACAACAACCGTTTCCGCACCCTGGCCCAGCAGGACCGCCAATGTCAGTTCCCGGAGCTGTGAGCATGTGCCGCGCTTCGATCACCCTGCTGGCGATTGTCGCGGCGTCTGCGGCTCTGAGCGCCTGCGCCAAGAAGGCGGAGGCGCCGGGCGGGACGGGCGTCTGCTACCATATGGGACAGGACGCCGAGGGCGGGGGCGTGCGCTTCAACGTCGTCGCCCGCGACCAACCGCAGATCGAGTTCTGCGCCGCGCGACTGGAAGAGATGCGTCTGAAATTCCTGCGTATGGGCGGCAGCAAGACCGAGATGGTCGGCGCCTATCAGGGGCAGTTCATCTTCATCGACCGCGCGGGGGTCAAGTTCGGCAAGAGCCTGGACGGCCCCCGGTTCTTCGCCCTGGCGCGCACCGGGGACGGCCGCCTGGCCATTCCCGGTGCGATTCAGCGCCAGATCGACGGAAGCCCGGTCGCGGTCGCTCCGAACTGATTTCAGCGCCCGGAATTGGGCGTGAACAAAACTGGAACATCTCGTCGAAATCCGCTAGGACTCGGCGCAAGAACATAAAAGGACATTCGTCATGGCGGGCAGCGTCAACAAGGTCATCCTCATCGGCAATCTGGGCCGCGATCCGGAAATCCGTTCGCTGAACAACGGCGACCGCGTCGCCAACCTGCGCATCGCCACCTCGGAAACCTGGCGCGACAAGTCGACCGGCGAGCGCAAGGAAAAGACCGAGTGGCACTCGGTGGTCATCTTCAACGACAACATCGTCAAGGTGGTCGAGAACTATCTGAAGAAGGGCTCGACCGTTTACATCGAAGGTTCGCTGCAGACCCGCAAATGGACCGATCAGCAGGGCGTCGAGAAATACACGACCGAGATCGTCATCCAGCGCTTCAACGGCCAGCTGACCATGCTGGGCGGCCGTGGCGACAGCCAGGGCGGCGGTGATCGCGGCGGCTACGGCGGCGGTCGCGACGACGACTATTCCTCGGGCTTCTCGACCGGCGGCGCCAACAAGCCCTCGGGTCCGAAGGAAAGCTACGACCTGAACGACGACATTCCGTTCTAAGGTTCGCCCCAGCCGGAATATGAAGGCCGCGTCCCAGCTGGGGCGCGGTTTTTTTCATGGAGGGTCAGCGTGCGAAGCGGCCTTTCTCGGCGGCTTCGGTCAGGGACTGGCGGACGGCGGCGGTCAGTTCGTCCATGCTCTGCACCTGACGCACCCCATAGGCGCGGGCGGTGATGTCGACATTGCCCTTGCGCCAGAACCCTTCGGGAGCCAGCACGATCAGCTTTCCGCCGCGCGCGTGCAGGCCCATTTCCAGCAGGCTGATCGGGCTTTGCGTGCCAGGCGCGAAATACATGACGATGACGTCGGCGCTTTCCAGCGCGGCCAGCTCCCATTCGACCTGACGCAGGAATTCAGGCTCGTCCGCTTCGGGCCGCCAGGCGGGGTTCCAGTCGGGGCGGCGAGGATTCAGTACGGTGACGTCCATGTCGGACAGGGCCTGCGTCAGCGCCCCCTGCCAGTCGGGCGCGCCGCCCATGTCGATGCTGCCGCCCAGGAAGACGCGCGGACGGTCGTTGTCGATGGGCAGGGGCTGAGGCGAAACCACGACGGTCGGCTCGGCGCTCACAGGCGCAGCGCCGATGCAGGCGGTCAGGACGGCGAGGGCGGACAGCAGGGCAGGAATCTTCATGGCGGCTTCTATAGCCGGTTCGCGGTCGTGGGGCATGACATGCGGCGGGGTAACCTGTGGTCATGCTTCGTGAGAGGCAAAACGTCGCGCCTTGTGGCAAGCATGGAGGCGTGTCCAGCTCCTCCTCCTCCCCGCACGCGCTGACGCCGCTTGAAATCGCCGCCATCGTGGCCGTTCTGGTCATCTGGGGCGTGAACAACGCCGCCGCCAAGGTCGCCACCGAGATGCTTCCGCCGCTGATGACGGGCGCCTTGCGCTTCGCCATCGCCGCCGCCTGTCTGGTCTGGTTCGTGCGGCCGCCGTTCCCGAACTGGAAAAGCCTGCTGATCATCGCCGTGGTAGGCGGCCCGATCCACTATGGGCTGATCTACCTGGCCTTCTGGCTGGCTCATGACGTCAGCCCGGTGACCATCGCCACCCAGTTGTGGATTCCCCTGACGTCCCTGTTCGCCTTCCTGATGCTGGGAGAGCGGATTTCGAGGATGGCCGCCGTCGGCCTGGTCATCGCCTTTGCAGGCGTGGCGTGGATGACGCTGGATCCCCACGCCCTGAACGACTGGAAGGCCATTCTGGTGGGCGCGCTGGGCGCATCGGCCTGGGCGTTGACGACGGTGATCGCGCGCCGGACGACTTCGATCCCGCCATTGAAGATGCAGGGCCTGCTGGCCCTGATGGCATTTCCGGTGCTGACCCTGGGGTCGGCCCTGTTCGAGAACGGGCAGTGGGAAGCGGCCAAGGCCGCGACGCCGCTGGTATGGGGCACGCTGATCTGGGCGGGGGTGATTTCGTCCGTGTTCGCCACCAGCCTGATGTTCTGGCTGGTCCAGCGGCGCGAGGCCGGGCGGGTGACGCCCTATCTGCTGGGCTCGCCCCTGGTGTCGATAATGATCGGCGGCCTGTTCATGGGCGACGTGCTGACGCCGCAGATCCTGACGGGTGTCGCCATCGCTCTGCTCGGCGTGGTCACGGTGGCCCTGGGGGAGCGCGGCCTTCGCGCCGGCGCCCCCGCCAAGGTTTAGGTCTGCTTACTGCGCCTTGATGACGGCGCAGGCCACGCGGTCGCCCGCGCCGCCGATCGGCTGGCTGGAGTGGTCGTCGGCGTTGGCGTGGATCACCAGGGCCGAGCCGTCGTCGTCCAGCAGCCACTGACCCGGACCGGCATCCGCCAGACGGGCGCGGGTGGTGAAGACTTCGGCATTCACGGCGCCCTTCGCGTCGGCGAAGACGTTAGGCAGGTCGCCGTCGTCAGGCCCGTCGGCGTTCAGCAGGCCGTGCGGCTTCTGGGGATCGCCGTGATTGATATGGGCGCCGGCCGAGGTGAAGGGGGCCTCGCACTGGCCCGTGGCGTGGATGTGGATGCCGTGCCAGCCGGGCGTCAGGCCCGTGGCCTCGACCTTGATCAGCAGGCCTGTGGCTCCCTGAGTCAGGGTCGCCTTGCCCGTTTCGGCGCCCTGGCCGTTGATGATGGCGACCTGCGCCGTCTGGCCCGGCGCAGCACGCTCGGCGGCCTCGGCCGGGGCTGCCGGCGGGGCCTCTGAAGCCGGCGGCGTCGCCGGGTTCTGGCTGCAGGCGGCCCCGGCGACGAGCACCACGGCGAGGGCGCTGGGAGCGATCATTTTCGAAGCGGCTAAACGCATGGCTTTCCTGTCCTTTTCGGCATGGGGATTTCAGCGGCGTTTCTTTGCCACCACGGCCCCCGGATGATAGAAACCGGAACAGCGGATCACGTTCCGATTCCGGCCATTTAAAGCCTGATTTCCTTGACCGACGACAGTTACCAAAACGCCGCCCCCATGGCGCCGGGCGATATTTCGACCATCACCATCGAGGATGAGCTGAAGCGCTCCTACCTCGACTACGCCATGAGCGTGATCGTCAGCCGCGCTCTGCCGGACGCGCGCGACGGTCTGAAGCCTGTGCATCGCCGCATCCTGTACTCGATGCACGACCTGAACATGACGCCCGAGCGGTCGTACTCGAAGTGCGCCCGCGTCGTCGGCGACGTGCTGGGCCGCTTCCACCCGCACGGCGACGCCTCTGTCTACATGGCCCTGGTCCGGATGGCCCAGGACTTCTCGATGGGGCTGATGCTGGTCGACGGCCAGGGCAACTTCGGCTCGGTCGACGGCGATATGCCGGCCTCCATGCGTTACACCGAGGCCAAGATGGCCCCGGCCGCCGTGGCCCTGCTGACCGACATCGAGAAGGACACGGTCGATTTCCAGCCGAACTATGACGAGAAGGAGTTGGAGCCTGTCGTCCTGCCGGCGCGGATTCCGAACCTGCTGGTCAACGGCGCGGGCGGCATCGCCGTCGGCATGGCGACCAACATCCCGCCGCACAACCTGCGCGAAGTGATCGACGCCTCGGTCGCCCTGCTGGACGATCCGAACGTCTCAGACGACGCCCTGCTGGACATCGTGCCGGGTCCTGACTTCCCCACGGGCGGCGAGATCATGGGCCGCACGGCCCCGCGCAACGCCCTGCGCGACGGGCGCGGCTCGGTCATCGTGCGCGGCAAGGCCTCGGTCGAAGAAATCCGCAAGGATCGCGACGCCATCATCATCACCGAACTGCCGTTCCAGGTGAACAAGCAGACCCTGATCGAGCGCATCGCCGAAATGGTGCGTGAGAAGCGTCTGGAAGGCATCGCCGACGTCCGCGACGAGTCGGACCGCGCCGGGATGCGCATCGTCATCGAGTTGAAGCGCGACGCCTCGGGCGATGTGATCCTGAACCAGCTGTATCGCTATACGGCGCTGCAATCTTCGTTCGGCGTCAACATGCTGGCGCTGAACCACGGGCGACCCGAGCAGATGGGCCTGCGCGCCCTGCTGGAAGCCTTCCTCGAGTTCCGCGAGGAAGTGGTGGTCCGCCGCGTCAAGTTCGAGCTGGCCAAGGCTCGGGATCGGGGCCACGTCCTGGTCGGTCTGGCCGTCGCTGTCGCCAACATCGACGAGGTCATTCACATCATCCGCAGCTCGGCTGACCCCGCCGAGGCGCGCGAGCGGCTGCAGGCCAAGGCCTGGCCGGTCGGGGATATGATGGCCCTGGTCGAGCTGATCGCCGACCCGCGCACCGTGCTGGTTGAAGGCGACAAGATCAGTCTGACCGACGAGCAGGCCCGCGCCATCCTGGCCCTGACGCTATCGCGTCTGACCGGCCTGGGCCGCGACGACATCTTCGGTGAGGCGCGCAGCCTGGCCGACACCATTCAGGGCCATCTGACCATCCTGTCGGACCGCAAGAACGTCCTGGCCATCATCCGCGAAGACCTGCTGTTGGTCAGGGAGCAGTTCGGCGTGGACCGCCGCACCCTCATCGGCGAAGGCGACGCCGAGATGGAGGACGAAGACCTGATCCCGCGCGAGGACATGGTCGTGACCGTCACCCACTCGGGCTACGTCAAGCGCGTCGCCTTGAACGCCTATCGGACCCAGCATCGCGGCGGCAAGGGCCGCAGCGGCATGTCGATGAAGGACGAGGACGCCATCACCGGCGTGTTCAGCGCCTCGACCCACACGCCGGTCCTGTTCTTCGCCACCAACGGCAAGGCCTATAAGCTGAAGACCTGGCGCCTGCCGCTGGGCAATCCGCAGTCACGCGGCAAGGCCTTCGTCAACCTGCTGCCGATCGAGCCGGGCGACAGCATCATGAACGTGCTGCCGCTGCCCGAGGATGAGGCGACCTGGGGCGACTACGACATCATGTTCGCCACTAGGTCGGGCGACGTGCGCCGCAACAAGCTGAGCGACTTCGCCACAGTGAACCGCGCGGGCAAGATCGCCATGAAGCTGGAAGACGGCGACGGCATGGTCGGGGTCGGCCTGTGCACGGCCGAGGACGACGTGCTGCTGACGACCGCGCTGGGCCGGGCCATTCGCTTCAAGGCCGACGATGTGCGCGTGTTCAAGGGCCGCGATTCTACCGGCGTGCGGGGCATCCGCCTGCAGGACGGCGACACGGTCATCTCGATGGCGATCCTCGGTCGCGTCGATGCGACGCCGGAGGAACGCGCCGCCTACGTCAAACACGCCAACGCCATGCGCAAGGCGCTGTCCGGCGCCGATGCAGAGGACGAAGGCGTCACGGTCGAGGCGGACGAAGAGGATGCGGGTGACGCCGCCCAAGACGCGGCTTTGGCCGTGGAGCGCATCGCCGAACTGGGCGCGGCAGAGCAGTTCATCCTGACGGTCACGGAAACCGGCTTCGGCAAGCGGTCCTCGGCCTATGAGTATCGTCGCACGGGTCGTGGCGGGCAGGGGCTGACGGCCCACGGCCTGGGCGGTCGTGCAGGCACGCGTCTGGCCGCCGCCTTCCCGGTCGAGGAGTCGGACGATCTGATGCTGGTCACCGACGGCGGCCAGATGATCCGCACTCCGGTCGGACAGGTCCGCATCGTCGGCCGCTCCAGCCAGGGCGTGACCATCTTCCGCACCGGCAAGGACGAGAAGGTCGTCTCGGTCGAACGTCTGGCCGATTCCGGCGGCGATGATGAAGACGGCGACGCGGGCGACGCCCCGGCGGTCGAGGGCGGCGAGGCCTGATCCTGTATGGCCGTCGCTCCTGAGCTCTGGATCGACGGCCGTCCTGCCGGGCTTGAGGATCTGGGCCATCAGGCCCTGATCAACTACGGCGCCCTGACCTCCTTCGTTGTGGAGCAGGGCGGCGTGCGCGGGCTGGACCGGCATCTGGACCGTCTGAACCGTTCGGCGCTGGAACTGTTCGGCGAGGCCGTCGCCGAGCAGCGCCTGCGCGATCTGATGCGGTCGGCTCTGGCCGGGCGGACTGGAGCCTGGCTACGCATCAGCCTGTTCTCCCGCGAACTGTCCCTGCGCCAGCCGGACTGGATCGGCGCGCCGCAGGTGATGATCAGCGTCTCGTCGCCGCCGTCGCCTCTGCCGCACGGCGTGCGCCTGCAAAGCCAGACCTATGGGCGCGAGGCGCCGCATCTGAAGCATGTCGCCACGATGGGCCTGCTCAGGGCGCGGCGCACGGCGCGGCTGGCGGGCTATGACGACGCCCTGTTCACGGACGCAGAAGGCCGGATTTGCGAAGGCTCGCTGTGGAATATCGGTTTTATTCAGGGCGATGCGGTGGTCTGGCCCGACGCGCCCATGCTGGACGGCGTGGCGCAGGCCCTGATCCGCGACGCGCTGGAGCGCGCCGGATCGCCGCAGCGCAAGGCGGTGGTGAGGCTGAGCGATCTATCCCGCTTTGATGGGGCTTTTCTGTGCAACAGCGCCACGCCTGCGGCCGGGATCGCCGCCATCGACGACCATGTTTTCAGTGGTGCGGCTGATGCAGTGCAACAAATAGGCGCCCTTTGGCGATCACAGCCGCGTCAGAAAATCTAGGCCGTTCATTTCGCACCTGCTAAACGGACCCAAACGATGGGGAGGCCGCTGGCCATGCGTATCGGACTTTATCCGGGCACCTTCGATCCGGTTACCAACGGTCATCTCGATATTATCGGGCGGGCGGTCAAGCTGGTGGACCGTCTGGTCATCGGCGTGGCCCAGAACGACGACAAGGGCCCTCTCTTCTCGACCGCAGAGCGGGTCGAGATGATCAAGGCCGAGGTCGCGCGCTTCAACGCCGACATCGAGGTGCGGCCGTTTTCCAGCCTGCTTATGCACTTCGCCGAGGAACTGAACGCCAGCGTTATCGTGCGCGGCCTGCGCGCGGTCGCCGATTTCGAGTATGAGTTCCAGATGACGGCGATGAATCAGCGCCTCAACAGCGACATAGAGACGGTGTTTCTGATGGCCGATCCGCGGCATCAGGCGATCGCCTCGCGACTGGTGAAGGAAATCGCCCGGCTGGACGGCCGGATCGACAGCTTCGTCAGCCCCGCGGTCGCCGCGAGCGTGTTGGCCAAGGTCAAGAAGGATTGAGGTCGGGTTTGAAGATCAAGTCTGTGATGGCGCTGGCGACGGCGACTGCCCTGCTGGCCGGAGCTGCGATGGCGCAGGCGACCAGCCAGTCTAGTGACTGGCGCACGGTGTCGCCCGAGAACCTGTGGGTGATCGACACGGCCAAGGGGCGCATCCTGGTGGAGCTGGAGCCGCGCGCGGCGCCGAACCACATCGAGCGCATCCGCACCCTGACCAGTCAGGGCTTTTATGACGGGCTGAAATTCCACCGCGTCATTCCCGACTTCATGGCCCAGACCGGCGACCCCAAGGGCACGGGCGAGGGCGGCAGCGAATTGCCGGATCTGAAGGGCGAGTTCACCTTCCGGCGCGGGCGCGACAGCGGCTTCGCCCCGATTGAGAACAGCGGGCCGGGCCTGCGCGGCGTCATGGGCTCCATTCCCATCGTGACCCAGCCGGACGCCCAGATGTTCGTGACGGCCGACTTCAAGACCTCGGCGCAAGGGTTGTTCTGCCCTGGCGTGGCGGGCATGGCGCGCGCCGGTTCCCCCGACAGCGCCAACAGCCAGTTCTTCCTGATGACCGGCCAGAACGATAATCTGAACGGCTCCTACACGGTCTTCGGACGCGTGCTTCAGGGGCTGGACGTGGTGAAGTCGCTCAAGAAGGGCAATGACGCCGGCGACGGCGCCGTCGGACCTGATGCCGACGCGATGGGTCGCGTGCGTCTGGCCTCGGCCATGCCGGAGGCCGAGCGGCCGACGATGCGCGTGGCCGTGCCCGGTTCGGCCCCGTTCAACGCCGCCGTCGAGGCGGCGCGCGCTGAAAAAGGCGCCTCTTTCACCATCTGCGACGTTCAGCCGCCTGTGCAGGGCGGCTGAGCCGCGCGCCACGCTCGGGGAGGGGCGGGGACATGAAGCGGGGAGTTCACACTATCGGGGCGGCGTTGCTGGCCGCCATGCTGGCGAGTTCGGCCGCTGCTCAGGACGCTGCGGCGATTGCGGATGAGCAGGACCGGGCGGCGGCCATCGCCGCCCGCGACTGGCGCTCTGTGGCGCCGGACAATCTGCTGATCATCGACACCAACAAGGGCCGTATCCTGGTCGAGATGACGCCCGAGGCGGCGCCCGGCCATGTCGCCCGCATTCGCCTGCTGACCAAGGCGGGCTTCTATGACGGCATACCCTGGCATCGGGTCATCGACGGCTTCATGGCGCAGACCGGCGATCCGCTCGGCACCGGCGAGGGCCAGAGCTGGCATCCGGACCTGAAGGCCGAGTTCACCTTCCGCCGCGACGCCCAGACGCCTTTTGCTCCCGTGGCTGCGCCGGCGGGCGCGCTGATCGGCTTTATGCAGTCGCTGCCGGTCCAGACTCAGCCCGACGCCGTGATGGCGACGACAGTGGATCGCAAGGTTCACGCCTGGGGCCTGTATTGTCCGGGCGTGGCGGGCATGGCCCGCGACGACGCGCCCGACAGCGCCAACAGCCAGTTCTTCCTGATGCGCCAGCCCTATCCGGCGCTGGAGAAGCGTTACACCATCTGGGGCCGGGTCGTGTCGGGACTGGACGTGGTGCGCGCTCTGAAGTTCAGCCCCAATCCGGACGGCATCGTCACGGACCCTGACCGGATGACGCGGGTGCGCGTGGCGGGCGACCTGGCGGAGGGCGAACGACCGTCCGTGCGTGTGCTGAGCGCAGACAGCGCCCGTTTCCGCACCCTGGTCGAGAGGACCAGAGCAGCCAGAGGGGCGGATTTCTCGGCCTGCGATATCGAGCTGCCGGTCGAGGTGGATTAGGCGTCGCCTATTCAGCGGTGCCGCTGTTTCCGCCGCCGCGCTTGCGCCGCCTGCGACGGCGCGGCTTCTGCTGCCGATCCTCGCGCATTTTCTGCAACAGAAGCCCTTCGCGCAGGCCGCGATCGGCGACGCGGACACGCTCGCACGGCCAGGCGCGCTGGACGGCCTCCAGAATAGCGGCCCCGGCCAGGACCAGGTCGGCGCGGTCCGGCCCGATGCAGCTTTCCGCCGCCCGTCCTGCGGGGCCGAGCGCGATCAGGCGGTCGGCGGCTTTTTCGCAGTCGCCGCGCGTCATCCACAGGCCGTCGACCAGATCGCGCTGGTATCGCCTCAGCCCCAGATGAATCCCGGCCAGACTGGTGATGGCGCCCGAGGTGCCGACCATATGGCCGCGCCCCGCCTCGATACGGGCCAGGAATTCAGGACCCGGTCCGCCAGAGGTGATGGCGGCGCCGAAGTCCGCGACCATGGCCTCATACCATTCGCTGGTTCCGTCTTTGGGTTCAGGGTGGCGTTCGGCCAGGCTTACGACGCCCAGCGGCGCCGACATCCACGCCACGGTTTCAATCCCGCGCGCGCCCTTCATCAGCCAGGACAGTTCCGTCGAGCCGCCGCCGACGTCGATCACCAGCACCGCCTCGGCGCGCGGATCGAACAGGTTCAGGCAGCCCGCGACCGACAGGGCGGCTTCCTCTGCAGGGTCGATGATCCGCAGGCGAAGGCCGGTGCCGCGCCGCACGCGCTCGACAAAGGCGGGGCCGTTTTCGGCCATGCGGCAGGCCTGGGTGGCGACGGCGGTCAGGCGTTTGGGGTCGACGCCCTTGCGCACCAGACGCTCGGCGCACAGGGCCAGGGCGTCATAGGCCCGGTCCATCGCCCGGTCGTCCAGACGGCCCGTGCGCGACAGGCTTTCGCCCAGGCGCACGATGCGGCTGAAGGAATCCACCACGCGAAATCCGTCACGCGCCGGACGCGCGATCAGCAGGCGGCAATTATTGGTCCCCAGGTCGAGCGCGCCGTACAGAGGGGCGTCTCGATCGATGCTCCCGCCGCTGCGGGAACGCCGAGGCAGGGACCGCGAGTCGCGCCGTTCAGGCGCGCCAGGGGTCTCCGGCATGGGCCGAGCTTTCATGTGGGCGGTCCGAAGCGGCGCCCGTCCCCGACAGGTTAGACCGCGACTCCCTGTCGCGCCAGTCCGTCGTCGCATGCGGTGACGAATGAGGCGGCTTGGTCCAGCGTTGCAACAGTCATGCGTGACGACTGCGAACCGCCGCGCTAATCTACCCCGAAAGGCCATCAGAGCCGTGAGGAGCGTTCCATGTCCGACTTCGAGCACGTTTTCGAGCAGCCGCCGGAAGGCGCCGCCGCCGACTGGACCATCCCCCAGAACTGGTCGGCCTATACCGAGGTCGAGCACCAGACCTGGAACACCCTGTACGAGCGGCAGATGAAGATCCTGCCCGGTCGCGCCAGCGAAGCCTTCCTGCGCGGTCTGGACGCGCTGGACCTGAACGCGGGCGGCATCCCCGACTTCGACGTTATCAATCCCAAGCTTCAGGCCCTGACCGGCTGGACCGTGGTCTGCGTGCCGGGACTGGTGCCGGACGAGGTCTTCTTCGACCACCTGGCCAACCGCCGCTTCGTCTCGGGTCAGTTCATCCGCAAGCCGGATCAACTGGATTACCTGCAGGAGCCGGACATCTTCCACGACGTGTTCGGCCATGTGCCGATGCTGACCGACCCTGACTTCGCCGCCTATATGGAGGCCTACGGCAAGGGCGGGCAGCGGGCGGCGTCGTTGGGGATGCTGCCGAACCTGGCGCGCCTGTACTGGTACACGGTCGAGTTCGGTCTGATGCAGGAGGCGGGCGAACTCCGCATCTATGGCGCGGGCATCGTGTCGTCGGCGACCGAGAGCGTCTTCAGCCTTGACGACCCCTCGCCGAACCGGCTGGGCTTCGACCTGGAGCGCGTGATGAAGACCCTGTACCGCATCGACGACTTCCAGCAGGTCTATTTCGTCATCGACAGCATCGAGGCGCTGAAAACGGTGACGCTGCAGGACTTCGGACCGGTCTATGAGCGGCTGAAGGGCGCCGAGGCCTTGCCGATCGAGGCTGTGCTGCCGACGGACAAGGTCTTCACGCAGGGCACTCAGGCCTACGCCAGGAAGGGCGGGCGGTTCGCGGCATAGACGGCGCATCTTCTCCCTCCCCATGAAGGGGAGGGAGAAAAAACAGAGTCCAATTCGTCTGAATCGTCTGAAATCTCCTTCGCGGCGCGGGCGGGGAGGCGATGATGGCGCGCGGTGAAGGGCGGGCGGGCTAAGGCCTCCGGGACGCCCGCAAAGCCCATGTTTTTCAGGGATTGGGAGGCCGTGTTGCGATGGCTGCAGGCGCCTCTGTCGCCTCTTCCGTCTCCGATTGTGGGCTAAGGGCTTAAGTGCGCTGGAACGGGTAGAAGCCGCCGCCCAGGTCGAGGATCTGCGTCAGCTCGTCCAGCGCGCCGCGCGTCTCGTCCAGCAGGGCGGGGTCGGCCAGGTCGCGCGCCGTCAGGCTGTCGCGATACCAGCGGCGGCTCCAGTCGGACAGGCGGGCGTGCAGGGCGTCGGTCAGGCGCATGGCGGGATTGGTCGCCGCCAGTTCGGCCTCGGTCAGGACGACGCGCAGACGCAGGCAGGCGGGGCCGCCGCCGTTACGCATCGACTGGCGCACATCAACGTATTCGACATGGCCGATCGGGCCGTTGGAAGCGGCGAGGCTTTGCGCCACCGCATGACTGCGCGGGTTGTCGCGCGTTTCGGTCGGGCAGATCAGGGTCAGGCGGTCCTGGCCCGGAACCCGGATCAGCATGGAGTTGAACAGATAGGAGCTGATGGCGTCGGCCAGCGGCAGGTCGACGGCCGACACCTCGACGAACTGCGGCTCGAAGCCGACGGCGGCGGCGCGGATGGCGGCCTTGGTCGCGTCTGTGTCCTCAAACGCCTGCTCATGGAAGAAGAGGGTGTCCAGCGCCCCGACGCAGACCACGTCGTTGTGGAAGGTTCCTCCGGCGATGGCGGCCTTGCCCTGACGCGCCAGAATGGCGCCGGACGCTGCGTGGCGGCGCATGATCGCCTCGGACGCCTCGCGCGTCTGGCGGGCGGGGTAGGGACCGTCCCAATGCTCCCAGGCCTCGCGGCCCCAGACCATCAGATTGACGCCCGCCTCGCCGTGATCGCGGCACAGGCGGACGTGGTTGGCTGCGCCTTCGTCCGCCAGATGGGCGACCGAGGGCAGGGCGTCATGAACGGCGAAACGGCTGGCGTCGGGGAAGAGGGCGTCCAGCGAACGCTTGGTCTGATCGTGCTCCAGACTGCGGTGCAGGTTGGTGACGAGGTTGGCGGGCGTGAATTGGACGCGGCCGTCGGCGGCGTCGGCGCTGGGCGTCACCGTGGCGGCGTTGGCGGCCCACATGGGCGAGGCCGAACAGGCGGCGGCGGCGAAGGAGGGGGCGTCCTTCCACGCCCGCTCCAGCACCTGGGCGTCGGACCCGGAGAAGCCGAGGTCGCGCAGGAAGGGAATGTTCGGCCGCTCATGCGGGGGCAGGACGAACTGGGGCAGGCCCAGGTCGGCCAGGGTCTTCATCTTGTCGAGGCCCTGAAGGACGGCCGCGCGCGGGTTCGACGCCTCGCCCTTGTTCAGGCTGGAGGCGAGATTGCCCGGCGACAGCCCGGCGTAGGAGTGCGTCGGCCCGATCAGGCCGTCGGCGTTGGCTTCGATGGCGGTCAACCCTCTCCCTCCCCTTCATGGGGAGGGTGGTCGCGCAGCGACCGGGTGGGGAGGGCCAGGTGGTTCTGGGCGCGGCGCGTGATCAGCCTCGCCGCCCCCACCCGGCTTCGGCTTCGCCTCAGCCACCCTCCCCATGAAGGGGAGGGAGAAGTTGAGCGTGTGATCATCCCCGCAGGCCCTTGATCTCGCTTTCGATGTTCTTGACCGCGCCGGCCTCGAAGCTGGCGACCGGATAGGCGCAGTAGTCGGCGGCGTAGTAGGCGCTGGGGCGGTGGTTGCCGCTGGCGCCGAGGCCGCCGAAGGGCATGTCGCCCGCCGCGCCCGTGGTCGGACGGTTGAAGTTCACCACGCCCGCGCGGATGCGGTTGATGAAGCGATCCCATTTTTTCTCATCGTCGCTGACCAGACCGGCGGACAGGCCGTATTTGGTGGTGTTGGCGGCGGCGATGGCGACGTCGAAGCTTGGGACGCGCAGCACCTGCAGGAAGGGAGCAAACATCTCTTCGTCCTCGACCGCGACGCCGGTGACGTCGATGATCGCAGGCTTCACAAAGGCGCCCGGAAGGTTGTCGACGGGGCCAGAGGCGCGGATCACGCTCGCGCCCGCGTCGATGCGTTGTTGCAGGGCGGCCAGCGCAGCGGTCGCCGCCTTTTCCGAGATCAGCGGCCCGGCGTAGGGCTCGGGGTCGCTGTCCCACGGGGCGAAATTCAGGCGATCCGACAGGGCGGCGACGGCCTCGACAATGGCGTCGCCCTGCGCGCCTTCCGGCACGATCAGGCGGCGTGCGCAGGAGCAGCGCTGGCCGGTGGTGACGAAGGCGGACTGGACCACGATGCCCGCGACCGCTTCGGCGTCGGCCGCGTCCCAGACGACCAGCGGGTTGTTGCCGCCCAGCTCCAGCGCCAGGATGACGTGGGGATCGTCGGCGAACTTGCGCCGGAAGTGCGCGCCCGCCGCGCCCGAGCCGGTGAACATCAGCGCGTCGATCGGCTGATCCAGCAGGGCCGCGCCGGTCTCGCGCCCGCCTTGCACCATGTTGAACACGCCCTTGGGCAGGTCGGCGGCCTCAAGGCACTCGGCCATCAGCTGGCCGGTCAGGGGCGTTTCCTCGGACGGCTTAAACACCACGGTGTCGCCCGCCAGCAGGGCCGGGACGATGTGGCCGTTGGGCAGGTGGCCGGGGAAGTTGAACGGGCCGAGCACCGCCGAGACGCCGTGCGGGCGGTGACGCAGGACAGCGCGGCCGAAGGCGGTGTCGTTCGACCGCTCGCCGGTGCGCTCGTCATAGGCGCGGATCGAGATGTCGACCTTGCCCTGCATGGAGGCCAGTTCGGTTTTCGTCTCCCACAGGGCCTTGCCGGTCTCGCGGCTGATGGCCTCGGCCATTTCGGGCGCGCGTTCCTTGAGCACGGCCTGATAGCGTTTGACCGCGTCGATGCGGTCTTGACGCGGGCGGTCGGCCCAGTCGGGGAAGGCGGCGCGGGCGGCCTCGACGGCGGCGCCGACCTGTTCGACGGAGGCGGCTTCGCCCTCCCAGACGGTTTCGCCGGTCGCGGGGTTGGTGGAGGTGAAGTGGGTCATGCGTTTTCTCCCCTTCTCCCCTTGTGGGAGAAGGTGGGCGGCGGAGCCGCTCGGATGAGGGGGAGGGCGGAAACGGGCGCGAGGGCGGCGAGGGTCGAGCGCGGGACTGGCGTCCCCCTCATCCGTCTCGCTGCGCGAGCCACCTTCTCCCCCGGGGGGAGAAGGGAGAAGGCGGTGGGGATCGTCACGACTTCACCCGCACCGTAGCGCCGTCCTTGATCTTCAGGGCGGCGGCGACATCGGGAGTCATGCGGGCCAGATCGCCGTCGACCAGGACGCGGGCGCGGACGGCGCGGAAGGCGGCGACGCTGTCGGTCGAGACGAGGGAGGGCAGGTCGACCTCGACCTCCTTCTCGATGCACGCGGTCAGGACGCGGGCGTCGCGCACGGTGCGGATGTTGTCGCGGCCGCAGGCGACGGTCGGCCCGGCGTCGAAGATGTCGACCAGACCGTTGGGGCGGAAGCCTTCGGATTCCAGCAGGGCCATGGCGGGCACGCCCTGAGGATGGACCTTGCCGATCACGGCGCGGGCCGGTTCGGGCAGCAGGTCGATGTAGATGGGGTGGCGCGGCGCCAGGTCGAGAATGAACTGCTTGTCGGTCGAGCCAGTCATGCGATCGGCGTCGTCAAAATCCATGGGGAAGAATTTGTGCGCCACATGGTCCCAGAAGGGGCAGTAGCCGTCGGGCGTGAAGACGCCGCGCAGTTCGGCCAGCACATTGTCGGCGAACAGGTCCGGCTGGGCGCCGATCAGCATATAGCGCGACTGGCTGAGCAGACGCCCGGCGCCGCCCTTGCGCCGGTCGGCTTTCAGGAACAGGGAGCCGACCTCGGTCCAGCCGGTGCACTCGTTGACCAGCACCAGGGTCTGGTGGTTCAGCTTCACGTTCAGGGACGGCGACTGGACGGTGTTGTTGACCACGCGGAAGCTGAAGAAGGGCCGCTTCAGCCCCACGGTCGCCTTGACCGAGCCGATGCCGTCGATGTCGCCCGTGTCGCCGTCTTCCAGCATCAGGGTGTACCAGGCCTCTTCGGGCGCGATCTTGCCTTCAAAGCTGGCCTTGCTGAGTTCCAGTCGTTCGCTCAGGACATCGGCGTCCTCGGGCAGGCTGGTGAAGCCGGGGCCGGACAGGATGGCCAGTTCGAGCAGGTGATGGAGGTCGGCGGGACCGGCGGGGCGAACAACGAGCATGCGGTTACATCGTCTCCAGTCGGAGCTGTTTCAGTTTGAGGGCGTCGATCTCGCCCGAGGCGATCTTGCACAGGATCAGGGCGGACAACTGGGCGCGCTCGACGAAGCTGGCGGGCCAGGCGAATTCCTGATCCGAATGGATGTCGCCGCCGACGACGCCCAGGGTGTCGACGTTGGGCAGGCCCGAGGCGTGCAGGTTGTTGCCCTCGCAGACGCCGCCCGACGGCTTCCAGGCGATGGTCTGGCCCAGCAGATCGCCTGCGTCGCGCACGGCGTGGAACAGGGCGGTCTGGCTGGCGTCCATCGGCTTGGGCGCGCGGGTCATGCCGCCGTGCAGGTCCAGAGACAGGCCGGGGAAGGGGGGCTCGGCGGCGATGGCGCGCACCGCCTCGTCGATCCATGTCGCGCTTTGGGCGTCCGGCACGCGGACGTTGAAGCGGATGACGGCGTTGTCGGCCACGACGTTCAGCGGACCGCCGCCTGCGATCTTGGCGACATTGACGGTGACGCCCTCGCGCTGGCCGTTCAGGCCGTGCAGGCGGGCGGCGATGATGGCGGCGCCCGCGACGGCGTTGGCGCCCTCGTGGAAGGCGCGGCCCGCATGGGCGGCCTTGCCGGTGACGATCAGGTGGAAGTTGCCGCTGCCCTTGCGCTCGCCCGCAAGCGTGCCGTCGGACAGGGCGGGCTCATAGGTCAGGCCGACGTGGCCGCGCGCGCCCAGTTCCGCCAGCAGGGGGGCCGAGGCGGGGGAGCCGATCTCTTCGTCCGGAGAAAGAAGCACGGTCCAGCCGACGCGGGCCTTGTCGGGATGGGTCTCGAAGGCTTCCAGCGCGGCCAGCATGACGCTGATCCCGCCCTTCATGTCGGCGATTCCGGGCCCGTTCAGGGCTCCGTCGTCGCGCGTGATGACGCTCTGGAAGGCGCTGTCGGCGGGGAAGACGGTGTCGTAGTGGCCGGTCAGCACGACCTGAAGCGGCGCCTCGGGCCGAGCGGTGATCTTCAGGCAGTCGGCGTAACTTTCGGCGATCACCGCGCCGCTGTCGGCGACGGTGGTCGAGCCCTGGGTCGGCACGCGCTCGACCGTGGCTGTGCCGAAAGCGGCGCGCGCTGTCGCCTCCAGAATGTCGAGAACCCGCGCCAGCCCTTCGGCGTGGCGGCTGCCTGAGTTGATGTTGGACCAGTCGATGGCGCGTTGAACAATGGCGTCGCCACGGGCCGCGACGTGGTCCAGCACGGCCTGATCCTGAGGTTCGATCCGCATGGCGGCGAGCCTAGACGTGCGCGGGAAAAAGGTGAAGGCGGGGCGATATCTCTCTCACGCCCTTGGGATTTCGGCGCCCGGCGGGATAGTTTCGCCGCCTCAGTCAGGGAGTCGCGCATGAACCGTCGGATCGCACCGCCTCAACCCTTCGCCCCGGTCGATTCGGCCGAGACGGCGGCGGCGCTGGCGCGCGGCAGCGCCATCGCCTTCTGGATCTGGGGCGCGGTCGGCCTGATGCAGGCGGCCCTGGTCTGGTTCATGGGGGCGCTCGAGCATGAAGCCATGCGCGGGACGACGGCGGGTTTCGCCGTCTTCTTCGCCGTCATCGCCTTTCTGTTGGGGCGGGTGCAATGGCGCCGCCCGAACCGGCTGCTGCCGGGGTTCGGCATGGTGTGGGCCATCTATGAGCTCAGCGCCCTGTCGGTCAGCCTGATGGTCGGCGCGCCGCTGGGCACGGCGGGCCTGCCGGGCTGGAGCTTCGGCGTGGCGGGCGCCGCCATGATCCTGTGCCTGTTGCTGCACATCGGAGGCCTGCGCGGGGCGACGGCGCTGGCGAAAGACGGCCCCACGGCCTAGGTCCAAAGCACAGACAGGAGTTCGTCCATGACCGTCACCCTCTATCACAACCCGAAATGCTCGACCTCGCGCAAGGCGCTGGAACTGCTGCGTGAACGCAGGATCGAACCGACGGTGGTCGAGTATCTGAAGACCGGCTGGGACGCCGAAACGCTGAACCGTCTGGCGCGCGGGACGGGCGGCGGGCTGAAGGGCCTGCTGCGCAAGAAGGAGGCGAAAGCCGCCGAACTTCTGGCCGCTGAGGCGGATGAGGCGACGATCCTGGCCGCGATGATCGAAAGCCCGATTTTGGTCGAACGTCCGATCGCGGAGACGCCCAAGGGCGCGGCGATCGGGCGGCCGGTGGAGGCGGTGTTGGGGGTGCTTTGAGAGCGCGAATTGCTGATGTCGGTTATGGGAGGGGAGCGGACGTTGCTCCCCGAACCGGCGCTCGGTATCGTCGATACATGAGCATTATAGATCGAGCCCCATCTCTGGCCTTCTTCATCGCTATCGCGCTGGGACTGGCATTGATCGCCTACGCCTTGATTTCAGGCTCTGAGTGGGCGGTCCTCCTCGGCTTGGTCGGGCTGCTGCTGGCGGGCAAGTCGACGCTGATCCTGGTCAAGCGTTTTGGAGCGTCCGACCAGCCTCAGTAGTCACAGGGACAGGACGCTCTGGCTGCCTGCAATGGCTCGCAAAGCCGACCTTCCACGCGCCCCCAAATTGACCCCTCCGCGCTTCGATGCCAGACCCCGGGTGTCTGTCACGCTTGGAGTTCGTCCATGACCCGCACCCTGTATGGCATCAAGGCCTGCGACACGATGAAGAAGGCGCGCGTCTGGCTGGATCAGAACGGCGTGGCCTATGACTTCCATGACTATAAGGCCGCAGGCGCAAATCGCGCCGAGGTGGAGCGGTGGGTGGCCGAGCATGGCTGGGAGAAGGTGCTGAACCGGGCGGGCACGACCTTCCGCAAGCTGTCCGACGCCGACAAGGCCGATATCGACGCGGCCAAGGCGGTGGACCTGATGGTGGCCCAGCCGTCGATGATCAAGCGGCCGGTGCTGGATCTGGGCGACGGGCGGACGCTGCTGGGCTTCAAGCCGGATATCTACGCCGACGCCCTGAAGGGCTGAGGGTCAGTCCTCGACGACCGTGTCGGGGCGGTCGTGGCCATCCGCGCGTTCGGTGATCCACTGGCCCGAGGCGTCTTCATACTCGATCCAGGAGGTGCGGTCCGGCACGCGTTGTTCGCGCGCCGCCGCCGAGGCGGCCGCCAGCGCCGCCGCGTGGCTGGGAAAGGTCTCGGAATAGCTGTCGCCCAGTTGATAGGCCCAGCCGCCGTCGTGTCGGACGATGCGATAGGTGATGTTCATTCGGCGCCTCCGAAGGGTCTGGCGACACCGTTGAACGCGGCCCGGAGCGTGTCGAGTCACGCTGTGGTGACGCATTACGAAGAGTTCATGCGCGCGACTGCATCCGTAGGCCATCATCGCCGCCTCTTGTGATCAGAAGGCCGCCATATCAGGTTCGGCCTAACAGGGATCCAAAAGGTCGACATTATGAATCCTGGAATTCTCATCCCCCTCGGGTTCTTTGCGATGATCGCAGGCATCGTTCTGGTGCCGACGTGGCTCAAGAGCCGTGAGCGGCGCGAGATGCAGGCCACGCTTCGCGCCTCGATCGAAAAGGGGCAGGCGCTGCCGCCTGAAGTCATCGAGGCCATCAGCAAGGACAATGCAAAGCCGGTTCAGACGGCGCATCGCGACCTGCGGGCGGGGGTGATCCTGTTGTCGGTGGCGATCGGCATCGCCCTGTTGGGTTATGCGGTCAGCTTCGCCGAGATAGACGCCTTCTATCCCATCGCGGGCGGCGCAGCGATCCCGGGCATGATCGGTCTGGCGTTCATCATCCTGAGCTTCTTTAACAAGAACAAGGGTTAAGGCGGATCGGGGCAGGGAAGCCGTCATGGCCAAACCTTTACGCGATCTGCACGATGTCGAGCTGGCCGGGCTGGCGGCCGGCGGCGGCCGCCGCGAGTTCGGCGAGCTGGTTCGTCGGCATGGCTCGGCGGTGCGGGGCCTTCTGCGCCGCATGGGCGCCCAGCCGGCGCTGGCCGACGATGTAGCCCAGGACGCCTTTCTGCTGGCGTTCGAGAAATGCGCCGAGTTCAGGGGCGAGGGCACCTTCGCCGCCTGGATCAAGCGCATCGCCGCGCGCCTTTACCTAAAGCGTATCTCGAAGGAGGCGCGCTATGTGGCTGAAAGCGAAACGGAACATGTCGCGCCTGTTGTCGACAGCATCGGCCGCGTCGATCTGGACGAGGCGCTCAAGGGGCTCAGCGAGGCTGAACGCCTGTGCGTCTCCCTGTGCCATGGCGCGGGGCTGTCGCACCCGGAAATCGCCGCGGCCATGAATTTGCCGCTCGGAACGGTGAAATCTCATGTCAAGCGTGGTCTGGATAAACTTCGGGCCCGGCTCCAGCCGGGGCCGGTTGCACTCGGGAGCGCATCCCATGTCGGCTGATGAATTCGATCCTGCGATCGAGCGCCTGTTCGCCCAGGCGCCGCAGTTCCCCGATTCGGTCTTCTTTGAAGCCGATGTGGCGGCGCGGTTGAACAAGGCGTCGCGGTTCCGCTCAATGGCCCTGTCCGTGGCCGGGCTGGCGGGGGGCGTGATCGCCGTGCGCGAACTGCTGAACGTCAACTTCCATCTGGGTCCGAACAGCTTCACCGCCGAGGCGGGCGCGGGGTCGCTCGATTCGGCTGGCGCTCAGGGCGGGCTGGCGATTCAGTCGCTGCTGGAGCGGTCAGGACTGGGCGATGCGGCGCTCAGCGCGATGGGCTCAATGGGCGGGATGCAGATGTTCTGGGCCACGGCCGGGGTGCTGGTCGCCCTGCTGGCGGCGGGGGCGGTGAAGCTGTCGCAACAGATCTGAGCGCCGTTTTCCCGCCCCAGTCCCGGCTTAGGGCTGGAAAAAGCCGTTTCGCGCCCAACGCCTGCGTTGCGGCGATGACGCCGAACCTCTAGGGTCGCGGCGTTTTTAATGTTCGGCCTTGGCTGCATTTTTTGGGGCGACGCTTCGTGGTTGATGTCTTCGAACAGGTCGAGGAGGAGCTTCGCTCCGAACGCTATCGGCGTCTGGCCCGCACCTGGCTGCCCGTTCTGGGCGGCGTTCTGGCGGTCGCCCTGGTCGCGGCGCTGGCCTGGTGGGGCTGGCAGTCCTATGTGAGCTCGCAGGCCGACAAGGCCTCGGCCGCCTATGAAAAGGGCGTCGAAGCCCTGCAGTCCGGCAAGTCGGCCGAAGCCGACGCCGCCTTCGCCGAGGCCGCCAAGGTCGGCGGCGGCTATAAGGTCCTGGCCCTGATGCAACAGGGCGGTCTGGCGCTGGCCGAGAAGAAGACGACTGAAGCCGTCGCCCTGTTCGACGAAGCCGCCAAGGCGACGCGCGATCCGATCCTGTCGGACATGGCCGCGCTGAAGGCCGCCTTCCTGGTGATGGACACCGGTTCGCTGGAAGACGTGCAGAAGCGTTTGGAGCCGCTGGCCGGCGACAAGCGCCCGCTGCAGCCGTTCGCCCAGGAAGCGCTGGCGATGGCGCAACTGCAGCACGGTAAGACCGCCGAGGCGCGTCAGGCCTTCGTCCAACTGCAACTGGGGCAGGACGTGCCCGACCCGGTGCGTCAGCGCGCCCAGGCGGCCGTTCAGGCGATCGACACCGGCACGGCGGCCAGCCTGGCCGCCATCGTCAAGGCCGCTGCGGCCCTGCCGACGACCGCCGCGGCTGCCGCTGGGGCTCCGGCCGCGCCGGTCGCTGAGGCCGACGCCGCTCCCGCCGCTGCGGCTCCGGCCGCTCGCCCTTGATTTGACGCCTTCGGGACGATTCGCATGAACAAAACCCTGAAAGTCGCTCTGCTGTGCGGTCTGGCGATGACCGTCGCCTCCTGCGGCACCGTTCGCAAAGCCCTGCCGTTCGGTCTGGGCGGCGGCAAGGATCCGGTGGCGACCGCCAGCGAAGGTCAGCGGATCTCCATTCTTGAGTTCGAACAGCAGTTGACGCCTTCGGCCGCTCTGTCGGGCCGCGATTTCTTCCTGCCCGGCCCGCAGGCGGTCACCAGCTGGAGCCAGCCGGGCGGCAACGCCGAAAACGCCGTTGAACACGTCATCGCCGCGCCGGATTTCGCCGTCGCCTGGCGTCGTGACATCGGCGCCGGATCGGGGCGCACCGATCAGGTGATGTCGCCGGTCGTCGCCGACGGCGGCAAAATCTTCGTGCTGGACGGCGAGGCGGGCGTGACCGCCGTCGACGCCGGCACCGGTCAGGTGGCCTGGAAGGCCAGCGTCAAGGTCGAGGAAGTCGATCGCGGGCGTCGCATCCTGGGCGTCGGCCTTGGCGGCGGGGCGGGCGGCGGCGGCTTCGGCGGCGGTCTCGCCGTCAGCGACGGCAAGGTCTTCGTCTCGTCCGGCTATCGCGTGATGACGGCGTTCGACGCCAATACGGGCGCCGAGCTGTGGCGCACCCCGGTCGATCTGCCGATCCACGGCGCGCCGACGGTGTCGGGCCAGCGGGTCTATGTCGTCGACGTCGACAACCAGTTGATGGCCTTCAACGTGGCCAACGGGCAGCAGGACTGGTCCTATCGCGGCATCACCGAGCCGGCCCGCATCATGCGCGCCTCCAGCCCGGCGGTCAGCGGCGGTACGGTGGTGGCGCCCTTCTCCTCGGGCCAGATCGTGGCCCTGCAGGCCTCGAACGGCCAGCCAGTGTGGGAGCAGGTGCTGTCGCGCACCAGCCGCACCAGCGCCCTGTCGGAACTGCGCGACATCGCCGGTCGCCCGGTGGTCAGCCGCGGCCAGGTCTACGCCGTCAGCCAGTCGGGCGTGCTGCAGTCGATGGATCTGCGCAGCGGCCAGCCGAAGTGGTCCCTGCCGGTGGCGGGCGTGAACCAGCCCCTGCCGGTCGGCGACGTGCTCTATGTGGTGTCCAAGTCGGGCGAACTGACCGTGGTCAACCGCGAGACGGGGCAGGTCTACTGGACCCGCGACCTGAACGAGGGCCGGGTGCGCAAGGAAGGCGGCTTCCTGGGCTTCGGCAAGCGCACCGTGCGTCCGGTCTGGTCGGGTCCGATCCTGGCGTCCAACCGTCTGGTGCTGGTAAACTCGGACGGCGAGGCGGTGGCCTTCGATCCGAAGACCGGCGCGCAGACCGCCAGCCTGAAGCTGGGTTCGGCCGCCTATATCGCCCCGGCCGCCTATAACGGCGCCCTGTATGTCCTGACCGACAAGGGTCAGCTGGTCAGCATCCGCTGACCTTTCCCCCGATTTAAGCTAGAAGGCCGACATGGCTCTGAAGGTCGCCATCGTCGGCCGCCCCAATGTGGGCAAGTCGACACTGTTCAATCGTCTCGTCGGCAAGCGCCTTGCGCTGGTCGATGATCGCCCCGGCGTGACCCGCGACCGCCGCTACGCCGACGGCGTGATCGGCGACATGGACCTGACCCTGATCGACACGGCGGGGTATGAGGACGTCACCGACGAAAGCCTGGAAGCCCGGATGCGCGAGCAGACCGAGGCGGCGATCGAGGACGCGGACCTGATCCTGTTCATGATGGACGCGCGCGAAGGCGTGACCTCGCTGGACCGCATCTTCGCCGATCGCCTGCGCAAGGTGCACAAGCCCATCGTCCTGCTGGCCAACAAGTCCGAAAGCCGCGAGAGCGGCGGCGGCGTGGGCGAGGCGCACGGCCTGGGCTTCGGCGAGCCTGTGCCGATCTCGGCCGAGCACGGCGAGGGCATGGCTGACCTGTATCAGGCGGTCGTGGCGGCGTCCGAAGACATCTTCATCGAGGAAGTCGACGAGCCTGAAAAGCCGATCCGCATCGCCGTGATCGGCCGACCGAACGCGGGCAAGTCGACTCTGATCAACCGCCTGATCGGCGATGACCGCCTGCTGACCGGCCCGGAAGCCGGGATCACGCGCGACTCCATCTCGGTGGACTGGGTCTGGGAAGGCAAGAATATCCGCCTGATCGACACTGCCGGGATGCGCCGCAAGGCCCGCGTCCAGGAGAAGCTGGAAAAGCTGTCGGTCGCCGACACCATACGCGCCATCACCTTCGCCGAGGTGGTGATCATGGTGATGGACAAGGACGACGCCTTCGACACCCAGGACCTGCAACTGGCCGATTTGGTCGAGCGGGAAGGGCGGGCGCTGGTCTATGTCGCCGCCAAATGGGATCTGGAGGAAGAGCCTCAGGCGCGTCTGGCCGAGCTGAAGCGTCTGGCCGACGACAAGCTGCCGCAACTGCGCGGTTCGCCCTTTGTCGCCCTGTCCTCGTTCAACGGTCGGGGCGTCGAGCGTCTGATGCCCGCCGTGCTGGAGGCCTATGACACCTGGTCGGTCAAGGTGAAGACCAAGGACCTCAACGACTGGCTGTCCCTGGCGACGCAGAGACACCCGCCGCCCGCCGTGGACGGCAAGCGCATCAAGCCCAAATACATCGCCCAGACCAAGGCGCGTCCTCCGACGTTCGTGCTGATGGCCAGCCGGGCCGAGGCGATGCCGGATCACTACAAGCGCTATCTGGTCAACTCGATCCGCGAGAGCTTCGACCTGCAGGGCACGCCCATCCGCCTGAACGTCAAGTCGGGCTCGGCCAACCCCTATGCCGCGGGCGGCGCCAAGTCGGGGCCGGAACGGTTCAAGGGCGACGCCAAGACGGCGCCGCGTCGGGTGATCAAGGCCGAGAAGGCCGAGAAGCTGTCCAACCTGCCCGGCAAGGCGCTGGAGCAGAAGGCCAAGGCTGGGATCAAGCCCAAGGTGAAGCCGCTGGGCGGGCTGAAGGCCAGCGCGTCCAAGAAGTCGGGCTCCAATGCCTTCGTCGGCAAGGGCGCGCGCGGCGGGGCGCGTCAGGTGTCGCGCTCGGGCCGCGTCCGCACGGGTCAGAAGGGCGGCGCCAAGCGCTAAGGCGCCGCTTCTTTTATGCGGGCTTCGCCAGGTCTGCGTCTGCAGGGTTGAAGGAGGGTTTGATGCTTGCAGCGTTTCTGATGCTGGCGCTCGTCGTCCAGGCCGGAGAAGCGGCGGCCGTAACAGCGGAGTGCCGGGCGCCCGAAGCGCCGCCGGTGATCCGCCCGGTCAAGCCCACGCGACCTGCGACGCCGTCATGTGTCGATGAGGCGCGGGCGCGGCATAACTGCCGTCCGGCGGTCTATGCGGCTTTCGAGCGTGAACTGGCGGCCTATGGCGAGGCCTTCAACGCCTATGTCGATACGCTGAACGACTATACGGCGGCCTTGTCCGACTATGCGGCGGCCGCCAACCGCTATTCGATATGCGAACGTAAGCTGGCTGGGCCAGAGGGTCTGATACAGGGCTGACGCCCCGTTTATTCCGTAACAGCTTACCTGCGCGATAGCCGTCTTGGCGCGGTTTGGTTCGGGGCCTCGGGCTCGTCGCCCAGGGCCAGCTTGAGCGCGATGGCGACGACGACCACCCAGCGCAACTCATGCCAGTTCATGGCGATGCTCTCGGTCATCATGGTGATGGTGTAGGAGGTCATCATCGGCAGGACCAGCCATCCTGCCGGGCTGGTATAGGCGGCCCAGAAGGACTGCGCCCAGATCTGCAGCAGGAAGAGGGCGAACAGGATGACGCCGCCCAGACCCAGGGCGATGTAGAGCTCCAGCCAGCCGCTGTGGGCGTCGGCGGGAATGAAGTGGGCCTGATAGCCGATCCACGCCTTGGGGCCGGTGAAGCTGGGGTCGTCCCACACCGCGCCATAGCCGAAGCCGCGCCACGGATGCTCGGACATCTGCTGCATGATGCCGGACCAGATTTCGGTCCGGCCGGTCAGGGTGGCGTCCTTGCCCAGCAGGGCGAAGAAGGTATCCGTCTCCATTGCGATCAGCAGGCCTGCGCCGATCACCACTACGACCGCCAGCCAGGTAGCGATGACGGCGCGCAGCGGACCGGATTTCACGATCGCTACAAAGCCCATGGCGGCCATCGACAGGAACAGCACCACAAGGGCGGTTTTCGATGTCGACAGGATGATGAGCATGACGGGCAGGAGGGCGAGGCCGAACCAGAGCTTGCGTCGTTCCGGCGCCATCATGCCCGCGGCGATCATGAAGACGGCGGACTTCACCATGACGTTGCCGAGCGAATTCTTTTCCAGCCACAGTCCGCGCCAGGCGCCGGGGAAGAGTTCCTGCATCCGGCCCATGTCGGGCAGCAACAGGCCCAACAGGAAGGAAATCACCGCCAGCACCGCCAGCGTCCCGGCTACGATTTCGGTCAGGCTTTTCCAGCTCCAGCGCGACGCCAGCGCCACGCCGGCCAGAGTAGTGAAGACCAGAGCGGGAATGCGCCGCGCCGTCAGGTCCGGCATGATCGACCAGAAATAGGTCGCGGCCGTCAGCAGCAGCAAAGCGATCAGCAGCGGCGAGCGCAGCATCCCCTTCAACGCACGGCCGGGGCGCATACAGACCAGCACCAGCGCCAGCAGATAGGCCGGATAATAGAAGTTGCGCAGGAAGTCGGCCGATCGCGCGCCATAGCCGGTCAGCGGCGCGCTCCAGAAGCCGACATAGGTCAGGATCAGGCCGATCGAGGCGATGACCGCCACGATATCGGCCAGAGGGGCGGCGCGGATGAGCGGAAGCGAGGGACGCTTCTCCGCTGGGGCCAGGATCATCTGGTCTTCTGCGCCCGCTCCCCCGGACATCCGGGTGTCAGACCAGGGCGGCCGCCGACAGGCCCTGCTTCCATTCCTTGAAGCTGACCGTCAGGGGCGGGGTGAAGTCGGGGCGGGCCAGTTCGACCATCAGGGGGCCGATCTCTGAAGGATGAGGCAGGACTTCGGGATCTTCGCCCGGAAAGGCCTGAGCGCGCAATTGGGTCCGCATCCGGCCCGGATCGACGATGCAGGCGCGCACCGGCGTGCTTTCGATCTCGTCCGCCCAGCATTTGACCAGGGCTTCGGCGCCCGCCTTGGTCGCGGCGTACATGCCCCAGAAAGCGCGCGGCTGGCTGGCGACGCTGGTGGTCAGATGGATGGCGCGACCGGCGTCGGAGGCGCGCAACAGAGGCTCCAGCGAGCGGATCAGGCGATAGACGCCGGTGAAGTTGATCTTCTCGACCTTGGCGAACTCGCGCGGCTCAGCGTGGGCGACCGGGGTCAGGCCCGATGGGCCCATTGTGGCGGCGGCCTGAACCCAGATGTCCAGCTTGCCGAACCGCTCGAACAGGGCGCCGCCCAGACGGTCGATGGCGCCGCCGTCCACGAGGTCGAACGGAACCAGGCTGGCGTGCTGGCCGGTGGCGGCGAAGATTTCGTCGTCCAGCTCCTCAAGCGCGCCCTGGGTGCGGGCGGCGGCGATGACGTGGGCGCCGGCCTTGGCCAGGGCGAGGGCGGCCTCGCGGCCGATGCCGCGCGAGGCGCCGACGACCAGGGCGACGCGATTGGCGAGGGGGAGGGAAGCATTCTCGGACATGGCCCGCTGATAGCGCGGCCGGACGCAGGGTGGAAGGGCGCGACAGCTTCCCTCTCCCAATGGGAGAGGGCTTGAGCCTCCAAGAGCCGAAGGCGATTGGTCAAGGCAAAAGGGTGAGGGTTCGCAGCATAAGTCGGCCGAAGGCCGTAGTGCGACGGCTTGCGCCGACGGACAGGACAAGCCCCTCACCCTTTCGCGCCAGAACGACGGCTGCGCCGCCGTGCGCTCAAGCCCTCTCCCGCCGGGAGAGGGAAGCCTGATCTTCAGTAGCCCGGTGCGGGCTGCCACAGGCTGAAGCTGACCCCCTGGTCGTCGCTGACGACGGCGGACAGGCCTGACGGGCTTTCGGCGGGCACGGCGCATCGGCCGCCCAGTTCGACCACCCGGGCGCAGGCCGCCTCTATGTCGTCGACGCGGAAATAGAGGTTGGGAAAGGCCTTCTGCTCGCCCTTGGTGATGCCGAATGCAGGATCGGACTGGGCCACATGGGCGTAGGTCGGGCTGGACGAGGCGTCGTCGAAGCGCCAGCCGAACAGGCCCGCATAGAAGGCGCGGGCCTTGTCGACGTCAGGGGTGTCGAGCGTGAAGTAGCCGAGCTGGATCATCCAGCCTTAAGCGGTCACCAGCAGAGAAAGTTGCTTCCCGCGCGGATCGCGGCCGCCTTCCTCGATCTCGCGGTCCAGCAGGCGGGTCGGATAATCGCCGGTGAAGTAGTGGTCGGTGAACTGCGGGCTCGCCGGATCGCGCGGCCCGGCGCCGAGCGCGTCGTACAGGCCGTCGATGGACAGGAAGCCAAGCGAATCGACCTCGAGAACCGCGCGCATCTCTTCCATGCTGTGGGTGGCGGCCATCAGCTGCGAGCGCTCGGGCATGTCGATGCCGTAGAAGTCGGGGTAGAGGATCTGCGGGCTGGCCGAGCGCAGGTGCACCTCCCTGGCGCCCGCCGCGCGCACGGCGCGGACCAGTTTCAGCGAGGTCGTGCCGCGCACGATGGAGTCGTCGATCAGCACGACGCGCTTGCCTTCCAGGGCGGCGCGGTTGGGGCTGTGCTTCATCCGCACGCCCTTCTGACGGGCGCCCTGGCTGGGCTGGATGAAGGTGCGGCCCAGATAGTGGCTGCGGATGATGCCCATCTCGTAGGGCAGGCCGCTTTCCTGCGCATAGCCGAGAGCGGCGGGGACGCCCGAGTCGGGCACCGGCACCACGACATCGGCCTCGACCACATGTTCGCGGGCCAGGCGACGGCCCATCTCCTTGCGGACCTCATAGACGGCGCGGCCGTTCACGACCGAGTCGGGGCGGGCGAAGTAGACGTATTCGAACAGGCAGGGACGGGCGGCGCGCGCGGCGAAGGGCTTGATCGACGTCAGGCCCTCGTCGTCGATGACCACGACCTCGCCGTGCTCGACATCGCGCACGAAGGTGGCGCCGATCAGGTCCAGCGCACAGGTCTCGGACGCCAGCACCCAGGCCTCGCCGACCTTGCCCAGCACCAGCGGCCGGATGCCCAGCGGGTCGCGCGCGCCGATCAGCTTCAGCCGGGTCTGAGCGATCAGGGCGTAGCCGCCCTCAATCCGGCTGAGGGCGTCGATGAAGCGATCGACGATCTTGGCCTTCCGGCTGCGGGCGATCAGGTGGAGGATGGCCTCGGAGTCCGACGTGGACTGGAAAATCGCACCTTCAGAGACAAGTTGCGCATGCAGGTATTTGAAATTCGTCAGATTTCCGTTGTGGGCGATGGCGATGCCGCCCTGGTCCAGGTCGGCGAACATCGGCTGGATGTTGCGCAGGAAACTGCCGCCTGCGGTCGAGTAACGGGTGTGGCCGATGGCGGCCGTGCCTGGCAGACGCTTGCTGAGTTCGGCATTGCCGAAGGCTTCGCCGACCAGGCCCTGATGCCGCTCGGTATAGAAGAGCTCGTCGTGGACGCTGGCGATGCCGCAGGCTTCCTGCCCGCGATGCTGCAGGGCATGCAAGCCCAGGGCGACGATGGACGAGGCTTCGTTTTTCGGCGCCCCCCAGACGCCGCAGACGCCGCATTCGAGGCGAAGCTGGTCATCGCCCGGCTCACGCCAATGCTCACGGTGAACGACGGGTTCGGCGATATGGTGGCGCATCGTCAGGCTCCGATGACCGGGGGAAGATAACTCAATGGGCGGCGACGCGCACGTAGTCTGCGAATGCGTCGGGGGCAAGGCTCATTGCGACGAAAACCCTTCGCGGACGGAAGAACCGACTACGGGCGTCAGGGCGTCGGCGCCCTTTCCAAGCGTCGGCAGCACGATCTGGATGGCGCGGGCGGCGCCTTCGCTGACGGGGGCTGTGGCGGCCTCGGAAAGCCAGCGCGGCGGGTTGTCCTGCATGGCGCCCATGATGATCAGGTGGACCGCCCCGATCAGGGCGAGGGCGCGAACCAGACCGACCGCCAGACCCAGCGTCTGGTCCAGCACGCCCAGCGCATGGCCGCGCGCGCCCTGCGAAATGGCTGAACCGATAAAACGCAGGCCGAAATAGAGGATGACGAAGACCAGCCCCACGGCCAGCACCGACCCTGCCCAGTCGGGATCGACCAGAGAGCGCCCGACCGGCGCCGTCCACGGCAGGGTGATCAGGGCCAGCAGCGCCGCCAGCAGGAAGCTGAACAGGGCCGTGATCTCGCGCATGCCGCCCCGGAACCATCCGGCGGCGCCCGAGGCCAGCAGGGCCAGGATCACGAAGACGTCGTAGCCGGTCACGCGCTCTGCGGCCTCAAGGAGGATGGGGAACGCGCCCTAATAGCGGTTCTGGGAGATTCGCTCGACCGCGTCGGTCAGGCGGGTGACGACGGTCAGGGCGACGTCGCCCTTCTTCACCTTTCCATTGGCCTGTGGCGGGGCGAGGGCGCGCTCGAAGCCGAGCTTCTGGGCCTCGCGCAGGCGGGCCTCGGCCCGGCCGACGGCGCGGACCTCGCCCGACAGGCCGATCTCGCCGAAGACGACACAGCCCTGCGGCAGGGGCATGTCCAGCGCCGATGAGATCAGGGCGGCGGCGGCGGCCAGATCGGCGGCGGGCTCGTTGATCCGCATCCCGCCCGCGACGTTCAGATAGACGTCCTTGTCGCCGAACCCCAGACCGCAGCGCGCCTCCAGCACCGCCAGCAGCATGGCGAGGCGACCGGAGTCCCAACCGACGACGGCGCGTCTTGGCGTTCCGTATGCAGAAGGCGCGACAAGAGCCTGTATTTCCACCAGAACAGGGCGAGACCCCTCGATTCCGGCGAAAACGGCGGCGCCCGGCGCCCGGTCCTTGCCTTCGCCCAGGAACAGGGCGGAGGGGTTGGGCACTTCACGCAGGCCGGCGTCGCCCATCTCGAACACGCCAATCTCGTCGGTGGCGCCGAAACGGTTCTTGCCCGCGCGCAGGATGCGGAAGGGATAGCCGCGCTCGCCCTCGAAGCTGAGGACGGCGTCGACCATGTGTTCGACCACGCGCGGCCCGGCGATCTGGCCGTCCTTGGTGACGTGGCCGACCAGGACGATGGCCGGACCGCCGTTCTTGGCCAGCCGCACCAGTTCGGCGGCGCAGGCGCGCACCTGGGTGATGGAGCCCGGCCCGGCGTCGTGGGCGTCGCTCCACAGCGTCTGGATGGAGTCGATGATGACGATGTCGAACGGATCGCGCTTCAGCGTCGTCAGTATGTCGCGCAGGGCGGTGGCGGAGGCCAGGGCCACGTCGGCGTCGGCCACGCCCATGCGTTTGGCGCGGGCGCGGATCTGCTCGATGGCTTCCTCGCCCGAGATATAGGCGACCCTGGCGCCGTTGCGCGCGGCCTTGGCCGTGACCTCCAGCAGCAGGGTCGACTTGCCGACGCCGGGGTCGCCGCCCAGCAGGATGGCCGAGCCGGGCACGACGCCGCCGCCGCAGACGCGGTCGAACTCGGTCACCCCGGTGACGATGCGCGGCGGCTCAGGCGTGTCGGATTGCAGCGTCTCGAACTGCACCCCGCGCCCGCGCGCGGTCGAGGCGGGCTTCATGGCGCCCGGCGGGGCGGCCTTGGACTCCTCGACCAGCACGTTCCACTCGCCGCAGGCCGAGCATTGCCCGGCCCATTTGGAATGAACCGCCCCGCAGGATTTGCAGACGAAGAGAAGAGAGTCGCGCGCCATGAGACAGACCTAGCAGATCAGACGGCCGAGGGCAGGCGGGTTGGACCGCGATGCGTCCAAAACTGTCATAGGGAGACTGCGGGGTTGCGCAGGCGTCCACACAGCCGTCATTCTGCCATGATAAGGCCGTGATCCGACTCAACCGCCCGGAAGGCAAACGAATGACCCTGGAAAATCCCCCCGCCGTCGATCCCTCCCTCGTCTCGCGGGTGAAGTTCATCCTGACGCGGCCCAAGTTCGAATGGCCGGTGATCGACGCCGAGAGCGCGACCATCAAGGGGCTGTTCACCAACTACGCCGTCATTCTGGCGGCCATTCCGGCGGTGGCGACCGTCGTGGGCCAGATCGCCTTCGGTCATCGCGGACTGGTCGGACCGGTGCTGGCGGGCGCGCTCAGCTATGTGCTGAGCCTGATCAGCGTTTACATCCTGGGCATGATCATCGATGCCCTGGCGCCGACCTTTGGCGGGACCAAGGACCGGGTGAAGGCGATGCAGGTCGCCGTCTATTCCATGACGCCCATGTGGGTGGCGGGCGTGCTGAACATCATCCCGACGCTGGGCTGGTTGGCGCTTCTGATCGGCTTTTACGGCTTCTATCTGATGTATCTGGGCCTGCCGGTGCTGATGAAGACGACGGCCGAAAAGGCGCTGGGCTACACCATCGTCGTGGTCGTGGCGGCCATCATCCTGTGGGCGATCGTCTGGTCGCTGGTCGCAGCGGTCATCGCCAGTTTCGTCATCGTCGGCGTGGGCGCGACGGCCTTCGCCCTGAGCTAAGTCTGAAGATGAAGGGCTGGGGCGGTGCGCCCCGGCCCTTTGCTATTCAGCCCTTGTAGACGCGCGGCACGCGTGGCGTGATCGAGGTCAGCAGTTCATAGCTGATGGTGCCTGCCGCCGTGGCCGCATCGTCGATCAGGCGGTTGGCGCCGTAGATCTCGACCGGATCGCCCGCCTTGACGTCCAGGCCGGTTACGTCGACGGCCAGCACGTCCATCGACACCCGGCCGATGATCGGCCGCATCTCGCCTGCGATGAGGACCTGTCCCTTGGGGCTGTAGGAGCGCAGCACGCCGTCGGCGTAGCCGGCGCCGACAGTCGCCACGCGCATGGGTCTGTCGGCCCTGTGGCCCTGGGCATAGCCGACGGTTTCGCCTGCGGGCACGTCGCGCACCTGCACCGCCTGGGCTATCAGGCTGGCGACGGGGGCGATCTTTTCATGAGGACGACCTTCCGGGCCGCCGCCGTACAGGCAGATGCCGGGGCGCACCACGTCGAAGGCGAAGTCCGGTCCCAGGAAGCAGCCGCCCGAGTTGGCCAGCGAGCGCGTCGCGCCCGGGTAGCGCTGGGCCGCTGCGGCGAAGGCGTCGCGCTGGGCGCGGTTCAGCGGGTTCGACGGCTCGTCGGCGCAGGCCAGGTGGGTCATCACCAGTTCGAGGCCCTCGAACGGTTCAGGCGCGTCCTCGACGCGGAAGCCCAGCCGGTTCATGCCGGTGTCCAGTTGCAGGGCGCAGGCGCCGCCGCCCGCCGCCAGCCAGGTCTGAAGCTGGGTCGGGTGGTTGATGACGGGCCGCAGGTTCGAGGTCTTGAGCATGGCCGCGCCATCGCCGTGGCAGCCGTCCAGAATATAGATGACCGGTTCGGGCCCGATCGCCTCGCGCAGACGCACGCTCTCGGCGGCGCGGGCGACGAAGAAGGTGCGGGCGCCCTCGGCCATCAACCGACGGGCCACGGCGGCGGCGCCCAGGCCGTAGCCGTCGGCCTTCACGACCGGATTGACCGGACGGCCCGTCACGGTTTCGAGGGTGCGATAGTTGCGGACGAGCGCGTCCAGATCGACATTGAGGACAGCGGGAGCAAGGACGGGGGAGGTCATGAAAAGGGTTATAGGCCGCTGCTCGGGCGGCGCTACCGGCTTTTATGTCCTAGCGACACGCGTGTGGCCCCGACCGGAGGGTGGAGCATTTACTCCGGAATATCCGCATAGGCGCCGCCGTAGCGGCCGTCGTGGGCCAGGTTGCCGAAGCGGGTGGTGTTGGAATCGAACGCCAGCTTGACGATGCCGATGGGGCCGTGACGCTGCTTGCCGATGACGACCTCGGCCTGATGCTGCAGGCGGTCCATGTCTTCCTGCCACTTCAGGTGTTCTTCGGTGCCTTCGCGCGGCTCAGCGCGGCCCAGGTAGTAGCTTTCGCGATAGACGAACATGACGCAGTCGGCGTCCTGCTCGATCGAGCCGGATTCCCGCAGGTCGGACAGTTGCGGCCGCTTGTCCTCGCGCTGCTCGACCTGACGCGACAGCTGCGACAGGGCGATGATGGGGACGTTCAGCTCCTTGGCGAGAGCCTTCAGGCCGCCGGTGATTTCGGAGACTTCCTGCACCCGGTTCTTCTGGCTGTTGTCGCCGGTGGTGACGAGCTGGAGGTAGTCGACCACGATCAGGTCCAGACCGTTTTCCATCCGCTTCAGCCGCCGCGCGCGCGCCGCCAGCTTGGAGATGGACAGGCCGCCGGTGGCGTCGATGTAGAGCGGGCTTTCGCCGATCTCGATGGCGGCGTCGCGAATCTTGCCGAAGTCCGAGGCGTCGATCTCGCCCTTGCGCAGCTTGTCCGAGGATACGCCCGAGGCGTCGGCCAGAATACGCATGGCCAGTTGTTCGGCGCTCATTTCCAGCGAGTAGAAGGCGACCACGCCGCCGTCGACGGTCTTGCGCCCGCCGTCCGGGGTCGGCTCCCATCGATAGTTGCGCGCGACGTTGAAGGCGATGTTGGTCGCCAGCGCCGTCTTGCCCATGGAGGGACGGCCCGCGAGGATCAGAAGGTCGGAGGGGTGCAGGCCGCCCAGCTTCTGGTCCAGATCGTCCAGCCGGGTGGCCAGACCGGCCAGCTTGCCCTCGCGCTGATAGGCCTCGCCCGCCATTTCCACAGCGCCCGACAGGGCCTGTGAGAAGGACACGAAGCCCGACGACGGCTTGCCCGTCTCGGCCAGCGAATACAGGGTCTGTTCGGCCTGTTCGATCTGCTCGTCGGCGGGCGTTTCGGGGTTGGGCGCCTCCTTGATGATCTCGCCGCCGATGCGGATCAGGTCGCGGCGCAGGGCCAGGTCATAGACGACGCGGGCGTAGTCCGGGGCGTTGGCGGCGGGCGGCGCCCGGTCCACCAGATCGGCCAGATAGCGCAGGCCGCCGAATTCCTGAAACGCCGGATCCTGCTTGAAGCGCTCCATCAGAATGGTCGGCTCGGCCAGCAGACCCTGACGGATGTGGTCCTCGATGGCGTCGAACAGCCGCTGGTGGAAGGGCTCGTAGAAATGGCTGCCGCGCAGCCGGTCCGACAGGCGTTCGAACACGGCGTTGTCGAACATCAGCGAGCCCAGCAGGGCCTGCTCCGCCTCCAGGTTATGGGGCATGGACGACACCTGCACGGGGTCGTTAGCGGAATCATAGGGCAGGGGGGCGAAGGCGTTCATCGACATCATCAATAGCCATAGGCGCGCCCTGCGTCAGACGCGGGCGCGGTCGTCGTCGTGGACAGTCGCCTGCGCCTGTGGACGGGCGCGGAAAACCGCTGTCGGATCAGTGAGGGGCCGTCAGCTGCGGCAGGGGTAGCGTTCGACCATCCAGTCGCGCACGGCCTGGGTCACGGTGACGCGACGCCGCGCCTCGGGCATGGTCTCGAAGCGGGCGACGAGCGTCTCGGGGGTGATGCCGGTGCCGGAGGCGGGGATGCAGTGGGCCGGGCGGCGACCGGCCGAGACGGCCGAGGCCTGCTCGGCCTTCACCGTGCTGACGGCGCCGGTGACTTCGCGGATCAGGCGACGGGTGTCCGGGCGCATCATGGCGACGGCGCGGTTGCGCGGGATGTTCTGACCGATGGTCAGAAACTGCTGGACGGTCATGTCGGACGACTGGGCCTGGGCGGTGGGAGCGGAGGCGAACAGCGTCACCGAAGCCAGAGGCGCGGCGATGAGGGCGAGAGCGAAACGCGACATGAGGGAATAAATGCGCCCGCCGACGCCGCAGTGCAAGTGCGGGCGCCGGTCAGGCCGGGCAGGGATAGCGTTCGCCCATCCATTCGCGGACGGCCTGGTTGACGCTGATGTGGCGCCGCTGGGCGGGGATGGCGTTGAAGCGGTCCAGGATCTGCTCTGCCGACAGGCTGATCTTGCCGTCGGGGATGCAGGTCGCGGGGCGGCGGCCGGCGGTCTTGGCGGCGGCCTGATCGTCGCGCACGGCCTGGAAGGCCCCTCTAATCTCGTTCATCAGCCGCCGCGTGTCTGAACGCAGCAGGGCGGTCGGATTGCGCGGGATGCGGTTGGCCGAGGTCAGGAACTCCTGAACCGACATGGCGGCGGCTGCGCCGGGCAGGGCCGACAGGGTCAGGGCGGCGACGACGGCGATTGCAGCGGCTTTCATGGCTTCCCTTTCGTCAGGCGCTCAAGCCTAGCTTGCGGATAGCGAGAGAACCATGAGCGATGAACGCCGTCGGACATTAAGTTTTCGTCAGGCGCGGCGGCTGCGACGCACGCCGCGCCTGACGATGGAGGCGCGCTCAAAGGCCAGGGAGGAAGCCTTCAGGCGCGCGGCCTCACCACTTCAGGTTCAGGCGGGCGTAGCCGTAGCGGCCGTTGAAGCCGAACGGGGAGTAGTAGGGGAAGCCCAGCACGCCGTTGCTGTTCAGATCGGCCGGCACGAAATCCGGATACTGGTCGAAGACGTTATCGACGCCGATCGCCAGGCCTACGCGGTCGCTGATCTGGAAGCGGCCTTCCAGATCGATGGTGGTCTTGTCGCCGGTCGAATAGTCGCTGGCCGACGTTGAGCCGGGCTGAAGCACGCTGGCGTAATAGGTCGCCCGCGCTGTCGCGCCCCAGCGGCCCAGATTCCAGTCGGCCGAGGCCGAGACCTTCGTATCCGGCGTGCCTTCTTCGATGGTGGCGATGCGCTGACGCGAGAACAGGGTCGGCACGGGGTTGAGCACCGAAGAGGAGGTCGGGACCTTGGTCACGCTGACATCGTTGACGTTGGCTGCGACGGTGAAGTCCCAGTCGCCGCCCGTCTCGGTGCGCAGGCGATAGCGGCCGACGATGTCGACGCCTTCAGTCTCGGTCGTCACGCCGTTCAGGAAGAAACGCGCGGCCTGGATGCCCAGCGGATCAAGCAGCCCGGCGACCTGGGTCGAGAAGCTGCGGTTGATCAGTTCGGACAGGACGATCTGATCCTCGATCTCGATGCGGTAGGCGTCGATCGTCAGGTCGAAGTTTCCAAGCCGGATCACCGCGCCCAGGGTGTAGTTGGTCGAGGTCTCAGGCTTCAGCGGACGCGCGCCCAGCACCGAGGCCACGGAGCTGGTGGCGGGGAAGGTGCCGGTCTCCACCACAGCCCCGTCCTGAATGACGGATGAGGTCGAGGTGAAGAAGCTCTGCTGCAGCGACGGTGCGCGGAAGCCGGTCGAGACCGAACCGCGCAGGGCGAAGTTGGGGCTGAAGTCATAACGCGCGGCCAGCTTGCCCGTCTGGGCGTCGCCGAAGTCGGAATAGTCCTCGATCCGCACGGCGCCCTCGACCGTGAACTTGTCGGTCAGGGGGATTTCAACGTCGGCGTACAGGGCGAAGGCGTCGCGATCCTCGTTCACCTCGTTCGAGGGCTGGAAGCCGACGAAGCCCTGAGCGCCGCCTGCCAGGCTCGTGTTTGTTCCGAGGGGGCCGCGGTTCCATGATTCCGCCTGACCGGCTTCGATCTTGTAGTTCTCCTTGCGCGCTTCAGCGCCCCAGGCGAAGTTCAGCGGACCGCTCAGCCCGACGTCGAACTGACGCGAGAAGTCGGCGCCGAAGACCAGTTGGTCATAGGTCAGGCCGCCGGAATCAAAGCTGGTCGGCGAAGCGGCGCCATAGGTCGCGTTGAGAGAATCCTCGGTGCGGAAGGCCAGGGCGTTGCGGCCGTAGACCAGGCTGAACTCGGCGTTCCAGCCAGCGATGTCGCCGCGCACGCCGCCCCCGGCCGAGGTATCCTTCGACTGCACCGCGATCTTGGGCAGGAAGCCGTCAGGGTAGATGGACGACACATTGTTCACATTGTCCCGCAGGCGCGGGAAGGCGGCGCTTTCGCTGTCGCGGTGCTGATAGCCGGCCCAGCCGAAGGCCTCCCAGTCTGCGTTCAGCGGCTTGCCGGCGTTGGCGAAGACCGTCCATTGCTCGACATCAGGGTCGCCCGCGCGGGCGGTGATGGCGCCATCTGCGGCGGCGCGCGGGTCGATGTCCGAGCGGTTGGTCGGTTCGCGGTTCAGATATTCCGCCGACAGGGTCAGGAAGCCGTCCGAACCCAGACCCAGTCCCTGCCAGGCCGAAACGGTGGTGGTGGCGCCGTCGGTCTCGTCGCGCTTGCCGCGCGCGGCCTCGACGGTGGTGAAATATTGGCCGTAGGTGACGCTGGCGCCGCCGCCCTCGCGGGCTTCCTTCAGGCGCAGGTTGACCACCCCGGCGATGGCGTCGGAACCGTATTGCGCCGAGGCGCCGTCGCGGAGCACCTCGACGCGGTCCAGGGCTCCGCTGGGAATGGCGTTCAGGTCGACAGCCGCCGAGCCGCGCCCGATCGAGCCGTTGACGTTGACCAGGGCCGAGGCGTGGCGGCGCGTGCCGTTCAGCAGCACCAGGGTCTGGTCAGGCGACAGGCCGCGCAGGGTGGCGGGACGAACCGAGTCGGTGCCGTCGACCACGGTCGGACGGGCGAAGGTCAGCGACGGCACGGTCTGGGCCAGGGCGGCGGCGAACTCGGTCGTGCCGCGGTTCTGCAGGGTCTCGGCCGTCACCACATCGACCGGCGCCAGGGTGTCGAGGCGTGAACGGGCCGGAGCGCGGGTGCCGGTGACGACGATGTCGTCCACTGAGGTGGCGTTGTCGGGCGTGCTCTGGGCCTGGGCGGCGCCGGCGATCAGGAGGGCGGCGCCGGACGCGGCGGCCAGCAGGGCGGGGCGGCGGAACGAAACGATGGGCATGGGAGAGATCAGCTTTTCTGGTTGGACGCGGGGAAAGCGCCGCATACTGAAAGCGCGACGGTCCAAGCCTGCGTCGGTAAGGCTAACGAGAAGTTTCCGAGGGCCGAAATCAGTCACAATCGCGACAGGGAGCGGCCTGCGAACGCGGCTCCCACGTCGGGCGGGACTGGACTGAAGACATGGCGGCTCCGGCGCGTCGAATGTGACGAGACGCGGCGATACTGCGGCGCGAAGACGGCGTCGGGTATCGAGATTACTTCAAAGGTCAGTTAGAAAAGCTAAGGGTAGGCGACGGTTTCGTCCTGTCGCAGGCAGGGGGCCGGGCAAAGAAAAAGGGGCGCTTCCTGCGGAAGCGCCCCTGGATCATCTCGCCGAAGCGACAGGATCAGGCTTCGTCGCCGAAGCCTTCCTGTTGGCCGGCGCCGCCTTCCAGCAGCTCCTGAGCGGCCTGATCAGCAGCTTGACGCTCGTCGTCGAACTGGCTGCGGATCACGTCCTCGCCCTTGGCCTGACGCTCGGCTTCGTCAGCCGAACGGGCGATGTTGATCTTGACCGTGGCCGAGACCTCGGGGTGCAGGCGGACCAGCACCTCGTGGACGCCAAGCGTCTTGATCGCCGTGTTCAGCACAACCTGCGAGCGCTCGACCTTGCCGCCTTCGGCGCGAACGGCCTCAGCGACGTCGCGGCCGGCGACCGAGCCGTACAGCTGGCCGGTTTCACCGGCCTGACGGATCATGATGTAGCTCTGACCGTCGATCTTGTCGGCGATCTTCTGCGACTCGGCCTTGTTCTTCTCGTTGCGCTGCTCGATGGCGGCGCGTTCGATTTCGAAGGCCTTCAGGTTGGCTTCCGTGGCCCGACGCGCCTTGTCGCGCGGCAGGAGGAAGTTACGGGCGAAGCCGTCCTTGACGGTGACGACGTCGCCGATGGCGCCGAGGTTCTCGACGCGTTCCAGCAGAACGACCTTCATCTTACTTCACCACGTACGGCAGGAGGGCCAGGTAGCGGGCGCGCTTGATGGCCTTGGCCAGTTCGCGTTGCTTCTTGGCGGAAACGGCGGTGATGCGCGAAGGCACGATCTTGCCGCGTTCGGAAACGTAACGCTGCAGCAGCTTCACGTCCTTGTAGTCGATCTTCGGCGCGTTGGCGCCCGAGAACGGGCACACCTTGCGGCGACGATAGAAGGGGCGACGGGCCGGGCCGGAGCCGGCCGGAGCGCCCGGGATGGGGGCAGTCGTATCGGTCATGATCCGGTTCCTTATTCCGAAGCCGCGGCGTCTTCGCCGCGCGGGGCGCTGCGGTCACGCTCGCGTTCGCGGCGGGCCAGCAGGGGCGACAGTTCCAGGTCGAGTTCCTCGACGCGGATGGTCAGCCAGCGCAGCACGTCTTCGTTGATCGACAGCTGGCGCTCGACTTCGGCCATGGCGGCCGGCGGGCAGTCGACGGCCATCAGCGAATAATGAGCCTTGCGGTTCTTCTTGACCCGGTAGGTCAGGTTGCGCAGACCCCAGTACTCGATCTTGGCGACGGAGCCGCCGCCTTCTTCGATCAGAGCCTTGATGGTGTCGTTCAGCGCTTCGGCCTGTTGCGCCGAGATATCCTGGCGCGTCATGACCGTGTGCTCGTAAAGAGCCATGCGGTATTCTCCCTTGGCGGACATCGGCGCGAACGAACCGGGTGAGTTCGTCCACGATGGCTCCTGATGCGGCGGACGGGAGTTTCCCGGCCCTTTGACGTTCCGCAGCAGGACCGAAGCCCTGGAAAGGGCGCGCCTATACGGGAAAAAGCCTGTCAGGGCAAGGCAGGGCGCGGGCAGGGGCCCCATCGCATCGTGCGCGGCGCATTCCTCGCAGGAGTTTCACAAAACCCCCGGCGAACCGTCGCACTGGCCCGTTAATCCATAACAGGGATCATATCGGTTCGGGGATACATCCAACATGAAGCTGTCCGTCGCCTGCAAGGTCGCGTCCTTGGCTGCTGCCGCCCTGCTGTCCGCTGCGCCCTCCATGGTGCTGGCGGAGGCGACGAAGCCTGCGCCGCTGCACGCGCCGAACGGGCGCTGGGCGGCCAAGGGGTGGGCCGACCGCATTGTGCTGAGCCCCGCCGCCGACGCTGCGCGCGGCGCCGCCGTCGCCTGGCGCACCGATGTGCGCCAGACCGCCGCAGAGGCCCAGATCGCCGAGGAGATCGACGGCCCGCTGCTGGCCTTCGCCGCCCGCACCGTGGCCGGGACCACGGCGCCGATCGAGAATGAGAACGGCCGCGCCCTCTATCATCAGGCGCGCTTTGACGGGCTGAAACCGGACACGCGCTATGTCTATCGCGTGCGCGCCGCCGACGGCTGGAGCGAGTGGCTGCCATTCCGCACGGCGAAGGCTGAGTTCGCGCCGTTCCGCTTTATCTATCTGGGCGACACCCAGAACGACATTCTGGAGATCGGCTCGCGCGTGATCCGCTCGGCCTTCAAGGAGGCGGGACCGGCGGCGCTGGTCGTTCACGCGGGTGATCTGGTGGCGCAGCGCGAGGAAAAGGTTCACGACGACGAATGGGGCGAATGGACCGAGGCGGGCGGCCGCGCCTTCGCCATGACGCCGCAACTGCCCGCCAGCGGCAACCATGAGTACGTTGATCATGTGCTGCCGAATGGCGAGGAATCGCGCGTTCTGGGCCCGCACTGGCCGCTGCAGTTCGCCCTGCCGGACAATGGCGCCGAGGGGGTGAAGGCGACCAGCTATTATGTCGACTATCAGGGCGTGCGCTTCATCGTGCTGGACGGCACGGCGGCGATCGATCTGGGCGCCGGGGAAAGCCAGACGCGCTGGCTGGATCGTGTGCTGGCCGATAGCTCGGCGCGCTGGAACGTCGCCCTGTTCCACCAGCCGATCTACACCTGCGCCCGGCCCGAGGACACCGAGGAGCTGAAGGCCGCCTGGAAGCCGATCTTCGACGCCCGCAACATCGATCTGGTGCTGCAGGGGCACGACCATTGCTACGGCCGCGTCTCCAACCCGGCCGGGGCCGTGGCCTCGCGCGCCGACAGCGCGGCGGGCCGCCCGCAGGGGCCGGTCTATGTGGTCTCGGTCACGGGGTCGAAGATGTACGGGCTGAACGACCGGGCCGACACACAGCCGGTGCGCGCGGCCGAGAACACCGAGCTGTATCAACTGATCGATGTCGAGGCGGATCGTCTGTCGTTCCGCGCCTTCACAGCGACGGGCGGGCTGTATGACGCCTTCACGCTGGAGCGGCAGGCGGACGGGACGAAGCGTCTGGTCGAAACGGAAGAGACGTTGATGGCCCAGCGTCGCTGCAACGGCGCGGCGGGACCGGACGACCGACCCTGCACGGCGCGCGGGAAGGACTGAGGGCTAAATATCCGCTCATCCCGGCGGACGCCGGGACCCAGTGAGAGCGCCAATCTGAGGTCTGTCCTGTCAGCCGCGCCGCCTTGAAGCCAAAGGACTGGGTCCCGGCGTCCGCCGGGATGAGCGGAGGCGCGAAAGCGCTGGGGTTCTTGCCGTAGGGGAGGGATTCGCCTACCCCTCGCGGCTTGATTCAACGGATGACGGACGATCCCGGATGAGCCTCGCGCTTCTCTTTCCCGGTCAGGGCAGCCAGTCGGTGGGCATGGGCGTGGCCCTGTCGGACGCCTTCGCCAGCGCGCGCGAGGTCTTCGCCGAGGTGGACGACGCCCTGAACCAGAAGCTGTTCGCCTTGATGCGCGAAGGGCCGGAAGATCAGCTGACCCTGACCGAGAACGCCCAGCCGGCCCTGATGGCCGTCTCGGTCGCCACAGCGCGGGTGTTGAAGGTCGAGTTCGGCGTCGATGTGACGCGGGCGGCCTTTGTCGCCGGTCACTCGCTGGGCGAATATTCGGCCCTGGCGGCGGCAGGCGCGATCAGCCTCTCTGACACCGCCCGTCTGCTGAAGTTGCGCGGTCAGGCCATGCAGCGCGCCGTGCCGGTGGGCAAGGGCGCGATGGCCTCGTTGATCGGGCCCAAGACCGATCTGGCGCTGGCTGAAGAAGCCGCCAAGGCCGGTTCGGCGGCGGGCGTCTGCGTCGTCGCCAACGACAACAACAAGGGCAATGTCGTCATCTCGGGCGACAAGGCCGCTGTGGATCTGGCCATCGAGAAGGCCAAGGAGCTGGGCGCGCGCGCCATTCCGCTGAATGTTTCGGCGCCTTTCCATTGCCCTCTGATGCAGCCCGCCGCCGATGAAATGGCCGCCGCTCTGGCTGACGCTAAGATCATCGCGCCGGTCGTGCCGGTGGTCGCCAACGTCACCGCCCGCCCGGAAACCGACGCCGAGGTCATCCGTCGCCTGCTGGTCGAGCAGGTGACGGGCCGCGTGCGCTGGCGCGAGAGCATGGAGTGGATGGCGACTGAAGGCGGCGTGACCCGCTTCGTCGAGGTCGGCTCGGGCAAGGTGCTGACCGGCATGGCCAAGCGGATCGCTCCCGACGCCGAGGCCCTGGCGTTGAATACGGCGGAAGAGCTGGAAGCCTTCGCGAAAACCATCTGAAGCCGCTCATCCCCGCGGAGGCGGGGACCCAGTTCTTTGGGAACGAGATGCGGCGCTTGAAGCTAAAGCCTAGGTCCCCGCCTCCGCGGGGATGAGCGGAGATTTCAATGTTCAATCTTTCGGGAAAGACCGCCCTCGTGACCGGCGCCACCGGCGGCATCGGCGGCGCCATCGCCCGCGCCCTGCACGCGCAAGGCGCCACTGTCGTTCTGTCCGGCACGCGTGAAGCCGTTCTGGCCGATCTGGCCAAGGAACTGGGCGAGCGAGCGCATTTCGCCGCCGCCAACCTGTCGGACGCGGACTCGGTCGACGGTCTGGTTGCGCGCGCGGAGGAAGCGGCGGGCGCGCCGCTGGACATCCTGGTCGCCAACGCGGGCATCACCAAGGACGGCCTGCTGATGCGGATGAAGGACGAGGACTTCCAGTCCGTCATCCAGATCAACCTCGAGAGCTATTTCCGCCTGACCCGCGCGGCGGTGAAGGGGATGATGAAGCGCCGTTCGGGCCGCATCATCGGCATCACCTCGGTGGTCGGCGTCACCGGCAACCCCGGTCAGACCAACTATTCCGCCTCCAAGGCCGGGATGATCGGCTTCTCCAAGTCGCTGGCCCAGGAAGTCGGCTCGCGCGGGATCACGGTCAACTGCATCGCGCCGGGCTTCATCGCCTCGCCGATGACCGACGTGCTGAACGACCAGCAGCGCGAGGCCATCCTGACCAAGATTCCGGCCGGACGTCTGGGCGCGGGCGACGAAATCGCCTCGGCCGCCGTCTATCTGTCGTCGGATGAAGCGGCCTATGTCACCGGCCAGACGCTGCACGTTAACGGCGGCATGGCGATGATTTGATCGAAGCGTGAAGTGTCATCACGACGCGCAACAGACTATTTCCACTTCCGCACCCTGTGCTAAAGGGCACGGACGTCTTTCGGGGGTGAGTCTCATTGAGGCTTGATCCCGGCAGGCAGCCGTGACACGGCGAAACAACCCACGACCCGCCATCACGGCGATTTCAAACAGGCAAGAGAGACACTCATGTCCGACACCCTCGAACGCGTCCGCAAGATCGTGATCGACCACCTGGACGCCGATCCGGACAAGGTCACCGAGAAGGCTTCCTTCATCGACGACCTGGGCGCTGACTCGCTCGACAACGTCGAACTGGTCATGGCCTTCGAAGAAGAATTCGACGTCGAAATCCCGGATGACGCGGCTGAGCACATCCAGACCGTCGGCGACGCGGTGAAGTTCATCGACGAGAAGCTGGCCGCCTGATCCGGCTGCGATTCGTCGCACTTACCAGCTGATGGCCGCCGTGACGGACCCCTAGCGGGACCGTCCGGCGGCCATTAGTGTTTCTGGTTACGATTCTGACCAAGAAGGAGCGCGAACCATGCGCCGCGTCGTCATCACGGGCCTCGGCCTGGTTACGCCTCTGGGCACGGGCGTCGAGCACGTCTGGAAGGGCATTCTGGAAGGCCGCTCGGGCATCCGTCCGATCACCGCCTTCGACACCGAGGGCTACGGCTGCACCATCGCGGGCGAAGTGCCCAGCGTCGACGGGCGCGGCGGCGGCGAGGCGGACCAGCCCGGCGTCTTTGATCCTGACCAGGTCATGTCCGCCAAGGACCGCAAGCGCGTCGACGACTTCATCCTGTACGCCATCGCAGCGGCGGACGAGGCGTTGGCCGATGCGAACTGGAAGCCCGAAACGGAAGACGACAAGGAAGCGACTGGCGTCATGGTCGGTTCGGGCATCGGCGGCCTGGGCCCCATCGCGGACACGGCCATCATCCTGAAGGAACAGGGCGTCCGCCGCGTCAGCCCCTTCTTCATCCCCTCGGCCCTGATCAATCTGGCGTCGGGCCAGATTTCGATCCGCCACGGCCTGAAGGGTCCGAACCACTCGGTCGTCACCGCCTGCGCCACCGGCGCCCACGCCATCGGCGACGCGGCCCGGATGATCGCCCTTGGCGACGCGGACGTCATGGTGGCGGGCGGCGCCGAAAGCTCGGTCGTGCCGATCGGCATCGCGGGCTTCCTGGCCTGCAAGGCGCTGTGCACCGCCTATAACGACACGCCGGAGAAGGCTTCACGTCCCTATGATCGCGGCCATGCGGGCTTCGTCATGGGCGAAGGAGCCGGGATCATGGTGCTGGAGGAGTACGAACACGCTAAGGCGCGCGGCGCCAAGATCTACGCCGAGGTCGTCGGCTACGGCATGAGCGGCGACGCCTATCACATCACCGCTCCGTCGGAAGACGGCGACGGCGGCCTGCGGGCCATGAAGGCGGCGCTGAAGCGCGCCGGCATGCAGCCGTCCGACCTGGACTACGTCAACGCCCACGGCACCTCGACCATGGCCGACTGGATCGAGCTGAAGGCGGTCGAGCGGCTGGTCGGCGACCACGCCAGGGACCTGGCCGTGTCGTCCACGAAGTCGATGACGGGCCACCTGCTGGGCGCCGCCGGGGCGATCGAGAGCGTCTTCTCGGTCCTGGCCATCCGCGATCAGATGGCGCCGCCGACCATCAATCTGGACGACCCGGAGATGGAGACGCCGATCGACCTGGTTCCGCACAAGGGCAAGGCCAGGAAGATCGATGTCGCCATGTCCAACAGCTTCGGTTTCGGCGGCACAAACGCCTCTGTGATCTTCAAGAAGGTCGACTGACTTGGCCAAGGCTCCGTCCCGCCGCACCCCCAAGGTTCGCATTCCCAAGTCGCGCGTTCCGAAAAAGGGAAGCGGGGGCGGAGGCGCAAAGGGCGGTCCCAAGATAGGGTTGGGCGTCGGGCTGATCACCGCCGCCGGGACGCTGGGTCTGTTTCTGGTCGCCGCGCTGGTGGCGTTCTGGGCCGTCTACTGGGGGCCGGGACCGAGGGCGGCGGAAGGGGAGGCGACCATCGTCACCCTGCCGTCCGGGGCGGGCGTTCCGGCCATTGCGGCCAATCTGAAATCGGCGGGGGTGATCCGCTCGACCGACCTGTTCCGCGCGGCGATCAGCCTGACCGGCGCCGACCGCAAGATCCGCGCGGGCGAATATGAGGTGCCGTCGGGCGCCTCTCTGGCGACGGTGGTGGGCCTGCTGGTCGACGGCAAGTCGGTTCGCCACTACGTGACCCTGCCCGAGGGCTGGTCCAGCGCCCAGGCGGTCGACATCCTCATGAAACAGCCGGTCCTGATCGGGGAGGTCGAGGTTCCGCCCGAGGGCAGCCTGTGGCCGGAAACCTATGAGGTCACGCGCGGCGAAACCCGCGCCGCCGTCGTCGCCCGGATGCAGCGCGCGGCCAAGACCAAGCTGGAGACGCTGTGGGCCGCCCGCTCGCCCGCCACGGTCGTCACGACGCCGGAAGAGGCGGTCGTCCTGGCCTCCATCGTCGAGAAGGAAACGGGCATCGCCTCCGAACGGCCCGAGGTGGCGGCCGTCTTCACCAACCGCCTGCGTCTGGGGATGCGGCTGGAGAGCGACCCGACCATCGTGTACGGCGTGACCAAGGGGCGGCCGCTGGGGCGCGGCATCCTGCTGTCGGAGTTGCGCAAGCCGACGCCGTGGAACACCTATCTGATCGACGGTCTGCCGCCGACGCCCATCGCCAATCCGGGCGAAGAGGCGATCAAGGCCGTGCTGAACCCGCCGCGTTCGGAATACGTCTTCTTCGTCGCCGACGGCACGGGCGGCCACGTCTTCGCCCGCACCTATCAGGAACATCTGCTGAACGTGGCCCGCTGGCGCGAGATCGAGCGCCGCAAGGCCGGTCTGGCGGCGGGCGAAACCGCGCCGGAGACGTCGCCTGCGCCGATGACGGATGAAGCCGCAGGCCCGGCCATCGCCATTCCGCCGGGCGCCAAGGTCATTCGCGTGCCGACGGAGGCTGGACGATGAGCAACTCTATTTCGAGCGAGATCTCGGGCATGACGGGCTTCGGCCGGGCCGACGGGACGCTGGACGGCTGGACCTGGACGGTCGAGGCGCGCTCGGTCAACGGCCGGTCGCTGGAGATGCGTTTTCGCGGCCCGCACGGCTTCGATAATCTGGAACGGCTGGCCAAGGCCGCGGCTCAGGCGCGGCTGAACCGCGGGCAGGTGACGCTGGGCCTTCAGGCTAAACGCGCCGAGGGAACCGAGCCCGCGCCGCGCGTTAATGAGGCGGTGCTGGCGACCTATCTGCGGCTGGCGAACCAGTTGGCGGAGGAAGGAGCGACCCCGCCCTCGGCCGACGGCCTTCTGGCCCTGCGCGGCGTCATCGAGGTCGCCGAAGAGGACGAGGACGCCGAAGGTCGCGCCGCCCTTGAGGCCGCCATGGCCGCCACGGTCGAACAGGCGCTGGATGCGCTGAAGGCGTCGCGTCAGCGCGAGGGTGAGCAACTGACGCCGGTGATCCACGACTTCGTCGGGACCATCGAGGCTCTGGTCGCGCGCGCCGAACTAGAGGCGTCGGCTCAGGTCGAGGCCATCCGCGACCGCTTCACGCGCCGCATCAGCGAACTGGCGCCCGATGCACCCGGCCTGGACGAGCGCGTCTTCCTTGAGGCTGCGGCGCTGGCGACCAAGGCCGATGTGCGCGAGGAGCTGGACCGGCTGACGGCCCACGTCGCCTCGGCCCGCGCACTGTTGCAGCAACCCCCCGCCGGTCGAAAACTCGACTTCCTGATGCAGGAATTCATGCGCGAGGCGAACACCCTCTGTTCGAAATCCGCTACGACCGCCCTCACCGGAATCGGCCTGGAGTTGAAGGCCGTCATCGAGCAGCTTCGAGAACAAGTTCAGAATGTCGAATAACCGCACCCCCCGCCGTGGCGTCCTGCTGATCGTGGCCAGTCCGTCGGGGGCCGGAAAGACCTCGCTGTGCCGCCGCCTGATGGCCGATCACAAGGGGCTGGAGCTGTCGGTCTCCATGACAACGCGCGACATCCGTCCGGGGGAGGTGGACGGGCGCGACTACAACTTCGTTTCGGTTGAGGAATTCCAGCGCCTGATCGACGCCGACGCCTTCCTGGAATGGGCCGATGTGCACGGCAACCGCTACGGCAGCCCGGCCGCCCCGGTCGAAAGGGCGCTGGCCGAGGGGCGCGACGTCCTGTTCGACATCGACTGGCAGGGCGCCCGCGACGTGGCCGCCAAATGCCCCGGCGACGCCGTGCGGGTTTTCATCCTGCCGCCCAGCCTTGAGGAACTGCGCCGCCGTCTGGTGACGCGTTCTCAGGACGCCGAGGATGTGATCGAGCGCCGGGTCGCCAACGCCAAGGGCGAAATCGAGCACTGCGACGAGTTCGACTATGTGCTGGTCAATGAGGACTTTGATAGGTCCTATGCCGAACTGGCGCACATCTATCACGCTGAGCGCAGCTGCCGTCGCCGCAACCTGTGGGTCGACGGTTATAAGGCCGCCCTGTTGAAGGAAGTGGTCTGACGCGCATGAGCGAGGCCGAACACCGCCGCTGGCTGGCTCAGGCGATCGACCTGGCGCTGGACAACGTCAAGGCGGGCGGTCGGCCGTTCGGGGCGGTGCTGGTCAAGGGCGGCTCGCTGGTCGCCAGCGGCGTCAACCGGATGCTGGCGACGAACGACCCCAGTTCACACGCCGAAATGGAAGCCCTGCGTCAGGCGGGACCGGCGCTGGGCGGCGTCGATCTATCGGGCGCGGTCCTCTACGCCAGCGGGCACCCGTGCCCCATGTGCCTGGCGGCGGCCGTGATGACGCGGGTCAGCGCTGTCTGGTACGCCTTCAGCAATGAAGACGCCGAGCCCTACGGTTTCTCAAGCGCGGCGACCTATCAGGCCTTGGGCGTGAGGCTGGACCCGCCGCCGTTGCCGCTGACGCAACTGGACGTGCCGGGACGGACGGCGGCGGAGCTTTACGCCGCCTAGCGGAAGGTTACGCGCACGCCGGGCTTGACCTTGGAGGCCAGTTGTTCGGCGTCCCAGTTGGTCAGGCGCACGCAGCCGCTGGAGAAGGTCTTGCCGACCTTGGACGGGTCGGGCGTGCCGTGGATGCCGTAGGTGTCGCGCGACAGGTCGATCCAGACTGAGCCGACCGGATTGTTCGGCCCCGGCGGCACGATGACCTTGCGGTCGCCCCGGTCATAGCTGACCCGGTCCGGATCGTAGGTGTAGTTCGGCTCGGGCGCGACGCCGACGACCGACAGCTCGCCCGAGGGCGCCGGGCGGGCCGAACTGCCGATGGTGGCCGGATAGAAGGCCAGGAGCTTGTCCGAGGCGTCATAGACCCGCACCGAGCGTTCGGCCTTGTCCACGACAATATGGGCCACCTCGGCCGCGAGGTCGGTCTGGGCGACGGCGGCCACGATGATGGTCTGACCCGCCTTGCCGAAGTCGACGCCGGGGTTGAGCGCCTGCAGCAGGCCTTCGGTCATGTGGAACTTCTCGGCCAGCATCTCCAGCGGCGTGGCGTAGCCGACCGTCTTCAGCTTGGCCATGTCCGCCAGACTGGCCGGAACCTGGCCGATGAAGGGGCCGCTGAGGTCGGCGGCGGTGATCGTGTAGTCGGTCAGGACGCGGCCGTCGTCGCCTGAGGTCAAGCGGCGGAAGACCTCGGCGTCCAGCACCCCGTCCTGCGGCAGGCCGGCGGCTTTTTCGAAGGCGGCGATGGCCTGACGCGTGTTGTCCCCGCCCAGGCCGTCGATGACGCCGGGCGAGAAGTTGGCGCGGTCCAGCAGGATCTGCGCGCGCGCCGTGGCCGCGTCCGGCCGCGCGGGCTGGCCCTCGACGGGAGCGGGGGCGGTTTCGAATACGGCGCTTTCGACGGCCTCACGCGTCAGAGCGGCGGGCGCGGTGGGCTGGGCGGCGGCCGGGGGCTGCTCCGGCCTGGACGTTTCGGCCGGAGAGCCGCAGGCCGTCAGGGCGGCCGCGATGAAGGGCAGGGCAGAGGCGGCGAGGCGCGATTTCGACATGAAAGCTCCGAAGGTTCCGGGGCTTGTCGAACGCGCTTACGCGGTCTGCTGTTCCTGGGTCTCTTCGGTGCGGGCGGCGAAGAAGGGCTTAAGGCGGCTGAGCGCGTCCTCGATCTCGGGCGTCGAGACGGCGAAGCTGAAGCGGATGAAGCGGTGGCCGTTGACCGGATCGAAGTCGACGCCCGGCGCCGTGGCCACGCCCGTCTCGCGCACCAGCTTCTCGCAGAAGGCCATGCTGTCGTTGGTCAGGTGGCCGATGTCCGCATAGATGTAGAAGGCGCCGTCCGGCGGGGCGATCGAGCGCAGGCCCATGGCGGGTAGCGCCTTCAGCATCAGCTCGCGATTGGCGCGATAGACGTCGATGTTGGCTTCCAGCTCGTCTTCGCAGTCCATGGCGGCCAGACCTGCGAACTGGCTGAGCGTCGGCGGCGTCAGGAACATGTTGCCCATGCGCGCGCGGGCCTGCTGGACCTCTTCTTCCGGCAGGATCAGCCAGCCGAGGCGCCAGCCCGCCATGCTCCAGTATTTGGAGAAGCTGTTGACGATCATGGCCTTGTCGTCGAACTGCAGCATGCAAGGCGTGTCGTGGCCGTAGGTGATGCCGTGATAGATCTCGTCGGAGATGATGCTGATGTTGCGCTCGCGGCAGGCCTCGACGATGGCCTTCAGCTCGTCCTCGGCGATGACGGTGCCGGTCGGGTTGGCCGGGCTGGCGACGATGACGCCCTGGGGCGCCGGGTCCAGGTCGCGCAGGGCCTGAGCCGTCAGCTGGAAGCGCACGTCGGCGCCGCAGTCGATCTCCTGCGGGACGATGTGCAGGGCCTTCATCGTGTTGCGATAGGCGACGTAGCCGGGGCGGGCGATGGCGACGCGGTCGCCGGGGGCGAAGCGCATGTTCAGCGCCACCACCAGAGCGGGCGAGGCGCCGGCCGTCATGATGACGCGCTCGGGATCTATGACGACGCCGTAGCGGTCCTTGTACAGCTTGGCCACGCGGGCGCGCAGCAGGGGGCTTTCCCAATAGCCGCCAGCCTCGGCGTCGATCACGCGGTGCGCCTCGGCCAGGGCGGGCGCAGGGGCCCCGGTCGAGGGCTGGCCGAACTCCATATGGATGACCGACTGGCCTTGCGCCTTCATCTCATGGGCGATGCGGCTGATGGCGATGGCGCGGAAGGGTTCGATTTCTACTGTCATGTCAGAGCGTCGGCCAATCTGAGGAAGCCCGCCACGTCGATGGTTTCGGCGCGGGCGTCGGGTTCGATTCCAGCGGCTTCGCACAGGGCGGCGCCGCCGAGTTGTTTCAGGCTGGAGCGCAGCATCTTGCGACGCTGGCCGAAGGCGGCCGCCGTAACCCGTTCCAGCCGCTTCAGGCGGTCGGGGGCGGGGCGCTCGGCCAAGGGTACCAGATGCACCACGGCCGAGGCCACCTTGGGCGGCGGGGTGAAGGCGGCGGCGGGCAGGTGCATGACGATGCGCGCCTCGGCCACGGCCTGACTGATGACGGCCAGACGGCCATAGGCGTCCTCGCCCGGCTGGGCCACCACGCGCTCGGCGACCTCCTTCTGGAACATCAGGGTGAGGGCGCAAGGGCTCCACGGCCCCGTCAGCCATTTGATCAGCAGCGGAGTGCCGACGTTGTAAGGCAGGTTGGAGACCAGATGCGCCGGTCCCTCGGCCAGGTCGGCTTCCTTCACCTTCAGGGCGTCGGCTTCGACGATGGTCAGGCGGCCCGAGCCGTCGTCCAGTTCGGACAGCAGGGGGATGAAGCGGGGATCCTTCTCGACCAGCACCACCTTGCCCGCATCGCTTTCCAGCAGGGCGCGGGTCAGGCCGCCGGGGCCAGGGCCGACCTCGATGACGGCGCGGCCGTCGAACGGCCCGGCGTAGCGGACGATCTTCCGCGTGACGTTCAGGTCCAGCAGGAAGTGCTGGCCGAAGCTCTTCTTGGCCGACAGGCCGTGGGCGTCGAGCGTTTCACGCAGGGAGGGCAGATGATCGGTCACGAAGCCTGTTAGCGCGCCGCGCGGGCGGACGCCATCTCCGAAGCCAGGCGGACGGCGGCGATGAAGCTGTCGGCGCGAGCCACGCCCTTGCCGGCGATGTCGAAGCCGGTGCCGTGATCGGGCGAGGTGCGGACGATGGGCAGGCCGAGGGTGGCGTTGACCCCGCCCCAGAAGTCCAGCGTCTTCACCGGGATCAGCGCCTGATCGTGATAGAGGCAAACCACGGCGTCGTAGCGCGCCCGCGCCTCTTCGTGGAACAGGGTGTCGGCGGGCAGGGGATCGGTGATGTTCAGCCCCTCGGCCCGCAGAGCCTCGGCGGCGGGACGCAGCACCGTCACCTCCTGCAGGCCGATGGCGCCGCCTTCGCCTGCGTGCGGATTGAGGGCGGCCATCGCCAGACGCGGGGAGGCGATGCCGAAGTCGCGCTTCATCGATTCGTGGACTACGCGGGCGACGCGGGCGACGCGTTCGCCTGTCACCAGTTCAGGCAACTGGTCGATCGGCACATGGATGGTGACGAGGCAGGCGCGCAGATCTTTCGCCGTCAGCATCATTACAGGGCCGCGCGTGCCGCTGAAGGGGATGTCGGCGGTCAGTTCGGCGATGAACTCGGTGTGGCCGGGAAAGCGGAAGCCGGAGGCGTACATGGGCGCCTTGGCGATGGGCGCCGTCACCAGACCGCAGCCTTCGCCCGACAGCACCAGATCGACGCCGCGCTCGATCCAGTCGGCCACGGCGACGGCGTTGGCGGGGTCGGGCTGGCCGGGGGTGACGGGCGCGGGCGCCGGATGGTGCAGAACAGGGATGGCGCGGCCGAAGACGGAAGCTGCGTCTGACGGGCTGAGCACGGCCTCGACCGGCTGGCCCTGCGCTTTCATCGTCTCCGCGTCGCCGACCACGACGAAGGGCGTGATCGGAGCCAGCGGGCCGGGCGGCGACGACAGCACCGACCAGGCGCGGGCGATGATCTCCGGCCCGACCCCGGCGGGGTCGCCCATCGTGACGATGAGCGGCCGGAGCATCGTCATTGCTTGATTTCGATCAGGGCGTCTTCGCGCAGATCGCGCAGGTAGCGGCGGCCCAGCATGGCGTAGTTCTGGTTCTGCAGGCGGCTTTCGACCTGTTGCGCCGAGGGAGCCTCGGGGCCGCCCAGGCGACGGTCGCAGACGGCCAGCAGATGGACGCCCAGCGGGGTGCGCACTGCGGTGCTGATGGAGCCGACCTCGGCCGAGCGGGCGACCTGCTGGAACTGTGGCAGCAGATCCGCGACGTCGCTTTCGCCCAGATCAGCGCCCAGCAGGCCGGTTTCGGAGCGGGCGCGGGTCAGGATGTTGTCGCACGTCAGTTGGCCGCGCAGGGCGTCCAGACGCTGGGTGGCGGCGGCGACCTGGGCCTCGTCGGCGGTCTCGGGCAGTTCGATCATGACCTGCTTCATCTTGACCATGCTGGTCGAGACGCCCGAGCGCTTGTCGCGCATGTAAAGGATGTAGACCCCGCCATCGACGGGAATGGGGTTCGACAGCTGGCCGACCTCAAGGGTGTCCATGACCGATTCCAGGGCGGGCTGGGTCGTGCCCTGGACGATCCAGCCGGCGTCGCCGCCGCGCGCAGCCGAAGGGGCGGCCGAGAACTGGCGCGCCACGGCCATGAAGGGAGCGCCCTGGATCATCTGCTGCACCAGCTGGCGGGCGCCGCTCATGGCTTCCTGCATCCCGCCGACACGAGCCGCTTCAAGGTAGATTTCGCCGACCAGATACTGGGGCTTGGTGGCCGATTCTGTCAGTTGGCGCATGGCCTGATCGACCTGGCTCTTGCTGACGCGGGCGCGGTCGCGGAAGCGGCCGCCGACCAGTTCGCGCCAGCCCACCTCGGTGCGGATCTGTTCGCGGAAGGCGGGAAGGGCGATGCCGCCCTGCTGCAGGAAGGTGAGGAAGGATTCAGGACTGGCGCCCGCCTGGCGCGCCATGTCGGCGATTTCGCGATCGACCTCGTCGTCAGTGATCCTCAACTGGTCGAACTTGGCGATTTCCTGCGCCTGAAGGTGCTGTTCGATAAGGTCGTTCAGCGCCTGCTGCTGGATCGCGGCGATGTTTTCTTCGGTCGGCTGCAACTGGGACATGGCCATGACGACCAGCATACGCTGGCGCAGGTCGAAGCCCGTGATGATGCGGTCGTTGACCGTGGCGATGATGCCGTCGGCCATGCGGAACTGGGGCGCGGCGGTCGCGCGCTGTGGCGCTTCTTCCGCCGCGGGATTCAGAGCGCCGGCTGCGGGCGCCGTCTGAGCAGGCGCTGTCTGAGCAGGCGCCGTCTGGGCCCACGAAGGCTCCACGGCCGTCACGACCATAAGGGCGGCCAGGGCGGCTCCCATAGAGTAACGCTTCAAACGCATCGTCAGTCCTGATTCCCTAAAGCGGTCCCGACCCGGTGAGCGATGCTGTCCGCACCGCCGCGCAAGGGGATACACCCCCGTAAGCCGCAATCCACGCCATGCCTACCGCATATTGCCGCGATCATAGCCTGAACCTCCAAAAGTGGCGAGGTTAAGACGGATATAGACGCCCTCGGCCGGGCCGGTGGGGCGCACGCGGGTGTTGTCGCGACGCCAGCCCAGCTCGATGCGGAAACAGTCGTCGTCAAACAACAGGCCGACCTCCGAGCGGGTGATGATGTCGCGTTCCAGATCGGCGATGCCGGTCACCGCCACGCCCCAGTTGCCATAGACGAACTGGTGACCCGACAACTGGACGAATTCGTAGTTGCGGTTTTCGGGTCCGTCCAGCGGATTGGAGCGGTCGACAATGTAGCTGACGCTGGCCAGGTTACGGCGCCCCCAGCGACCGTCGACCGTCGCTTCGGCGCGGCGAATCTCGCCATTGCCGTCGACGGTGGCGTGGAACCAGCCGCGCATCCGGTCTGACGGATTGAAAGTCCCCTGAACGACCCAGTCCGAGGTCCGGCTGGCCAGTCCCGACGGGTCGTAGAGGCGGCTCGGATCATCCGGGATCGGCGTCAGATATTCGTCCTGGTCGTCGGCGCGCATGCTGCGGCCGATGAACAGGCTGGCCGAACGCACCTCGTCCCAGCGCAGGGTGGCGCGGGCGCCTGCCGTGAAGCGCAGGCCGCCCTCCAGCAGGTCGTAGCCGGGGAAGCGGTCCATGCGGAATAGGGACAGGTGGTCCAGCTCGGTGATCTGGCTGTCTTCGTTCGGGATGCGCGGGTCCAGGTCGGCCTTGTTGGAAATCGACAGCTGGGCCATCGGCTCAAGGATCAGGTCGGACGAGGCGCTGATGGGACGGTACAGCGGATAGCTGACGTCGATGCCAGCGCTGGTGCGGGCGCGCGTGTAGGTCCCGTTCTCGACGCCGAGGGCGGGCGGCAGGTCATCGACTGAATAGACGTCGGCGCGCAGGTCCACGAAAGGCTCCCACCGCACGCCGAAGGGCGAGGTCAGCACCCGGCGCCACTCGGCCTGGCCGGTGATGCGGCGGCTGTCGACGCCGGGCAGGCCGTCGGTCGGCCCGCCGGGAATCAGTTCGGGCGCCAGGGTCGGGAAGCCGACATAGGCGTCGCGCGTCAGCGCCACGGCCGAGCCGCGCAGGCGCAGGCGACCGCCCAGCACGGGGCCTTCAGGCTCCCAGCGCGCCTCGATCAGCGGTGCGACCAGCGGCAGGGTGTTGTCGTCTTCAAAGACGTTCAGGGCCGGGGTGATCGGGTTGAACTCGGCCACCCGCAGGCTCTGCAGGGTGAAGGCCGCGACCGACAGATAGGACCGCTCGGTCTGGCGCTCGGCGTAGATCTGGCTGATCAGGCGGCGGCTGTCGCCGTAGTAGAGGCCGTTGTCCTGATAGGCGTCGCGGATGTCATAGCGGTCGAACAGGGTCTTGTCCGAGACACGTTCGGCCGTGAAGCCCCAGCGCCACGGGCCGTCGGGATCGAACTTGCCGTGGGCCAGCAGATAGCTGCGGGTCGTCTTGTCGCCGAAACGGACGTTGCTTTCCGCCTGGCCGTCGCCGTCCAGATCAAAGTCGCCGAAGCTGCGGCCGTAGGTGGCGCCGCCGCGCGCGACGATCATCCCGTCGGTGAATCGCTTGCGCCACTGCAGGTTCAGCAGCGGGGCGACCTTTGTGTTGAACTGGGGGCTGACCAGCACGTCTTCAGAGGGCGAGATGACATGCAGATAGGGAATCTCCAGCGAGACCCCGCGTCCCGCCTGATAATCCCCCCACGGCACCAGGAAGCCTGACGCCCGGTCCACGGTCGGGTCGGGATGAGAGAAGGCGGGCAGGTAGAAGATCGGAACCCCGCCCAGCCGGAACACCACGTCGCGATACAGAATCGCGCGCAACTCTTCGTTCTGGACGGCCTTGGAGGCCTGGATGGAGACGCTGGGCGTCTTGGCCGCGCCGTCCACGGTGCAGATCGGGCAGGGGGTGAAGATGACGTTGTTCAGCTCGCTGACAGTCTCGGAGCGACGAACGGCGGTGGCGGCCATCAGGCTGGAGCCGTTGGACAGCCGAGTGGCCAGGTCGACGGCGACGCCCGCCTTGAGGTCGGAATCCAGTTCGATCCGCTGGGCGTGGACGACCGAACCGTCCGGCGCCGTCAGTTCGGCGTCGCCTGAAGCCGTGGCGACCTGGTTCTGGAGGTCATAGGTGAGGTCCTGAGCGCGCAGGCTGTGGTCCTGAAAGCGCGCCATGACCCGATCCTCGGCCGAGCCGTGGGCCGAGATGACGTCGCCCTGACGCTGAGCGGAATCGGCGTCCACGAAAACGGCGTCGGGCGTCAGGCCGTCGGCGCCGGGCGCGGCCTCGGTCGTGGTTTGGGGCGCGGGCTGCGCGGGAGCCTGAACCGGGACGGGCGCCGTCTGGGCCTGTGCGGCCGAGGCGAAGGCCAGGGATGAGAGGGGCGCGCCTATGACCAACGCCGCGCCGGTCAACAGCCGAAGGCGCAGGGCTCCCATACGGGGGAGGCGGCGATGGGTCATGCGGTGTCCACTCATTACCGGCCGGGCGGAAACCGCCCGATTAGCCGTCTTCGGTATAGATCAGCAAGGTAAAGGCGGCGAGAGCCGTCAATATGGGCGGCAGCCAGGCGGCGATGACCGGGGGCACCACTTCGGCCGAGCCCATGGCCGAGGAGAACTGGTTCAGGAAGAAGAAGGCGAAGCCCAGCACCACGGCCGCCACCGTCATCCGCGCCAGATCGCCCAGACGCATCAGCCGCAGCGAGAAGGCCGCCGCAAGGATCGACATGGCGCCGAAGACCAGCGGCGTGGCTAGCAACTGCTGCAACCGCAGGCGATAGGCGGTGGAGGCGAAGCCGGCGTCCTCGATGCGGCGAATCTGATTGGGAAGGGACCAGAAGGGCGTGGACTGCGGCCGGGCGAAGCGCTGGAACGCTTCCTTGTCGGCCAGGTTGGAGGGCAGGTCGAGGGTAGCGTAGCGGACCGCCCGCTGGCCCGTCTGCGCGCCCGAGGCGTCGGTCAGGCGCCAGCGCCCGGCGTTCAGGGTGGCCGTGGCCGCATCAACCCGTTCGGTGAAGACGCGATGGCCGCCCGAGGTCGTGGTGTAGATGAAGAAGGTCGCGTCCAGCAGGCGGCCGGTGGCCTGTTCCTGCCGTCCGCCGCGAATGATCATCTGGCGGTTCTCGTCGCCTTCCCGCAGCCAGACGGATTCGCGTGAATCGCCTCCGGGCGTCGAGCCGGAGATGCGGCCGCGCTCACGCTGCCAGACGCCGTCGCCCGCTGCGGCCATAGGGCCCAGAACGGTGACGGTCAGCGCGCCCAGCAGCACGGCGGCGCCCGCCGCGGGCAGGACGAAGCGCCAGGCCGACACGCCCGCCGCCCGCATGGCGATCAGTTCGCTGCGCCGGTTCAGGCTGACGAAGGCGCCCAGGGTGCCGAACAGGAAGACGAAGGGCAGGAGCTGGAGGATGACCGAGGGCGATTTCATCAGCACCAGGCCGAAGATCCGCGCGCTGGACAGCTCGCCCGAGGAGTTCAGCCCGCGCGACACCTCGACAAAATCGATCAACATGACCAAGGCGGCGATGACGGCCAAGGCCACGCCCAGCGACTTCATCTGCTGGATCAGCACATAGCGTTCGATGCGGCCGAGACGAAGCTTCATGCGGTCCTCGCCTTCACGCGGGCCAGCGGCGACAAGGCGCGGCGACGGCGCGGTTTGAGCGCGCGGAACAGGATGCGCAGGGCCAGGGCCGTGGCGGCCAACGGCACGACGTATTGCAGGATGTTCAGGGCGCCGTTCCAGGCGCTGGCCGCGACCAGGCCGTAGCCGATGACGCGCAGGATCAGGAAGGCGCCCGCCGCCTTGGCGATGCGGCCGGTGTAGCCTGTCCGGCTGAAGGCGCCGCCCAGAATGGCCCCCAGCGCAAAGGCCATCGCCGCCAGGGCGTAGAAGGGCGAGGCCAGGCGCGAATGGCCCTCGGCCGCCAGCTCGCCGCGCGTTCCGGCGGTCTCAAGCAGGGCGGGCGTCGGGTCGAACAGGTCAGTCAGCCACAGATCCGACGGCTTGAAGCGGATGCGCTCGCTTGTCTGGGCGTAAGGCGACAGATCGAACACCTGCTGGTCGAACGACAGCTGGTTCAGCACCTCGCGCGAGGAATAACGCTGCATCGACCCGTTCTGCATGGTCAGCACCGGCAGGCCGTCGACGCGGCCGAAGCGGGCGGTTTCGGCGTCCCAGGTGGTGACCGTCTTGCCGTTGTCCAGGTAGACGAAGAGGTTCTTCATCAGACCGTTCTGCTCGATCTGCTGGACATAGACGGTCAGGCCGTCGGGCCCCTGTACGAACTGGCCTTCTTCGACCAGCAGGGCGGCCAGGTCGGTGCGGATGGCGAAGGCCTGACGACGGCCCTCGCGCTGCGCCCAGGGCTGGACGAAGACGTTCACCAGCAGGGCGATGACGGTGACGATCAGGGCGATCTGCAGGGCGGGTCGGATCAGGGCCCAGCGGCTGACCCCGGCGGCGTAGGCGGCGGTCAGCTCCTGCTCGCGCTGCAACCGCGTCAGGGCGATCAGGGCGCCGACGAACAGGCCGATGGGCAGGATGACGGCGATCAACTGCGGCAGGGCCAGAAGGGTCAGCTTGACCATGACCCAGACGCTTTGTCCGCGCTCGACGATGACTTCCAGCTGATCCAGGCTCTGGCTCAGCAGGCCGATGCCGGCCAGCGCCGCGACCGCCGCCACGACGGGCAGGCCGATCTGGCGGAAAAGATACCTCTGGATCAGGGTCATAAGGCCGGAAAGGTCGTATAATCGGCTGCGAACGTGTTGCAGCCCAGGGCGATGCGAGCCATGTAATACACATCCGGCCGCCCCGACGAAACCGTCGCCGCGACCATGGCAAATTCAAGCGTGATCGGGACAGGTTTTTCCGGTCTGGAGTCAGTTTCATGAAAATCGAATTCGTCGCTTCGACCGGCGTCGCAGAAATTCTCGCCGTGCTGGTGAATGAAGGACGAGCCCTCGCAGGCGCCGGCGCGGCGCTGGATCAGGCGTCCTCGGGCGCCTTGACCAAGGCGATGAAGAACAGCCGCTTCAACGGCGCGTCCAACAGCAGCCTGAACGTTGCGGCCCCGGCCGGGATCGACGCGAACGCCGTCCTGCTGGTCGGCGCGGGCGCGCAGGACAAGCAGGACGATCTGGCGGTCGAAACCGCCGCCGCCGCCGCCTATCAGGCGACCAAGCTGTCGGGCGCCGAAGTCCTGACCATCGACGTGTCGCACCTGTCGCCCGAACTGGCCGCCCGCGCCGGTTTCGCCGTTCGCCTGGCCGCCTATCGCTTCGCCAAATACCTGACCAAGCAGAAGGCCGATAAGATTCCGTCGGTGACGACGGTGCGTATCGTGACGTCTGACGTCGCCGCCGCCGAGGCCGCCTTCGGCCCGCTGTCGGCTGTGGCCGACGCCGTGCTGTTCTCGCGCGATCTGGTCTCTGAGCCCGCCAACATCCTGTACCCGGCCGAGTTCGCGCGCCGCGTGAAGGAGCTGGAAGCTCTGGGCGCCAAGGTCGAAATCCTGGGCGAGGCCGAGATGGAGAAGCTGGGCATGGGCTCGCTGCTCGGCGTCGGCCAGGGATCGGTGCGTGAAAGCCAGCTGGCCGTCATTCAGTGGAACGGCGGCAAGGACGGCGAGGCCCCCATCGCCTTCGTCGGCAAGGGCGTCTGCTTCGACACCGGCGGCATCAGCCTGAAGCCAGCCGACGGCATGGAAGAGATGAAGTGGGACATGGGCGGCGCCGCCGCCGTGGCCGGCCTGATGCACGCCCTGGCGGGCCGCAAGGCTAAGGTGAACGTCGTCGGCGTTCTGGGTCTGGTCGAGAACATGCCGGACGGAAACGCCCAGCGTCCGGGCGACGTGGTCACCTCCATGTCGGGCCAGACCATCGAAGTGCTGAACACCGACGCCGAGGGCCGCCTCGTTCTGGCCGACGCCCTCTGGTACACGCAGGATCGCTTCAAGCCGAAGTTCATGATCGACCTGGCCACCCTGACCGGCGCCATCATCATCTCGCTGGGCCTGGAATATGCGGGCGTCTTCACCAACAGCGACGAACTGGCCGCCAACATCGCCGACGCTGGTCCGAAGGTGGGCGAGAAGTCCTGGCGCATGCCGATCCCGGCCGAATACGACCGCCACATCGACAGCCCGATCGCCGATGTGAAGAACATGGGCAACGGCCGCGCCGGCGGCTCGATCACCGCCGCCCTGTTCCTGCAGCGCTTCACCAACGGCGTGCCGTGGGCGCACATCGACATCGCCTCGACCGCCTGGGTGAAGGACTCCAAGAACCCGACCGTGCCGGACGGCGCCGTCGGCTATGGGGTGCGTCTGCTCGACCGTATGGTCGCCGACCACTACGAAGGCTGACCCCTGTTCAGGAAGGTAGGGCCGGGTGTCTGACGCCAAGCCGGAAATCTGGTTCTACCATCTGGAGCGGTCGACGCTGGACCAGGTGCTGCCGACCCTGCTGGAGCGCACGCTTCAGCGGGGCTGGCGCGCCCTGATCCGGGGCGCGACCTCGCATCGGCTCGACGACATCGACGAGCTGTTATGGACCTATCGCGACGACAGCTTCCTGCCTCACGGACGAGCCGACGGCGATCACGCCGCGCGTCAGCCTGTGCTTCTGTCCGAATCGGGCGAGAATCTGAACGGCGCTCAGGCGCTGTTCATCGTCGATGATTCAGAGCTTGGGGCCACGCAGGAGTTCGCACGTTGCTTCATCATCTTCGACGGTCGGGACGAGCAGGCGCTGAACCATGCGCGCGGGCGCTGGCGGACGCTGAAGGCGGACGGCGCCGACCTGGCCTACTGGAAACAATCGGACGAGGGGCGCTGGGAAAAGGCGGCCTGATCGCCGTTGCAGGCGCATTGGCTGTCGCGGCTTGCGCCTCGCCGCCGCCGAACACCACGAACACGGCGCGGACCCCGTCCTATCCGAACTATCCGGCCACAACGCCTGTCGCGCCCGTGTCGCCGACCGAGCGCCCCTATCTGTCTGAGCCGGGCGTGCGCAACGCTTCGGGCGCCGCCATGTGCAAGGCGGATGAGTTTCAGTGGCTGATCGGGAAACCTCGCACTGAGATCCCCGTTCCGGTGGATGTGGTCAACCGTCGGGTCGCCTGTACGACCTGCCCGATCACCGAGGATTATTCGCCCTATCGGCTCAACATCTTCTACAACCAGCGCACGGGCCTGATCGAACAGGTCCGCTGCGGATGATCATGAGGGACGACGTTATGAAGTCATTTCTGACGCTGACCGCCGCGGCAGGATTCCTGGCTCTGGCGGCCTGTGCGCCGACGCAGGGGGGCGGGGCGACGACCGCGCCGGGCGGCGAGGCGACACCGGTGGCCTGCAAGGCCAGCGACTATCAGGAGTATGTCGGCCGCAATCGCTCGACCATTCCGGCCGATGCGCCACGCGGGCGTATTTTCCGCGTCCTGTGCAGCAGTTGCGCGGCGACGATGGACTATCGCGAGAACCGCGTGACCTTCACCTATGACGAGAAGACGGAAATCGTGACCCGCGTCAGCTGCGGCTGAGGTCCTTAGAATATTCCCTCATCTCGGCGTCTGCCGGGGTGAGCGGGAACAGGGCGGCGGGACTTAGCGCTCCAGGCCGTAGAGGGCGTCGGCGACGTCCTCTACCTTCTGGCGCACCACGGTTTCGGCATCGCGCAGGCCGCGGTTGTAGAACAGGCGGCCGATGTCCCGGCCGATGAACTCGACCAGCATCTCGGCGGGCAGGCGGCCGACCTCGACCTCCAGCTCGTCGCGCAGATAGGTTTGCAGGCGGGCGGCCGCCTCCTGCATTTCGTCCTTGGTCAACAGGGGCGGCGGGGCCTTGCTCATCACGACACCTCGGCCAGGGCTTCCTCGGCGGCGATCCAGTCAGCTTCGGCCTGATCCAGATCGGTCTGGGCCTTGGCGCGGGCGCGGGTCAGGCCTTCCAGCTTCTTCGGATCACTGACGGCGGCGTTGGCCAAATCGTCGTCCAGACGGGCCAGATCGGCGGTCAGCTGGGCCATCCGGTCCTCGGCCTTCTTCACCGCATGGCGAAGGGTTGAAGGCGAGGGGCCCTTCTTCTTTTCGGCCTTGGGCGCGGCGGCGGGGACCGGAGCCTCGGCTGCGACCTCCTCATGCTTGACCTGGCTGGGCTTCATGCCCGCCTGTTTGGCGCGGTCGAGGACGAACTTCTGATAGTCGTCCATGTCGCCGTCGAACGGCTTCACCGAGCCGTCGGCGGCCAGCCACAGGCGGTCGGCCGCCAGCTCCATCAGCGAGCGGTCGTGGGTGATCAGGATGACCGCGCCGGTATATTCGTTCAGCGCGTCCAGCAGGGCTCGGCGACTGTCGATGTCCAGGTGGTTGGTCGGTTCGTCGAGGATCAGGATGTGCGGCGCATCCATCGCCACCAGGTTCAGCAGCAGGCGCGCGCGCTCGCCGCCGGACAGGGCGCCGACGGTGGTTTCCTGCTTCTCGAACGGCAGGCCGAACTGGGCCAGACGGCTGCGGCGGCTGCTTTCCGAGGCGTCCGGCATGGCGCGGCGGATGATCTCCAGCGGCGTGTCGGTCGGGTCCATCGCCTCGATCTGGTGCTGGTGGAACCAGCCCACGCGCATCTTGCCGTCGCGGTGGAACTCGCCCGTCTCGATGGTCAGGGCCTTGGCGATCAGCTTGGCGAAGGTCGACTTGCCGGCCCCGTTGACGCCCAGCAGGCCGATGCGGTCGTCCAGGTCCATCCGCAGGTTCAGGTTCTTCAGGATCGGCTTGCCCGGCTCATAGCCGACATTGGCCTTTTCCAGCCGGATCAGCGGCGGGGGCAGGGGGCGTTCGGGCGAGGGCAGGGTGAAGGGGGCGACGCGCTCTTCGGGCGGCAGTTCGATGCGCTGCATCTTCTCCAGCCGCTTGACGCGCGACTGGGCCTGGGTGGCCTTGGACGCCTTGGCCTTAAAGCGGTCGATGAACTTCTGCAGGTGGGCGCGTTCGGCGTCCTGCTTGGACTTGTTGGCCTCCATCAGGCGCAGCTTTTCGGCCCGCGTCTTTTCGAAGGTGTCGTAGTTGCCGGTGTAGAGGTCCAGCTTGCGGTTCGACAGTTGCAGGATGTGGGTGCAGACGCCGTTCAGCAGTTCGCGGTCGTGGCTGATGATCAGGGCCGTGTGCGGATAACGCTTCAGCCGCTGCTCCAGCCACAGGGCGCCTTCCAGATCGAGGTAGTTGGTCGGTTCGTCCAGCAGCAGCATGTCCGGCTCGGCGAACAGGGCGGCGGCCAGGGCCACGCGCATCCGCCAGCCGCCCGAGAACTCGGCCATCGGGCGAAGCATGTCGTCCTGGCTGAAGCCCAGGCCGACCAGGATTTCCGAGGCGCGGGCGGGGGCGCTGTCGGCGTCGATCTCGATCAGGCGGCCCCAGATCTCGCCCATCTCTTCCGGTTCGGCGGTTTCCAGCCGGGTCAGCAGGTCGTGACGCTCGATGTCGGCTTCCAGAATGGTGTCCAGCACGCTGACGGGCGTTGCGGGGTGTTCCTGATCGACTGAGCCGATGCGGGCGGTCTTGGGCAGGGAGATTTCGTCGCCGTTGGCGGCCAGCTCGCCCAGGATCAGCTTGAACAGGGTCGATTTGCCGATGCCGTTGCGGCCGACGAGCCCGACCTTGGAGCCCGGGGGGAGGCTGACGGAGGCGTCGTCCAGGAACTCGCGGCCCCAGGCGTTGTAGGTCAGGTTTTTGATCTGCAGCATGGGAACCGGAAAGAAAAAGGCTTACGCGCGGGGATATTGGAAAGATGTGCGGCGCTCGCTATAAGCCGCCGACCCTCAAACTCCCAAACAAGAAGTCACTCCCATGACCGAACGCACGTTCTCGATCATCAAGCCCGACGCCACCCGCCGCAACCTGACGGGCGCCATCAACGCCGTGATCGAAGGCGCCGGCCTGCGCATCGTCGGCCAGCGCCGCGTCAAGCTGACCGAAGCCCAGGCCAAGAAGTTCTACGAAGTGCACGCCGAGCGTCCCTTCTACGGCGAACTGGTGTCGCAGATGATCGCCGAGCCGGTCGTCGTCCAGGTGCTGGAAGGCGACAACGCCGTCGCCAAGTATCGCGAAGTCATGGGCGCCACCAACCCGAACGACGCCGCCGAAGGCACCATCCGCAAGCTGTTCGCCCTGTCGATCGGCGAGAACTCGGTCCACGGTTCGGACTCGCTGGACAACGCCAAGATCGAGATCGAGCAGTTCTTCACGGACGCCGACATCGTCGGCTAAGGGGCTTTTCTGAGGGGCCGCGATCGTCGACCCTTCGGGAAGCTTTTTGTAAGCCGCGGTCAAAAGGCTCCGCCTTTTCGACCCGACGCGGCTTGTGACAATTCGGCCTGCTCCCGGAACCGGGGGCGGGCCGTTTCGTTTTTACGGTCACGCCGTCCCTCTCGAAGAAGAACAAGGATGACCGCCATGAAGACGATGCTGAAGCTTGCCCCGGTGCTGGGCCTGACGGCCCTGCTGGCCGCGTGCGGCACCACCACGGAACAACGCGCCGCCACGGGCGCCCTGGGCGGCGCGGTCGCCGGTCAGGCGATCGGCGGCAATACCGGCGCGACGGTCGCCGGCGCGGCCATCGGCGCCATCGGCGGCGCCGCCACCACGCCGAAAAAGCCGCACGAGTAAGGCTTTCGCCGCGCGATAAGAATAAGGGCGTCGGCCGCGAAGCCGACGCCCTTTCCTTTTGTCCGTCGCCGGACGCGCCGCTTACCAGATGCGGGCGCGCTTCTCAGGGGCGATGTATTCCGCCTGATCCGGGGTGACGTCGAAGGCGGCGTACCAGGCGTCGATGTTGCGTGGCGGGGTGGCGGCGCGCGCCATGCCGGGCGAGTGCGGGTCGGTGGTCAGCTGCTCTTTCAGAGCCTCGTCACGCGACTTCTCGCGCCACACCTGGGCCCAGCCCAGGAAGACGCGCTGTTCGCCGGTCAGGCCGTCGATCACCGGGGCCGGTTGACCGTTCAGGCTGCGCTTATAGGCGTCCAGCGCCATCAGCAGCCCGCCCAGATCGGCGATGTTTTCGCCCATCGTCAGGTCGCCGTTGATGTGCATCCCCGGCACCGGCTCTTCGGCGGCGTAGATGGCGCCGAGCGTCTTGGCGCGCTCTTCGAAGCGGGCGGCGTCCTCGGGCGTCCACCAGTCGCGCAGCACGCCGTTGGCGTCGGTCTTGCGGCCCTGGTCATCGAAGCCGTGGGTGATCTCGTGACCGATCACTGCGCCGATGCCGCCGTAGTTGACCGCCGGATCGGCGTTCGGGTCGAAGAAGGGCGCCTGCAGAATCGCGGCGGGGAAGACGATCTCGTTGCGCGGCGGGTTGTAGTAGGCGTTCACCGTCTGGGGCGTCATGCCCCACTCCAGCGGATCGACCGGCTGGCCGATCTTGCCGCGGTTCCAGGCCCAGTCGAAGGCGGCGGCGCGCTCGACGTTGCCGTAGAGGTCATCGGCCTTCAGCTCCAGACCATCATAGTCGCGCCACTTCTCGGGGTAGCCGATCTTCACGCCGAACTTGGACATCTTCAGCAGGGCCTGCTCGCGCGTGGCCTCGCTCATCCAGTCCAGGGCCTTCAGGCGCTCGGTCATGGCGGCGCTGAGGTTGGCGACCAGCGTCTCCATCTGCGTCTTGGACGAAGCCGGGAAGTGCAGGCGGACATATTCCTGGCCCAGCACCTCGCCCAGCTGGCCGTCGACCAGAACCACGCCGCGATTCCAGCGCGGACGGTTTTCGGGTTGGCCGCGCAGGGTCTTGCCGCGGAACTCGAAGCGCGAGTCGACGAAGGCGTCGGACAGATAGGGGCTGGCCTGATCGACGGTCTGGAAGGCCTGCCAGGCTTTCAGCGTCTCGATCGGGGCATCAGCGAACACCTGGGCGATGCCGGGGATGGCGGTGTTCTCCATCAGCACCAGGGTCGGGACGTTCTCGACCTTGGAGGCCTGCAGGAAGGCGGCCCAGTCGAAGCCCGGTGCGAAGGTCGCCAGTTGCGCGGCCGGGGTCGGGTTGTAGATCTTGTCGATCTGACGACGCTCGACCGTGGTCCAGTGCTTCTCGGCCACCTTGGTCTCGAAGGCCAGGATGTCGGCGGCGGCCTGTGCCGGATGGTCCCAACCGGCGGCGGTCAGGGCGCGCGTGATATAGGCGACATAGGCTTCGCGCTGCGAGGCGAAGTCGGGCTTCAGATAATAGTCGCGGTCCGGCAGGCCTAGCCCGCCCTGACCCAGATAGGCCGAGTTGATGTTCGGATCCTGCAGGTCCTCAAACACCGCCAGGCCGAACAGGGAGCCGCCGAATCCTTCATGGCTGGCGCCCATCAGGCGGGCCATGTCGCTATGGTTCGTCACGGCGCGGATGGCGGCCAGGTCGGCGGCCAGGGGCTGGGCGTCCAGCTGGTTGACGCGGGCCTCGTCCATGAAGCTGGCGTACAGGGCGCCGACTTTCTGGGCGTTGGCGTTGGTCGGATTGGCGGCGCTGGCCTCGATGATGGCGCGCAACTGGGCCTGCGAATTTTCATACAGGACGTCGAACGGACCGAAGCGGGCCTTGTCGGACGGAATCTCAGTGTTCTTCAGATAGACGCCGTTGGCGTAGGCGTTGAAGTCGTCGCCCGGCTTCACCGTCAGGTCGCGGCCATCCAGGTCGAAGCCCCAGGGCTTGATCTCGGGCGCGGTGGAGGCCGCCGCCGAGGCGTGGGCGTGTTGGGCCAAATTCGATTGAGCAAGGGTCGGTTGAGCCGTGAAGGCGAGGGCGAGGGCCATGGCGGCGGCGCCCATCAGGCGGGTTTTCATCATCGGGTCTTTCCCAGTGGTGCAGACGTGCGCGATTGCGCCGTCAGGGCGGCGCATTCATGCTTGACGGCAAACTGCGCCCGCCTGCGACCGGCTGTCGCATTAAAAATCGTTAAGGTTTCGGAGCGTTCAGAAAATTCATCAGAATTCGGGGGTAAAGCTGATGTTCCGCCGCCTTGACGCGCTCGGAGAGAATTTCAGCCGTGTCGCCGGGCAGAATGGGCACGCGCGCCTGGCCCAGGACGGGGCCCTCATCGACGCCTTCGGTGACGATATGAACGGTGCAGCCCGCCTCATGGTCCCCCGCTTCTATGGCGCGGGCGTGGGTGTTCAGGCCGGGATAGAGCGGCAGCAGCGACGGGTGGATGTTCAGCATCCGGCCCGCCCACCCGCGCACCAGCCACGGCGTCAACAGGCGCATGTAACCGGCCAGGGCCACGGCCTCGACGCCATGTTCGCGCAGGAGGGCGTCCACGGCGCGTTCGTGCGCCTCTCTATCCTTGCCGAAGGAGGCGTGTTCGACAGCGACGGCCTCGACCCCCAGCGCACGCGCCTTGTCCAGACCGGCGGCGTTTGCGATGTTGGAGACCACCAGCACGACTTCATATGACGCATCCGGCGCCTGTCCTGCCTCGATCAGGCTGACCATGTTCGAGCCGGTCCCGGAGATCAGGACGGCGACACGGGTTTTGGCGACGGACATGGGCGGCTCACGCGTGGAAGATGGCGTGACTGCCATGCGGCCCCGGAGGCGACTTAGCAAGAGGGACGGCAGGGTCGAGGGGAAGGGCGCAGCGCCGCCGAACCATTGTCGTTGAACTGACGCAAACTCCGTTGCTTCTTCGGAAACGGCGGCGTTAGCGTCCATGCGCCGGGGAGTCCGGAATCCAAGGGGGAGTATCCTATATGCGTCGTCTGTTGACCGCCGCCTGCGCCGCGGCCCTGTTGGCCGCGCCGGCCGTTTCCATGGCTCAGGAAGCCGCGTCCAGCGGCGGCTCGGGGCCGGTCCGCTCGGCCTCTGATCGCCTGCGCAACGTCACCGCCGAACAGATCGAAAAGAACTGGGCGCGCGCCACCGCCGATGAATCGGAAGTGACCACCAGCCACTCGATCAACGCCCACGGCCGCACCCTGCGCTACAAGGCGACGGCGGGCACGCTGACGGTGCGTAACGATGCAGGCATGCCGACGGCCAGCCTGTTCTATGTGGCCTATACGCTGGACGGCCAGCCGGTCGGCCGTCGTCCGATCACCTATATGTTCAACGGCGGGCCGGGTTCGCCGACGGTGTGGCTGCACATGGGCGCCTTCGGCCCGATGCGGGTCCAGACCGATGAGCCGGTGGTGGAGCGCCCTGCGCCGTTCAACCTGGCGCCCAACGACATGACCCTGCTGGACAAGACCGACCTGGTCTTCATCGACATGGTCGGCGCCGGTTATTCGCGTCCGCTGGGCGAGACGCCGGGTTCGGCCTTCTGGGGCGTGGATCAGGATGCGGATACCTTCGCCCGCGCCATCATGCGCTACACGACCAAATTCGACCGCTGGTCCAGCCCGAAATACGTTCTGGGCGAAAGCTACGGCACCCTGCGCGCCGGCGCCCTGGTGCACCAGCTGGAAGATCGCGGCATGTCGCTGAACGGCGTGGTCCTGCTGTCGTCGATCATGAACTACGGCGTGCGCCAGCCGGGCTATCCGCAGAACTTCGTCACCCTGCTGCCGACCTACGCGGCGACGGCCTGGTATCACAACAAGATCCCGAACAAGCCCAGTCTGGAAGAACACGTCCAGCGCGCCCGCGAATTCGCCATCGGCCCCTATGCGGCGGCCCTGTCGAAGGGACACCTGATCTCGGACGCCGAACGCGCCCAGATCGCCCAGCAGATGAGCGCCCTGATCGGCATCTCGCCGACGGTGCTGGATCAGGCCAACCTGCGTCTTGAGCTCAGCCCCTTCCGCAAGGAATTGCTGCGCGACCGTCGCCAGACCATCGGCCGTCTGGACATGCGCTATACCGGCATCGACGCCAACGCCGTCGGCGCCTCGCCCGAAGAAGACCCGTCGAGCAGCGCCATCACCGGCGCCTATTTCGGCATCTTCCGCGACTATATCGCCACGACGCTGAACTATCGGACCGATGTGGATTACCGCCAGTCGGCGCGCGGCCTGCCGGGCTTCAACTGGGACTGGAACCACCGTCCGCCGGTCGGCGGCCCGCAGACCACGCCGAACACGGCCGTCGACCTGGCCACCGCCATCCGCCGCAATCCGCACATGAAGGTGCTGGCGCTGAACGGCTATTACGACGCCGCCACGCCGTTCTTCAGCACGGAGTATGATCTGGCTCAGATGATGCTGGAGCCGCACCTGCGCCGGAACCTGGAGTTCACCTACTATGAAGGCGGCCACATGATGTACACGGCTCGCCCGGCGCTGGAGCAACTGCACGTCGACCTGTCGAAATTCTACGACGAGACGGTCAACGGCGGCCTGCGCTGATCCCGGCGACAGCCTGAAATGAAGAAGGCCCCGGTCAGTGCGACCGGGGCCTTTTTTTTGCGACTACGCTCTCTTCCGCTCACCCCGGCGGAGGCTGGGGCCCAATGAGAACCGCAAGCGCGGCGTCCTGAGCCAAAGCACTGGATCCCGGCGTCCGCCGGGATGAGGGGGGATGAAGGGGATCAGACCACAAAAAAGCCCCCGGCCGCGTTGGCCGGGGGCTTTTGTCTTGTCGGAATGGGGTGGCTTTACGCCGCCTGAAGCTGCCCGCAGACAAACGCCGTCTCGCCTGCGTTTAGCAGGGCGGCCAGCACCGGCTCGACGTTCTCGGGCGCGACGATCAGGATGAAGCCGACGCCGCAGTTGAAGGTGCGGCGCATCTCGTGGTCCGAAATGCCGCCCGTCTCGGCCAGCCATTGGAAGACGTCGGGCATGGGCCAGGCGTCCCAGTCGAAGCTGGCTTCAAGACCCTCAGCGATGCAGCGCGGCGGGTTTTCGATCAAACCGCCGCCCGTGATGTGGGCCGCGCCCTTGATCAGGTCGGCCTTCATCAGCGGCAGGACCGGCTTCACATAGATGTGGGTCGGCTCCATCAGCGCCTGGGCCAGCGACTGGTCCTTGGCGAAGGGAGCGTCGTCGCCCCAGGCCAGGCCGGACTTCTCGACCACCTTGCGGATCAGGGAATAGCCGTTCGAGTGCGGACCCGAGGAGGCCAGGCCGATGATGACGTCGCCCGGCTTCTGTTGGTCCAGATAGGGCAGGACCTTGCCGCGCTCGACGGCGCCGACCGAGAAACCGGCCAGATCATAGTCGCCGCCCGAATACATGCCCGGCATTTCGGCCGTCTCGCCGCCGACCAGGGCGCTGCCCGACTGGCGGCAGCCCTCGGCGATGCCCGCGACGACGCGGCGCGCGGCGTCCACGTCCAGCTTGCCCGTGGCGTAGTAGTCCAGGAACATCAGCGGCTCAGCGCCCTGCGCCAGCAGGTCGTTGACGCACATGGCGACCAGATCGACGCCCACGCCGTCGTGACGGCTGGTCTCGATGGCGATCTTCAGCTTGGTGCCCACGCCGTCGGTGGTGGTGACGATCAGCGGATCTTCAAAACCGGCGGCCTTCAGGTCGAACAGGGCGCCGAATCCGCCCAGCGAGGCCTCGGCGCCGGGGCGGCGCGTGGACTTCGCCAACGGCTTGATGGCGTCGACCAGCTGTTCTCCGGCGTCGATATCGACGCCCGCATCGGCGTAGGTCAGGCCGTTCTTTAGGGCCTCGGGGGTGTCGCTCATCGGTCACGGCTCGAAATCGGGGGCGAAAATTTGTCGCGGCGCTCTTGCCACGACGGCGTCGCGCGGGGCTATAGCATCGGAATGACGCCAATCACCACCAATGACGCGCTGATCGCCTTTTGCGAGCGTTTGGCCAAGGCCCCGTTCATCACCGTTGATACGGAATTCATGCGGGAAACCACCTACTGGCCCAAGCTGTGCCTGATTCAGGCTGCGGCTTCGCCTACGGACGCCGCCATCATCGATCCGATGGCGGAAGGGCTGGATCTGGAGCCCTTCCTCGACATCCTGCGGGACGAATCGATTCTGAAGGTCTTCCACGCCGCCCGGCAGGACGTTGAGATTTTCAACAAGCTGGGCGCCATGCCGCGGCCGCTGTTCGACACCCAGGTCGCCGCCATGGCCGCCGGCTTCGGCGATCAGGTCAGCTATGAGGCCCTGGTCCGCCAGATGCTGCGTCAGGAGCTGGACAAGGGCAGCCGCTTCACCGACTGGGCCCGCCGTCCGCTGTCGGACGCGCAACTGACCTATGCGCTGGGCGACGTGACGCACCTGTCGGCGCTGTATCCCAAACTGCGCGACCGGCTGCAGAAGGAAGGCCGTCTGGACTGGGTCATGTCGGAAATGGGCGCGGTCACGGACCCGGTGCTGTACGACACCTCGCCCGAGAACGCCTGGAAGCGGCTGAAGCCCAAGAAGTTCAACGCCAAGTATCTGGCCGGTTTCGTCGCCACGGCCGTCTGGCGCGAGCGCGCGGCGCAGGAGCGCGACCAGCCGCGCGGCCGCATCCTGAAGGATGAGGCCATCGACGAGATCGCCGTCCAGACGCCGACCGATCCGGACGCCTTCAACCGCCTGCGTTCGGTGCCCAAGGGCTTCGGCGGCTCGCGTCTGGGGCTGGAGCTGGCGGCCGAACTGAAGCGCGTCCTGGCCGACCCGGAAGCCCATGCGCCCAAGCTGGAGCGCCCGGCCAACAACCAGCCCGCGCCGCCCTCGGTGGTTGAACTGCTGAAGGTGCTGCTGAAGGCCAAGAGCGACAATGCGGGCGTGGCCGCCAAGCTGATCGCCACGGTCTCGGACCTCGAAAAGATCGCCCTGAACGACAATGCGGACATCGAGGCCATGAAGGGCTGGCGCCGCGAACTGTTCGGAGAAGACGCGCTGAAGCTGAAGAAAGGCGAGATCGCCCTGGTGCTGAACGGCGCCCGCGTCGAAGTGGTCGAGATCGAGGGCTGATCCACCCTCTCCCGGCGGGAGAGGGCTTGAGCGCACGAGAGCGAAGTGATCGTTCTTGCGCGAAAGGGTGAGGGGCTTGTCCCGTCAGTCGGCGTAAGCCGTCGCGCTACGGTCTTCGACCGACTTCACGCGAGAACCCTCACCCTTTGGCTGCTTCGCGCCGCCCTCCGGGTCGCCTTAGCCAATCGCCTTCGGCTCTTGGAGGCTCAAGCCCTCTCCCATCGGGAGAGGGCTTTATATCTTCAGCGCCAGATCCATCGCTTCGGCCAGCGCCTTGGCCCGCCGTTTCGTCTGTTCGCCCAGCAGCATGTCGGCGTATCCGTTGGCGGCGGTGACGCGCAGGGCGCCTTTCTCGACCGTGGCCGTGGCGTTGGCCAGAAGCTGGGGCGAGCGGCCCGACAGGTCGCAGGCCAGCCGCATGGCCAGCCCCAGGGCTCGCGCGCGTTTCTGCCCCTTTTCCGACAGCAGGCGGTCGACTGTTTCCGGCGCGGGCGTGCGGGCCTCGCCGCCATAGCGGGCGTTCATCGCCACGGCCATGAAGGCGCGCTCGGCGTGGGTCTGGCCGGGAATGGGCGACCACAGGACCTGATCGAACACGAGGCTGACGCGGTGGTCGGGGTGCAGGCGCGCGCCCAGGTCCGCCAGGCGGCAGACCGATGAGGTCAGCAGGGCGTCGCGTTCCTCGCCGAACACTTCGGGCAGGGCGGAGATCACGGATTGCAGCCAGCCGTCGAGTGCGCGGGGCAGGGCGGGGTCTACGCCCTGGCGACCGCCCCATGCCGAACACCCGGCCAGCAGGGGATCGACCGCCCGCATGGCGGGGTCCATGCCGTGGTAAAGCAGTCCTTCGCGCACGCCCCAGGCCGAGAAGCAGACAGACGACAGCCCCAGTCTGTCGATCAACCCCTCCAGCACCAGGGCGGCGTAGGGCAGGGTCTCGGCGCGGCGTTTGGACAGGCCGGGCAGCTTCTCCAGCGAGGCGCGGGACTGGCGCGCGACCAGCCGGGCCATGTCTCGGGCGTCGGCGGCGCTCATGGCGTATTGGTGGACGATGCGGATCGGATGCTCGACCATCGCCATATGCATCTGGGCCAGGCTGCGCCAGGCGCCGCCGACGGCGTAGAGCGTCTGCGTGGCGTAATGGTCCTCGATCGGCTCCAGCCGCTTGGCGATGCGGCCGCGCAGGCGGTCGGCGTCGAAGCCTCTGTCGTCCAGCAGGGCGAAGGGGCCCAGCGGCAGGGTCACGCCCTTGCCGCGCGGACCATCCCCGATCCGTGTCAGCTCCAGACTGGCGCCGCCCATGTCGGCGGCCACGCCGCGCGCGCCGGGATCGCCCGCCAGAACGCCCAGCGCCGAATATTTCGCCTCTTCCTCGCCGCTCAGGACGCGGATGTGCAGGCCCGTCTCGGTGGCCACGCGCTCGCAGAATTCAGGGCCGTCCTCGGCCTGACGTACGGCGGCGGTGGCGGCCACCAGCACCTGATCGGGCTGAACGCCCTCGATCACGGCGGCGAAACGGCGCAGCGCTGTCATGGCCATGACCACGCCCGGTTCAGACAGGCGCCGGGTGGCGGCCAGATCGCGGCCCAGACCGGCCAGCACCTTCTCGTTGAACATGGTCCAGACCGCGCGGCCTTCCAGCCGGTACAGCACCAGACGCACCGAGTTGGAGCCGATGTCGATGACGGCGATCTGTTTCGATTCGTATTCGCGCTCGGGGCTCATGAGCGGCGCTTCCGCACCTTGAGACCCGGATAGGACAGGGCGCCGGGCAGGGTCTTCACCTTGCGGCCGCGCCCCGACAGGCTGGGGTTGGTCATGAAGTATTTGTGCGCTGAGAAGGGTCGTTCGGACCCGCTGGGGATCAGCCGTCGATAGGAGCCGTCGGGCTCCAGCACCCAGCTCTGGGCGTCGTCTTTCAGATTGGCGACCATGATCTGATCCAGCACCTGATCGTGGACGGTGGCGTTCAGGATCGGCGTCATCACCTCGACCCGGCGGTCCAGATTGCGCGGCATCCAGTCGGCCGAGGAGATATAGAGCCGCGCCCGGTTGCTGGGCAGGTCGTGGCCGTTGGCGAAAGCGACGATGCGGCTGTGCTCCAGGAAGCGGCCGACGATCGACTTGACCCGGATGTTTTCCGACAGGCCCGTCACGCCGGGGCGCAGGCAGCAGATGCCCCGGATGACCAGTTCGATGCGAACGCCCTGCTGGCTGGCGCGATAGAGGGCGTCGATGATCTCAGGGTCGACCAGGGCGTTCATCTTGGCCCAGATGGCGGCGGGCTTGCCCTTGGCGGCGGCCGACATCTCCTTGCTGATCATTTCGATCAGGCTGGTCTTCATGTTCAGCGGCGAGACGACCAAGGCCTCCAACTCGTCCGGCGCCGCATAGCCGGTGATGTAGTTGAACACCCGCGTGGCGTCGCGGCCCAGCGCCGGATCGCAGGTGAACAGGCTCAGGTCCGTGTAGATCTTGGCCGTGACCGGGTGATAGTTGCCGGTGCCGAAGTGGCAGTAGGTGCGCAGGGATTCGCCCTCGCGCCGCACGACTACGCTCATCTTGGCGTGGGTCTTGTACTCCACGAAGCCGAAGACGACGTGGACGCCCGCCCGCTCCATCTGGCGCGCCCAGCGCAGGTTGGCTTCCTCGTCAAAACGCGCCTTCAGCTCGACCAGGGCGGTGACGTTCTTGCCGTTCTCGGCCGCCTCGATCAGGGCGGCGACGATGGGGCTGTCCTTGGAGGTGCGATAAAGCGTCTGCTTGATGGCGATGACGTGCGGGTCGCGCGCCGCCTGACGCAGGAACTGGACCACCACGTCGAAGCTCTCGAACGGGTGGTGGATCAGCATGTCCTTTTCGCGCACGGCCGCGAAGATGTCTCCGCCGTTGTCACGCACCCGCTCGGGGTAGCGCGGTTCATAGCCCTTGAACTTCAGGTCGGGATGGCCGCTGGGGATCAGTTCGGACAGTTGGGCCAGCCCCAGCATCCCGTCGACCAGCACCACGTCCTGCGGCTGGGCGTGCAACTGGGCGATGATGAAGTCGCGCAGGTCGTCGGGCATGTCCGCCTGAATCTTGATGCGGACGACCGAACCCATGCGGCGCTGCTTCAGCGCCTCCTCGAATTCCATGACCAGGTCTTCGGCTTCTTCCTCGATCTCGATATCGGAATCGCGGATCAGGCGGAACAGGCCCTTTTCCAGGATCTCGCAGCCCGGAAACATGTGGTCGATGAACAGCAGCAGCAGGTTTTCCAGCGAGACGTAGCGCGTCCGCCCCGGCGTCGAACGCCCGTCCGTCGCCAGCGCCCAGAAGCGCCGCACCTGCGTCGGCACCGGCACCAGGGCGTAGAGGACGCGGTTGTCGCTGTTGCGCCTCAGCTTCAGCGCCAGCGAGAAGCCCAGGTTGGGCAGGAAGGGGAAGGGGTGCGCCGGGTCGATGGCCATCGGCGTCAAGACGGCGAACAGCTGGTTCAGGAACTCGGGCTCCAGACGCTCGCGCTCGGTCTTGGTGATGCGGGCGCGTTCGACGATTTCGATCCCGGCGGCCGCCATCTCCTTGCGCAGGACGCGCCACTGGCGCTGTTGTTCGGCCATCAGGCCGCCTGCTGCGGCATTGACCTGCTCCAACTGCTCGGCGGGGGTCAGGCCGTCGGGCGAGACGACGCGGATGCGCTCGCGGAACTGCCCCTTCAGGCCCGCCACGCGGGTCATGAAGAACTCGTCCAGGTTGTTGGCCGAGATGGACAGGAACCGCACCCGCTCCAGCAGGGGGTGGCCCTCGTTCGCGGCTTCTTCCAGCACGCGGCCGTTGAAGGCCAGCCACGACAGCTCGCGGTTGATGAACCGCTCAGGCGAGGCCATCAGCGCCTCGGACAGCTCCAGCTGCGGTGCTCGCGAGGAGGGGACTTCCTCGCCGGTGGTGTCGACGGCGATGGGCGCGATATCGGTCATGATTCCGTTGTCGCGCGCGCCCGTGACGGCTGCAACCGCGATTGTGTCGCGGCGGGGATGAGCGGGTAAGAGGGGAGGGCTATTCCCCGTCCAGCACTTGCCGCGCCAGCACGCGCGTCACGGGCCGGTGCAGGGCGTCCAGGCGGTCGACCACGGCCTCGGCGGCGTCGGCCGAGCGGTCGATGCGGCGGACCAGATAGTCGATCAGTTCATCGGCCGGGGTGATGTTCCGGCTGGCGAAGGCGCGGCGCAGCATGGCGGCGAAGACGACGTCGTCGGGCGCTTCGATCCCCACGGTTCGGATGGCGTTCAGGCGCGAGCGCAGGTCGGGCAGGTCCGTCGCCCACGACGCGGGCGGATCGCGCGACACCAAGAGCAGGGCCCCGCCGCCTGACTGGGTCAGGTTGATCAGGTGGAACAGGCTCTCGTCGTCGGCCTCCTGAGCGTCGTCCAGCAGGACGGGGCGGCCTTCCAGCTCCAGCGGGTCGACCAGGGCCGCCTCGGCCCCGTGCAGGGCGATAGCGCCTGTGCGCTCGACCCAGGCGGCGGCCAGATGGCTCTTGCCGCAACCGGCCGGGCCGAACAGGGCCAGGACGGCGCCGGGCGATTCCGGCCATGCGGCCAGGGTCGCCACGCCCGCTGCGTTCGCCACCGAGATCGCCAGATCCGAGGCGCGCTGGGGCGTCTCCTGCTGCAGCGGCAGGCGCAGTTGTCGGATTTCGGCGGCCGGGGCGTTCATAACGACTGGACCCTAGCCGGGCGGGGGCGCGGGCGTCTCTGTTGATAGGGCGGGATCACGGGGACAACCGGCCTCGCCCTGTGGATGGCGTATCATGGGCGTTTGAGGCGTCAGCCTTGACTTTCGGGGGCGATGATGGGCCTTTCCCCGCTCCTAATTCACGCTGTTCGACAGCCGTTTTCAGACGAAATCCGATATGCACGCCTATCGCACCCACACCTGCGGCGCCCTCCGTTCAACGGATGCGGGCGCGAATGTTCGTCTGTCGGGCTGGATCCACCGTAAGCGCGACCACGGCGGCCTGCTGTTCATCGACCTGCGCGACCACTACGGCCTGACCCAGCTGGTGCTGCACCCCGAGACGCCGGGCTTTGACGTGGTCGAGCGCCTGCGCGCCGAGAGCGTGATCAAGGTCGATGGCGAGGTGGTCCTGCGCGAAGGCTCGACCGTCAACGCCAACCTGCCGACCGGCGAGGTCGAGGTGCGCGTCCTGTCGGTGGAAGTCCTGTCTGAAGCCGCCGAACTGCCGATGCCGGTTTTCGGCGAGCAGGAATATCCGGAAGAAATTCGCCTGAGCAACCGCTTCCTTGACCTGCGTCGTGAGCGTCTGCACCGGAACATCGTCCTGCGGTCGCGCGTGATCCAGTCGATCCGCACCCGCATGGTCGCCCAAGGCTTCCTTGAGTATCAGACGCCGATCCTGACGGCCTCGTCGCCGGAAGGCGCGCGCGATTTCCTGGTGCCGAGCCGGATGCATCCGGGCAAGTTCTACGCCCTGCCGCAGGCCCCGCAGCAGTTCAAGCAACTGCTGATGGTGTCGGGCTTCGACCGCTATTTCCAGATCGCGCCCTGCTTCCGCGACGAAGACCTGCGCGCCGACCGCTCGCTGGAATTCTACCAGCTCGACGTGGAAATGAGCTTCGTCACCCAGGAAGACGTCTTCCAGGCAATTGAGCCGCTGATGCACGGCCTGTTCACCGAGTTCGGCGAAGGCAAGCCGGTGTCGCCGATCGACGGCGTGCAAACCTTCACCAACGACTTCGGCCAGACGATGAAGCACAAGGGCTTCGAGCGCCTGACGTTCGAGCAGTCGATGAAGTGGTACGGCTCGGACAAGCCGGACCTGCGCAACCCGATCAAGATGCAGGACGTGTCCGACCACTTCCGCGACGGCGGTTTCGGCCTGTTCGCCAAGATCCTGGGCGCCGACGAGAAGAACGCCGTCTGGGCCATCCCGGCGCCGACGGGCGGTTCGCGCGCCTTCTGCGACCGCATGAACTCCTGGGCGCAGGGCGAGGGCCAGCCGGGTCTGGGCTACATCTTCTGGTCGGACGACCAGCAGTCGTGGGGCGGTCCGATCGCCAAGAACCTGGGTCAGGAGCCGACCGAGGCTCTGATGTCTTCGCTGGGTCTGGGCAAGGGCGACGCGGCCTTCTTCGTCGCCGGTCAGCCGGGCGTCTTCGCCAAGTTCGCCGGTCTGGCCCGCACCCGCGTCGGCACGGAGCTGAAGCTGGTCGACGAGGACCAGTTCAAGTTCTGCTGGATCGTCGACTTCCCGATGTTCGAATGGTCGGAAGAAGAGAAGAAGGTCGACTTCAGCCACAACCCCTTCTCGATGCCGCAGGGCGGCATGGAGGCGCTGGAGACGCAGGACCCGCTGACCATCCGCGCCTATCAGTACGACATCGTCTGCAACGGCTATGAGCTGTGCTCGGGCGCGATCCGGAACCACAAGGCCGAGATCATGCTGAAGGCCTTCGAGATCGCGGGCTACGATTCCTCGGTGGTCGAAGAGCAGTTCGGCGGCATGTTGAACGCCTTCCGCTATGGCGCGCCGCCGCACGGTGGTCTGGCTCCGGGCATCGACCGTATCGTCATGCTGCTGGCGGGCGAACAGGCCATCCGTGAAGTCATCGCCTTCCCGCTGAACCAGCAGGGCCAGGACCTGCTGATGAGCGCCCCGGCCGAGGTCGAGGAGCGTCAGCTGAAGGAACTGTCGATCCGCACCCAGCTGCCGATTAAGGTCTGATCGGCGCTGCAGCGTCGAATTGGCAAAGGGAGGGGGCGACCCCTCCCTTTTTGCATCCGGGCTTCAGTTGCCTGATGAAATGACCAGGTTGCGCTGACGCGGCGGAACAGGCGGGGCGGGCGGCGCCGGAGGGGCAGGCGGGGTGCGGATGACGCGCACGCCGCTGATACGGCAGTTGCGGGCGGTCATGTCGCCGGGCAGGCGGGTGGCGGCGTCGCCGCACGCCTCGGAGACCTGATCGGCGCTGAGGCCGCGCGCGCGCGTCAGATCCAGACCGCGGATGTCCGTACGGCGCATGGAGGCGCCGCGAAAATCGGTGCGGGTGAAGTCGCCGCCGGACAGCCGCGCGCCGTCCAGATCAGCGTTGCGGAAGGAGGCGCTGTTGAAGTTCCCGCCCGTCAGGTTGGAGGCCTTGATGTCGGCGTTGCTGAAGTCGGCGCCGCTGGCGTTGACGTTGGCCAGGGTGGCGCCGAAAATCTCGGCGTCGTTGAGGCGGGCGCGGGTCAGGACGGCGCTGTTCATGTTCACGCCCTGAAGCTCGGCCCCGCTCAGATTGGCGCCGCTCAGGTCGACGCGGATCAGGACGGCGCCCGTCGCCTCGGCGCCCATCAACTGGACGCCGGTCATTTTGGCGTTGGTGAAGTTCGAGCCGACCAGTTCAGCGCCGCGCAGATTGGCGCCGACCAGGGTGGCCTGGGCGAAGTTGGCGCCGGTCAGGGTGGCGCCCGACAGGTCGCGGCCCGACAGTTCGCAACGCGTGCAGCTTCCACCCAGCGACACCATGCGGGCGACGTCGCGATCCTGGGCCCAGGTCATGTCCACGGCGCCGGCCGTGGCGGGGGCGGCCGCCATCAGTCCCGTGAGGGCTGAGGCGGCGAGGGCCAGACGGCGCAGGGGAGAAATCGAGCGTTTCATCACCCTTATTGAATGCGCCTTAGTCCGTAAAAACCCTACTTAAATCGCGGTAACGAAGGCGACGCTCAACAGGCGGGAATGCGTAGGCCAGAAGGCAGAACCGTGTTCTGGTCGCCGCAGGCCTGATTGAGCTGCGACTGCGTCAGGCCGCGCGCGCGCGCCATTTCGGCGCCCGACAGATTGGTCCCGTTCAGCTTGGCCCCGGTGAAGGAGGCCCCTTCCAGGAAGGTCCCCACGAAGCTGGCGTTGGTCAGGTCGGCGCCGTTGAAGTTGGAGCTGGACAGGACGGCGCCATAGGCCTCGACATCGCGCAGGTCAGAGCGGCTGAAGTTGGTGCGGTTCATCACCGACAGGCTGATGTCCGCCTGACGAATGCGGGCGCCGGACAGGTTCAGGCCGGTGCGCTCCATGCCGGAGAAGTCGCCCTGGAACAGGTTGCATCCGGGGCAGGAGGCGCCGCGACGCACCTGTGCGATCTGCGAGGCGTTCTGCGCCGAGGCGGGCAGGGCCGTCAGCGTCAGGCCGACGGCGGCGAGAAGGGCGATTGCGGGACGGATCATGCGAATGGCTCCAGGCTTTGGGCCTGTTGCAGCAAGAAGCGGGCCGCCGTTTCGGGACAGCCTGTCCCGCTTTGGGCGTCCCGTTTCAGCCCATGAACCTTGTTAGCCCTGAACCTTGGGCGCCGCGCCGCAGGCGCCGCACACGGGCGTCCCGTTCCGGTCCGTCAGCATCAGGTCGCCGCACTCGGGGCAGGGACCAGCCTGTACGGACGGCGTCGTGCGCGCAGAGGGCTCCTTGCGGCCGAAGGGGGCGACGATCAGGTTGTCTGGCGCCGCGCCCCGCGCGAAGCCCTTGGAAATGAAGCGGGCGGCGGGCACGGGCTGGGGCGCTTCGGTCGGCCCCCCATCCATGCCGTCCAGATTGGCGGCCTCCGGCGTGACCTGCGCCAGTTCGCGCCGGTCCAGATAGGAGACGCCCAGCTCGCGGAACACATAGTCGAGGATGGATGTCGCCGAGCGGATGGAGTCATTGCCCGTGACCCGCCCCGACGGTTCGAACCGGGTGAAGACGAAGGCGTCCACGAACTCGTCCAGCGGCACTTCGTACTGCAGGCCGATGGAGATGGCGATGGCGAAGTTGTTCATCATCGAGCGGAAGGCGGCGCCTTCCTTGTGCATGTCGATGAAGATCTCGCCCAGTTCGCCGTCTTCGTATTCGCCGGTATGGATGTAGACCTTGTGGCCGCCCACCGAGGCCTTCTGGATATAGCCCTTGCGGCGGTCGGGCAGGCGGCGGCGGGTGCGGTCGCGCTCGACCACCTTTTCGACCACGCGCTCGACGGTGCGGGGCGCGGGCTCGGGGGATGCTTCGCGGCGCGGGGCCTCCATCTCGGGCAGGCGCAGGCGGAAATCGGCGGGGGCCTCGGCCCGGCGCAGGGCGACGGCGCGTCGGCCGTTCAGCGCGGCGTCAGAAAGGGCGCGGGCCAGATCCAGCCGGTTGGCGCGCCAGTCCAGCGTGACGGGCGTCAGATCGGGCGCGTCGCTGAACGGCTCGACAGCGCGGCGCAGGCCGGCTTCCAGCACCTCGCCGGATTGCGACAGCAGGGGCCGCAGGGCCTCAGGCGCGTCGGCCCAGTCGGACAGATCGGGACGGCCGAAGACGTAATCGGCCGCCGCCCGGATCGCCGCCTCGTCAAAGCCCAGACGCGGCAGCAGGGCCTCGCCCGGCGCCAGGGTGAGGCCCAGAACGTCGCCGATGAAACCCTCGTCCAGCACAGGCGGGGCGAAGGCGGCGGCGAAATCCTCGACCGAGGACAGGGCGCGCTCGATCCCCTCGAGCTCGAGATCGGTGAAGCCCAGTTCGCGCAGGCGGGCGTGGCTGACGCCCGGCGCCTCGGCCAGGGTGCGGCGGCCGAACAGATGGCGCTCGGCCGCCTCGATATCAGCGCCCGCGCGGGTCAGGGCTACGGCCAGGGCGGGGCGGAGGCGACGTTCGACCTCGCCGTCCGCCGTCTGCCAGACATTCGTCGCCGCGAAGGGCGAGACGCCGAGGCGCAAGGCCAGTTCGGCGTCGTCGGCGAACAGGCTGATGGCCGCATGGCGGCGGCCGTGGGCGCGCAGAGCTTCGACCGGCTCGCCGCGTTCGGTCAGGGCGGCGAGGGTTTCGTCCTTCGCCGCCTCCCACTCCACGCAGGGGCCGAGCCGTGCGGCCAGATCGGCCGAGGCGGCGTTGGCGCAGCGCGCGACCTGTGCGGCCACGGCAGCGGCGGGGAGGGCGGGCGCGGCGGGGTCCTGCGACACGGCCCAGTCCGTCAGGCCGCCCAGACCAAAGGCGATGGGGCGTGCGGCGGCGCGGGGGGCCTGCGCGTCCAGCGTCAGGTCCAGCGCCGTAACCAGCAACTCGGTCAGAGCGGCCAACGCCGAGGCGAACGCTTGGGGTAAGGCGGCGGCCAGAGCGGGCAGGTTGATCGCTGCGCGCGCGGCCACGGCTGCATCGGCGGCTGCGTCGGCGTCAGCGGGCGTGAACACGGCGGCGACAGGGCCTTCCAGCGCCGTTTCGGCCAAGGCGAGCGCCAGAGGCCCGCCGGCGGCAACCGTGTCTGGTTGGGCCAGCACGATCAGCGGCGTCTGCGGGGCGTCGGCCGACGGCGCGGCGTTGCTCGACAGGCCCTCGCCCTTGATGGCGCGCAGGATGTCCGCATCGGCGGCGCCGCACTGGCGCGCGACATGGGCGGCGCGGGTCAGGGCGGGGTTGGAGATGGGATCGGCGCAGGCGGCCGCGTCGCCTTCACACCGCGCCACGGCGTCGGCCACATTCGACAGCGCCAGAGCCAGCGCCTCGGCGGCCTGACCGGCCAGCCGGTCGCGGCGCCAGGCGGCGGCCTGCTCGGCCAGACGGCGTTCGGCCTCGGGCTCGGACAGATCCAGATGAAGGGCGGTTGCGGCGGGCGCATCCGCATCGCTGACGGCCGCCAGACCCAGCAGGACCGCGCCCGTTAATTCCGCCTCGAATCGGGCGCACTCGGCGGCGTTGGCGAAGGCGCCGCCCTCGCGCCCTGCGACGGCGAGACGGGCCGCCCAATCGTGCACGGCGCCGTTCAGCGGCAGGTCGGGCTGGGGAGGGGATGATGCATCGGCCCAGTCTATCCACGCTTCGACCTGCACATCGGGCCAGGCCTCGGGCGCCAGCAGGCTCTCGACGGCGTCGGCGCGTTCGATCTCGCGCAGCGCGACGGGGACGGCGGCGCTCAGGGGAGTAAACAGGGGCTTGAAGCGCATCAGGCGTCTCCCACGCTGGAGGTGGAGCGTGTCCTGAAGACAACCTATCGGGCGATCATGACGGCGTTCAATAGATGTTGCGGCTATCGGGGGTGTTGCCCACAAGATGTTGAGGCGTTTCCCGTGCGCTCCGCGCTGGACGTAGGGCGTCGCGGTTTCTATGATCGGCCCGCGCCGCCGGATCTCCCCGGGGCGGTGGATTCGAGTGAGTTCGACGACGTGCTGAGCAAGATCTTCACCTGGTGGAACGGCGCCACGATCGGCACCCTGTTCACCGTTGGCAAACGCGGCCAGCAGGTCGGCACGGACGAGTTCGGCAATCGCTATTACGAATCCCGCGACACCGTCAGCTATGACGGGCGCAAGCGCCGCTGGGTCATCTATGACGGCTATGCCGAAGCGACCAAGGTGCCGCCGGAATGGCAGGGCTGGCTGCGCTACACCTATGACGAGACTCCGGCCGAGCGTCCGCTGCCGCGTCAGGCGTGGGAGAAAGATCACCTGCCGAACATGACGGGCACGCCGATGGCGCGTCGCCCGCAGGGCTCGCTGGCCGCCCTGGGCCAACGCCCGGCCGCCACTGGCGACTATCAGGCCTGGAGCCCGGAATGAGCTTTCGCCATGTCCTGCTGGCCGGGGTGGTCGTCGCGGGACTGGCGATATCGGGCGCCGGCGTGGCCAGCGTCCTGATGGACCTGCCGCAGGATGCGACGCCGGCTCCGGCCGATCCGATCGGCGACATGCTGCGCGACACTACCCGTACGCCGCTGCAGAATCCGCAGGGCCCGGCGACGCAGCCGCAGCAACCGGCGCCGTCCAACAGCCCGTCCATTGTGATGCCGACCGCGCCCGCCGCGACGCCGACGACGCCTGTCATCGTGGCTCAGGGCGAGGAAGTGGCTGTTCAGGAAGAGGCGCCGGACGAAATCCCGGTCGAAGAGGTCGCGCCTGCGCCCACGGAACCGGCCTCGCCGCCGGGCGTGCGTCAGCGCCGCCGCATCGCCGTCATCCAGGCGGTGGACAAGACTACGGCCGAGACCATGCGGTTCGAAGTCGAGGTGGGCGGCCGTCCGGTGCGGTTCGGCAGGACCCTGCTGTTCAAGGCCCGCGCCTGCGAGGTCTCGGCCTCCGACGAAATGACCGAGGACGCCATCGCCTATATGGAGGTCGGAGTTCAGCCGCGTGGTCTGGCGGCGCCGACCGAGGCGCGCCAGGTGTTCAAGGGCTGGATGTTCGCCTCATCGCCCAGCGTCAGCGGCCTGCAGCACCCGGTCTATGACGCCTGGGTGGTGGGCTGTAAGGCGTAGGCCACGGCGTCGGCCCCGCTCAGGGGCGCTGTGAAGGCGTCCATGTCGGGCGTGGCCTGCATGGCCCAGGGCAGCATCCGTAAGTAAGCCTCCTGCGGCGTTTCCACGGCGCCGAACTGGCCCAGATGTTCGGTCAGGAACTGGGTGTCCAGCAGCCGCCAGCCGCCCTTTTTCAGGCGCGCGACCAGATGGACCAGGGCAAGCTTTGACGCATCCGTCGCTCGGCTGAACATGCTCTCGCCGAAGAAGGCGCCGCCCAGCGTCACGCCGTAAAGACCGCCGACCAGCGCCTCGTCCCGCCAGCATTCGATGCTGTGGGCGAAACCGCGCTGATGCAGTTCGACATAGAGGCGGCGGATCGGGGCGTTGATCCAGGTGTCCTCGCGGCCCGGCGCAGAGGCGGCGCAGGCGTCCAGCACGGCCGCGAAGGCCGTGTTGACCCGCACGTCGAACGGCTCGCCCCGCACGGTGCGGCGCAGGCGCGAGGGGATGTGAAAGCGATCCAGCGGTATCAGGCCGCGCTGGTCCGGCTCGACCAGAAAGACGCGCGGATCGTCGTGCGCCTCGGCCATCGGGAAGACGCCCCGCGCATAGCAGGCGAGCAGCGCCTCCGGTCCGAAGACGTCAGAGGCGCCGCTCGCGCTGAAGCCGGGCTCGTCCAAGAGGGGTTAGGCCTTGGCCTTCTGAGCCGCCGCCCACTTCTCCAGCCAGTGGATGTCATAGTCGCCCGACAGAATGTCTGGCTCCTGCAACAGCTTCTGGAACAGGGGGATGGTGGTGTCGACGCCGCTGATGATCGTCTCGCCCAACGAACGCTTGAGACGGGCCAGCGCTTCCTCACGGTCGCGGCCGTGAACGATCAGCTTGCCGATCAGGCTGTCGTAATAGGGCGGGATCGAATAGCCGGCGTAGATGGCGCTATCCAGACGCACGCCCAGACCGCCCGGCGCGTGGAACTCGGTGATCGTGCCCGGCGAGGGGGTGAAGGTGTCCGGGTTCTCTGCGTTGATCCGCACCTCGATGGCGTGGCCCTCGAAGGTGATGTCTTCCTGCGTGAACGACAGCGGCAGGCCCGCAGCAATGCGGATCTGTTCGCGCACCAGATCGACGCCGGTGATCATCTCGGTGACCGGATGTTCGACCTGCAGGCGGGTATTCATTTCGATGAAGAAGAACTCGCCGTCTTCCCACAGGAACTCGATGGTCCCGGCGCCCAGATAGCCGATGGCGGCGATGGCCTTGTTGACCGTCTCGCCGATCTTGATCCGGCCTTCAGCGGAAAGCGCGGGAGAGGGGGCCTCTTCCAGCACCTTCTGGTGACGGCGCTGCAGCGAGCAGTCGCGTTCGCCCAGGTGGACGACGTTGCCGTGGCTGTCGGCGATTACCTGGATCTCGATGTGGCGCGGCTTCTGGAGATAGCGCTCCATATAGACGGCGCCGTTGCCGAAGGCGGCCAGGGCCTCGGCCTGGGCCGTCTGCACGGCCTCGACCAGATCGTCGGCCGTCTGGGCCACCTTCATGCCGCGACCGCCACCGCCGGCGGCCGCCTTGACGATCAGGGGGAAGCCGATGGCCTTGGACGCCTCGATGGCCTGTTCGACCGTCTCGACCTCACCGTCAGAGCCGGGGACGACGGGAATGCCCGCGTCCTTCACCGCCTGCTTGGCGGTGATCTTGTCGCCCATGATCCGGATGTGGTCCGGCTTGGGACCGATGAAGGTCATGCCGTGGGCTTCGATGATCTCGGCGAAGCGGGCGTTCTCGGCCAGGAAGCCGTAGCCGGGGTGGATCGCCTGGGCGCCGGTGATTTCCGCCGCCGCGATGATCGAGGGGATGTTCAGATAGGACTTGGCCGCCGGCGCGGGGCCGATGCAGACGCTCTCATCGGCCAGACGCACCCACATGGCGCCGCGATCGGCCTCGGAGTGAACGGCGACGGTGGAGATTCCCATCTCCTTGCATGCGCGGTGGATGCGCAGCGCGATCTCGCCCCGGTTGGCGATCAGGACCTTGGTGAACATGGGGCTCAGGCTTCCAGAACGACCAGGGCTTCGCCGAACTCGACCGGTTGGGCGTCGCCCACCAGGATCTCAGCCACCACGCCGTCGCGCGGCGCCTGGATCGGGTTCATCGTCTTCATGGCTTCGACGATCAGCAGGGTCTGGCCCTTCTTGACCTTGTCGCCGGTCTTGATGAAGGGGTCCGAACCCGGCGCGGGTTGCAGATAGGCGGTGCCGACCATCGGCGACTTCACCTCTTCGCCCGAACGGGCGACGATGGTGGTGGCGTCAGCGGCCATCGGCGCGGCAGGCGCGGCGGCCGGGGCAGCGTGAGCGACCGGCGCAGGGGCGGCGGCGTACTGAATCGGGGTGGCGGCGACGGTGACTTCGCGCTTGACCTTGATTTTCAGATCGCCGCGCTCGACTTCGATCTCGGTCAGATCGGTGTCGTTCAGGATGTCGGCCAGGCTGCGGACCAGTTCGGCGTCGATGTGGTTGTTCTTGTCGTCGGACATGGGGGTCTCTTCTAATTGATCTTCAGACGGCGCGCGGCGGTCAGCCCTTGGCCCCGGCGCGACGCGCCAGGTCCAGAGCGGCCCGGACGGCCAATTCATAGCTGCGGGGGCCGAAGCCGGCGATCACGCCGGTCGCGGCCAGGGACACATAGGAGTGATGCCGAAACGCCTCGCGCGCGGCGGGGTTCGACAGGTGGCATTCGACCACGGGGATGCTTAGCGTCTTCAACGCGTCCAGCAGGGCCACCGAGGTGTGGGTGAAGGCGGCCGGATTGATGACAAGGGCGTCGGCCTCCGTGCGGGCCTCCTGGATCCAGTCGACCAGCTGGCCTTCATGATTCGACTGACGGAAAACGACGCGGGCGCCGTCGGCCGCCGCCTCGCACATGGCCTGAACGTCGGCCAGCGTCTCGCGGCCATAGATATCCGGCTCCCGAACCCCCAGCAGGTTCAGGTTCGGCCCATTCAGGACATACAGGGTGAGAGTTTCGGGCATTCGCTCGCAAAACAGGCGCGCCGCCGCGCGGAATCGAGCGCGCGTTGTAGCCCAGGTGGCGCGCGGCGCAAAGCGGGCGAGGAAAAAGGGTGACGTAGGGGGAGAGAAGCTCAGGAAAGTGGAACGATGGTGTCGCCGTGTGTGTGGATCCGTCGCCCTATGCGGCAAGCGTGTCGGCCGTCACGAATCTCGAACTCGACAGGCGATCTATCCGCGATGTCGTAGACCGTTATTGCATCGCCTTGTTCTATAACAAGATATCCTGGACTTCCAAACGTACAGCGCCCGCCGCTTGTCTGATGGAAATTGCAGCGAATAGACCCCTTCTCGGTACGGATTAGCCAGTCGCCAATAAGCAAGCTATTTGCAAATTTTTCACGATGAGTGAGCGTTGGCGCAATAGAAGGGCAAGGAACTTGACCTGAAGCTTCTGCACGCACGTATGTCCATAGCATTTCTGGCACAATCGAATGTTGTTCGGCTGAAGCTAATGCAGCGCCCGCGACTATGCTTGCGCTTGCAAGGATCATGGAGTTTACAAGGATATTTAAAGTAAGCTTCATTCCCGTCTCCAAATTCGACGTGTAGACTGGATAATTGATCAGTGCGGTTCAATCAAAAAATTGCGGGTATGCTAAAAGCAGATTTTAACCGCGGGATTTGATGTCTCACGCTTGAACACCCATTATCTGATGTCTCCGAAGAGGCTTTGCCTCTCTACCCAGCATGTTTGGAGCGAACAGTTTGCGTATCGAAGTCAACGGCGAGGCGCGGGACACCGCAGCCACGACCATTCTGGGCCTGGTTCAGGAGTTGTCGCTGGACCCCAAGAAGGTGGCGGTCGAGCGCAATCTGGAGATCGTGCCGCGCTCGCTGCACGGCGAGACGGCGCTGGCCGAGGGCGACAGGATCGAACTGGTGCAGTTCGTGGGCGGCGGCTGAGGCCGCCCCATGCTCCGCTCATCCCGGCGGACGCCGGGATCCAGTGAGAGCCTCAAGCGCAACTCCTGAAGGGCGTGCCCATAGCCAAAGGACTGGATCCCGGCGTCCGCCGGGATGAGCGGGAAGGGGAGGCCGGGGCATCAAATCCCGCAACGGCGCTTCCCCCCGGCGGCGGGCGGCGCTAGGTCAGAAGCATGACTGACACCGCTCCCCGCACCGACAGCTGGACCGTCGCCGGCCGCACCTTCAACTCGCGCCTGATCGTGGGCACAGGCAAGTATCGCGACTACGCCCAGAACGCGGCGGCGGCCGAGGCGTCTGGCGCCGAGATGGTCACCGTGGCCGTGCGCCGGGTGAACCTGACCGATCCGAACCAGCCGGTGCTGACGGACTTCATCGACCCGACGAAATACACCTATCTGCCCAATACGGCGGGCTGTTTCACCGGCGAGGACGCCGTGCGGACCCTGCGTCTGGCGCGCGAGGCGGGCGGCTGGACCCTGGTCAAGCTGGAGGTTCTGGCGGATCCCAAGACCCTGTTCCCGGACATGGAAGAGACGCTGCGGTCGCTGAAGCTGCTGACCGCCGAGGGCTTCGAGGTCATGGTCTATTGCACCGACGACCCGGTCTATGCGCGCAAGCTGGAGGACGCGGGGGCCGTGGCCATCATGCCGCTGGGCGCGCCGATCGGCTCGGGGCTGGGGGTGCAGAACCCGATCAATATCCGCCTGATCGTCGAGCAATCGAAGGTGCCGGTGCTGGTCGACGCGGGCGTCGGCACGGCCTCGGACGCCGCCATCGCGATGGAGTTGGGCTGCGACGGCGTGCTGATGAACACGGCCATCGCCGAGGCGCGCGATCCGCTGCTGATGGCCAGCGCCATGAAGCACGCGGTCATCGCCGGGCGCGAATCCTATCTGGCCGGACGGATGAAGAAGCGGTTCTACGCTGATCCGTCATCGCCGCTGGCGGGGCTGATCTGAAGATGAAGCGGGGCTGACCGAACGGTCAGCCCTTTTTCTTGGCAGCCTCGATCAGGGCGCCGACTTCGCGCGGGTCGATGCCGGGGCTGGCGACGCCGTTGATGAAGAAGGTCGGCGTGCCCTGCAGGCCCAGCGCCGCCGCCGCCGTGTGGATGTCGGTGACGTGGCGCGCCATCTCGGGGGCCGAGATGGCGGCGTTGGCCTTGGTCATGTCGACGCCGTTGTCGGCCAGGATGCGGTCGATGGCGGCGCGGTCCAGCGCGCGCTCGGCCATCAGGGCGTCATAGACGGCCAGGTATTTGCCCTGCTGATGCGCGGCCAGGGCGGCGCGCGCGGCGTATTGGGACGTCACGTCCTCGCCCCGGTCCAGGATCGGCCAGTCCTTAAAGACAAAGCGCACCTCCGGGTGGGCGGCCATCAGGGCGCGGTATTCGGGCGCGACCGCCTTGCAGCCCGGGCAGCGGAAGTCGAAGAACTCGATCACCGTCACCTTGGCGTTCTCGGGTCCGAAGGCGGGGTCGCGCGGATCGGCGGCCAGCAGGGTCGGATTGGCGGCGGCGGCGGCGTTGATGCTCTGAACGCGCGATTGGGATTCCGCCGTTTCACGTGCGGCCAGCACTTCGTCCAGCACCTGCGGGTTCTGGATCAGATAGGCCCGCACCCGCTCGCCGAAACCGCCGGTCAGATAGGGCGCCGCCGACAGCGCCAGTGCGACGGCCGACATGCCTGCGGCGGCCCAGCCCAGCGTCGTGCCCGACAGCCCCAGGCGCGCCTTCTTCGGCGTGGCGGTCGGGGTCGGTTCGGGGCGCGCGTCGTCAGTCATCAGCATCTCGTCTTATCAGGCAGTGCAGCAGGGGGCGGGAAGGGCTCACTCCCCGCCGGGCGGGATGACGCCGGAGCGGCTGCGCTGTTCATTGCGGCGCTCGGCGTCGGTGATGTCCTTCTCGGTCGCGCCCGAGGCCAGGACGATGTCGGTGGCGCGGCGCCATTCGATGGAGTTGCGGTCCAGCATGTCGCGCGCGCGCATGGCGAACTGGGCCGCCTGTTCGGAACGGCGCAGGGCGAACCAGTATTCAGCCGAGGCCAGGCGCGCCTCGCCCTCCTTGCCCTGGCTGGAGTAGGCCTGAGACAGCAGGCGCCAGGCCAGGTTGTTATCGCCTTCGAGCGCCAGGGCGCGCTTCAGCTGGTTTTCGGCTTCGGTCAGCCGGGCCGTGTCATTGGTTTCGATCAGGGCGTGGGCCAGGTTGATGCGCAGCAGGGGCGCGTCCGGCTTCAGCTCAACGGAGCGTTCATGGGCCCCGATGGCCTCGGCTGGCCGGCCTTCCTCGAACAGGATCTGACCCTTGAGCTCCCAGAAGTAGGGGTTTTCGGGCTGTTCGGTCAGCAGGACGTCGACCGCGTCCAGGGCCTTCTGCGTCTGGCCGTCGCGATACCAGGCGATGGCGCGGGCGTAGCGGGCGGGTAGGGAAGTGTCGCTGGATGGATAGTCGCGCAAGGTGGCGTTGGGCGCGTCCATGAAGGCGCTGATCTTGGCTACGACGAGGGCGTGTTCAGCCATGCGCTGCGGGCTGTCGCGCTTCTCATAGTTGGAGGCGGCTTCGACGGGGCGACGCAGGGCCTCGATCCGCTGTGACGACAAGGGGTGGCTGCGGAAATAGGGATAGCGCCGCTGATCCGAGAAGATTTCCTGCGAGCGGAAGTTCTCGAAGAACTCGACCATCCCGCGCCCGGATTCCCCGGCGCGTTCCAGAGCGCGGGCGCCGGTGATGTCGGCCTCGCCTTCCTGACTCTGCATGTAGCGCAGGGCGCCGAGCGTGCCGAAATACTGGCTGGAGGCCAAAAGGGCCGCGCCCGCGTCCGGGGCGCCCGCGATCGCGGCCAGGGCGCCCAGCGCCATGGTCATGATCATCGGCTGCATCCCGGCGTTCTGGGCGCCGTCGCGCAGGGTGTGGCGGTTCTTGATGTGGCCGGCCTCGTGAGCGATCACGCCCAGAAGCTGATTGGGGCTCTTGGTCCGCAGGATAAGGCCGGTGTTCAACCCCATGATCCGCCCGCGCGTGGCGAAGGCGTTCAGGTCGTTGTCGTTGACCAGCAGGATCTCGACCTCGTTCGGATCAAGACCCATGGCGTCCAGCACCGGCTCGGACCAGTCATGGATGATGCCTTCGATCTCGGTGTCCCGGATCAGGCTCTGGGCCTGCGCGGAAACAGCCGAGGTCAGCACCGCAAGGGCGCCGACCCCGGCGGCCAGATAGCGCCGGAAGCGGGGTGCGGC
>NZ_QWTZ01000002.1:0-786397 GCF_003576505.1 Brevundimonas sp. LPMIX5
GGGGGGCGTCCTGGTCATGAAGAACTCCAGAGCGATCGTCTCCCCCGCAGCTTCCAGCCTAATCGTGTCCGATCAACGGCGCCACCAGCCGCGTTTCGGCTTGGCGGGCGGGGCGACGATCTGGTTCGGATCCTCGGCGATGATGGCGGCGATATCGACCTCAGGCGTCGGCGCCGGGACGGGTTCGGCCAGGACGACGGCTTCCTCGGCCAGCACCTCTTCGATCGCCTGCTCGATACGGGCGGCCACGGCGGGCGTGACGTCCAGTTCAGCCGGAACCGGCGCCGACTGTTCGGCTTCGACCTCGGCTTCGGGAGCGACCGCTTCGGTTTCAGCCGCAGGCGTTTCGGCCTGCTGTTCGGCGGCGACCTCGTTCAACTCCTCGGCGATGGCCGAGGTGACCTTGCGGCGCACGCGGCGACGCTTGGGCGCTTCAACGGGTTCCAGCGTGGAGGCGGCCTCGGGGGCGGCCTCGGTCGCGGTTTCGGGCGAGGCGTCGGCCGAAACGGCAGGCGTTTCGTCTTCGATCACCACGGCGATGGGCGTGTCGGGCGAGCCGACAGGCGGCAGGCCTTCGTTGACCGCGCGATCCTCGACCTTGGCGTCGTGCGTCACCTCGCCCCGGCTGCGACCACGACCACGACGACGGCGCGAGCGGCCGTTGCGGCCTTCGCCCTCGTTCGCCTGTTCGGCGTGAACATCGCGCGGCTCGTCGCTGCGCTCGACATCATCCTCGGCGACGCGTTCGGCGCGCACCGGGGCCGGGTTGATCGGGTCGAACCAGACATAGGGGTCCTGCAGCGACGGCGTACGGCCGCGCACCCACGTGAAGACGTCGCGTTCGCCTTCCTCGCGGACCCGGCGACCGCCGCGACGGCCTCGGCGACGGCGACCGCCGCGCCCGTCGTCATCGTCCTCTGTGGCGACGACTTCGGCTTCATCCTCCCGACGTCCGCCGCGACGGCGACGGCGGCGACGGCCGCCCCGGCCGTCATCGTCCTGTTCCTGACGCGCGCGGCCTTCGTCGTCGTCCTCGTCTTCGGACTCCAGTTCGGCCTCGTCCTGATCGTCGCCGAAGTCTTCATCTTCGTCGTGATCCTCGTCTTCATCGGCGAAGGCGCTGTCATCGAAGCCGTCGTCCAGGTCGGCCAGGTCGATGTGGCTTTCCGGCGCGACGAAGTCCTCATTGGTCTCGGTGCGCTCGATCGAGTGCTCGCCCTGCGCCAGGCTGTCGTCGATCTGGATGACGACGTTCAGGCCGCGCAACTCCAGCAGGGACTGCAGATAGGCCCGCTTGTGGTTCAGAATATACAGCGCCACGGCGGTCGAGACGCGCAGGTTCACCGAACCCGCGCCGTTCTTTCCGGCCTCGATGTCGACGGCGCGCAGGGTGGTCAGGGCCGCCGATTCGGCCGAGCGGACGCGCCCGGCGCCCTGGCAGCATTCGCAGATCTCGGTCGCGCCCTCGATCACGCCCAGGCGGCGACGCTGGCGGCTGATCTCCATCAGGCCGAAGCCGGAGATGCGGCCCATCTGGATGCGGGCGCGGTCCTTGGCCAGGGCGTCCTTGAGGGCCTTCTCAACCGCGCGGTTGTTCTTGCCCTCGTCCATGTCGATGAAGTCGATGACGATCAGGCCGGCCAGGTCGCGCAGGCGCAGCTGGCGGGCGGCCTCGACGGCGGCTTCCATGTTGGTCTTGGTCGCGGTGGCCTCGACGTTGCGCTCCTTGGTGGCGCGGCCTGAGTTCACATCGATCGCGACCAGGGCTTCGGTCTGGTTGATGACCAGATAGCCGCCCGACTTCAGCGGCACGACCGGCTGGTGAATCTGGGTCAGCACTTCTTCGATGCCGTTCGAGGCGAACAGCGGGCGCGAGCCCTGATAGAGATGGATCTTCTTGGCCTGGGACGGCATCAGCACGCGCATGAAGTCGCGGGCCTGCTTGAAGCCCTCGACGCCCTCGACCTGAATGCCGTCGAAGTCCTTGTCGTACATGTCGCGCACAGCGCGGCGGACCAGGTTTTCTTCCTCGTAGATCATCGCCGGGGCGTTGGAGCCCAGCGTCGTCTCGCGGATCGTCGACCATAGGCGCAGCAGATATTCATAGTCGCGCTTGATCTCGGCGCGGGTGCGCTTGGCGCCCGCCGTGCGGATGATCAGGCCCATGCCCTGCGGCACCTTCAGCGCGGCGGCGGCGGCCTTCAGGCGACGACGATCCGAGGTGTTGGTGATCTTGCGCGAAATGCCGCCGCCCTTGCCGGTGTTGGGCATCAGCACGCAGTAGCGGCCGGCCAGCGACAGCCAGGTGGTCAGGGCCGCGCCCTTGGCGCCGCGCTCGTCCTTGACGACCTGCACCAGCAGGATCTGACGACGCTTGATGACGTCCTGGATCTTGTAGCGGCGCATCAGGCGACGCTTCAGGCGCTCCTCGTCGGCCAAGCCGCCGTCCGATTCGCCGTCGTCGCTTTCGCGGCCCAGATCGTCGTTATCGTCGTCATCGTCCGACTGCGCTTCGGCCATGATGGCTTCGCGGTCGGCGACCGGGATCTGATAATAGTCCGGGTGGATTTCGTTAAAGGCCAGGAAGCCGTGGCGGTTGCCGCCGTATTCGACGAAGGCGGCCTGCAGGCTGGGCTCTACGCGGGTGACCTTGGCGAGATAGATATTCCCGCGAAGCTGACGGCGCGCGCGGGATTCGAAATCGAATTCCTCAACCTGGCGGCCGTCCACGATCGCGACGCGCGTTTCTTCCGCGTGCGCCGCGTCGATCAACATGGTTTTTGACATGAAGGGTCTCTCTCAGGCGCGCCAGGCCGTGCGCCGCGAGTTCAATCGCGGGAATGGGGGCGGCTCGCCGAATGGAAATGGGGGCCGGGGCGCGCGTCATCCCCTCGCAGAAAGCGAGTGCGGCAAGGTCTTGCCGAAGAGGATCGCAGGCGTAGTGGCCCATAAGGTTGTCGGTCCTGGGTCCGAACGCGCCGATCAGGGCTGCATCCCGAACCCGTTCTTCGGATCGTCGGCCAGGCCGGGCGATCCTCGGAATAGGTGAAAGTCAACGCCGCGAGGAGGGCGCGCCCGGTCCCGCAGAACTGCGGGCGGCGCGATCAGTCGCATGCGGAACTCATAATAGGCACATGCGGCGGAAAATAAAAGAACCGCGACGGTAAGAGGTCTTAACGAAATCCTTAATCTGCGGCGGCATCATGCAGGGACAAACTACAGGGTAACTTCGGTTCATGGCCGGTCGGTGGCGTGACAATCTGGCCCTTTGGGGCGTCCGCGAATGGGCGATGACGGCCGTCGCCGTTCTCGTCGTATGCGCGGTCGTACTGGCGGCCGGGCGTGGGCTGGCCTTCGGGCCGGACGGAGAAGTCATGCGACTGCGCTTCGGCGGCGACGCCCAGCGCACCCGCGTCGTCGTCGATCTGGGCCGCAGTACGCGCGGTCAGGTGATCGAGGACGGGTCGTCCGGGCGGGTCATTCTGGCGCTGTCGGGCCTTCAGCCGGGACGGGGGCTGGACGGTTCAGGCTCGGGGTTGGTGCGCGGCTATAAGGTGTCGGCTTCGGGCTCTTCATCGCGCGTGCGTCTGGACCTCGCGCGCGGCGCCGAGATCGAGCGTCGTTTCCTGCTGCCGCCCGGCGACGGGGTGGACCACTATCGCTATGTCATCGACCTGAAGGCGACAGGCGCGGCGGCTGCGCCCGTCGTCGCCCCGCGCCGCGAGCAGGCCCGTGCTGAGAAACCCCTGATCGTCATCGACGCGGGCCACGGCGGCCGCGATCCGGGCGCGCAAGGGCAGCATGTTCAGGAAAAGGCCGTCACCCTGGCCGCCGCTCAGGAACTGAAGGCCGCGCTGGAGCGCACCGGCCGTTATCGCGTGCGGCTGACGCGCGATGGCGACGTCTATGTGGCCCACGGCCGCCGGGTTCAGGTGGCGCGCGACGCGGGCGCGGACCTGTTCATCTCCCTGCACGCCGACGCCGGTTCTGACCCGGCCCTGCGCGGCGCCAGCGTCTACACCCTGTCCGAACAGGGCGCCGGACGGGCCGTGCGCGAGTTCACCAAGGGCGAAGACTGGCAGCGCGACCTGCGCCTGCCGGGGCGCGACCCTTCAGTCGACCGCATCCTGCTGGACATGACCCAGCGCGCCACCCAGAACCGCTCGGCCCAGTTCGCGCGGGTGCTGCTGACCCATATCGAGGGCGACAACCATCCCCTGCTGCGCCGCAGCCACCGCGACGCGGGTCTGGCGGTGCTGCTGGCGCCTGACGTGCCCGCCGTGCTGCTGGAGATGGGCTTCATCACCAATCCGGAAGACGAGCGCGTCCTGACCGACGAACGCGCTCGCCGCCGCCTGATGCGCTCGGTCGCTGAGGGCATCGACCGCTATTTCCGCGAACCCGCCGCTCCGGTGATGGTCGCAGGCGAGATCGCCGGGGGCTGAGGCTTCAGGCGACCAGCGCCGCCTTCGCCCGCCTGAAGATGTCCTCGAACATTTCGGCGGTCAGTCGGCCGGTATTCGTGTTCAGCCGCGAGCAGTGATAGCTGTTGATCAGCGTATAGGCGCCGACCTTGCCCTCGACGCCGTGTCCCGCGGGAATGGCCGAGCCGGGATAGCCCAGCGTCCGCAGGATGCTGCGCCGGGACACGTCGCCCAGCGTCACGATCACCTTCAGCCGGGGCAGGGCGGCCAGCCGATCCACAAGGAAGGGGCGGCACGTGTTCTCTTCCGTCGCCGTCGGTTTGTTCTGAGGCGGGGCGCAGCGCACGGCGTTGGTGATCATGCAGTCGACCAGTCGCAGATCGTCGTCGCCGTTCGGATCATATCGGCCCTCGGCGAAACCAGTCTTCTTTAGCGTGTCGTACAGCAACCAGCCTGCGTGATCCCCGGTGAAGGGGCGGCCTGTGCGGTTGGCGCCGGTGCGCCCCGGCGCCAGTCCCGCGATCAGCAGGCGCGCGTCCGGGTCGCCGAACGAAGGCGCAGGGCCGTTCCACCAGTCCGGGTTCTGGCGCGCGTTCTCGGCCCGATAGGCGACCAGACGCGGGCAGAGGGGACAGTCGCGGGGCGGCTCTGGGTTCAGCCGAGCGCTCACGCGCGGTCGTTCCGATCCAGGGTGCGGGTCACGCCCTGATTCATCGGGGCCTTGGGCTTGCCCACCTCATTGACGATGTCGGCCAGGTCGATGAAGGCGTCGGCCTGACGGCGCAGGTCGTCCGAAATCTGGGGCGGCTGGCTCTTGACCGTCGAGACGACGGTGACGCGCACGCCCTTGGCCTGCATGGCTTGCACCAGGCGGCGGAAGTCGCCGTCGCCGGAGAACAGCACGGCATGATCCAGGCGCGGCGCCAGTTCCAGCATGTCGACCGCGATCTCCATGTCCATATTGCCCTTGGTGCGGCTGTGGCCTTGAGCATCGACATAGCGTTTGACCGGCTTGGTCACGACGGTGAAGCCGTTGTAGTCGAGCCAGTCGACCAGGGGCCGGATCGGCGAGAATTCCTCGCCCTCGATCACCGCTGTGTAATAATAGGCGCGGATCAGCCGGCCTTTGCCGGTGAAGCGCTGAGACAGTTTCTTGAAGTCCAGATCGCAGTTCAGGGCGCGGGCGGCCGAATAGAGATTGGCGCCGTCGATGAACAGGGCGATGCGGTCGTCGGGGTGGTCGGTCATGCAGAAAAATGAGTCCGTCGGAATGGTCGAGAAAATGAACGCCCGGAACGACGCGGCCGAAGCAGCCTTCGATCTGGACGACGCAGTCATCGTCGCCCTTGGCTGCAATGACAAGGGCGCATGGTCGTCCTGCATTGAGGCGCTGGAGGCAGGGCTGGCCCGGTTTCGCGCCGAGGGGGTGGATGTGCTGGCGCGGTCGTCCTGGTGGTCGTCGCAGGCCTGGCCCGATCCGACCGATCCGCCGTTCCTGAATGGGGTGGCGATCGTCAGCACCGCCCAGGACGCCCCCACTCTTATGCGGACGCTGGCGCGGATCGAGGATGTCTGCGGGCGGGTGCGCACCACGCGCAACGCGCCGCGCACGCTGGATCTGGATCTGATCGCCTATGGGCGGCTGAGCGGCGACCTCGACGGGCTGATCCTGCCGCATCCGCGCGCAGCCCAGCGGCTGTTCGTTATGGGGCCGCTGGCCGAGTTGGCGCCGGAGTGGAGGCATCCGCTCTGCGGCCGGATGGCGCGCGATCTAGCGGATGCAGCCGAGGTCGGGCGCGACGCCTTCCCCCTGCGGAGGGCTTGACGCGGGATGGTCTGTCGGGCGAGGGGAGGGGCGACGGACGCCGATCCGCCTCAATGACGCCTTCGCGGCGTTGCACAATCGGCTTTCAACCTATATTTTGTGCGGTTCTCCCTGCCGCCAGAGGATTTTCATGGCCCGCGTCACTGTCGAAGACTGCATCGAAAAGGTGCCGAACCGCTTTGGTCTGGTTCTGATGGCCGGCCACCGCGCCCGCAACATCGCCAACGGCGCCCCGCTGACGCTGGATCGCGACAACGACAAGAACCCGGTCGTCGCCCTGCGCGAACTGGCCGACGAGACCGTCGTGCCGGAAGAACTGCGCGAGAACATCATCACCACCCTGCAACGCGTCGATGAGCGCACCGAGGCCGAGGACGAAGCCGAAGTCGTGGCCCTGCTGGCCGAGCCGCAGCACATGAACATGGCCGAAGCCGAACTGATCCGCGCGCTGCAGAGCGACCGGGACGGGGGCCAGGAGGAGCGCTACTGACGACCGATCCGGTCACCAAGGTAGCCCGACGGGCGGCGCGGTCTCAAACAGACTCGCCGATGGACCCCGCCGCGAATCTGCAGGACAAGACATCGGCGTCGTCTCTTCCCGAGGCGGCGCCGAAGTCGTCTGAAGGCCCTGCATTGTCTGATACCAAGCGCGCACCGATCATGCGCCAGTTCGAACTGATCGAGGCGGTCAAGGCCTATGACCCGACCGCCGATGAGGCGCTGCTGAACCGCGCCTATGTCTATGCGATGAAGATGCACGGCTCGCAGCTGCGGGCCTCGGGCGATCCCTATTTCGCCCATCCGATCCAGGTCGCGGGCATTCTGACGGACTACCGGCTGGACACGGCGACCATCGTCACGGCCCTGCTGCACGACGTGGTCGAGGACACCTCGGCCACCCGCGACGACATTGCGGACATGTTCGGCGAGGAGATCGCCGTCCTTGTGGAGGGCGTGACCAAGCTGTCGCGGCTGGAGCTTCAGGCCGAGCATACGCGCCAGGCCGAGAACCTGCGCAAATTCATCCTGGCCATTTCGCGCGACGTGCGGGTGCTGCTGGTCAAGCTGGCCGACCGCCTGCACAACATGCGCACCCTCCACTTCGTCAAGCCAGAGAAGCGCGAGCGCATCAGCCGCGAAACGCTGGAAGTCTACGCCCCGCTGGGCCGGTCGATCGGCATCCACTCCATCGCCGCCGAACTGGAAGAACTCGCGTTCGAGCATCTGAACGCCACGGCCCGCGTCGCCATCCAGCGTCGTCTGGAGGCGCTGAAGCTCGAGAACGGCAGCGCCATCGAGGCCGTCTCGCCCGAGATCGAGCGCGTCCTGGCCGAAGCCGGGGTGCAGGCGCGGGTCAAGGGGCGGGAGAAGACGCCCTATTCCATCTGGCGCAAGCTGCAGCGCAAGACGGTCGGCTTTTCGTCCCTGTCGGACATCTACGGCTTCCGCGTCATCGTGGAGAGCGAGGACGACTGTTACCGCGCCCTGGGCGTCATCCACCGCGCCTGGCCGATGGTGCCGGAACGGTTCAAGGACTTCATCTCGACGCCCAAGTCGAACAACTACCGCTCGCTGCACACCACGGTGGTCGGGCCGGGCGGCCTGCGCATCGAGATGCAGATCCGCACCGAGGCGATGGACCGGGTGGCCGAGGACGGGGTGGCGGCGCACTGGCGCTACAAGAATCAGTCCTATGGCTTCGACCGCGAGGCGATGGAGGCCGATGGCGGCCGCGACCCCCTGCTGAACCTGCGCCATCTGGTGCAGGTGATCGAGCACGGGGAGGGGGGCGAGGACTGGGTCGAGCACGCCAAGCTCGAAATGTATCTCGATCAGGTCTTCGTCTTCACGCCCAAGGGGACGCTGATTACCCTGCCGCGCGGCGGGATGCCGCTGGACTTCGCCTATGCCGTCCACACCGAGGTCGGCGACACGGCCGTCGGGGTCAAGATCAACGGCGAGCTGAAGCCCATGCGCACCGCGCTTCAGAACGGCGACGTGGTCGAGATCATCCGCGGGACCAAGCGTGAGATTCCGACCGACTGGCGCAGCCTGACGGTCACGGGCCGCGCCCGCTCGGCCATCCGCCGCCACATTCGTACTTCCGAACGCGAAGAGTTCGTGCGTCTGGGCAAGGCGACGCTGGAACAGACGCTGGAGCGGGCGGGCAAGTCGCTGGGCGAGGTCAAGCTGACCGAGGTCCTGAAGACCTTCGCCATGCCGTCTGAAGAAGACATGTTCGACGCCATCGGTCGCGGCCGCCTGACCGCGACGCGCGTGGCCGAGACCCTGTTCCCGGCGCTGAAGGGGCAACTGAAGGCCGGGCCGGAGCGCAAGCGCATCGGCGAGGAATCGCCGCGTCTGTTCGTGCGCGGCGGCGGGCTGACGCCCGGCGTCAGCATCCATTTCGGCCAGTGTTGCTCGCCGGTGCCGGGCGACCGCATCGTCGGTATTCTTGAGCCGGACAAGGGGCTGACGGTCCACACCATCGACTGCCAGAGCCTTGCGGAGTTCGCCGACGACGATTCCGTCTGGCAGGACCTGCAATGGACGCCGCAGGCCGAGCGCAGCGCGGTCGGGTCGGTCAAGCTGCACGCCACCCTGACCAATGCGCGCGGCGTGCTGGGGCAGGTGGCCTCCATCATCGGCGAGGCGGGCGGCAACATCCTGAACCTGTCGATGGCCCACAGGCAGCACGACTTCTATGACGTCGATATCGACGTGGAGGTCGAGGACGCCCGCCACGCCACCATGATCATTGCGGCGCTGAGGGCCAATCCTTACGTCGATACGGTCGATCGCGCGCGCGGCTGAGCCGCGCCGACGCCATCCATTTTCTCAAAGGTCGAAATGTCTCCCGAACAACAAAGACTCGCCAACGAAGCCCAGGTGGCGTCGCCCTCCTATCGTCTGGCCGCCCTGGATCAGGACTTCCTGCTGGGCGAATCGATGCGGGGCGTGCGCTTCCTGATGGAATATGAAAAGGCCGAGCAGGCGCTGAAGGCTTGGGGCGTGCGCTCGACCATCGTCGTCTTCGGCAGCGCCCGCGTGGGCGTCAACGGCGACGGCCGCCACGCCTATTGGTACGAACAGGCCCGTCAGTTCGGCCGCATCGCCTCTGAACGCGGCGGCGCCTTCCGGGGCGAGCCGGGCGAGGTGCGCGACAACGTCATCGCCACGGGCGGCGGGCCGGGCATCATGCAGGCCGCCAACCAGGGCGCGCACGAGGCGGGGGCGCCGTCGATCGGCTTCAACGTCACCCTGCCGCACGAACAGTTCCCGAACCCCTGGTCGACGCCGGAGCTGACGTTCCAGTTCCACTACTTCGCCATGCGCAAGATGCACCTGGCCATGCGGGCCAATGCGCTGGTGGTCTTCCCCGGCGGTTTCGGCACCCTGGACGAGCTGTTTGAAATCCTGACCCTGCGCCAGACGGACAAGGCGCCGCCGATCCCTATCGTCCTGTTCGACGAGGCCTACTGGCGCTCGGTCGTCAACTTCGACGCCCTGATCGAGCACGGCATGGTCAAGGCCTCGGACATGGATCTGTTCGCCTTCGCCGACGACGCCGAGACGGTGTGGGCCAAGCTGCTGGAAGGCGGGTTGAAGCCCAACTGCGACATCAAATAGGGCGCGGGTTGAGGGCGGCCGTCTCAGGGTCTAAGGACGGCGTTCATGAACACTGAAGACGTCCTCAACGAATTCCGCGACGCCGGCGCCTTGCGCGAAGGCCATTTCGTCCTCTCGTCCGGCCTGCACAGCCCGGTCTTCCTGCAGAAGAACCTGGTCTTCATGGACGGCGCCCGCTGCGCGCGCCTGTGCAAGGCGCTGGCGGAAAAGATCGTCGCCACGGTCGGCCCGGTCGATGCGGCGATCTCGCCCGCCGTCGGCGGCATCATCCCCGGCTATGAAACGGCCAAGCATCTGAACGTCCGCTCCATGTACGTCGAGCGCGAGGACGGCGAGTTCAAACTGCGTCGCGGCTTCTCGGTCGAGCCGGGCGAAAAGATCGTCATGGTCGAGGACATCGTCACCACGGGGCTTTCTTCGCGCGAATGCATCGCCGCGATCCAGAAGGCGGGCGGCCATGTCGTCGCCGCCGCCTGCATCGTCGACCGCTCGGGCGGCAAGGTCGATGTGGGCGTGCCCCTGATCGCCCTCGCCTCGATGGAGGTCCCGGCCTATCCAGCCGACGCCCTGCCGCCGGAACTGGCCGCCCTGCCGGTCGAGGATCCGGGCAGCCGCCGATTGTCCAAGTAGAGAAGAGAGAACGGGATGAAGCGTCAGCGGGTTCGCCTGGGCGTCAATATCGACCACGTCGCCACGGTTCGTAACGCGCGCGGCGGCGCTCATCCTGATCCGGCCCGCGCGGCCGAGGCGGCGCTGGCGGCCGGAGCCGACGGCATCACCGCCCATCTGCGTGAGGATCGCCGTCACATCACCGACGCCGACATCGACGTGCTGACGGCCCTGTGCCGCCGCGCGGACAAGCCGCTGAACTTCGAGATGGCGGTGACCGAAGAGATGCTGGCCATCGCCCTGCGCCACACGCCGCACGCCGCCTGTCTGGTGCCGGAGCGGCGCGAGGAGGTCACGACCGAAGGCGGTCTGGCCGTCGCCGGTCATGAGGCCCGCATCGCCCCGGTGGTAAAGGCGCTGTCGGACGCCGGCATCCGCGTCAGCCTGTTCATCGAACCGTCCGAGGACCAGGTCGAGGCCGCCGCCGCCGTCGGCGCCCAGGTGGTGGAGTTCCACACCGGCCGCTATTGCCTGCTGGGCGATCCGGCCGAGCGTGAAGCCGAGTTCGAGCGTATCGCCGCCGCCGCCGCCCAGGCCGATATTCTGGGGCTGGAGGTCCATGCGGGCCACGGTCTGAACTACGCCACGGCGGGGTCGATCCTGGCCATTCCCGAGATCGTTGAACTGAACATCGGCCACTTCCTGATCGGGGAGGCGGTCTTCGTCGGGTTGGACGCCGCCATCCGCCGGATGCGGGCGGCGATGGACGAGCCCACGCTCGGGGCCGGGTCGTGATTATCGGCGTCGGCGCCGATCTGTCGGACATCCGGCGCATTCAGGCGTCGCTGGACCGTTTCGGCGACCGTTTCAAACAGCGTGTCTTCACCGAGCTAGAGCGCACCCGCTCGGACCGCAAAGCCGACCCGGCGTGGAGCTACGCCAAGCGGTTCGCCGCCAAGGAAGCCTGCGCCAAGGCGCTGGGCACGGGGATGCGCTCTGACGTCTACTGGCGCGACATGGGGGTAGTGAACCTGCCGTCCGGGCAGCCGACCCTGGCGCTGACCGGCCATGCGGCCGAGCATCTGGCCCGTCTGACGCCGCCGGGTCATGAGGCGCGTATCCACCTGACCCTCAGCGACGAACATCCCTATGCGCTGGCCTTCGTGGTGATCGAGGCCCTGCCCAGGGCCTGACGCCGCCGCGAAGGTTGCGGTTCCTTCATCATCCAAAGTCTTGCTCGCGGCGATTTCAGAGACTACGCCTCGACCTTCAAACCCCGCGTTCGGCGGGGGATTCGAGCAGACGATGAGCGACGACCCCAAGGCGAACGGCGCAGCGGCCGATCCAGCCCTAGATCCGGCTGACCAACGGCCGATCTGGAGCGACGACGGCGACGCGCCCTTCGACATGGGGGATGACCCCGAGGCGCTCGACAGCGAGACCCCGATCTATGCGCCCCGGCGCTCCAGGAAGGCCAAGCGAGTGAAGAAAGAAAAGTCCGCGAACAACGAAACGGTCGAGATCATCAAGACCGTCGTTTTCGCCCTGCTGATCGCGCTGGTGCTGCGGGTGCTGCTGTTCCAGCCCTTCACCATCCCCTCGGCCTCAATGGAGCCGAACCTGTACGAGGGCGACTACATCGTCGTGTCGAAGTGGTCATACGGCTATTCCAAGCACTCGATCCCGTTCAGCCCGCCGGTGTTCAACGGCCGCATCCTGGGGCGCGAGCCTGCGCGCGGCGACATCGCCGTGTTCAAGCTGCCGCGCGACAACAAGACGGACTACATCAAGCGCGTGATCGGCCTGCCGGGCGACAAGGTGCAGATGATCGCCAACAAGCTCTACATCAACGGCGCGCCGGTTCAGGATGTGGTGGTCACTCGCGCCGAGATGGCGGACATGTTCGGCCCGCGCGCCGTGACCCAGGTGCGCGAGACCCTGCCGGGCGGCAAGAGCTTCATGACCCAGGACTTCGGCCCCGGTAATGAACTGGACGACACGCCCTTGTATGAGGTTCCGGCCGGCCACTACTTCATGATGGGCGACAACCGCGACAACTCCATCGACAGCCGTGTCGAGATGTCCTCGGGCGTGGGCATGGTTCCGGCCGAGAATCTGGTCGGCAAGGCCGAGATCATCATGTTCTCGTGGACGCCGGGCGCCTCGCTGTTCAACCCGGTCAGCTGGTTCGCCAATGTGCGCTTCAGCCGGTTCTTCAAGATCCTCGACTGATGGCGGGCGGACGCACGAATGTGCGCGCCGAGGCCGTGGCGGCCCTGCGTCGCCGTATGGGGCATGACTTCAAGGACGCCTCCCTGCTGGAGCATGCCCTGACGCACTCCAGCGTAGGCGAGGGCGCCGGGCCGCAGGTTCCGGCCGACAATGAGCGGCTGGAGTTCCTGGGCGACCGGGTGCTGGGCCTGCTGGTCGCGGACCGTCTGGTGCGCGACTTCCCGGCGGCGGACGAGGGGCAGCTTTCGGCCCGCCTGCACGCCCTGGTGGACAAGAGCGCCTGCGCCCGCGTGGGCGAGGCGCTGGGCGTGGGCGACGCCCTGCGCCTGTCGCCCGGCGAGACCAAGACCGGCGGCCGCAGAAAGGCCGGAGTCATCGCCGATGCTGTTGAGGCGATCCTGGCGGCTGTCTATCGCGACGGCGGCCTGATCGCGGCTCAGGCCGTGTTCGAGCGCGCCTGGGCCGAAGAACTGGCTGCGCCCCCGGCGCCGGCCATCACCAATCCCAAGTCCGCCCTGCAGGAATGGGCGCAAGGCCAGGGCCGCCCGCTGCCGACCTATGCGGTGGTCCAGCGCACCGGCTCGGACCACGCGCCGACCTTTACGGTCGAGGCGACGGTGACAGGATATGAACCCGCCCGAGCTCAAGGGCGTTCGCGACAGGAGGCGGAAAAGGCCGCAGCCATCGCTCTTTTGAAACGTGAAGGCGTGATTTGACCGAAACTCCCGAAACCACCGAGATCAGCAACCAGCACGCGGGTTTCGCCGCCATCATCGGCGCGCCCAATGCAGGCAAGTCGACGCTGGTGAACCGGTTGACGGGCTCCAAGGTCTCCATCGTCACCCAGAAGGTGCAGACCACGCGCTTTCCCGTGCGCGGCATCGCCATCAAGGGCGACGCCCAGATCGTGCTGGTGGACACGCCCGGCATCTTCACGCCGCGCCGTCGCTTGGACCGTGCGATGGTCGCCTCAGCCTGGGGCGGCGCGCAGGACGCCGATGTCGTCGTCCACCTGATCGACGCCCAGTCGCATATCGACGCCGAGGGCCGTGAAGGCACGCCTGCCGACCGTCGCTCGGCCGAAGACACCGAAACCATCATCGCCAACCTGCAGGCGACCGACACCAAGGTCATTCTGGCGCTGAACAAGATCGACGGGATGCGCCGGGACACCCTGCTGGCCCTGTCGCAGCGCCTGTTCGAGACGGGCGTCTATTCCGAGGTCTTCATGATCTCGGCGCTGAGCGGCGACGGTGTGGACGATCTGATGACGCGGTTGGCGATGGCCATGCCGGAAGGCCCGTGGCTGTACCCCGAAGACCAGTCGGCGGACGTGCCCCTGCGCGTTCTGGCCGCCGAGATCACGCGCGAGAAAGTCTATCTGCGCGTGCACGAGGAACTGCCCTATTCGGCGGCGGTCGAGACGACCAGCTTCGAGGACCGCGCCGACGGCTCGGCCCGCATTGAGCAGACCATCTATGTCGAGCGTGAAAGCCAGCGTCCGATCGTTCTGGGCAAGGGTGGCCAGACCCTGAAATGGATCGGTCAGAAGGCGCGCGAAGAGCTGATCGAGAGCCTGGATCGGCCTGTTCACCTGTTTTTGACCGTCAAGGTCGATCCCAAATGGCAAGACTCAAAGGCATTGTACGCCCAGTTCGGCCTGGAGTTTGACGTCTAGTCTCGTGTTCATCGTTCCCAAGACCGCGGGCGGCAGGCCCTGGTTTCTCGGCTCGCTCGTCGCCGCCGGCCTGATATCGGCCGGGGCGGGCGCGTGGTTCCTCAACGCTGTCGCGCCGGAGACCCAGGCGGCGGTCGTCAACCAACCGGCTACGCCGAAGCGCCCGCCGGTCGAAGTGGTCGAGGCCCTGCCGCAGTTGAAGGAACGGCTGGATCACCTGGCTGCGACCAAGCAGTTCACCGGCGCCGTCCTGGTGGCCAAAGGCGATCAGGTCTTGTTCCGCCAGGTCTACGGCAAGGCGAATTATGAGCAGGACACGCCGTTCGCACTGGACACCCGCTTCCGCCTGGCCTCGGTGTCCAAGCAGTTCACGGCCGTCGCTGTCCTGAAGCTTCAGGACGAGGGCAAGCTGTCGGTCGACGATCCTGTCTGCAAATGGATCGAGCCGTGCCCCGCCGCATGGGCGCCGCTGCGCATCCATCACCTGCTGTCGCACACCTCGGGCATCCCGGACCTGATGGCTCAGGCCGAATGGGGGCGCATCCGCGTCACCCGTCGCACGCCGCAGGAACTGACCGAGACCTCGGCCCGCTATGGCCTGCAGTTCGAGCCGGGAACCAAGATTCGCTACAATAACGCCGCCTTCAACCTGGCCGCCGTGATCGTGGCCAAGGCCAGCGGCATGGCGTTCGAAGACTATATGGAGCAGTCCATCCTCAGGCCGCTGGGCATGAAGGACACCGGCTCTGACGTGAACGACGACGCTCAGGGACTGGCCATGGGCTACGGCCTGTTTCCGGCCGGGCTGACGCCGCAGCCGATCGCCAACGTCAGCATCGTGGCGGGGGCAGGGGCGCTTTACTCGACGCTGGATGACATGCTGGCCTGGAACCGTGGCCTGCATCAGGGCCATGTGCTGAGCCAAAAGGCCTATGCCGACCTGATCGCCGACCACGCGCCCGACGACATGCCAGAGCGGCGCGGGCCGCACCGCGCCTATGGCTATGGCCTCTATGTCAGCGCGCTGGGCGAGCGGACTTCGGCGCCGTTCAGCGACCGCCAGATCTATCATACCGGCAGTTGGGCGGGTTTCCGCAACCTGGTGTCCTATCAGCCGGATCAGGAGGTGACGGTGGTGGTGCTGTCGAACAACTACCACCTGCGCGACCTGGTGCTTTTGCTCAATCAGCAGGCCATGGCCGAGGCTCTCGGCCGCCCGGTCCCGGCCGCGCTGGCGCGCTAGGGCGACGAAGGCCGATCAGGCCTTCATCGACCCCGTTTCGATGTAGCGCTGGTGCCAGGACAGCGCCTCGGTCAGCAGGTGCGGCGACTGCAGGCCGTATGAGCCTTCCAGCGCGCGGTCGTAATAGTCCTTCAGCGCGTCGCGATAGTCGGGGTGGGCGCAGTTGGCGATGATGACCCGCGCGCGCTGCTTGGGCGACAGGCCGCGCAGGTCGGCCAGACCCTGTTCCGTGACGATGACCTGCACGTCCTGGGTGATGTGGTCGACGTGGCTGGCCATGGGGACGATGGCCGAGATCTTGCCGCCCTTGGCTGTCGACGGCGTGACGAAGCAGGAGATGTAGGCGTTGCGCGCAAAGTCGCCCGAACCGCCGATGCCGTTCTGGATGCGCGAACCCATGACGTGGGTCGAGTTGACGTTGCCGTAGATGTCGGCCTCGATCAGGCCGTTCATGGCGATGCAGCCCAGACGGCGGATGATCTCCGGGTGGTTCGAGATTTCCTGCGGACGCAGGATGATCTTGCCGCGGAACTGCTCCATGCGGCTGTTCAGATCGGCGGCGGCCTCGGGGCTGAGCGAGAAGGCGGTGGCTGAGGCGACGGTCAGCTTGCCACTGTCCAGCAGGTCCAGCATCCCGTCCTGCAGCACCTCCGTATAGGCGGTCAGGTTCTCGAACGGACTGTCGGCCAGCCCCGCCAGCACGGCGTTGGCGACATTGCCGACGCCCGATTGCAGCGGCAGCAGATGGGCGGGCAGGCGGCCCAGCTTCACCTCATGCTGCAGGAACTCGATCAGATGCCCGGCGATGGCCGTAGCGCTGGCGTCCGGCGCGGCGAAGGGCAGGTTGCGGTCGGGGCTGTCCGTCTCGACGATGGCGGCGATCTTCGACGGATCGACGCGGAAGACCGTCTCGCCGATCAGGTCGGTCGGCCTGGTCAGCGGGATCGGCACGCGCGCGGGCGGCAGGGCGGTGCCGTAGTAGATGTCGTGCATCCCCTCCAGCGCGGCGTTCTGCCAGCTGTTGACCTCCAGGATGATGCGGTCAGCGCGATCCAGCCAAGTCTTGTTGTTGCCGATGGACGACGAGGGGATCAGCGCCCCGTCCTCGCGAATGCCCGACACCTCGACCACCGCCGTCTCCAGCGGGCCGAGGAAGCCTTGCCAGGCCACCGGCGCCACCTGCGACAGGTGCATGTCGAGGTATTCCATCTCGCCCTTGTTGATCTTCTCGCGGGCGATGGGGTCGGAGTTGTAGGGCAGGCGGAACTCGATGCCGTCAGCCTTGGCCAGAGCGCCGTCCAGCTCCGGCCCGGTCGAGGCGCCGGTCCAGACCTTCAGCCGGAACGGATTGCCCGCCGCGTGCTCGGCCTCGATCCGCTCGGCCAGGGCCATCGGCACGACCTTGGGATAGCCCGAGCCGGTGAAGCCGCTCATGCCCACGGTCGAGTTCGCCGGGATCAGGGCGGCGGCGTCCTGGGCGGACATGATCTTCGACTTGAGGGCGGCGTTACGGACGCGGGACATCGCAAACCTGACGACTGGAGCCGGGAAGGGCTCGGAAAACGTAGCGGACATAGGCGCCGCATCACCCTGATTCCAATACGGCTTTGGTCGTAACAGTCTGTGATCACAAAGGCGTTAGCAGGCCGGGACAGATCAGGGATGCGACAAGGCGCGCCGTGCTTCCCCCGCTAACGGAACAGGACTAGAACAAAGCCATGATCACCGCCGCCCTGATGATGCTTCAATTGTCCGCCGCGTCCGCAGAGACTGCGCCTGTCGAGCGGACGCTGGACGCCATGCACGCCGCAGCCTCGGTCGCGGACGGCGAGGCCTATTTCGCGACCTTCACGCCGGACGCTCGCTTCATCGGCACCGACGCGACCGAGCGTTGGACCCTGCCGGAGTTCCGAGCCTACGCCACGCCGTACTTCTCGCAAGGGCGCGGATGGACCTATCGGCCGACAGCACGGACCGTGACCATCGCCCCCATCGACTGCCGCTGCGTTGCCTGGTTCGATGAGGTGCTGGATAATGACGCCTATGGGACCACGCGCGGTTCGGGCGTGCTGCGCCTGACCGACGACGGCTGGAAGATCGAGCAGTATGTCCTCAGCTTCGCCGTGCCGAACGACCGGGCGCGCGCCGTCGTCGACGCCATCAAGGCCGACTGATGGAGGTTCAGGACGACGCCTTCGTGCTGTCGGCGCGGGCGCATGGCGATACGGGGGCGGTGGTCGACTTGCTGACCGAGCGGCACGGCCGCCGCGCCGCCTATGTCGCGGGCGGGGCGTCGCGCCGGATGCGGCCCTTCCTTCAGCCCGGCGCGCGGGTCGTGGCTGATCTGCGGTCGAGGACTTCGGATCAGTTGGGCTCGGCGCGGCTGGAGCCGGTGGGCGAAGGTCCGGCCGCCCTGTTCGACGACCCGCTGGCCCTGACCGGGCTGAGCGCCGCGGCAGCGGTGGCGCAGGGCGCCCTGCCGGAGCGGGAGCCGCACCCCGGCGCCTTCTACGCCTTCGAGGCGCTGATGGGCGCTTTCGCCGTGCCGGAGGTCTGGCCCGCCATCTTCGTGCGGTTCGAGGCCGGGTTGCTGGAGGATCTGGGGTTTGGTCTCGACCTGTCGCGGTGCGCCTCCACGGGGTCGATGGACGATCTGGTCTGGGTCAGCCCCCGCACCGGCCGCGCCGTCAGCCGGGAGGCGGGCGCGCCCTATGCCGACAAACTGCTGACGCTGCCGCCCTTCATGCTGGGCGCGCAGGCCGGGCTGGGCGAGGGGGACGTGAAGGCGGGGCTGGAGTTGACGGGACATTTTCTTGAGCAGTTCGTCTTCCACGCCCTGAACCGGCCCCTGCCGCCCGCGCGGGTGTGGATGATCGACAAGCTGGGCGAGACCGGGCGGCTATAACTGCCCCACGCCCGCTCATCCCGGTGGCGGGCTAGAGGCGGGACAGCCCCGCAATCGCCTCGCGGGTTTCCCTCTCCAACATTGCAACCAGTTCGGCGGCAGGCAGCACCCGGCCCAGCGGCGCGCCTTGGCCGGCCCAGTGCGGAGCATAGCCGTTGTCGCCCTTGACCCTGGCCGCGGCGTTCAGCGCCTTGCCGAGGTCGTAGGCGTAAGGATAGGCGGCGATCTTCGCCTCGTCGGCGCGGCGCATGAAGGCGTTCTCCACTCCGCGCGCCGGGCGGCCCGAGATAGCGGCGCTGACCCGCGTGCGCCCCGCTTCCGGCCCCGCCAGCGCCGAACGATACGCCGCATCGGCCGCCGACTCCGGGCAGGCGGCGAAGGCCGTGCCCATCTGCGTCCCGGCCGCGCCCAGCGCCAGCGCCGCCGCGATCCCGGCGCCGTCCATGATCCCGCCCGCCGCGACGACGGGGATCGGCAGATCACGCGCCAGCAGGCGCGTCAGCGGCAAGGTCGCAAAGCGCGGATCGTCGGCAGGGTCGAAGACGCCGCGATGACCGCCCGCCTCGACCCCTTGGGCGATCACCATGTCGAACCCGGCGGCGACGGCGGCGCGGCCTTCCTCGGGCGTGGTGGCGCTGGCGATCAGGATGCAGCCCGCCGCCTTCAGCGCCGTGATCTGATCGGCGCGCGGCAGACCGAAATGGACGCTGACCACGGCGGGCCTTTCCTCGACCAGCACGGCCAGCTTGGCGTCGTCGGTCAGGAAGCTCTGGTAGATGTCGTTGAGGCGCTCGGGCGGGGCCGCATCGAACTCGGTGAAGATCGGGCGCAGGCTGTCGATCCAGACGGCGTCGCGCGCCGGATCAGCCGCGATCGGCGCGTGGCAGAACAGATTGACGTTGAACGGTCGCTCGGTCAGCGCCTTGACCGCGCGGATGGCCTTGCGGCTCGCCTCGGCGTCGATGGCCCCCAAGGCGATGGAGCCCAGCGCCCCCGCGTTCGACACGGCGGCGGCCAGTTCGGCGGTCGAGGTTCCCGCCATCGGCGCCTGGATCAGGGGGAAGGACAGGCCGAGGCGATCGGTCAGGGCGGTCTTCATCGGGGCTCCTTCGCGCGTTTCTGCACAGATAGGCGCTGACAATCCCGGCGTCAGGCCCCGGCTGCGCTAGACTTTCCTCGTCCGATCATTGATTCGAAGTCGCATGACCATCCACACCCCGACGCCCGACGGCGGCCGCATCGTCGAAGAACCGATGGGCGAGGCGCTGTCGCGCCGCTATCTGGCCTACGCCCTATCGACCATCACCAACCGCGCGCTGCCCGACGTGCGCGACGGCTTCAAGCCGGTGCACCGGCGGATCATGTACGCCATGCACCAGATGCGGCTGAACCCGCAGGCGGCCGCGCGTAAATGCGCCAAGGTCGTCGGCGAGGTGATGGGCGGCTATCACCCGCACGGCGACGCCTCCATCTATGAGGCGCTGGTCCGCCTGGCTCAGGACTTCGCCCAGCGCTATCCGCTGGTGGACGGCCAAGGGAATTTCGGCAACATCGACGGCGATAGCGCAGCCGCCATGCGCTACACCGAGTGCAAGCTGACGCCCGCCGCCGTCCTGCTGCTGGACGGCATCGATCAGGACGCGGTCGACTTTCGCCCCACCTATGACGATCAGGACGAAGAGCCGGTGGTCCTGCCGGCGGGCTTCCCCAACCTGCTGGCCAACGGGTCGTCGGGCATCGCCGTGGGCATGGCGACGTCCATCCCGCCGCACAACGTGGGCGAACTGATCGACGCCTGCCAGTTGCTGCTGGAGCGGCCGGACGCCACGACGGTCGATTTGATGCAGATCGTGCCGGGACCGGACTTCCCGACCGGCGGCGTGTCGGTCGAGAGCCAGGCCGCCATTCTGGACGCCTATGAGACCGGTCGCGGCGGCGTGCGTCTGCGCGCCAAATGGGTCGAGGAAAAGCTCGATCGCGGCGCCTATCAGATCGTCATCACCGAGATGCCGTATCAGGTGCAGAAGTCGCGCCTGATCGAGGCCCTGGCCGACCTGATCGAGAACAAGAAGGCGCCCCTTCTGGGCGACGTACGCGACGAGTCGGCGGAGGATATCCGCCTGATCCTCGAACCAAAGAACCGCACCATCGAGCCTGAAATGCTGATGGAAAGCCTGTTCAAGCTGTCCGATCTCGAGGTGCGCTTCCCCATCAATATGAACGTGCTGGACGCCACCGGCACGCCGCGCGTCATGGGGCTGAAGGAATGCCTGCGGGCCTTCCTGGATCACCGCCGCGTAGTGCTGAACCGCCGCAGCCAGTGGCGCATCGCCCGCGTGGAGAAGCGTCTGCATCTGTTGGAAGGCCTGCGTATCGTCTTCCTGAACCTGGACGAGGTCATCCGCATCGTCCGCGAGGAAGAGCAGCCCAAGGCGGCCCTGATCGCGACCTTCGGACTGAGCGAGCTTCAGGCCGACTTCATCCTCGACACCCGCCTGCGTCAGTTGGCCCGTCTCGAAGAGATGACGATCGAGAAGGAATTCAAGGAGCTGTCGGAAGAACTTGCTGCGTTGCAGGCGCTGACGTCTTCCGAGGCCAAGCAGTGGAAGGCGATCGGCAAGGAACTGGAGGCCGTGCGCAAGGCGCTGATCTCGCCGCGCCGCACCTTGATCGGCGAAGCGGTCGACGCCTCGGCCTTCGTCGCGCCAGAGGCCTTCATTCCGCGCGAGGCCATTACTGTCATCCTGTCGGATCGCGGCTGGATCCGCGCCGCCAAGGGCAAGGTCGACGATCCCTCCGAGCTGAAGTTCAAGGAAGGCGACAAGCTGGGCTTCCTGATCCCCGCCTATACGACGGACAAGCTGCTGATCGGGGCCTCGGACGGGCGCATCTTCACCATCGGCGCCGACAAGCTGGCTTCCGGGCGCGGCCACGGCGAGCCGTTGCGCCTGATGATCGACCTGGACGAGAAGGCCGACATCATCAACGTCGTGGCGCATGAGCCGGACGCGAAGCTGTTGATTGCCTCCAAGGCGGGCTACGGCTTCGTCGCGCCCGAGAACGACCTTCTGGCCCAGAAGCGCGGCGGCAAGCAGGTGTTGAACGGCGAGATGCTGGTCATGCTGCGCGTGCCCTCGAACCCGCAGGCCGACCACGTCGCCGTCATCGGCGAGAACATCAAGACGCTGGTCTTCCCCCTGGCGGACCTGCCCGAAATGGGCCGAGGCAAGGGCGTGAAGTTGCAGAACTACAAGCAGGGCGGTCTGGCTGATGTGACGATGTTCAATGCCGAGGCCGGGCCGGAATGGGTCGATGGCGGCGGCCGCCGCCGCAACTGGCCGGACTGGAAGGACTGGCTGGGCAAGCGCGCCGGGGCGGGGCGGCAGGGTCCGAGGGGACTGCGGAAGTTCCGCTGAGCTAATATTGCGCCGTCATCCTCCGGCGCTCCGTAGGAGCGACCGGGGGACCCAGCGGCGCCGCGCGATGGCGCGGCGAAAGATGCGGGCTCGCCGTTGACAGGTTCACGCTCTCGCGTGCCGCTGGGTCCCCCGGTTCCGCGCTGTGCGCGGCCCGGAGGATGACGAAAGACCAGAATGCTCTGGTTTTGGGCTTTAGTGACGCCGAATTCACTGGTTGGCAGCCCCTGCGCCATCCATAGTTCCTTGAAACTCTGGAGGAGGCTCAATGATCACCCTGATCATCATCGGCGTCATCGTCGCCATTCTGCTGTTCGTCGTGGTCGGCGCCTATAACCGGCTGGTGAAGCTGGATCAGACCGCCAACCAGTCGTTCGCTGACATCGACGTGCAACTGAAGCAGCGTCAGGACCTGATCCCCAACCTTGTCGAGACGGTGAAGGGCTACGCCACGCACGAGCGCGGCACGCTGGACGCTGTGACACAGGCGCGCGCCGCCGCCGCGGGCGCTCGCACGGTTGATGAAAAGGTGCAGGCGGAGAACATGCTGACGGCGACGCTGGGGCGCCTCTTCGCTGTGTCCGAGGCCTATCCCGACCTGAAGGCCAACACCAACTTCCAGCAGTTGCAGATGGACCTGTCGGACATTGAGAACAAGCTGGCCGCCGCGCGTCGCTTCTTCAACAACGCCGTCAGCGAGTTCAACGCTGTTCGCCGCCAGTTCCCGACCGTCCTGTTCGCCGGGATGTTCGGCTTCGGCGCCGACAAGCCTTTCTTCGACGTGGGCGAGAGCGAGCGCGCCGGCCTGAACGCCGCGCCGCCGACGGTGAAGTTCTAAGCCCCAATGGCGGTTTTCGGTCAGGCCGTCGGCCTCAAGACCCATATCTGGCGGAACAACGCCCGGTCAGCGATCCTGCTGGCCGGGTTCCCGGTGCTGCTGGTCGGCATATTGTTCGGCGTCCAGGTGCTGATGATGGGGTTCGGCCTGCTGCCCAACTCGGGCGGGGATTTGGGGCAGGATTTGGCGCTGGCAGCTTCGATGTTGGGCTGGACCGTGCCCTTCGCCGCCATCGCTGCGGCGATCTGGTTCGTCATCGCCTATTTCGGCAACCAGATGATGATCGACGTCATGACGGGCGCGCGAAAGGTCGAGCGTCGGGTCGAGCCTGAACTCTACAACCTGCTGGAGAATCTGGCGATCTCGCGGGGGATGAAGACGCCCGCCCTGCGCATCATCGAGAGCCCGTCGCTGAACGCCTATGCGTCGGGTCTGCATGAGGGGAACTACAGCGTCACTGTCACGCGCGGCCTGATGCAGACCCTGAGCCGGGATGAGATGGAGTGCGTCCTGGCGCACGAACTGACGCACGTCATCAACAAGGACGTGCGGACCATGGTGATCGCCTCGATCTTTGCCGGCATCATCAGCGTGATCGCCGAACTGGTGTTCCGCAGCCTGTTCTACATGCGCGGCGGCCGCGGGCGGGACAACAAGAACGCCATGCCGCTGATCCTGATCGGTCTGGCCATCGGGGTGATCGGCTTTGGTCTGGCCGCTGTTATCCGCATGACCCTGTCGCGGACGCGCGAATATGTCGCCGACGCCGGGGCGGTGGAGTTGACCAAAAACCCGGACGCGATGATCTCGGCGCTGAGGAAGGTGTCGGGTCAGTCGAAGATCGAGGCGCCGGACGAACTGCGCGGCATGTTCCTGGACAACACGGCCGAGAAGACGGGTTTTTCGGGCCTGTTCGCGACGCACCCGCCGATTGAGAAACGCATCGCGGCGCTGGTGCAGTTCGCTGGCGGCCGTGATGATGGCCCCTGGGGCGGGGCGTCCCAAGCCACGGGCACGGCGGTGCCGACGACGTAATTCCTTCTCTCCTTGTGGGAGAAGGGCCTTACAGCCGCTCCCAGCCCCAGGGGCGCAGAGCCTCCAGCGGGCGGAACTCGGCCTTGTAGTCCATCTTGGGCGAACCCTGGACCCAGTAGCCGAGGTAGACATAGGGCAGTTCCACCGTCTCGGCCTGTTGCAGGTGGTCCAGGATAGCAAAGCGGCCCAGACTGCGGCGCTCCATATCCGGGTCGAAGAAGCTGTAGACCATGGACAGCCCGTCATGCAGCAGGTCGGTCAGGCAGACGCCGACCAGACGGCCGGGCCCGTCGTCTTCGCTGGGTAGGCGGTATTCGATCAGATGGGTGCGAACAGCGGTGTCCTCGACCATGGAGACATAGTCGGACCAGCTCATGTCGCTCATTCCGCCGCCGGGGTGGCGGGCGTTCAGATAGCGTTGCAGCAGGTCGAACTGCTCCATCGTCGCCTCGGCCTCGACCAGGTCGCGGGACAGGTCGGCGTTGCGGGCCAGGATGCGGCGGCGTGAACGGGACATCTCAAACTCAGCCACGGGAATCCGCACCGACACGCAGGCCGCGCAGGCCTCGCACGCCGGGCGATAGGCGATGTTCTGGCTGCGGCGGAACCCGGCCTGGGTCAGGGCGTCGTTGACGTCGGCGCCGTCGCTGAACGGCAGGTTGGCGAAGACCTTCCGCTCGAACTTGCCCGGCAGGTAAGGGCAGGGGGCGCTGGCCGTCATGAAGAAGCGGATCTGGCGCGAGAAGAAGTGCTGGGTCACGGCTGTCGCTCCGTGACGGTGTCAGCGCCCGCACAGGGGCTGGATGGGTACGCGCGGCTCATGTCCTGATTTGGCGCGCAACCAGCCGTTTTCGCAAGCCTTCTTCGCGCGGCGGGCGTATCGCCGCGCTTTCTCACAGGCTGGTGTCCGTGGGCAGGACCGGCGCCTCGCGCAGCAGGACGATGGCGATGCGGCGGTTGCCCGCCAGCGACGGATCGTCCGGATACAGCGGATCGGACCCCGCCTTGCCCGCGACCGAATAGACCCGGTCGGTGTTTACGCCTGCGCCCTGCAGCGTCAGGCGCGAGGCGTCGGCGCGGGCCGAGGACAGGGGCCAGTCGCCGGGGCTGCTGGCGCGGCTGGAGCCGGCGACGGCGCTGGTATGGCCGGTGATGGAGATGCGGTTGGGCAGCTGGTTGATGACCTTGGCCACGGCACGCAGCAACAGTTGGGCGCGCGGGTTGGGGCGGGCCGAGCCGTTCTCGAACATCGAGCGGCCTTCCTGATCGACCAGCTGGATGCGCAGGCCTTCCGGCGTCTGATCGATGATCAGCTGTTTCGACAGTTCGGCCAGTTCCGGCATGGACTGCATGGCCTGGCGCAGGGATTCGGCGGCGCTGGCGAAGTCGGCGGCCTCGCGCCGGGCGATCTCGGCGCGCAGGGCGGCTTCGCTGGCCGAGGCCAGGTTGGAGTTCTGGCCTGCGTCCTGGGGGGCGTCGGGCGCGGCCGGGGCCAGTTGTTCGATGACGGCGTTGGAGCCGGCGCCCTTGGCTCCTTCGGAATCGCCCAGCGACGTGCCGCCAAGAATGCCGCCTGAGCCCGAGGTGGAGGCTGATACGCTGGCCGGGGCGAAGTATTCGGCGATGCCGCGTTTCTGTTCCGGGTCGGTCGTGTTGATCAGCCACATCAGCAGGAAGAAGGCCATCATGGCAGTGACGAAGTCGGCATAGGCCACCTTCCACGCGCCGCCGTGGTGTCCGCCGCCGGAAACCTTTTTCACCTTCTTGATCAGGATCGGGCGATCGTTCAGCGCCATGGGGCGGGGTCCGTCTTAACCGTGTTCGTTCGCCTTACATCCCATGCGGGGCTTAAGAAGCGGTTGCAGCGCGATGCAGCGCGCTTGCGCCCTTGCCGATGCGGGCCGCACGGCCTAGCTGAGGGCCATGTCCGACGCGTCCGTTTTTCCCGCCGCCGAATTCGATCCTCGCGCCTATCGTCGGGCGCTGGGCGGGTTTGCGACGGGGGTATGTGTGGTCACGGCCCATACGGTCGACGGGCCGATGGGGATCACGGTGAACAGCTTCACCTCCGTCTCGCTGGACCCGCCGCTAGTGCTGTGGTGCATGGACATCAAGTCCGACCGACATGACGCCTTCGCCGGGGCCGAGCGCTTCGCCGTTCATATGCTGCCGGTCGAGGACAAGGCCATGTCCGACCGTTTCGCCTGGGGCGTGTGCCGTCTGTCGGACGATGAGTTCGCGGTTGATGATCCCGAGCCGCCGCGCCTTCTGAACGCGGTGACGCGCCTGACCTGTCAGACCCACGACCGCATCGTCATGGGCGATCACCTGGTCATTGTCGGCCGGGTCGAGGCGTTCGATACGCGGCCGGGCGACGCTCTGACCTATTTCCGAGGCAAGTACGGCAAGGCGGTCGATCCGACCGCCTGATTCTGGATAAAGGCTTAGCCCATCATCCGCGCGGCTTGAGGCGCGAAATAGCTGATGACGCCGGACGCCCCCGCGCGCTTGAAAGCGTGCAGGCTTTCCAGGATGGCGCGGTCCGGGTCCAGCCAGCCGTTGGCGAAGGCGGCCTGCATCATCGCGTACTCGCCGGACACCTGATAGGCGAAGGTCGGAACCTTGAACGTCTGCGACACCAGCCGGACGATATCCAGATAGGGCAGGCCCGGCTTGACGATCAGGGCGTCGGCGCCCTCCGAAAGGTCCATCGCTACTTCGCGCAGGGCCTCCTCGGCGTTGGCGAAGTCCATCTGATAGGTCTTCTTGTCGCCGATCAGCGACTTGGACGAACCGACTGCGTCGCGATACGGGCCATAGAAAGCCGAGGCGTATTTGGCCGCATAGCTGATGATCAGGGTGTCGCTCAGGCCGTTGGCCTCCAGCGCCTCGCGGATGGCCTGAACACGGCCGTCCATCATGTCGGAGGGAGCCACGGCGTCGGCGCCTGCGTGGGCGTGGATGAAGGCCTGTTCCGCCAGTCGCTCCAGCGTCGGGTCATTGACGATGCGGCCGTTCTCCAGAACGCCGTCGTGGCCGTGGTCGGTGTAGCAGTCCAGCGCTACGTCGGTCATGACGCCGATCTCGGGCGCGGCGTCCTTGATGGCGCGGATGCAGTCGGGGATCAGGCCGTCCGGGTCGGTGGCGGCGGTGGCGACATTGTCCTTCAGGCCGTCGTTCACATTGGGGAAGAGGGCGACCATCGGAATGCCCAGATCCCGCGCTTCGACGGCGGCCTTGGCGGCCTCCCTGGGCGACAGGCGGAAGACGCCCGGCATGGAGGCGACCGGCTGGCGGTCTTCCGGGCCGTCATGGACGATCAGCGGCCAGATCAGATCGGCGGGCGTCAGCGTCGTTTCGGCGACCAGACGGCGCACCCAGGGCTGTGAACGCAGGCGACGCGGGCGGGCGTAGGGGAAGGCGGCGGGCTGGAAGGGGATGGTCATGGGCGGGGCTTAAAACAAAGCGGGGGGAGAGGCAAAAGACGAACTGTCCAAGCGGGCGAACACCCTTTCTCTCCGCTCATCCCGGCGGACGCCGGGACCCAGTGAGCGTCACGCGCGCATCGCTGACATTGGGGGCGCCATAGCATGAACTTGAATGGGTAGGTTTGAAGCCAAAGTATTGGATCCCGGCGTCCGCCGGGATGAGCGGAAATCTTGAGCAGGCGCCGACAGCAAGGTGACGCGCGCGCCGCCAGTCGTTAGAAGCGCCCCGAACGCCCCGTCAGAGGGCAGGCTGTAATGCGGGAGCTTTCATGGACTTCGCCCTCACCGACGATCAACGCGCCATTCAGGACGCGGCCCGCGCCTTCGCCGAGGCCGAACTGGCCCCGCACTCGGCTCGCTGGGACGAGGACAAGCATTTCCCGGTCGACGTGCTGAAGGCTGCCGCCGAGATGGGTTTCGCCGGCATCTATACGGGCGAGGAACACGGCGGCATGGGTCTGGGCCGGGTCGAGGCGGCGGTGATCTTTGAAGAGCTGTCGCGCGGCGACGTGGCGACGGCGGCCTTCATCTCGATCCACAACATGGCGACGTGGATGATCGACAGCTTCGGCTCGGACGAGCTGCGGGCGCGCTTCGTGCCGTCGCTGGTCGGGATGGAGAAGATCGCCAGCTACTGCCTGACCGAGCCGGGCTCGGGCTCTGACGCTGCGGCGCTGCGGACGACGGCGGTGCGCGACGGCGACCACTATGTGCTGAACGGCGCCAAGGCGTTCATTTCCGGCGCCGGGACGTCGGACGTCTATGTCGTCATGGTCCGCACGGGCGGCGAGGGGCCTAAGGGCATCTCGACCCTCGTGGTCGAGGCGGGCACGCCGGGCCTGTCTTTCGGCGCCAATGAGAAGAAGATGGGCTGGAACGCCCAGCCGACCGCCGTGGTCAGCTTCGACGACTGCCGGGTGCCGGTCGCCAATCTGGTGGGCGAGGAAGGCGCGGGCTTCAAATACGCCATGGCCGGTCTGGACGGCGGGCGTCTGAACATCGCCGCCTGTTCGCTGGGCGGGGCGCGTCTGGCGCTGGAGACGGCGCAAGAATACGTCGCCGGCCGCAAGCAGTTCGGTCAGGCGATCGGCCAATTCCAGAACACCCAGTTCGAGCTGGCGGACATGGCCACGGATCTTGAGGCCGCCCGTCTGATGGTGCTTCGCGGCGCCTGGGCCATCGATACCGGCCACGCCGAAAAGACCAAGTGGTGCGCCATGGCCAAGCGCCTGACGACCGACGCCTGCTTCCAGATCGCCGATCAGGCGCTGCAGCTGCACGGCGGCTACGGCTATCTGAAGGACTATCCGCTGGAGCGGATCGTGCGCGACCTGCGCGTTCACCGCATTCTGGAAGGCACGAACGAGATCATGCGCGTGATCATCGCGCGGGAGCTGGCGAAATGAGCGAACTCGAAATCATCACCCGCATCGAGAACGGTGTCGGCCGCATCACCCTGAACCGGCCCAAGGCGATCCACGCCCTGAACCGGGCGATGTGCGAGGCGATGATCGAGGCGTTGTCGGCCTGGCGCGCGGACGACGCGGTTCAGTCGGTGCTGATCGACCACGCGGGCGAGCGCGGCTTCTGCGCCGGGGGCGACATCCGCATGATCGCCGAGAGCGGGGCGGGGGACGCGTCAGAAGCCAAGGCCTTCTTCAAGGCCGAGTATCAACTCAACCATCTGATGTTCGTCTATCCCAAGCCGATCACGGCGGTGGTGGACGGCATCGTCATGGGCGGCGGCGTGGGCATCAGCGAACCCGCCGACATCCGCATCGCCACCGAGCGCACCACCTACGCCATGCCTGAAACCGGCATCGGCCTGTTCCCCGACGTGGGCGGCGGCTGGTTCCTGCCGCGCCTGCCGGGCCAGACGGGAGTCTGGCTGGCCCTGACCGGCGCGCGGCTGAAGGCGGCGGATACGGTAGCCTTGGGCATTCACACCCATTACGTGCCGAGCGAGGCTATCGAGGGCCTGAAGGCCGATCTGCTGGCCGCGCCTGCCGATCCCAAGGCGGTCGCCGACCGCGTCGCCGGGGACGCTGGGCCTTCGCCGCTGGCGCCGCACCGCGAGGCCATTGACCGCCTGTTCGCCTTCGACACGGTCGAGGAGATCGTCGCCGCCCTTCAGGCCGACGGTTCGGACTGGGCGCTGAAGCAACTGGACATCCTGAAGACCAAGTCGCCGCAGTCGCTGAAGGTCTCGCTGCGCCAGATCCGCACGGGGGCGACCCTGACCGACTTCGCCGACAACATGGCGATGGAATACGCCCTGGGCGGGCGGGTGGTGCAGACCCACGACTTCCAGGAGGGCGTCCGCGCCGTCATCATCGATAAGGACAATGCGCCGAAGTGGTCGCCCGCCGAGCTTTCTTCGGTTTCGGACGCCCAGATCGAGGCCTTGTTCGCACCCTTGCCCGAGGGTGAGGCATGGAAACCGCTGATCGGGTAATTTTCTGCAAGGTTTGTTGTTCCAGATCGCTGAAAAGCCTATCTTGGCGGCATGAGTAAGCGCTGGACCCCCGAATCCTGGAGAAACAAGCCCGTTCTGCATATGCCGACGGACTATCCGGACGCCGCCGAACTGGCGCGCGTCGAAGACGAGCTGCGCGCGATGCCGCCCCTTGTCTTTGCGGGCGAGGCGCGCAAGCTCACCAGCCACCTGGCCCAGGTCGAGGCGGGCGACGCCTTCCTGCTGCAAGGCGGCGACTGCGCCGAGAGCTTCAAGGAGTTCTCGACCGACAACATCCGCGACACCTTCCGCCTGATCCTGCAGATGGCGGTGGTCCTGACCTTCGCTGGTCGCAAGCCGGTGGTGAAGGTGGGCCGCATCGCCGGTCAGTTCGCCAAGCCGCGCTCGTCGCCGGTCGAGGAGATCGGCGGGGTCGAGCTGCCGTCCTATCGCGGCGACATCATCAACGGCATGGGTTTCACGCCGGAAGAGCGCACGCCCGATCCGCAGCGCCTGATCCGCGCCTATAACCAGTCGGCCTCGACGCTGAACCTGCTGCGCGCCTTTGCGGGCGGGGGGTATGCGGACCTGTACAACATCCACCGCTGGACGCTGGGCTTCGCCGACGACGGCGCGGGCGCGGCCTACCGCGAGCTGGCCGACAAGATCACCGAGGCCCTGGCCTTCATGGAGGCGGTCGGCGTCACGCCCGAGACGCATCCCGACCTGTCGCGCGTCGAGGTCTTCACCAGCCACGAAGCCCTGCTGCTGAACGTCGAGAGCGCCCTGACGCGCCTGGACGGTTCGACCGGCGAATGGTTCGACACCTCGGCCCACATGCTGTGGATCGGCGAGCGCACCCGCCAACTGGACGGCGCCCACATCGAGTTCATGCGCGGCATCTCCAACCCCATCGGGGTCAAGTGCGGGCCGACCATGACGGCGGACGACCTGCTGCCGCTGATCGACGCCCTGAACCCGAACAACACTCCGGGCCGTCTGACGCTGATCGGCCGCTTCGGCCACGACAAGGCGGGCGACCGCCTGCCGGGCCTGATGCGGGCGGTGAAGGCGGCGGGCAAGCGCGTCATCTGGTCGATCGACCCGATGCACGGCAATACGCTGAAGGCCGGCAACGGCTACAAGACCCGTCCGTTCGATCGCGTCATGGGCGAGGTCCGCACCTTCATCGACGTGGCCGAGGCCGAGGGTGTCCACCCCGGCGGCGTCCACCTGGAAATGACCGGCCAGAACGTCACCGAATGCATCGGCGGCGCCCAGGCGGTGACTGAGGACGACCTGTCGAGCCGTTATCACACCCATTGCGACCCGCGCCTGAACGCGGATCAGGCGCTGGAGCTGGCCTTCCTGGTCGCCGAGCGCCTCAAGGCCGGGCGGCAGGCCCGGTCCGAGGCCGCATGACGTCAGACGACGAAACGCCCGGCCGCGTCGCCTATCAGGGCGCGCCGGGCGCCTTCAGCCACGAAGCCTGCCTGGACCTGCGCCCGTGGGACGAGGCGGTCGGCTTTGAGACCTTCCAGGGCGCGATCGACGCCGTCCTGGGCGGCGATTGCCACTGCGCCCTGATCCCTGTCGAAAACTCGACCGTGGGCGTGGTCGAGCCCGCCGCTACGCTTGTTCGAGAGGCGGGACTGGTGGCGGTCAGCGACGCCTGGCGGCCGATCCGGCTGGCCCTGCTGGGCGTGCCCGAGGCGCGGCTGTCGGACGTGAAGACGGCCGAGAGCCACCCTGTGGCCCTGCAACAGTGCTCCAAGGCGCTGAAAGAGATGGCGATCGCGGCCGTCGAGGTGTTCGACACCGGGGGCGCGGCCGCTGCGGTGGCCGAGGCGGGCGACGTCTCGCGCGCCGCCGTCGCGCCCGCTCGCGCGGCTGAGGTCTATGGCCTGTCGGTTCTGCGCAACGATCTGCAGGATTTCAGCGACAACCGCACACGGTTTGTTCTCTTTACGGCTCCTGAGGCTTGACCGCGCATAAAATTTGCTGTTGTAAGGCCCGGTCGGATCAACCCTGATCCAGAAACCGGACCGGATTCATGTCCTCGCTGCGCGCACAAATGACCCTTGAAACCACCTCGCGCGCGGTGGCCGGCTTTTATTTTGGCTACGGCTATTACGGCTTTCGATACGCCGGCTGAGGCGTCGGGCTTCTAACAAACCCTGACTGTCTCGCTGGCGACCGCTTCTCCCCAAGCGGCCAGTACGCGCGTTCACGCCTGACCTTCTGTCGGCGGGACGCGACCTCCCCATCGAAATCCCATGCTGAAAGCCATCTCCCATGTCGCAATCCGCCATCCAGCAAGTCTGGCCCGCCGAATCCGTTGAACTGAGCGCCGAACAGAAGGCGCTGGCCGCCCTGCGCGCCGAAATCGACAGCCTGGACGATCAGATCCTCGAGCTGTTCGAGCGCCGCCTGTCCGTCGCCGCCCAGGTGGGCAAGGCCAAGGACGCGCCGACCGGCCCCCACACCAAGCTGCGCCCCGATCGCGAGCAGGCCGTTCAGGCCCGCATCCTGAAGCAGTGCGAACCCGAAAACCGCGAAGCCGTCGAACACCTGTGGCGCGAGATCGTCGGCTGGGGTCTGGCGCGCCAGGGTCGTCTGCAGGTCCAGGTCTGGGCCCCGATCGACCCGTCCAAGGCCGTGGACGGCGCCCGCCTTCGTTTCGGCGCCGCCGCCGACATCAAGCTGGTCCTCGATCCGCAGGCCGCCCTGGCCCATGCGGCCGAGGGCAAGGGCGTGGCTGTCCTGTCCATCAGCGGCGATGATCCCTGGTGGATCGGCCTGCGTCGCGAATGGTCGATGCTGAGCGTGTTCGACGGTTACGGCGGCGAGACGCCGACGTCGTTGGCTGTGGGCAAGATTGATCCGCCGGCCCTGCCCAAGGGCCGCCGCGTGGTGGTCACGGCGGGCGGCGATGCGGGCGACGGCTCGGGCGCGCGTCGCTGGGGCCTGAACACGCACCACGGCTGGACCCTGGCTCTGACGGACGCCGACGTGGCGCCGGGCGAGGTCGAGGGCGGCGTCGGTGCCATCGGCTGACGCGGCGCGTTAACTCCGTCTCAAAGCAGGGCGGGCGAGGGTGGCGTCATGGTCCAGCCCGTCCTGCATCGACTGCCGCTTGCCGTCGCCCTTTCGGCGGCCGCCCTGGCGCTGGCGAGTTGCGGCGTGAACGAGCGCGATCCGCACCGTTTCGAGGCTCTGGCGCAGTCTGTCGCCTCCATCCCGGTATCGGCTGAAGCGGAGGGTCAGGCGGCGTCGCCGGCGTCGTCCGCCACTCCGCGTCAGCGTGCAGCGCCGCTGAAGGTCGAGCTGATGACCCCGCACGAGCTGTGGGACGCGCGCGAAGGTCTGGTCGCCAAGGAAGGTCTGGGCAAGGTTCGTCGGACCTCTGCGGCTGCGCCTGCCGCAAGCGCCTATCCTGATTTCGAGGCCCCTGCGCCCGCCGTCCCGACGGAACGACCATCGACGCCGACAGCGCGCCATGTGCAGCTCGGCGCCTTTTCCAGCGAGGAGGGCGCCCGGGCGGCGTGGTCGCGCCTGAGCCGCAGCACGGGCGGGGCGGCCTTGTCGGGGCTTCAGCCTGCCTATGAGGCGGTCGAGGTCGGCGGGCGCCGTCTGGTCCGGCTGAAGGTCGCCGCTACGGCTGAACAGGCGCAGATTCTGTGCCGCGATCTGGCGGCGTCGGACCCCTGGTGTGCGCGCTCCGGCGGCGCTGCGGCCTGATCGTCCACAGGCTCAGCTTAAGGTTTCGTTGACGATTGGCTCTCGCGGCCCGATCCTGCGCGGCATGGGCGGGCTGCGGACAGAGATGAGTCGCGCCTGCTGATCACAGTGGGATTTCACATGGCGCAGCCTCAGGTCATCGTCATCGGCAATGAAAAGGGCGGGGCGGGCAAGTCCACCCTGGCCATTCACATCGCCACCGGCCTTCTTCATGCCGGTCGCAAGGTCGCCATCATCGACCTGGACCTGCGCCAGCGCTCGCTGGAGCGTTTCTTCGCCAACCGCGCCGCCTGGACCAAGGCCAACGGCCAGGTGCTGCCGCTGCCCATCGTTCCCGACATGGGCGACGGCAAGGTGCTGCATAAGGCGGATGAGGCCGAGCAGTTGTCGCGTTTCGAGGCGGCGTTCAGCTACGCCAAGTCGTCGGCGGATGTCATCCTGATCGATACGCCGGGCGGGGATACGCCGCTGTCGCGCGCCGCGCATGGGCGGGCTGATCAGATCGTCACGCCGATGAACGACAGCTTCGTAGACTTCGACCTGCTGGGCGAGGTGGACCCGGTGACGCTGGATCTGATCCGCCCCTCGATCTATTCGGAAAGCGTCTGGGAGGCGCGCAAGCACCGCGCCATCACCGAGGGCCGCCAGGTGACGATCGACTGGATCGTGGTCACCAACCGTCTGGCCGTGGCCGAGGCCCGCAACCGTCGCCGTCTGGCCTCGCGCATGGCCAAGCTGGCCAAACGGGTCGGGTTCCGCGTCGGGCCGGGCCTGCGCGACCGGGTCATCTATCGCGAACTCTTCCCCTTCGGCCTGACGGTGGCGGACCTGTCGAACGAGATCCGCCCGGTGTCGGTGTCGCTGGCCCACGTGGCCGCGCGTCAGGAGATGCGCAATCTGATGCAGGCTCTGGGTCTGGACGACGCCATCTCGGCGATGGACGCGGCGGCCTGATCGGTTCATGGGCCGATAGAGCTTCATGGGATTGATCTGGCTGGGTCTGGCCGCCGTGGCCCTATGGGCTCTGGTGCGGCTGGGCCGTCAGACCGAGCGCGCCCGGCGCGGCCACTGGCGCATCTCGGCGACCATATTGAGCGCGGCCCTGTTGGCCGGGGCGGTGCTGGCGGCGGCGCGCGGGGCGTGGCTGATCGGCGGCGGGATGGCGCTGGCCGGGGTCTGGCTGGCGGTGCAGTCGCGCGTCAGGCCCGTCGCGTCGAAGGCTCAGCCCTCAGAGCGGATGAGCGAAGCCGAGGCGCGGGCGATCCTGGGCGTCACGGCCGGGGCCGACGCGCAGACGGTGCAGGCCGCCTGGCGACGCCTGATGGCGCGCGCCCATCCCGATCAGGGCGGGACCGAAGGCCTGGCCGCCCGCGTTAATGCCGCGCGTGATCGCCTGCTGAAGGGGTAGGGGCCCGGCGGTCAGAAGCCGAGTTCGGCCTCGCCGCGCAGAATGGCCTCGGCCTGTAGGGTGTGCTTGGCCCCCGCGCGGTCGTGTACGATCAACGGCGGCAGAAGGCGCAGCGGCGCCTTGCCCGTCTTGATGGCCTGAACCAGCACCCGTTTGGCGGGCTGATCGACGTAAGGCTGGATCGGGCGAATGGCGAACGAACCGGCCTTGGGCGCCAGCAGCGCCAGGATGTCGGCCAGCCGGTCGGCGCGGTGAATGATGACGATGCGTCCGCCCTCGCGCACCGCCTTCAGCAAAAAGCCGGTCCAGGCGGACAGGCCGTCGTCGGCCATCCAGGCGCCGCGCTTGCCCTCGGCGGGGGCGCGCAGGGCGCCGGGATCGTCGAAAAAGGGCGGATTGCTGATCGCCCAGTCGAACGGCGGCAGGTCCAGGGCGCGGAAGGCGTGGGCCACGTCGCCGTCCAATATGGTCGTGCGCGAGGCGGCCTGATTTAGCTCGGCGTTCTGTCGGGCCAGGGCGGCGGCGGCGGCGTCGCGCTCCAGTCCGGTCAGCAGGGCCTCGGGCCGTCGCGCCGCGATCTGCATCAGCACCGCCCCGGCGCCGCAGCCGGCCTCGATCACCCGTTCGCCCGGTCGGGCGCCGACGGCGGCGGCCAGCAGAGCCGCGTCCAGACCGGCGCGATAGCCGCGCGCAGGCTGGCGCAGGCGTATGCGTCCGCCCAGCAGAGCGGATTCCGCAACATCGGCGGCGGTTGTAAGGGATGACTCGGCTTGACCCATCATGACGCCGCCACCATTGTGCGCCGCGTCGCGTCCGGGCAAGCGGATGCGTGTGAATTTCGGGCGAATCTCCCCCTTCGCCCCTGTGCTGAAAGAGATTTTCGTGGACGCAGCTCTCGCCGTCGCCTCCCGGCCCAAGGGCGATGTAGACGCCCTGGTTCGTCTGGCCAAGGACGACATGGCGGCGGTCGACGCCCTGATCATCGCGCGGATGCAGTCCGATGTGCCGGTGATCCCCCTGCTGGCCGAGCATCTGGTCTCGGCGGGCGGCAAGCGTCTGCGTCCCCTGCTGACGGTCGCTGCGGCGCGCGCGGCGGGCCAGACCGGCGACATCGAAGGCCCCAAGAAACTGGCCGCCTCGGTCGAATTCATCCACACCGCCACCCTGCTGCATGACGACATCGTCGACGGCTCGGAAATGCGCCGGGGCAAGGTCGCGGCGCACCTGATCTGGGGCGCGGCCTCTTCGGTGCTGGTGGGCGACTTCCTGTTCGCGCGCGCGTTCGAGCTGATGGTCGAGACGGATTCGCTGCGTGCGCTCGGCATTCTGGCGCGGGCCTCGGCCGTGATCGCCGAGGGCGAGGTGCTGCAACTGACGCGCGCCCACGACCTGAATCTCGATCTGGACACCTATCTGCAGATCATCCGCGCCAAGACGGCCGAGCTGTTCGCCGCCGCCGCCGAGTCAGGCGCGGTCGGAGCGGGCGCCACGGATGAACAGGTCGCGGCCCTGCGTGACTACGGCATGGGTCTGGGCATCGCCTTCCAACTGGCGGACGACGCCCTGGATTACGGCGGCGCGACCGAGACGCTGGGCAAGAACGCGGGCGACGACTTCAACGAGGGCAAGGCGACCCTGCCGCTGTTGCTGGCTGTTCAGCGGACCAAGGGAACCGAGGACCTGTTCTGGGACCGCGTCATCACCAAGGGCGACCGCAAGCCCGAGGATTTCGAGCGGGCGCGCCAGTTGATCGTCAGCAGCGGCGCCGTCGAAGCCACCCTGGATACGGCGACTGAATACGCCGACCGCGCCAAGGCCGCCTTGCAGGCGCTGCCCGCTGGGCCGTGGCGCTCGGCGCTGGAGTCCCTGGCCGACTTCGCTGTCAGCCGGGCGACCTGATGCTGGCGGCGCTTCTTGTCGCCGGGCAACTGGGCGCGCAACAGCCGCCAAGTTTTACATTGAGGCCAGAGCCGGGCGACGCCCTGAGCGCGCAGCTGTTTCGTCTGGAGTCGGGCGATCCGGGCGGTCAGGCGCGCGCTCTTCTGGGCGAGGACATGACGCGGGATGACGCGGCGCTGGCCGTGCGTTCCGTGCCGCCGCTGATCATGCTGTATCGCGAGGGCAGCCTGCCCGACGGCCCGATCGTGCTTTACGCAGGGCCCGAGGTTGAGGGCGAGCCGGACGCCGCCTGTCGCCTGTCACGCATTCCCGGCGGGGTGGTCGACAACTCGCGTCGCGCCATCGTCTGGTGCAGCGAGTTCATCCTGAAAACGGCGCCGACGTTGAACATTCCGCCGGCGCCGGTTCACTGAGAGCTTATTTCAGGCTGGCGCAGAAGCGCTGGATGCGGGTGCAGCCTTCTTCCAGCACCGCTTCCGACGTGGCGTAGCTGATGCGGAAATAGGGGCTGAGGCCGAAGGCCGCGCCCTGGACCACGGCCACGCCCTCGGCGTTCAGCAGCTCGGCGGTGAAGGTCTCGTCATTGTCGATGACCACGCCCGAAGGCGTCGTCTTGCCGATCAACTGCTCGATCGACGGATAGACGTAGAAGGCGCCTTCCGGCTTCGGACAACGAATGCCGTCGGCCTGATTCAGCATGGAGACGACCAGGTCGCGACGCTTCTCGAAGGCGGCGGCGCGCTCAGCCAGGAAGTCCTGCGGGCCGTTCAGGGCCTCGACAGCGGCCCACTGGCTGATGGAGGAGGGGTTGGAGGTCGTCTGGCTGGCTACCTTGCGCATCAGGTCGATCAGGGGCTTGGGGCCGCCCGCATAGCCGATGCGCCAGCCGGTCATGGCATAGGCCTTGGACACGCCGTTGCAGGTCAGGGTGCGGTCATACAGGTCCGGCGCGACCTGGGCGATGGTGACATAGTCGAAGTCGCCATAGACGAGGTGCTCATACATGTCGTCGGTCAGGATCCAGACCTGCGGATGCTTGCGCAGCACCTCGGCCAGGGCTTCCAGCTCGGCCCGGGTATAGGCGGCGCCGGTCGGGTTCGACGGGGAGTTGAGGATCAGCCACTTGGTCCTGGGCGTGATGGCCGCGTCCAGCACTTCGGGGCGCAGCTTGAAGCCGTCGGCTTCCTCGCCGACCACGGTGACGGGCTCGCCGCCGGCCAGCAGCACCATGTCCGGGTAGGACACCCAGTAGGGCGCGGGCACGATCACCTCGTCGCCCGGATTCAGGGTGGCGACGAAGGCATTGTAGATCACCGGCTTGCCGCCCGAGGCGACGTGGATCTGGTTGGTCTCGTAGGCCAGGTCGTTTTCGCGGGCGAACTTGGCGACGATCGCCGCCTTCAGCTCGGGCATGCCGTCGGCGTCGGTGTATTTCGTCTCGCCGCGCTTGATGGCTTCGATGGCCGCCGCCTTGACGTTGTCGGGCGTGTCGAAGTCCGGCTCGCCGGCGCCCAGGCCGATCACGTCGCGACCCTGACGTTTCAGCTCGCGCGCCTGGGCGGTCACGGCCAGGGTGGCCGAAGGCTTGACGCGGGCGAGGGAGGCGGACTGAAGGCTGGACATGGCTATCCTGTCTGGAGGATGTGAAGAGAGCCGGGGAGGCGAAGGCTTGATACGCAACCCCGCAGGGCCGCACAACGTTTGTGCGCGTCGCGGACGATCAAAAGGCGATTTGGGCGAAATCTATGCGGCGGGTCGTCGATTTTCTGCTGAATATGGAGGCCAGGCGGTGGCGCACCCTGGCTGTGACCCTGCTGCTGTTGGCGGGAATCATCGCCCTGTTCGCTCTGGGCAAGACACAACTGGCGCTGGGGGCTGAGGATCGACTGGAGCACTGGCTGGCGGGGTATCGCGCCGGGCCGTGGGGACTGGTGGCGGCGGTTGTTGTTTTCACCCTGTCGGCCTTCATCGGCGTGCCGCAGTTCCTGTTGATCGCCGCCTGCGTCGTGGCGTTCGGGCCGTGGTTCGGGTTTCTCTATAGCTGGATCGCCACCATCGCCTCGGCGGCCGTGACCTATTGGCTGGGGCGCGGACCGACCGCACGGACGCTGGAGCGATACGGCGGCGGGACGGTTGAGCGCATCCGCAGGTTCGTCGGCCGCAACGCCTTTTCGGCCAGCTTCATCATCCGCAATGTCCCCTCGGCGCCCTTCATCGTCGTGAACATGGCCTTCGGCGCCGTGCGCGCCTCATTCCCGGCCTATCTGGCGGGGTGCGCGCTGGGCGTCCTGCCCAAGACGGCGCTGGTCGCCTTCTTCGGCGGATCCTTCATGGCGGCGGTCAGCGGCGACGGCGTCTGGACCTCGGTGATCCTTGCGGCGGTCGCCGCCGTCTGGCTTGTATTGATGCTGGCGGTGCGCGAGTGGGTGAAGCGCCGTGAGGCTGCGCGCGGCCTGTCAGTCGATTGATCGGAGAACGACCATGCTGAAGCTCTATTACTCCCCCGGCGCCTGCGCCATCGCCTCGCACATCGGTCTGGAAGAGGCGGGCGCGGATTATGAGATCGAGAAGATCGACCTGCGCGCCGGTCAGCAGCGGACGCCGGAATATCTGGCGATCAATCCGGCGGGCGTGACCCCGGCGCTTCAGACCTCCGAGGGCGTGATCACCCAGAACGCGGCCATCCTGGCCTATGTGGCGCAGACGCATCCGCAGGCCGGACTGGCCGATCTGAAAGACCCGTTCGAGTTCGCGCGGATGCAGGCCGTCAACGGCTGGCTGGCCTCGTCGCTGCATCCGGCCATCGGCAAGACGCTGTTCTCACGACCGGCGCTGGAAGGCGAGGCGAAGGAGGAGGCCGTGAAGATTGCGCTGGAGAAGTACGATCTGGCCGAGAACCATGTGCTGACCGGCCCCTGGGTCATGGGCGAAGATTATTCGATGGCGGACGGCTATCTGATGGTCTTCACGCGCTGGGCGCGTCAGGCGGGGCTGCTGGACAAGACCCGGTTCGCCAGGCTGAACGACCATCTTGACCGGGTGCAGGCGCGCCCGGCCGTACAGCGCGTGCTTGAGGCCGAAGGCATTCCGGCGGTCTGATCCGCGTGCGGCCCAAGCGGGGCTGGAAAGCTTGACTGGCAAGGCTTTCAAGCCTTGCCGTGACAAGCCTGTGATCGAGAAGCCATAGGCGCTTGCAATCCCCGCGGCATGAGGGCAAACGGGCCTGTAGTCGGCTCGGCGAAGACGGTCAGGACGGCTTTGCGGTTACGCGAAGCGGGGGTAGGGCGTCGCCACAGCGGACGAATGAAATTCACGCCCTTGCAGGCCCGAACTAAAGCGGTAACCGACGCCCATGCTTTCACCCCTCTTCGGCATGATTTCCAATGACATCGCGATGGATCTGGGGACGGCCAACACCCTGATCTATATGCGCGGCAAGGGGATCGTCCTGAACGAGCCGTCGGTCGTCGCCCTGCGCAACGTCGGCGGCCGCAAGATCGTCCACGCTGTCGGCCTTGAGGCCAAGCAGATGCTGGGCCGGACGCCCGGCCACATGGAAGCCATCCGCCCGATGCGCGACGGCGTCATCGCCGACTTCGAAGTCGCCGAAGAGATGATCAAGCACTTCATCCGCAAGGTTCACAACCGCAAGGGTTTCGTGAATCCGAAGATGATCGTCTGCGTCCCCTCGGGCGCCACGGCGGTTGAGCGCCGCGCCATTCACGACAGCTGCCTGAACGCCTCGGCGCGCCGCGTCGGCCTGCTGCCCGAGCCGATGGCCGCCGCGATCGGCGCCGGTCTGCCGATCCATGAGCCGACCGGCTCGATGGTCGTCGACATCGGCGGCGGCACGACTGAGGTGGCCGTACTGTCGCTGTCGGGCGTGGTCTATTCGCGCTCGGTCCGCGTCGGCGGCGACATGATGGACGACGCCATCATCGCCTATATGCGCCGCAACCATAACTTGCTGATCGGCGAAACGACCGCCGAGCGCATCAAGAAGGACATCGGCACCGCCCGCGTCCCGGCCGACGGCGAAGGCCTGTCGATCGAGGTCAAGGGCCGCGACCTGATGCAGGGCGTGCCGCGTGAAGTGAAGATGAGCGAGCGCCAGGCGGCGGAAGCCCTGGCCGAGCCGGTGGCCCAGATCGTCGAAGCCGTGAAGGTCGCGCTGGAAGCCACGCCGCCGGAACTGGCCGCCGACATCGCCGACAAGGGCATCATGCTGACGGGCGGCGGCGCTCTGCTGCGCGGCCTGGACACCGAAATCCGCGACCACACGGGCCTGCCGGTTCAGGTGGCGGACGATCCGCTGTCGTGCGTCGCCATCGGCTGCGGCAAGGTGCTGGAGCACCCGTCGTGGATGAAGGGCGTGCTTGAGGCGTCGCTCTAACAGACTGACTGGCCGCCGGGGGCGCCGCAGACTGCTATAGGCCGCCCCCGACGGTTGTTTCACACGCGAAGGCGGGCCTCGGCCCGCTGATCCCTGAGCTCTAGCAGGAAGGGCTGGCCGTGGCGTTTCGCGACGGACCGTTCGAGAATCTGAAGGTGCCGCTGGCCTGGACGGCTGCGGTCATGGTTGTCGGCGGCATCGTCGCGGCGATCATGCTTCTGCTCGCCGATCGCCCGCCGCCGAGCGTGGATGATCTCCAGCCCGCACAGGCTGCGTTCGATACCGCCGCTGGAACGACGGGCGGGGTGTTGGCGGCTCCTGTGCGGTGGACGGGCGACGCCGTCGACTTCGTCAAAGGCTATTTCTTCGCCGTCTCCGAGAACCGTCGCCTGCGTCGTGAACTGGCGGAGATGAGCGCATGGCGCGACGACGCCCTGGCGCTCAAGAACCTCAACGCGCGCTATGAACAACTGCTGGGCCTGCAGACCGAACCGCCGATCGAGATGACGGCCGGGCGTGCGATTTCCGATGCGCGCGGCCCCTTCGCGCGTTCGCGCCTGCTGAACGTGGGCGCCGCCAAGGGCGTGCGCGTCGGTAATCCGGTCTTGAGCGAGCACGGCCTGGTCGGCCGCATCGCTGGCGCCGCCGGCGGTTACAGCCGCATGGTTCTTCTGACCGATGTGGCTTCGCGTATTCCTGTGATGGTCGAACGCACCGACGCGCGCGCCATGCTGACCGGAGACGGCAGCCGCAGCCCGCGTCTGGACTATGTGCGTGGACAGGGCTCGGTGCAGGACGGCGACCGCATCCTGACCTCGGGCGATGGCGGCGGATTCCCGCGCGGCCTGCCGGTCGGCGTCGTGGCCAAGGGGGTCGACGGCTCCTGGCGGGTCAAGCTGTACAGCGACCGCACGGCGATCGACTATGTGCGCGTCCTGCTGTTCCAGGATTTCGGCCAGTTGGCTGACCAGAACGCGCTGAACGCGCCGCCGCTGTCCAGCCTGAAGACGGCGCCGCCGCCGACCGCCGCCCAGGCCGCCGCCATTCAGGATGTGGCGACCCGCCGCGCCGTCGCCGTCAAGGCCGCCGCCGACCGTGTGCGCGCCGCCAACGCCGCCCCGCCGCCGGTTCCGACCGCCACGCCGCTCCCAGCCGCGACCCAGCCTGCCGCACCTGCGGCTGGAACGCCCGACGGGGGCCGCGAGTGAGACGGACGATCACCGTACGGATGGTCGGTCCGATGCAGTGGATCGGCTACCCGGCGCTGATCGCCGCAGCCGTGACCATTCTGTTCGCCATTCCGCTGCGCCTGTTCGGCCTGACCTTGCCTGAGCCGGTCTGGCCGATGGTGCTGGCCTTCGCCTGGCCGCTGATCCGGCCGTCGATGCTGGCGCCGGTCGTGCTGTTCGGTCTGGGGCTGTTTCTGGACTTCTTCTGGGGCGGCAAGGCGGGGATGTGGGCGCTTAACCTGCTGCTGATCTATGGAGCCATTCTGCTGGCTTCGAAATATCTGGCGGGGCAGGCGACCATCGTCCTGTTCGCCCTCTATGTCGCCTCGACGGGTCTGGCGTTTGCGGTGGCCTATTTTGTGACGCGCGGCAGCCTTGGGAATGCGCCCAATCTGCTGGCTATCATGGGGCAGATGATCCCGACGCTGTTGCTCTTCCCCCTGGCAAGTTGGCTGATCGAGCGTTTCGACGACGCGGACGTGCGATTCCGATGAGCAGCGAACCGCATATCTTCTTTTCCGATGTGAACGAACGGCAGGGCTCCTTCCTGCGGCGCACCATGTTGATGGGCGGGGCGACGGCGCTGGGCGGTCTGGCCCTGGTCGGGCGGCTGGCGCATCTGCAACTGTTCAAGTCCGAAGAGTTCGCCACCCTGGCGACCCGCAATCAGTTCAACTTCCGTCAGGTGCCGCCGCCGCGGGGCCTGATCAAGGACCGCAACGGCGTGGTCATCGCCGGCAACCGGCCCAGCTTCCGCGTGCTGGTCGTGCGCGACGAAACCAAGGACCTGGACCAGACGCTGGACCTGCTGGGCCAACTGCTGCCGGACACGCTGGAGCGGCGACGGACCATCATCCGCGAGGTCAACGCCGCGCCGCGCTTCTCGCCGGTTCCGGTCAAGAGCGACCTGACCTGGGAAGAGTTCTCCAAGGTCAACCTGCACGCGGCCGAACTGCCCGGCGTCATGGCTGACATGAACGAGGCCCGCTACTATCCGCACGGCGGCGCCTACGCCCATGTGGTCGGCTATGTGGCCAAGGTCTCGGATCGCGACGTGAAGGCGATCCGCGACAAGGGCGAGCAGCCGCCCGCCATTCTGTTCAACCCCGGTTTCCGCATCGGCCGTCAGGGCATTGAGCGCTCGCTGGACCTGGATCTGCGCGGCGTCGAAGGCGGCAAGCGGGTCGAGGTCAACGCGCGGGGCCGCGTCGTGGCCGAGGACATCGCGGGTTCGCGTCCGGCGGTGCAGGGGTCAGAGATCGTGCTGACGCTGGACAACGACGTCCAGCAGCGGGCGCTGGAGGTCTTCGGCGAAGAGGCCGGCAGCATGGTGGTCATGGATGTGCGCAACGGCGACATCCTGGCGATGGTGTCTTCGCCGTCGTTCGATCCAAACCTGTTCGTGTCGGGGGTGCCGTCCAGGATCTATCGCGCCCTGGCCGACTATGAGCGCCGCCCCCTGCTGGACAAGGCGTTGAGCGGGACCTTCGCGCCGGGCTCGACCTTCAAGCCGGTCGTGGGGCTGGCGGCGATGAAGCGGGGGCTGGACCCGTCGCGGCGCATCTTCTGCGGCGGCAGCTTCTATCTGGGGCGGCGCTTCGCCTGTCTGGGGCGGCATGGCGCGTTGGATCTGCGCGGGGCCATCAAGGCGTCGTGCAACGTCTACTTCATGACGCTGGCGGCAGAGATGGGGCCGGACGCCATCGCGGAGACGGCGCGGGATCTGGGCTTTGGGCAGACATTCGATATCGGCATCGGCGGCCAGAAGGCCGGGTTGGTGCCGGACCGCGAGTGGCGCCGCAAGAATCCGGTGCGCGGCGATACGAAATGGTATCCGGGCGAGAATCCCAGCTATGGCATCGGCCAGGGCGCGCTGACGGTGAACGCCCTGCAACTGGCCGTTTATACGGCGCGGATCGCCAATGGCCGCAAGGCGGTGACGCCGCGCCTGATCAAGTCGATCGGCGGGGTCGAGCAGGGCGGCAGCGCCTTCGCCGACCTGCCCTATACGCCCGAGATGATTCAGGTGCTGCGCGACGGCATGGAGGCGGTGACGGCCGCCGGGGGCACGGGCTTCCGCAACAGTCAGCTGGGCTTGGGCACGGTCAAGATGGCGGGCAAGACCGGCACGGCCCAGGCGCGCAACTATGGCTCCGGGTCGCGCAAGGGGGCGGGCCGTCCGTGGGACCAGAAGGACCACAACCTTTTCGTCGCCTATGCGCCGACCGACAATCCGCGCTACGCCGTCTCGGTTATCGTCCAGCATGGCGGTCTGGGCGGGGGGACGGCCGGGGCGCCGCGCGCGCGCGAAGCGATGAAGGTGGCCCTGCTCAAGGACCCCGAGATCCGGGCCCGCATCGAATCGGCCGGTTTCGAGGCTCAGGAGGACGCGGGCGTCCGCGAAGCTGAAGCCAGAGGCGAGCCCATCGACAACGGCGATGCCGACGCAGGCGCCGCCGTCGCCCCGCCGCCGTTGACGGAGCCCGGACAATGACCGCTTCCGCCCTGACCCGCCCCGGCGAACGCGATCGCCTGTCCACCAAGTTCGCAGAGCTGGACTGGCGCATCATCGGCCTGCTGTGCATTCTGGCCGGGATCGGCACGGCGATGCTCTATTCGATCGCGGGCGGCCACTGGCAGCCGTGGGCGGCCAAGCATCTGATCCGTTTCGGGGTCTTGCTGGCGGGCATGATCGCCCTGGCCATGGTCCACCCGAAGTGGTGGTTCCACGCGGCCTATCCCGTCTATGGCGTCCTGCTGTTCATGGTGATGCTGGTTGAGTTCACCCCGCTGGGGTACGTGGCGGGCGGCGCCAAGAACTGGCTGCACCTGGGCTTCATCCGCATCCAGCCGGCCGAGTTCGTCAAGATCGGCCTCGTGCTGGCCCTGGCGCGCTGGTATCATGGACATTCGGCTCAGGACGCGCGCTGGTCGTGGAAGCTGTTGTTTCCAGCCGGGATTATCGGCGTTCCCTTCATCCTGGTGGCTAAGCAGCCGGACCTCGGCTCGGCCATGATCATCGGCCTGACCGGGGGGGTGATGATGTTCATGGCGGGCTTGAGCTGGCGCGTGATCGGCGCAGGCGTCGCCGCCGCCGTGGCCGTCATCCCGCCTTTCGTGATGTTCGGCATGCACGATTATCAGCGTAACCGGGTTCTGACCTTCCTCAACCCGGAAGCCGACCCGTCGGGCACGGGCTACAACATCATCCAGTCCAAGATCGCCCTGGGTTCGGGCGGATTGATGGGCAAGGGCTATGGCCTGGGCAGTCAGAGCCAGCTGGAGTTCCTGCCGGAACGCCACACGGACTTTATCTTCTCGACGGTGTCGGAGGAGTTCGGCTTCATCGGCTCCTTCACCGTCATAGCCTGCTATGTGGCGCTGATCCTGATTTCGTTGCGGATCGCGGCGCTGTCGCACAGCCATTTCGGTCGTCTGAGCGCGGCGGGCATGACGGCCTTCGTGGCCCTGTTCATGCTCATCAACGGGGCGATGGTGATGGGGCTGGCGCCGGTTGTCGGCGTGCCCATGCCGATGCTGTCCTATGGCGGATCGTCGATGATGACGGTGATGGTCGGTTTCGGCCTGATCCTGTCGACGCGCGTGCACCGCTATGTCGAACTGCCGAAGGGACAGGGGCTGTTCTGACCGCTTGTGCGCGCTAGGTTTGCGGCATGACTGAAGAAACGCCCGAAATCCAAGCCGCCGCCGAAGCGCCCAAGGCCGACCCCGCCATGTTTTCGGACTGCGGCGATACGCCTTGTCCGCAGCCCGTGCTGGCGGACCCTCAGAACGAGGCGGCGGCTCTCGCCGAGGGCGTTCGGATGCGGGACAATCCGGCGGAATGGGCCTTTGTCCGCCTGTCCAAGCTGATCGAGGAATTCGAGGCCAATCTCGATAAGGACGAGGAGATCGGCGCGCGCGTCGTCGGCCTGCCGGGCGACGGCACGATGCAGATCGTGGACGTCGGCTTCTGGGGACCGGATCTGATTATGTTCTTCGGCCGTAACGCCGACGGCAAGCCGGTTCGTCTGATCCAGCACTACAGCCAGATCAATGTGGTGCTGAGCGCGGTGAAAAAACCGGAGGAGCGCGAGGCGCGCCGTATCGGCTTCCAACTCAACGAGATGGTTCAGAAGACCAGTCCGAAACCGGCGGACTGACTAGGTCGCGCGATACGGCCGCCCTTCGGGGTTAAAGGGCCGCCGCCCAGTCGGTGGCGCGGATCAGGCTGTCGATGATGCCCGGCTCGGTCGAGGCGTGGCCGGCGTCGCCGATGATGTCCAGCTTGGCCTCGGGCCAGGCGCGGTGCAGGGACCAGGCGCCCGAGATCGGCGTCACCACGTCAAAGCGCCCCTGCGCGATCCAGCAGGGGATGTGGCGGATGGTGTCAATATTTTCGAGGATCCAGTTCTCGCTATCCATGAAGCCGCCATTGGTGAAATACCAGTTCTCGATCCGGGCGAAGGCGACGGCGAACTCAGGATCGGCGAACTTGTCCGGTTTGCCCGACGGCCCCTGGATGCTGACGGTCTCGCCTTCCCAGGTGGCCCAGGCGACGGCGCAGCGGTTGCGTTCCTCGATGTCGTCGCCGGTCAGGCGCTTGTAATAGGCGGCCATCAGGTCGCCGCGCTCGGCCTGCGGGATCGGGGCCAGGAAGCGCTCCCAGGCGTCCGGGAAGATCATCGAGGCGCCGTCCTGATAGAACCAGTGCAACTCCTTCTTCGTCAGCAGGAAGATGCCGCGCAGCACCAGCGCCAGACAGCGATCCGGGTGTTTGATGGCGTAGGTCATCGACAGGGTCGAACCCCACGACCCGCCGAACACGACCCATTTGTCGATGCCCAGCTTCTCGCGCAGGCGCTCGATGTCGGCGACGAGGTCCCAGGTGGTGTTGTTTTCCAGCGAGGCGTTGGGCCGCGACAGGCCGCAGCCGCGCTGGTCGAACATGACGATGCGGTATTGGGCCGGGTCGAAATAGCGCCGCATCCCCGGATTGACCGCCCCGCCGGGGCCGCCGTGCAGGACGATGACGGGCACGCCATGCGGATTGCCGCTTTCCTCGTAATAGATCTCGTGGACGCTGTCGGTCGGCATCCAGCCTGAGGCGTAGGCTTCGATCTCGGGATAGAGGTCACGGCGGGGCGTTTCGTTCACGGCAAACATGCTGGGACCCTGTTCTGCTTGAGATTAGGCGTTGTTGGGCGCGGACTTGAGGGCGGCGGCGACGACCAGGCACCAGGCCGCGATCATCATGACCCCGCCGATCGGGGCGACGGCCCCCATCACAGGCAGGCTGAGCAGGCCGATCATGGCCAGGGCCAGACAGAAGATCAGCCCCCCGGCGGCAGCCAGCCATCCGGCGAGGCGCGCCAGTCGCCCGCCGCCGCTCCATAGCGCCAGCGCTACGGCTAAGGCCGCATGGACCATCTGATACTGGCCGCCCGTGGTCAGCAGGGTTTTGACAGCGGGCGCTGCGCCGTGGGCCGCGAAGGCGCCCAGCGCCACGGCCATGGCGCCGTTGAGCCCGGCGAAGACAAGAAGCTTGCGGTTGGACGTCATGGCTTATGTCTAGACCACAAATCGGGGGAAGTCTGCTATGGCGCGCCATGACGTCCGCCCCGCGCATGGCCCTGCAATACATCCTTCTGTTCGGCGCCAGCGGCGTGACTCTGCCGTTCGCGGGGCTGTGGTTCCGCGCTCAGGGGCTGAGCGGTGCGCAGATCGGCGCCCTCCTGGCGATCCCCATGCTGGCGCGGGCGCTGACCGGGCCGCTGATCGCTGTCTGGGCCGACGGTTTCAGGCGCCGACGCACGCCGATCGCCCTGCTGGGGCTGGCGATGGCGGTCGGCTATGGCGGGGCGGGGCTGGCGCAGGGCGTCGTCCCGTGGGCCGTCTTCTGGCTGATCGGGGCGACGGCCGCCGCCGCATTGATCCCGCTCAGCGACGTGTTGACCCTCAAGGTCGCGGCGCGAGAGGGCTTTCCCTTCTCCCTGCCGCGCGGGTGTGGTTCGGCGGCCTTTGTCGTCGCCAATGTCGTGATGGGCTGGCTGCTGACGCGGATGTCGGCGGACGTCGTGATCATCTGGGCGGTGGCGGCGTCCTTGCTGATCGCCGTGACGGCGTGGCGCATCCTGCCGGACGAGCGGGTAGGCGACGACGGGCCGCTGTCGGGGTTCGAGCGGTTTCGCGGATTGGGGCGTCTGGCGGCGGACCCGGTGTTCATGACCGCCATCTTCGCCGTGGGCGCGGTGCAGGCGGCGCACGCCTTCTACTACGGCTTCTCCGCCATCCTGTGGCGGGCGCAGGGCGTGGCCGAGAGCATGACGGGCCTGCTGTGGGCCTTTTCCGTCCTGGTCGAGATCGGCTTCATGTGGGTGATCGAGCCGTGGCGCCGCAGGCGGGGGATCGGGCCCTGGTTCATTCTGGCGCTGGGCGCGGGCGCGGCGGTGCTGCGCTGGACCGTCATGGCTTTTGCGCCGCCGCTGTGGCTGCTGTGGCCGTTGCAGACGCTGCACGCCCTGACGTTTGCAGCCACCTATCTGGCGGGCGTGCAGATCGTCGAGCGCCTGTGTCCGCCCGATAGCCATACGGCGGCGCAGACTTTGAGCTCGGCCCTTTCCGCCGGGGTGCTGATCGGCCTGGCGACCCTGGCCAGCGGGCCGCTGTACGATGCTTTTGGTTCGCGCGCCTATCTCAGCATGGCTGGACTGGCGCTGGTCGGCGGCGTGACGGGACTGCTGTTGGCGCGACGGTTGGGCGGCTCAGGCCGCGCTTGAGCGGGGCAGGGGCGTCAAATGACGCGCCATCGCCGAGGCGACGGCCTTGATGGCGGTGCGCATGGCCTCTTCGGTCGCGCCGTCGGGCGCGCGCAGCAGGCCGATGGAGGGTGAGTTCAGGCTGTCGGGCAGGTCGGCGAGGGCGCGGTATAGGATGTAGCTTCCCGCATCTTCCTCTGCGTCGGACGCGGCGATGGCCGGCAGGCCCGCAGCGGTCAGATCGCGCAGCATCTCGGCGATTGGGGCGGTGACGCGCGCAACGCCCGGGCCGGTCTCATCCAGTCGGCCGGCGCTGTCCAGACGCCGGTTTTCGGCCCGCATCTGAAGACGGAAGGGGCCGGGATGGCTGGTGCGGCCGATCAGCAGCAGGGCGGCGCAGTCCTGATCCTTCAGCGCGGCGATCAGGCGGTCGGCGAGAGCCGGGGAGTCGGTATCGCCCGGGATCGGCTGGGTGCGGGCGCCCGGCGGGCTCCAGGGCTCGCCGGACAGGTCTTCGACCAGATCCCAGGTCGGGTAATCCGGATTCCACACGCAGATGGCGAGGGCGGGGCGTCGATCAGGACGGGTGCGGGAATCCGTGTCCACCAAGGGGCGTGGCTCCTGTACGTCGGGATGGCGCTAGGCTCAGTGAACGTGCCGGTAAAATCGTCGTGAGGTCAAGCCTGAGCCGATGCTTCAGCCCAGGTCGCCGACGGCGGCGTCCAGCAGCATGAAGGCGCGGCCTTCGTCCGTGGCCAGCCGCGCCTGAATGTCATGGGCGTCGCCGCGCTCGGCCTGAAGCCTCAGGCCGTGGGCGAAGGCGCGCACATAGGCCTCGGCGTCGGCGCGCAGGGCGTCGTCGCTCAGCACGCGGCGCGAGACGCTGCGGACGGCGGCGGGCGCCACCCTGCGGACGATCTGGCGGGCGCGCGACGGGTCATGGGCGGCGAAGGCCTGGGCCGTTTCCTCGATGCGTGGGCGCGGCAGCAGGGCGTTGGGGTCCACGCCCATGCGCCGAATGGCGTCGGTGATGCGCGAGGCCAGGGCGTCGATCTCTTCGGGCGAGCCGATCGGCGCCGCCGGGGCGTGCGATGCAGCCTCGGCCTGCGGGCCGCTGTTGGGAGCGGACAGATCGTTCCAGTCCAGATCGGCGGCGGGCGCCTCGTGTCTGTGTGGCGGCGCGGGCGGCGTCGTATCACGCGGCGGCGGCGCCGGTCGGGCCTGCGGCGCGGCCGGGATGGCTTCGATGTCTCCCTCCGGCGCGTTCTGGGGGCGCAGCCGTCCGCGCAGGCTGTCATGCGGCCGTTCAGCGGGGCGCTCGGTCGGGGCGGGCTGGTTCAAGGGACGACGACGGCCGCCTTCGCCGGACACGGCGCCCATCAGGCGCACGGCCTCGGTCAGCATGTCGTAGTTGCGACGGACGCGCTCCTGGAAACCGCTTTCCAGGGCTTCGGTGTCCTCGGCCGCCTTACGGGAGGCGGCGCTCAGGGCGGTCAGGCCGTTTTCGACGGCGGCGCGGACCGAGTCCACACGGTTCTGGGCTTCCTGGGGCAGGCGGCTGGCGCGTTCGTCCATCTCGGACACGGCCTGTTCGACCTGGGTCAGGGCCTCGGTGACGCGGGTCAGGGTGGCGTGAAGGCTGTCGATCAGGCGCTCGCCCGTCTGGTCCACCATTTCAGCCGTCTGGCCGATGATGCGACGGGCGCCCTCGATGCGGGCCTCGGCGGCGGCGTCGGCCTGCTGGGCGGCGTCGAACAGAGATTCGCCCAGGCGGTCGGCGCGAATCTGCGCCTGTTCGATGGCCGTGTCGGCCGCCTGACGCTGGGCGTCGGCCGTGGCCTGCAGCGCCGCCAGCGAACGGCGCGTCTCTTCGACCAGCAGGTCACGGGATTCGGCGGACAGCGCCTCGAACCGGTCCAGCGCCAGCTTGGTGGCGTGGTCGAAGCCGTCGGCTTCGCGCTGGGACAACTGCACCAGGGCCTGGAACTGATCGACCACGGCCTCGACCTGGGCCTTGATGGCGTTGGCCGCCTCTTCGCCCTTCAGGTTCAGGTCGTCGGCGGCGGTGCGGGTCTGGGACAGGTGATCCAGAAGCTGGGCGCGCTGGCTCTCCACCTGGGCCGAGAAGTCTTCCTGATCGGTGCGCAGGGCATAGGCGGCGGTGACCAGGGCGGCGCGCTGTTGGCCCAGACCTTCCTCGACCGATTGAATCTGTTCAGCGACGCCGGAGCCGGCGGTTTCGAGACGCAGGGTCTGGCGGGCCAGGTCGTCGGCGGCGGCGCGGGCGGCGTCCTGCGCCTCATTGGCGGCGGCGGCCAGGTCGGCGGCGCGGGCGGCCAGGGCGGCTTCGGCCTCGCGCAGTTGCGTCTGAGCCAGGTCGGAGGCGTCGGCAACCATGCGCGACTGGCGCTCGACCGTTTCGACCACGTTGGAGGCCTGGGTTTCAAGGCGACCGCTGAGGCCGTGCATCTGCTCCCGCTCGGCCGACATCTTTTCGGTCAGTTGGCGGGCCGTGCCGCCGGCGCGTTCGGCCGCCTCGTTCAGCAGGGCGGTTTCCTTGGCCAGGGCTTCGCGAAGTTGGGCCATGTCGTTACGCGCGCGTTCGGCGGCCTGTGCCGCCAGGTCGATGTCGCTGCGCAGACCGGTGAGCACCTGACCGGCTTCATTGGCGGCCAGGGCCGTCGGGCCGACCAGGGCGTTCGCCATTTCGCGGGCGCGGCGGGTCTCTTGCGCCAGACCGGCCCCCTGACGCACGGCGTGGGCCAGCAGGATCGACAGGCCGACCGGCGCCAGAAGGATCAGGCCGTAGACCGCCAGCCGCAGCGGATCCAGCTCCATCATCCCGGAGCCCAGCTCATAGGCGAACCAGGACGCCAGCCCGCCGATCCACAGGGCCGACGCCAGCCCGGCGATCAGATAGGCGTGGTTGGCGCCGCCCTTGGCCGACTTGGCGTGAGGGGAGGGGGGAACGGTAAGGGGCGTTGATTCGACGGTGGCGGGCGGCGCGTCGGCCGACTCGCCCAGAATGGCCAGGGTGCGGGCTGCTTTTTCCGCCTCAGCCGCGCGCTGTTCGGCGATCGCTTGCTGTTCGGCCAGGCGGCGGCGCTGACGCTCAGACATCGGCCGTTCTGGGACGGGGGCGGATTCAGGCAGCGGCGGATGCTCAGGCATCGGCTCGGGCGTGGCCGCATCAGCCTGGGCGTCGGGCGCGATCACGGAGGCCTCGTCCTCAAGGGCGGGCTCGGAGTCGGTCAGGTTGAGCGGCGGCCGAGGGCGGGATTTCATGGGCGTCGATCTCGATTACTGGTCGCCTGGAGACGCGGGCGAGGTCGTGTGCGGAGCGACCCTAACGACTGTAACGAGAAGCGAAAAGGCTGGAGGGCGTATTATCCGGCCTGAAGCGGCGGCTTCACTAAGCCTAAGCTGTGGATCAGCAGGAGGTCGGGGCGTTGACCTGAATGTGGGTGGACGGGGCGTCGCCGCACTTCTTTTCGACCCGGTGGATCTCGCCATCCGACTTCTTCGTCGGGCTGAGATCGACGCCGAACTGCGACAGCGCAACTGCGGCGAGCAGTGCGATGAGGCCGATCACCATTTCGATCAGAGCTTGCATGGCGCGCATAATGACAGATCACGGTTCCGGCGACAATGCGGCGAAGTGAAGGAGCGTCGCCATTGACCGTGCTGATGCGAAAATGGAACGATCTGCAACCGCTCGACCTCTGCTGTAGAGGCCGCGCATCAAGCCGTCACGCGAATCGGCCATCGGAGGGTCATGGGGCCAGATCGTTCTTATGAAGCCAGTCTGATCGAGCCGGGTCCGGGCGTGTGGCGGTCTGCGCCCGCGCATCGTTTCGCGCCGCTGATGGAGAACAAGGCCTATTTCGACGCCCTGTCCTCGGCGCTGCACAAGGCGAAACGGTCGATCCTGATTCTGGGCTGGCAGTTCGATCCCCGCACGCGGCTCGATCCGGAGGGGCCGCTGACCGACCGCCGGGCCGAGATCGGTCATCAGTTGAAGGCTCTGGTGCGGCACAAGCCGGACCTGGACGTGCGTCTGCTGATCTGGCGCTCGCCCCTTCTGATCGCGGCGTCGCAGGGTTTCTATCCGCACAAGGCCCAGAGGTGGTTCCGCCGCCGGATCGTGGAGTTCCGGCTGGACGGGCCGGGTATTCTGGGCGCCTGCCATCATCAGAAGGTGGTGGTGATCGACAATCAGATCGCCTTCTGCGGCGGCGGCGACATCTCGACCGACCGCTGGGACACCGAAGAGCATTTCTCGGGCGATCCGCGCCGGTGCGAGCCGACCGGCGTCATTCCGGCGCCGCGGCATGAGGTGATGTGCGTACTGGACGGACCGGCGGCGCAGAACCTGGGCGACCTGGCGCGCGAACGCTGGCGGCGGGCGACGGGCGAGGTGCTGGAAGCTTCAACGCCGCGCGACGGCGACGCCTGGCCCGATGGCGTCGAGCCGACGCTGCATGATGTTCCGGTCGCTATCTCCCGCACGGAACCGCAGGTCCGGGGCCGACCTGAGGTGCGCGAGAATGAGGCCCTGCACCTGCAGGCCATCCGGCAGGCGCGGTCGCTGATCTATATGGAGAACCAGTATTTCACCTCGCCCCTGCTGGCGGCGGCGCTGGCCGAACGTCTGGCCGAGCCGGACGGGCCGGAGGTGGTGCTGGTCTCGACCGGGCGCAGCCCCAGCTGGTTTGACGGCCTGACGATGGATACCGCGCGGGCCGAGGTGCTGTATCGGCTGGAGCAGGCGGACCGCCACGACCGCTTCACCGCCTTCTATCCGGTGACGGACGAGGGCGAGCGGATCATTGTTCACGCCAAGATGACCATCATCGACGACAAGCTGCTGCGGATCGGCTCCAGCAATCTGAACAACCGCTCGATGGGGCTGGACACGGAATGCGACGTGGCCGTGGAGGCGCAGACGGATCAGCAGCGCGATGTGATCCGGCGCTTTCGTCGCCACTCGCTGGGCCATTTCATCGGCGTCTCGGGCGAGGCCTTCGCCGAGGCGGAAACCTTGCTGGGTTCGGTGGCGCAGGCGATCCAGACTTTTGGTCAGGCGCGGATGAAACCGCTGGGCGCCGCCGAGCCGACGCGGGTCGAGCGGATGTTCGCCGAGTGGCAGTTTGGCGATCCTGTGTCGGCGACCGACGCCTGGCGGCCGTGGAAGCGGCTGAACCGCTCGCACCGCACCCGGCCCAGGTCCGAGGGCGGTCAGGCGCCGGGGTGATCCTGGAGCTGACCTTCGATCTCGAAGTCGATGATCAGAGGCAGATGGTCCGACGCGGCGCGCGCCAGAGGAGAGGACGGGGTGCGGGCGCCTGTCACGCGGATCTCGCGGCTGACGAAGCAGTGGTCGATGCGGATGGCCGGGAAGCTGGACGGAAAGGTCTTGATCGAGGGCTTGAGGCCTAAGCGCCGCTGGGCGTCGTCCAGCCGCCGCGTCAGGGCCTGATAGGGGCGGGTGATGGAGGTGGCGTTGAAGTCGCCGGTCAGAATGGTCGGTCCCTGACACATAGGATCGCCCAGCCATTCCTCGCCGATCAATGCGGCGACCTGTAGCCGTTGTTCGCGCGGGATCAGGCCCAGGTGGGTGTTCATGATGTTGACCACCGCCCCGTCGAAATCGACCGCAGACCACAAGGCGCCGCGCGGCTCCAGCCCCTTGATGCCGGGCAGGGTGGGCAGGGCGGCGGCGCGCACCAGCCGCTCGGGGCGGTGGGTCAGGATGGCGTCGCCGTAGAGCTCGGCCTCGACCTTCATGGCGGGGTGGAATTGCACGCTCATGGCCAGGTGTTGAGCGATGGCGCTGGCCTGATCGACATGCCCGGTGCGGGCGCGGCCGACATCCAGTTCCTGCAGGCAGACCACGTCAGGCTCATGCTCGGCGATGACATCGGCGATGCGGTTCACGTCCAGCTTCCGGTCGACGCCGACGCAGCGATGGACGTTGTAGGTCAGAAGTCTCGGCATGAATTCCTTGCCCGCGATCGCAGCGACTGTCGCGGCTCAATGCGGCGGTCGCGAGGCCCTGATAGCCAGACTAGATGACAACCAGTCTGTCGGGGATCTCGTTTTGATCAGCGGGCTTGGGCGGAAAGCGTTCCGCTAGCACCCCGCCGCACAGGTTGATGGCCTGTTCGAACCCCTCGACCGGGCGGTCATGACGCAGGGCTTTGGTCAAGGCGGCGACTGCGTCGGCCCAGACCTCGGGACTGACGCAGGAATGGATGCCTTCGTCGGCCACCACCTCGACCTGATGATCAGCCAGGGCGGCGAAGATCAGGACGCCGGTGCGCGCCTCGGTGACGTGCAGGCCGTGGGCCAGGAATTGCTGCATGGCGGCGCGGCGGACGCGCGTGCGGCGCAGGGCGGCGGGCGTCAGCAGCCGCCGCACGGCTGGGATCAGCGACAGCAGGAAGACGGCGAGGAAGACGCCCGCCTGCACCAGCCCATAAGCCGCCAGCGCGCGCCCGATCTCGGCCGAAGCGGCAGGCGCATGGGCGATCTCCCAGCCGTGGCCGAAAGCCAGCCAGTCGCCGTTGAAGCCGAACGGGATCAACCCCAGCGGCAGCAGCAGGGCCGCAGCGGCCGCCCACCCAAGGCTGACGTCGCGATAGGAGGATACCTGCCGAGCCACGACGCAGAAGATTTCGCCCGACGTGTGCGCTTCGGCCTGAGCGATGGCCCTGGCGACGCGCGCGTGGTCGTCTGTCGTGAACTGCATCACCATCCCCCCGAGGCGCCGCCGCCGCCGAAGCCGCCGCCTCCACCGCCAAATCCGCCGCCGCCGCCGCCGAAACCGCCGCCGCCCCAGCCGCCGCCGCGCCCGCCGCGATTGCGGTCTTTCAAGGCTTCGCTGGCGGCCCAGATCAGGATCGGGGACAGGCCGTCGCCGCGTCCGCCGCGCCGTTTGCGACCGCCCGCAGCTGCGCCGACCATGCTGAAGAAGATGAAGGCGAACACCAGCAGGATGATGATCGCCGGCAGCACCGGCTTGGTCGCCTCTGTCGCCGCGCTCTTGGCTGCTTCCGCCCGCGCCTGGGCCTCGGCCGGATCGGCGGTCAGTTGCGCGATGATGGAGTCGGTCCCGGCGATGATGCCTGCCGCATAGTCGCCCTGACGAAAGGCCGGCAGGATGTCGTTGCGGATGATGAGCGAGGAATAGGCGTCGGTCAGCACGCCCTCCAGCCCATAGCCGACTTCGATCCGCACCTTGCGCTCGTTCGGCGCGACGATCAGCAGGGCGCCGCCGTCATTCTCCTTCTGGCCGATGCCCCAGTGACGGCCGAGCTGGTAGCCGAAGTCCTCGATCTCCTGATCCTGGAGCGAGGGCAGGGTGACGACGACCAACTGGTCGCCGGTCTGCTGGTCCAGCGTCGCCAGCTTGCCGATCAGGGTCTGTTCCTGAGCGGGGGTCAGCAACTGGGCGTCATCGACCACGCGGCCGGTCAGGGCTGGGAAACGGATTTCGGCGGCCAGGCTGGCGCCGGGCAGGGCGGCCAGCCACAGGATGAGGGCCAGAATCAGCGCGGGGAGGAAGCCCCGCGCCGCGCCTTCCCTCAGGGCGAGGGCGGAAGGGTTCATTTCAGGCTTACTGCGCCGCCGGGGCGGGCGGCGTCGAACCGGGCGCGGCGCCGGGCGTCGTCGCAGGTGCGCCGCCGCCGGGCTGGACGCCCAGGTCGAAGTTCACGCTGGGCGCCGACTGGGCCTCGGCCGTGGCGGTGAACAGCTGCATCGGCTTGGAGCCGCCGTGCAGGGTCTTGGCCCAGATCACGCTCGGGAAGGTGCGCAGGGTGGTGTTGTAGTCGCGCACGGCCTCATTGTAGTCGCGGCGCGCCACGGAGATGCGGTTCTCGGTGCCTTCCAGCTGCGATTGCAGGGTCAGAAAGTTCTGGTTGGCCTGAAGCTGGGGATAAGCCTCGACCGTCACCAGCAGCCGCGACAGGGCGCTGGAAAGCTCGCCCTGCGCCTGTTGATACTGCTGGAAGGCGGCGGCGTTATCGAGGTTGGAGGCGTCGATGTTGACGCTGGTGGCCTTGGCCCGGGCCTCGATCACCTGGGTCAGGGTGGTGCGTTCCTGAATGGCCGCGCCCTGAACGGTGGCGACCAGATTGGGCACCAGATCGGCGCGGCGCTGATACTGGCTCTGAACGTCGGCCCAGGCGGCTTCGGCGCGCTCCTGCTTGGTCGGAATGGTGTTGTAGCCGCAGGCGCCTACGGCCGGGGCCAGGACGACGACGGCGGCGACGGCCGCGATGCGAGGCGAAAATCCAGCCATGAAGAAGCTCCTGCGGGGCGGTCCTCATGACCGCTGATCGCTAAAGACTATCGGGGCCGAAAGGCTCCGCTTCAAGGCTGGATTATTGACGCAGGCCTCAGTCGTTCAGGTCTTCCGGCTCGACGCCAGCCGCGCGGCAGGCGGCGGTGTAGGTGTTGGCCAGCAGGCAGGCGATGGTCATGGGGCCGACGCCGCCGGGAACGGGGGTGATGCGTCCGGCGACCTCGACCGCCTCGTTGAAGTCCACGTCGCCGACCACGCGGGTCTTGCCCTCGGCGGCCTTGACCGGATCGCGCGAGGGGACGCGGTTGATGCCGACGTCGATGACGGCGGCGCCCGGCTTGATCCAGTCGCCCTTGATCATTTCGGGGCGGCCGACGGCGGCCACCAGAATGTCGGCGGTGCGGCACAGGGCGGGCAGGTCGCGGGTGCGCGAGTGGGCGATGGTGACAGTGCAGCTTTCGCCCAGCAGCAGTTGCGCCATCGGCTTGCCGACGATGTTGGAGCGGCCGACGATGACAGCGTTCAGGCCCGACAGGTCGCCCAACTGGTCCTTCAGCAGCATCAGGCTGCCCAGCGGGGTGCAGGGGATCATGCCGGGCAGGCCGACGGCCAGACGTCCGGCGTTGACGACGTGGAAGCCGTCCACGTCCTTGTCCGGCGAGATGGCGTCCAGAACGGCGGACGAATCGATATGTTTGGGCAGGGGCAACTGCACGAGGATGCCGTGGATGCCCGCATCGGCGTTCAGCGACGCGATCAGGGCCAACAGTTCGTCCTGGGTCGTTTCGACCGGCAGGCGGTGGGTGTCGGACCGCATCCCGGCCTTCAGCGTCGTCTCGCCCTTATTGCGGACATAAAGCTGGCTGGCGGGGTCTTCGCCGACGATGACGACGGCCAGACCGGGCTTGACGCCGTGGGCGGATTCCAGCCGGGCGGCGGCCGCTGCGACGCGCTCCACCAGGGTCTGTGAGAAGGCCTTGCCGTCGATCAGAGAGGCGCGGGCGGGTTCGACAGCCATATTTGGCTCCATCTGCCGGGAACTGGAAAGCGTGGCCGCGATTTACAGGCGCTGCGGTTCGGCGTCTATGATGACGCCAGCAAAGAGGTTTTTATGCGTTATTCCCTGTTCGCTGCGGCCAGCGCTGTCGCCCTCCTGTCCACCGGCGCGGCCTGGGCCCAGACGGCGGCTGACGCCCGACTGGGAGACGACATCCGGGGGCGGCTGGAAGAGGGCGACGCCCGCACGCGGGGCGGGGACGCCTATCGCTATGACGACTATCGGCTGAACCTGCGCGCTGGCCAGCGGCTGGAAGCCGAGATGACGGCGGATGATTTCGACGCCTATCTGGAAGTCTACGCCGAAGGCTCGATGCGACAGTCGCTGGCCAGCGACGACGACAGCGCGGGCAGCTTGAATGCGCGCCTGCGTTTCACTGCGCCGGAATCCGGGGTCTATATCGTGCGTGCGCGTACCTTCTCGGGGATGGAGACCGGCGATTATCGGCTGTCGCTGAAGGAGCGCGCCGCGCCGCGCTTGCCGCGTCCCGGCCGCGTCGCCATCGGTCGTGACGCCTCTGGCCGCCTGGGGGCCAACAGCGCCGAGGATGATGACGGCAATCGCTATGACGCCTACGCCTTCCGGGCTTCGGCGGGCGAGCGGGTGAGGATCGATCTGGAATCGGACGACTTCGACGCCTTTCTGCGCGTTGGCCGCATCGTCAACGGCGCCTTCGTGCAGATGGCCGAGAATGACGACGGCGGGGCCAGCCTGAACGCGCGACTGGTGTTCACGGCGCCTCAGGACGGAGAGTATCTGGTCCGCGCCACCTCCTATGACGGCTCGGCGCAGGGGACGTATCGACTGGCGCTGGAGCAGGGACCGCCCGCGCCGATCGCCACGCCGGTCTCGGTCGGCGATGAAGCGCGTGGGCGCCTGACGCCGGATAGCGCCAGCAGCGATTCCGGCGCTCCGGCGGATCTGTACCGCTTCAGCGGCCGGGCCGGACAGCGTTTGGCCATCACCATGAAGGCCGATGGGTTCGACACCTTCCTTGAACTGTTCGACGCCAATCACAACAGTCTGGCCAGCGACGACGACAGCGCCGGGGACCTGAACTCGCGGCTGACGCACATCCTGACTGAGGACGGCGACTATCTGATCGAGGCGCGCGCCTTCTCCAGCGGCGAGGGGCCCTATACGCTCAAGATCGAAGAGATCGCGCCGCCCCCGCCGCCGTCCGCCATCGCCTTCGGCCAGACCGTCGAGGGCGAGTTGGCGACCAGCGACGCCACCGATGATGACGGACGCCTGTATGACGCCTTCGTCTTCAGCGGGACCGAGGGCCAGCGCATTCAGGCCGTCATGCGGTCGGGCGACTTCGACGCCTATCTGCAACTGGGTCAGGACGAAGACGATTTCAGCGAGATCGCCAGCGACGACGACGGTCTGGGTCAGGGGACCGATGCGCGCCTGATCTTCACCCTGCCTGAGACCGGCGACTATGTGCTGCGGGCGCGTTCCTGGTCGCGCGACGCCAAGGGGCTCTATTCGCTGGAGCTCACGGATCTGGGCGGAGAGCCTTCGCCGGGCAGTCTGTTGATCGGCTCGACCGTGCGCGGCCGCCTGACCGAACGCGCGAGCATCACCGACGACGGCGTCTTCTATGATGCCTATCACTTCAAGGCCAAGGCCGACGAAAAGCTGCGATTCACCCTGATCGCCAGCAGTTTCGACGCAGTCGTCGAGGTCGGCGAGGAGAAGGACGGCGACTATTTCGAACTGGACACGGATGACGACAGCCTGTCCGACACCCACGCTCGCCTGAGCTGGACCGCCCCGCGCGACGGGACCTATGTGCTGCGCGCTCGCAGCTTCAGCGCCAACTCGACCGGCGACTATGTGCTGATCACGGAGCGGCAGCCCTGAACGACGCCAGCGACACCGCCGCCTCGGCCCTGATCCTGGGTCGTAAGGATCAGCATCTGGACGTGGTGCTGGCGGGCGGAGGGCGTCACGCTGTCTCGGCAGGGTTCGACGACTGGCGCTTCGTGCACGAAGCCCTGCCGGACGTGGACCATGCCCGGATCGACCTGGGCGTCGACTTTCTGGGACGGCGGCTGAAGGCGCCCCTGCTGATCAGCGCCATGACCGGCGGGCCTGCCAGGGCCGAGGCGATCAACGCTCGTCTGGCCGAAGCGGCCCAGCATCTGGGCATCGCCCTGGCCGTCGGTTCGCAACGGGCGGCGCTGGAAGGCGGGGCGGCGGGCGGGCTGGACTTCGCGCTCAGGCTCAAGGCGCCGGACACGCCGATCCTGGCCAATATCGGCGCGGCCCAGCTGACGCGCGGCTTTGGTCGGGACGAGGCGCGCCGGGCGCTGGACATGATCGGCGCCGACGCCCTGGTCGTTCACCTGAACCCCCTTCAGGAGGCTTGCCAGCCTGAGGGAGATCGCGACTGGTGGGGCGTGGGCGCGGCGCTTCAGGCCCTGATCCGCGATCTGGACGCGCCGGTCATCGTCAAGGAGACGGGGGCGGGGATTTCCGCCGTCACGGCCCAGCGTCTGATGGCGATGGGGGCGGCGGGCGTGGATGTGGCCGGCGCCGGGGGCGCCAACTGGGGCCTGATCGAAGGCGAACGGGCGACCGACCCCGCAGACAAGGCCCATGCCCTGGCCTTCGCCGGATGGGGCATACCGACGGCCCGCGCCCTGGCCGAGGCGCGCAACGCCCTGCCGGACGCCCTTCTGATCGGGTCGGGCGGCGTCCGGGATGGGGTGGATGCGGCCAAGGCGATCCGGCTGGGCGCCGACATGGTGGGCATGGCCTCGGGCGTGATTCAGGCCGCTACCGTCTCGACCGAGGCCGTCATTGAACAGTTTCAACTGGTCATAAGGCAGCTGCGTACCGTGTGTTTCTGCGTAAACGCTTCAAATTTAGCGGCGTTGAAACGAGTTCCGTTGCTTCCTGTCACATAAGCGGGGCATTTCCGCCCCTAGATTTTTGCGTCGCACCCAAGGAGATTCCCATGCGCGCTGTGTTGATGACGTCGGTTCTGGCGTCCTCGCTCCTTCTGGCCGGCGCTGCGGCTGCCCAGAGCTCCATCCGACCGGGGCAGACCGTCAACGGCAGCTTCAGCGCCAAGGACGCGCGCATGGACGACGGCTCGCACTATCGTTGCTACGTCGTCCAGACCGAGGCCGGTCAGGCCTATACGGTGACCATGCGGTCGTCGGATTTCGACACCTATCTGATGGCCGGCGCCGGGACGGACTGCGACGAGACCTCGGTGACGAACGACGACGGGCCGGACATGGGCACCGACTCGCAGCTACGCTTCATCTCGAACGGCGGCAACTGGATCATCCGCGCCAATACGCTGAGCGAAGGCGAGACCGGGTCGTTCCGCCTGACCGTTTCGGAAGGCCAGCGCCTGCGGCCGACCACCCAGATCGTGCCGATCTCGGTCGGTGAAAGCCGTCAGGGCCGTCTGGAGTTCAGCGACCGCCAGGCCGACGACGGCTCCTTCTACGACTGCTATGCCCTGAACATCGGCAACCGAGGCAATGTGTCGATCCGGATGGATTCGGCGCAGTTCGACGCCTACCTCTCGCTGCACGAAGGGCCGCAGTGCGATGGCGAGAGCCTGGCCGCCGACGACGACAGCGGCGGCGGGACCAGCGCCATGATCACCGAGACCTTGCGTCCCGGCTCCTATTCTTTCCGCGCCAACAGCCTCAGTTCGGCGCAGGAAGGCGACTACACCGTTTCGGTCACCACCATGCGGTGATGCAGAAAGGCCCCGGCGAAACCGGGGCCTTTTTCAATAGAACGTCTCTTCGGCCGCCGGCCTGTTTTGATGTTGGGGCCGTTCCTGCAGCGCCGACTGACGCGCGGCGCGCTCGGCGGCGTAGTCCGGCTGAGGCGCATCGAAGCCGAAGCCGTAGTCGTCGCGTTCCAGCTCCAGCGCCGGTCGGGACGAGCGAGGCGGGCCGGGATCGGACGGCGTGTCGTAATAGGGCGGCTGTGACGGTTCCGGCGTCAGTTCCAGCCACGCGCTTTCGACATAGGGTTCGTCGTCGCGGGGAGGGGCGGCGACGCGCTCCGCATCGTGTTCATAACCGTCGCGCAGCTCGCCCACGGTCATGATGGAGCCGGGCGGCAGATCCGGCTCGACCGGTGGTACGACCTCGACGGTCACGCCGTACCCAGGGGGCCGCCCGCCGTGCGCGGCCGAGGTGGAGTTCCAGACGGCCCAGCCCGCCGCCCCCAGTCCGGTCAGAACCAGGGCGGCGGAGGCCAGAATGACGGCGCTTCTGCTCATGATCGGCGGCATCCTGCGTTCGTTTTGATTACGAAAGCGCTCAACCGCCGTCCAGTTCAAGCCGAAGGCAGCAGATCGCCGGCGAAGGCGCGATAGCGGCCAGCACGGACGCCCTCGGTCGCACGGGCGATATCCGGCGCGAAATAGCGATCTTCCGTATAGGCGCCGCAGGCTTCGCGCACGATGGCGTAGGTCTGCTCCAGCTCCGGCGAGGAGGTCAGTGGACGGCGGAACTCGATGCCTTGCGCCGCGGCCAGCAGTTCGATGCCCACGACGGTCGCCGTATTGGCGGCCATGTCCAGCAGTCGGCGCGCGCCGTGCGTGGCCATCGACACGTGGTCTTCCTGATTGGCGCTGGTCGGCACCGTGTCGATGACGCAGGGGTGAGCCACCATGCGGTTCTCGGCCACCAGGGCCGCCGCCGTCACCTGGGCGATCATGAAGCCCGAGTTCACGCCGCTGTCCTTGACCAGGAAGGCGGGCAGGTCGGTCATCTTGGGATCGACGAGGATGGAGGTGCGGCGTTCGGAGATATTGCCGATCTCGCACAGGACCATGGCGATCTGATCGGCTGCATAAGCAACGGGTTCAGCGTGGAAGTTGCCGCCCGAGATGACATCGCCGTCCTCGATGAAGACCAGCGGATTGTCGGTCACGGCGTTGGCTTCGCGCTCAAGCATGGCGGCGGCGTTGCGCAGCACGTCCAGCGTCGCGCCCATCACCTGCGGCTGACAGCGCAGGGAGTAGGGGTCCTGCACCTTGGCGCAGTCGTGACGATGGCTGTCGCGGATGGCGCTGCCGCTCAGCAGTTCGCGCAGACGACGGGCCACGTCGATCTGACCCGGCTGGCCGCGCAGGGCGTGGATGCGGTGGTCGAACGGCGCATCCGAACCCAGAAGCGCATCGACCGACAGGCCGCCGGCGGCGATGGCGGCGGCGAACACGTCTTCGGCCGCGAAAAGGCCATTCAGGGCCAGGGCCGTCGAACACTGGGTGCCGTTCAGCAGGGCCAGACCTTCCTTGGGGCCCAGTACGACCGGCTTCAGTCCAGCCTTGGCCAGAGCAGAAACAGCGTCCAGCACCTGACCCCGATAGCGGGCCTCGCTGACGCCGATCAGGACGCACGACATATGGGCCAGCGGCGCCAGATCGCCCGAGGCGCCGACCGAGCCCTTGGACGGGATCAGCGGCAGGACCTCGGCGTTGACCATGCCGATCAGGGTCTCCAGCGTGTGACGACGTACGCCCGAGGCGCCCTTCGACAGGCTGGCGATCTTCAGCACCATCAGCAGGCGGGTGGTGTCTTCGCTCAGCGGCTCGCCGACGCCGCAGGCGTGGCTGAGCACCAGGTTCTTCTGAAGGGTTTCAAGGTCTTCCGCCGCGATGCTGGTGTTGGCCAGCAGGCCGAAACCGGTGTTGATGCCGTAGACGGTGCGGCCCTCAGCCAGAATGGCGGCGACGACCGCCGCGCCCTTTTCGACATTGGCCCAGGCGGCGTCGGTCAGGCTGACCGTGACCGGACCGTTCAGGACGGCGCGAAGCTGGGCGAGGGTGAGCGGCGCGGCGCCGATTTCAATGGTGGCGGTCATAAGCTTACAGGTCCAGCGAGGGCAGGTTCAGGCCATGTTCGCGCGCGGCGTCCTTGGCGATGTCGTATCCGGCGTCGGCGTGGCGCATGACGCCGGTGGCCGGGTCGTTCCACAGCACGCGCTCCAGGCGCCTGGCGGCTTCCTCGGTGCCGTCGGCGACGATGACGACGCCCGAGTGCTGGCTGTAACCCATGCCGACCCCGCCGCCGTGGTGCAGCGACACCCACGAAGCGCCCGAGGCCGTGTTCAGCAGGGCGTTCAGCAGAGGCCAGTCGGACACGGCGTCCGAGCCGTCCATCATGGCCTCGGTCTCGCGGTTCGGGCTGGCGACGGAGCCGCTGTCCAGGTGATCGCGGCCGATGACGATGGGGGCGCTCAGTTCGCCCGAAGCGACCATCTCGTTGAACATCAGGCCCGCGCGGTGACGGTCGCCCAGACCGATCCAGCAGATGCGCGCCGGCAGACCCTGGAAGGCGATGCGCTCCCCCGCCATGTCCAGCCAGCGGTGCAGGCCCGCGTTGTCGGGGAACAGCTTCTTCATCGCCTCATCCGTCTTGCGGATGTCCTCGGGATCACCCGACAAAGCGGCCCAGCGGAACGGCCCGATGCCGCGGCAGAACAGCGGGCGGATATAGGCGGGCACGAAGCCGGGGAAGTCGAAGGCGTTCTCGACGCCTTCGTCAAAGGCGACCTGACGGATGTTGTTGCCGTAGTCGGTCGTGGGGACGCCCATCTTCTGGAAGTCCAGCATGGCCTTGACGTGCGTCGCCATCGACGCGCGGGCGGCGGTCTCGACGGCGGCGGGGTCGCTGACGCGCTTTTCCTCCCACTCGGCGACGGTCCAGCCCGAGGGCAGGTAGCCGTTGACCGGGTCGTGCGCGCTGGTCTGATCGGTCACCAGATCGGGGCGAACGCCGCGCTTGACCATTTCAGGCAGAAGATCAGCTGCATTGCCCAACAGACCGATCGACAAGGGTTTCTTGTCCTTGAACGACTGCTCCAGCAGGGCCAGCGCCTCGTCCAGCGTCTCGGCCATGACGTCGACGTAGCGGGTGCGCAGGCGGAACTCGATGCGGCTGCGCTGGCACTCGATGGTGATGCAGGAGGCGCCGGCCATGGTCGCGGCCAGCGGCTGGGCGCCGCCCATACCGCCCAGGCCCGCCGTCAGAATCCACTTGCCGGACCAGTCGCCGTTATAGTGCTGGCGACCCGCCTCCATGAAGGTCTCATAGGTGCCCTGAACGATGCCCTGGGTGCCGATGTAGATCCACGATCCGGCGGTCATCTGGCCGTACATGGCCAGACCCTTCTTATCGAGTTCGTTGAATTGGTCCCACGTCGCCCATTTGGGCACCAGGTTGGAGTTGGCGATCAGCACGCGCGGCGCATCGACATGAGTGCGGAACACGCCGACCGGCTTGCCCGACTGGACCATCAGCGTCTCGTCGGCTTCCAATTTCTTGAGTTGGTCGACGATGGTGTCGAACGCCTGCCAGTTGCGGGCCGCCTTGCCGATGCCGCCATAGACGACCAGGTCTTCAGGGCGCTCGGCCACATCGGGGTCGAGGTTGTTCATCAGCATCCGCATGGCGGCCTCGGCGGCCCAGGTTTTTGCGGTCTTTTCCGGCCCGCGCGGGCTGCGGATCACTCTGGTATTCTGGCGAGTGTTGGGCGTGGACATCGAATCCTCCATGCGGCTTCGGCCGTCGAATGTTGGGCTCAGTGTTATGTCTAGACATTAATGCGCGCAAGGGGCAGTTTCGCATGATGGATCAGGAGCCGCTTCATCGTCGCATCGCGAGCGACATCGAGCGCCGCATCGCCTCGGGCGAGTGGCGGCCGGGCTTCCGCATTCCGACCGAGGCTGAACTGACGACGGAGTACGGTTGCGCCCGCATGACGGTGTCGCGCGCCATGTCCGATCTGGCGTCTCGCGGGCTGGTGGTGCGCCGCCGCCGCGCCGGGACCGTAGTGGCCCATCCGCCGGTGCATTCCTCGGCTCTGGTCGCCATTCCCGACATTCAGTCCGAGGTCGAGGGGCGGGGGCTGGCCTATTCCCACCGCCTGCTGGGCCGGATCGTGCGCCCGGCCGGTGAGGACGAAGAGGGGCTGGGCGAGCGGGTGATTGAGCTGCAGACGCTGCATCTGGCGGATGATCTGCCGTTCGTGTTCGAGCGGCGTCTGATTTCACTGACGGCGGCGCCGGAGGCGGAGACCGCCGACTTCACGATGCAGCCGCCGGGCGGCTGGCTGTTGGCTCACATGCCCTGGACCGAGGCCGAGCATCGCATCTCGGCGGTCGGCGCCGATCATGAGACGGCGGCGGGTCTGGGGCTGGCCGACGGCGCGCCCTGTCTGCGGCTTGAGCGTCGCACCTGGCGCGACGGTCAGGGCGTGACCTGGGCCTCACAGATTTTCCCCGGCGCGGCCTATGATCTGGTCGCGCGCTTTTCCCCCACTAAAAGTTAATTGGCTAAAGGATGATCCCCATGAGCGAACCGTCTGAAGCCCTGGGGTGGCGATCTGTCGGCGATCTGGTGGGCCATCATCCCGACGCGCGCGTCGCCCTGATCGGTGCGCCGCTGAACGAGCGGTCGCTGACGCCGGGCCGTTGCGATCTGGGACCGAAGGCCCTGCGAGGCGTGCTGCCGCGTTTGTCGACCTATGATGTCGAGACGGGCATGGAACTCGAGATCAAGGTCCACGACGCGGGCGATGTGGCGCTGAAAGCCGTCTCGCCGTTTGATGCCTTTGAGCCGGTGCGCGACGCGGTGGCGGCGCAGGCCCATCGCGACCTCACGATTCTGGTCGGCGGCAACAACGCCATCACCCGGCCGGGCGTCCACGCGCTGGGGCTCGCCAAGGGGCTTTCGAGCGTCGGCGTCCTGACGCTGGACGCCCACTTCGACCTACGCGACACGGATCAGGGCCTGACCAACGGCAATCCGATCCAGGCTTTGCTGGACGACGGCATGGATGGTCATCGCATCAGCCAGGTCGGCCTCGCCCCCTTCGCCAACACCCGCCGCGCCCATGAAAAGGCGGAAGGCTCAGGCATCAGCGTCCGCACCGCGCGAGAGTGCCGCCAGCGGGGTCTGGCCAATGTCGTGGTCGAGGAACTGGAGCGGCTGTCGTCCCTGTGCGAAGTCATCTACGTCGACTTCGATATCGACGTCATCGACCGCAGCCAGTGGCCCGCCAGCCCCGGCGCGCGGCCGGGCGGGGTGTCGGTCCACGACTTCTTCGACGCCGCCCGCGCCATCGGCGCCTGCTCCAAGGTGCGCGCCGTCGACCTGACCGAATACGACCCGTCGCTGGAAGTCGGCGACCTCGGCTCCCTGACGGCGGGTCGCTGGTTCTGTGAAATTCTGGCTGGGGTCGCTGCACGATGATCGACGCCGATCTGCTGATCACCGACTGCCGCGTCGCGACCATGACCGAGGGCGGCGAGCCCTACGGCGCCATCGAGGACGCCGCCATCCTGATCAAGGATGGGCGCGTCGTCTGGGTCGGGCCACGCGCGGACCTGCCTGTGCACAAGGCTGTGGAAACTGATCGTCTGGGCGGGCGCTGGGTCACGCCGGGGTTGGTGGACTGCCACACCCATCTGGTCTTCGGCGGCGACCGCTCGGGCGAGTTCGAGCGGCGGCTGGAAGGCGCGACCTATGAAGAGATCGCGCGTGCCGGGGGCGGCATCGTCTCGTCCGTGCGGGCCACGCGCGAAGAGAGCGAGGATCAGCTCTACGTCTCGGCTCTGGCGCGGCTGGAGGGGCTGAAGGCCACCGGCGTCACCACGGTCGAGATCAAGTCGGGCTATGGCCTGGATCACGACAGCGAACTGAAGATGCTGCGCGTAGCCCGTCGCATAGGGCGCGGGGCCGGGGTGCGGGTGCGCACCTCCTATCTCGGCCTTCATGCCGTCCCACCGGAGCATAAGGCCGACCGCGCCGCCTATGTGGACAAGGCTGTGGATGAAATCCTGCCCGCCGCCCACGCCGAAGGACTGGTCGACGCGGTGGACGCCTATTGCGAGCCCATCGCCTTCTCGGTCGAGGAGGTCAGCCGCCTGTTCGACAAGGCCGAGGAACTGGGCCTGCCGGTCAAGCTGCACGCCGACCAGTTGTCGGACGGCGGCGGTGCGGCGCTGGCCGCCCGCTATCAGGCCCTGTCGGCCGACCATATCGAGCACACGACCGAGGCGGGCGTGAAGGCGATGGCTGAGGCGGGCGTGACAGCAGTGCTGCTGCCAGGCGCCTTCCTGATGCTGCGCGAGACGCAGGCGCCGCCGATCGACCTGTTGCGCCAGCACGGCGCGCGCATGGCGGTGGCGACGGACTGCAATCCCGGCACCTCGCCGGTCGCCTCGATGACGGCGGCGATCAATCTGGCTTGCGTCCAGTTCCGTCTGACGCCGGAAGAGGCTCTGGCGGGCGCCACGCGCAATGCGGCCCGCGCGCTAGGGTTGCATGATGAGATCGGCACGGTGGAGGCGGGCAAGGCCGCCGATCTGGCCGTGTGGGACATCAGCCGCCCGGCCGAACTGGCCTATTGGTTGGGCAAGCCGCTGCTGCACTGCCGCTATGTGGCGGGTCGCGCAGCCGGACTCTGACGCAAGCGGTCCGCGAGAGCGCGGCCTCGTGCCGTTACTCGATACATTTGTTTCTCTCTCGGTTAGGGCGGCCGCGTTCAGGCGGTCGGCGTGGGCGTTGTCCTGATTGCTCGAATAAGTTGTAGTTATATATTTATTCGCGGTAAGGTTAGGTTCTTCGGGGGAGGAACCAGCTTATGGACGTCGAACAATTCATCGCGCGCTGGAGCGAGGCGACGATCAGCGAAAGGGCGAACGGCCAGAGCTTCATCATCGAACTCTGCGCCGTCCTGGGCGTCGCGGCGCCGGGGCAGCAGGCGGTTGGGGACCGTGATTACTGTTTCGAGCGCACGGTGAAATTCCCTCTCGGCGAGGGGCGCATCAGCAACAAATCCATCGACTGCTTCAAGCACGGCTCTTTCGTGATGGAGCTCAAGCTGTCGCCCCAACAGGCTACGGGCGAGGATATGGACCTGCGTCAGTTGGCGGCGCTGTTGAATGGCCCTGGACGAAAGGCGCCGAAGGGCGGCGTGGAGGCCTTGAATCGCTTGATGGGAAAGGCGCACGCTCAAGCTGAAAACTATGCGGCGGCCCTGCCGGAATGTCCGCCGTTCTTGATGATGGTCGATGTCGGCGCGGCCATTCACCTGTGGGCTGACTTCGAGCGGGCGGGGAGGGGCTATGCGCCGTTTCCAGATGTGAAGAGCAGCCGCATCGATCTGACGGATTTGCGTGATCCGGCGATCAGGGAACGTCTGCGAAAGGTGTGGGACGCCCCCCGCAGCCTTGACCCGCAACGTCCGGTGAATGCGGCGACGCAGGAGATTTCGGGCGTGTTGGGGCGCCTGGTGCGTTCGATGCGGGCTCGGGCGCTGCATGATCCATCGCAAGCGTTTCAGCCGATCACGGATCGTCGCATCTTCATGTTCGTGATGCAGTGCATCCTGGCGATGTACGCCGACAGCGTTGGTCTGATCCGCCAAAAGGGCTTTCTGACGCTGCTGGAAAGCTATCGCGGTCATGCAGCCCGCTTTCACCTGAGCGCGGCGACCGTATTTCGCAGTCTGGCGCGCGGAGGCCACTGCGCCGCCTTGCGTCAGGATGTGCCGGCGTTCGGCAGCGGTCTGTTCCGCGAGGAGGTGGCGCTGCCGCTTAGCGAGGCTGATCTGGAGGTTTTGATACGCGCCGCCGGCTGCGACTGGTCCGCCGTCGAGCCTGCTGTCTTCGGAAGCTTTCTGGAGCGCGCGCTGGAACCCGGAGACCGCACCGAACTGGGCGCGCATTACACGCCGAGAGCCTATGTGCAGCGCCTGGTGGATGCGACGATCATAGACCCGCTGCGCACGGAGTGGGAGGCGGTGCGAGCCTGTGCTTTCAGCGATTACGCCCGGGGCGAAGCCGTGGCTGCACGAGCGGCGGTCCGGCGGTTCCAGCGACGACTATGCACGATCCGGGTGCTGGACCCCGCCTGCGGAACGGGCAACTTCCTCTATGTCGCCATGACCATGATGAAGGACCTGGAGAGGGACGTCCTCAGCGCCTTGCAGCAACTGGGAGGCGAGGCGACCGACGCGGCTGTGCGCCGCAAGATCAACCCGACCCAGTTCTGGGGCATTGAGAAATCCGACCACGCCGCCTCGATCGCCGAGGTCGTCATGTGGATCGGGTACCTGCAATGGCGCATCCGCAACGGAGAGGCGCTGTCCCAGCTGGCCGCCGCCGGCCAATTGGCCCCAAGACGGGGGCGCGACCGCATCATCCGGGCCGACGCCCTGCTCGTGTCGGCGGGTGAAGATCTGCATCGCGATGCGCGCGGCCGCCCGATCAGTCTGTGGCGGTTCAACCGGGAAACGGAGGTCGTGCATTATCGTCGGCCCCAGCCCACCCAATGGCCTGTCGCCCACTTCATCATCGGCAACCCGCCCTTCATTGCGGGCAAGAACCTTCGTCGCGAGCTAGGCGATGGCTATGTCGACGCCCTGTGGCATGTGCGGCAGGGGCGATTCCGCTCCGCCGACCTGGTCATGGCATGGTGGGATCGCGCCGCTGAAATCCTGACGGCGCCCAGGAGTCAACTGAGGCGGTTCGGCTTCATCACCACCAACTCCATCACTCAGAATTTCTCGCGCCGCGTGCTGGAGCATCACCTGACCGGAGAGCCGCCCATGCGGCTGACCTTCGCCATTCCTGACCATCCCTGGAGCAAGGGCGAGGAACGCGGCGCTGAGGTGCGTATCGCCATGACTGTAGCCGAGCGCGGCGCCCCGAACGGACAGGGACGTTTGCTGACGATCCGCGAGGAGCGCCCGGATGCAGGCCGGGAGATCGTCCTTCAGTTCGATGAAAAACGGGGCGATATCGGCGCCGATCTGACCATAGGCGGCGGGGTGTCCTCCGCGCAGCCGTTGAGGGCGAACGCACTCCTGTGTTCGCCGGGCGTCAAGCTGCACGGCGCGGGCTTTATCGTTTCGGAGAGCGAGGCCGATGAACTGGCGCGCGATGGCGTGGATGCGCCGCCGATCCGGGCCTATCGAAACGGGCGCGATCTGGCGGCCCGCCCTCGCGGCGTGAAAGTGATCGACCTGTACGGGCTGGAGGAGGACGATGTCCGGCGCTTTTGGCCACAGCTCTTTGGGCGCCTGACAGACACGGTGAAGGTCGAGCGTGACCGGAACAGTCGGGCCGCCTATCGCGACAAATGGTGGGTGTTCGGTGAGCCGCGAGGCGCCTTTCGCGACGCCTTGCGCGGGCTGCCCCGCTACATCGCTACGGTCGAGAAATCCAAACACCGCTGGTTCCGCTTTCTGGATGCGGATGTTCTGCCTGACAACACGGTGGTGGCGGTCGCGTCGGATGATCCACGTGTTCTGGGCGTGCTGTCGTCCCGTGCGCATGGGCTGTGGGCGTTGGCGCAGGGCGGGCGCCTCGAGGACCGGCCCGTCTATAACAAGACTGCCTGTTTCGACGCCTTTCCGTTCCCGTGTCTCGATGGAATGGCGGGTCTGGAGATCGGCGTCGCTGCCGAAGCCATCGAGGCCCAACGTCAGGAGTTGATGGCTTTGGACGGCACCCTGACGATGACGGTGCTCTATAATGAGCGATGCTCAGGTCGGTTTGATGAACTGGATCATCTGCACCGGGAGTTGGATGCGGCGGTTCATCGAGCCTATGGCTGGCCTTCGGCTATGACGGATCAGGCTATTCTGGCGGCCCTGCTGGCGTTGAACCAGGAGCGTGCGTGTCAGGAGGCGAGAGGCGATATCCGTTTCTTGCGACCCGCTTATCAGCAGGACCGGGTGAAGCCGGGGGGCCGAGCTCGGGCGGTCGAGAAATTGCGCCCCCAGATAAGGGATATCCGTCCCTTGCCGGAGGCTCCGGAAGAGCTGGCCGCAGAAGTCCTGGATGTTTTGCGGCTTGAGGGCGGGCCGCTGTCGCTTGGTGAACTGTCAAGCCGTTTCGCCGGGCCGAACGGCCGCCGCAAGACGGATCGCGTTGAGCAGATGCTGGCGATCCTGGCCGCGGTGGGGTCGATTCAGCGCACGGGGCAGGAGTGGTTCTCGCCGCGACGGCACTGATTTGACCTAGCCGTGGGCTGCGGCGATCATTAAGTCACTTAAGGGCGGTTCCGGCGGGGCCGCCCTTTGCTTTACCGAAGAATTCCAGCCCCGATCAGCGGCGCATTCGCGCGACGCCGCGGGGAAACGAGATGACCATGCTTGAGAAGACGTTCGACCCCAAGGCCGCCGAGCCGCGCATCTACGCCCAGTGGGAGGACAGCGGCCTGTTCGCTCCGCGCGCGGCCAAGCCCACCGACGGCGCCGCCGACGCCTATTCGATCGTCATTCCGCCGCCGAACGTAACGGGCAGCCTGCACATCGGCCACGCCCTGAACAACACGCTTCAGGACATCCTGGCGCGCTATCACCGCATGAAGGGCAAGGCTGTCCTGTGGCTGCCCGGCACCGACCACGCGGGCATCGCCACCCAGATGGTGGTCGAGCGCAAGCTGGCGGCTGAGGGCAACATCGGCCGCCGCGACCTGGGCCGCGACGCCTTCATCGAAAAGGTGTGGGAGTGGAAGGCCGAGTCCGGCGGGACCATCGTGCGCCAGCTGCGCCGTCTGGGCTCGTCCTGCGACTGGTCGCGTGAACGTTTCACGCTGGACGAGGGCCTGAACGCCGCTGTCCGCAAGGTCTTCGTCCAGTTGCACAAGGACGGCCTGATCTATCGCGACAAGCGTCTGGTGAACTGGGATCCGCATTTCCAGACCGCCATCTCGGACCTTGAGGTCGAGCAGAAAGAGGTCGACGGCGCCTATTGGCACTTCGCCTATCGCCTGTCGGACGGCGTGACCTATCAGCACCCGGTCGCCTTCGACGAAGACGGCAAGGCGACCGAGTTCGAGACGCGCCATTTCATCGTCGTCGCCACGACCCGGCCGGAGACCATGCTGGGCGACACCGGCGTGGCCGTTCATCCTGAGGACGAGCGCTACAAGGGTCTGGTCGGCAGGTTCGTGACCCTGCCGATCACCGGCCGTCGCATTCCGATCGTCGCCGACGACTACGCCGATCCGACTAAGGGTTCGGGCGCGGTGAAGATCACGCCTGCTCACGATTTCAACGACTTCGGAGTCGGAAAGCGTGCAGGACTTGAAGCCCTGAACGTCATGGACGCCTTCGGTCGCATCACCGCCGCCGACACGCCGGACGTGCCCGCAGAATACGAGGGCATGGACCGCTTTGCCGCCCGCAAGGCCATCGTCGCCCGCGCCGAGGAAGAGGGTTGGCTGCGCGAGATCGAGAAGACCAGGCACATGGTCCCGCACGGCGACCGCTCTGGCGTCGTCATCGAGCCGTGGATGACGGACCAGTGGTACGTCGACGCCAAGGTCATGGCCCAGCCTGCCCTGAAGGCGGTCGAGGACGGCGCGACCGTCTTCGAGCCGAAGTCCTATGAGAAGATCTACTTCGAATGGCTGCGCAACATCGAGCCGTGGTGCATTTCGCGCCAGTTGTGGTGGGGGCACCGCATTCCGGCCTGGTACGGCCCGAATGGCGAAATCTACGTCGCCGAAACGGAAGAGGACGCCCGCGAACAGGCTCTGTCGGACTATGATTCCGAGGTCGTGTTGACCCAGGACGAGGACGTTCTGGATACCTGGTTCAGTTCCGCCCTGTGGCCCTTCTCGACCATGGGCTGGCCGGAAAAGACCGAGGATCTGGAGCGCTTCTATCCGACCAGCGATCTGGTCACGGCGGCGGATATCATCTTCTTCTGGGTCGCCCGGATGATGATGATGGGCATCCACTTCATGGACGGCGAAGTCCCGTTCAAGCGCGTCATCATCAACGGTCTGGTCCGCGACGAGAAGGGCCAGAAGATGTCGAAGTCCAAGGGCAACGTCATCGACCCGCTGAACATCATCGACGAACTGGGCGCCGACCCCCTGCGCTTCACCATGGCGATCCTGTCGGGCACACGCGACATCAAGTTGTCGAAGCAGCGCATTGAAGGTTATCGGAATTTCGGCACCAAGCTGTGGAACGCCGCCCGCTTCAGCCAGATGAACGAGGCGCGTCGGGTGGAGGGGTTCGACCCTGCGACCGTGCAGCAGACGATCAACCGCTGGATCCGCGGCGAACTGACCAAGGCCGAGCGTCAGGTGTCGGACGCCATTGAAGGCGGCCGCTTCGACGATGCGGCGGGCGCCCTGTATCGCTTCATCTGGAACGTCTTCTGTGACTGGTATCTGGAACTGGCCAAGCCGGTATTCAACGGCGCCGATGAAGCGGCCAAGGCCGAGACACGCGCCATGACCGCCTGGACCATCGACCAGACGCTGAAGCTGCTGCATCCGGTCATGCCCTACATCACCGAGGAACTGTGGGCCGAACTGGGCAAGGAAGGCCCGGCTCGTAATGGCCTGCTGATGGGCGAGACCTGGCCGGTGCTGCCGGACGCCTTTGTCGATGCTTCTGCCGAGGCAGAGATCGGCTGGCTGGTCGATCTGATCGGTGAAATCCGCGCCCTGCGAGCCGAAATGAACGTGCCGCCGTCGGCCAAGCCGCCGCTGGCCTTCGTCGCCCCGGACGCAGCCACGGGCGAGCGCATCGCGCGCCACCGCGACCTGATCCTGACCCTGGGCCGCGTGTCCGAGTTGGCCGTGGCCGAGGCCGCGCCGGCCGGGGCCGTGACCTTCGTTTCGGGCGGGGCGACGGTCGCCCTGTCGTTGGCGGGCATCATCGACCTCGCCGCCGAGCGCGCGCGCCTCGAGAAAGAAATCGCCGCCTTCGACAGCGACATCGGCCATGTGAACAAGAAGCTGGGCAACCCCAACTTCGTGTCGCGTGCGGCGCCGGAAGTCGTCGATGAACAGCGCGCCAAATTGGCCGAAGCGGAGGAGGGCAAGGCCCGCCTGCAGGCTGCGTTGAAGCGGCTGGAATCCCTGTAAGGGCGTGAGGATCGACCAGCTTCTTGTCGCGCGGGGCGTCTTCGACAGCCGCGCTCGCGCCCGCGCCGCCATCGAGGCGGGGTTGGTGAAAGCCGACGGCCGCGCGATCGCCAAGCCGTCGGAAAAGGTCGCCGAGGACGCCGTCATCGAGGCCGAGGCCGCCCATCGCTGGGTCGGACGCGGCGCGCTGAAGCTGGAGCGAGCGCTGGACCTGTGGCCGGTTTCGGTTGAGGGGCGGGTCGTGCTCGACGTCGGCGCCTCGACCGGCGGCTTCACCGAGGTCTGTCTGGATCGCGGCGCGGCCCGAATCTTCGCCGTCGATGTCGGCACGGGACAGCTTCACCCGACAGTCGCCGCCGATCCGCGCGTTGTGAATCTGGAAAAGACAGACGCCCGCGATCTGACGCCCGCCATCATCACCGACGCGCCGTCTCTGATCGTCTGCGACGCCAGCTTCATCAGCCTGTTGAAGGTGCTGCCAGTCGCCCTCGAACTGGCGGCGTCGGGGGCGGACCTGATCACGCTTGTGAAGCCTCAGTTCGAGGCGGAGGGCCCCAAGGCCGTCGGCAAGAAAGGCGTGGTCAAGGACCCCGAGGCGCATGCCGCAGCCGTGGCCCGCGTGCGCGACTGGCTGGAATCTGGCGGCTGGAGCGTGCGTGAGGTCGCCGACAGTCCGATCACCGGCGGCGAGGGCAATGTCGAGTTCCTGCTCTGGGCGCAAAAACCCTGAGCTGAAACGATTTGAGGGCCGCCGGATCGCCGGCGGCCCTCTTCACATCGTCGATTGACAGGGGGGCTGAAACTTAATCGACGACGCGATAACGGCCCGATTGATCCATGCAGGTGCGCACGTAGCGCGTCTCCATACGACCGTCGGGAAGACGGATGTTGCTCTCGGCCAGGCGGCACTGATCGGCGTCGCGGGGCGCAGAGGCGTAGGTGTCGGGATACTCCCGATAGTAGTCATAGCTGTCGCGGCGGTCGTCATAACGACGGTCATAGGCGCGATTGTCATAGCTGCGGCTGTCGTAACCCCGGTTGTCATAACCATAGGCCGGCGGGACATACGTCCCTTGATAGCCGTAGTCGGCGTCGCGGCGGTAGCGGCTGTCGCAGGCGGCCGAGCTGTTGCCCACGCCCGCGCCGATCGCGGCGCCCAGAACCCCGCCCAGGGCGCTGCCCTCGGTGCGACGGCCGCGCGCCGCCATCTGGGACCCGGCGATGGCGCCGATGGCGGCGCCCAGAACACCGCCGGTCGTGGCGCGCTGACGTTGATCGCGGACGCAGGGGTCGTAATAGGTTCCCTGGCTGTAGCCGTTGGCGCCGTAACTATAGGCAGGCGGATAGTCGTAGCCGTAGCTCTGGGCCGAGGCGACGCCGGGCAGGGCGACGGCCGAGGCGCAGGCCAGGGCGGCGATGGCGGCGGCCGAGGCTTTTTTCGAGATGAGAGCGATCATCGTTTCTGTTCCTTCGACGGATGCCGCACCTGAACGGATCAGGCCGCCGTCTGTTGCAGCCATTGATAGGACGGCGAAGCTGAACGGCTTTTGAGCGCCTCGTTCATCTTCGTTCATGTTTCGATTTCTGCGCAGATGTCGCTAGAAGGCGCGCATGATGCAGACGCTGACCATCGCCCGCATGGGCCATCAGGGCGACGGGATCGCCGACACCGCCGACGGCCCGGTCTTCGTGACGGGCGCCCTGCCGGGCGAGGTGGTCGCCGCCGAGGTCAAGGACGGCCGGGCCGAGCGCTTCGACCTGATCGAGGCCAGCCCTGATCGGCGCCCGATCCACTCGCAGACCTATGCCGAATGCGGCGTGGCGCCGCTGCAGCACTGGGCCGAGGAACCCTATCTGGCTTGGAAGCGCGAGGTGGTCATCCAGACGCTGGCGCGTGAGGGATTGGAGACTGAAGTCGAGGCGGCCGTGGCCACGCCGCTGGGCAGTCGTCGGCGCCTGGCGTTGCACGCGCGCAAGGCGCCGGACGGGCGGGTCATCCTCGGGTTCAAGGCGCGCAAGTCGTGGCGCGTGGTCGAACTGACCGACTGTCCATTGTCGGATCCGCAGCTGACGGCGGCTCTGCCCGCCCTGGAGAAAGTCGCCGCGCCCTTGCTGGGGCATCCGAAATCGGCGCCGACCCTGCATGTCACCCTGACCGATAGCGGTCTGGATGTTGACGTGACCGGCGTTGAGAAGCGGTCAGGCGGCCTGAACGGAGATCAACTGGCGCTGGCCATCGGGGCGGCGGCCGAAGCGGATCTGGCGCGGCTCAGTCTGGATGGCGACACGCTGGTCATGGCGCGCCAGCCGCGCGTGCGGTTCGGGCGCGCCTCCGTACCCCTGCCGCCGGGCGCCTTCCTGCAGGCGTCGCCCGCTGCGGAAGCTGCGATGGTCGCGCGCGCGGTCGCGGCGGTGAAGGGGGCCAAGAAGGTCGCCGATCTGTTCTGTGGGGCCGGCACATTCACCTTCCCGCTGGCCGAGGTCGCCAGCGTGACCGCTGCCGATTCTGCTGCTTCTTCCATCGCCGCTCTGAAGGCGGGCATGAGCACGGCTCAGGGTCTGAAGGGAATCGAAGCTCAGGCGCGCGATCTGTTCCGCCGTCCGTTGTCGCCCTATGACCTCAAGGGCTGCGAGGCTATCGTGCTGGACCCGCCGCGCGCGGGCGCTCTGGAGCAGACGCAGCAGTTGCCGGGGACCAAGGCCTCGGTCGTCGTCGGGGTGTCCTGCAATCCCCAGACCTTCGCCCGCGATGCGCGGGTGCTGGTCGACGCCGGTTTCCGGCTGGAGAAGGTCACACCGATCGATCAGTTCATCTGGTCGACCCACATCGAACTGGTCGGCGTCTTCCGGCGCTGATCAGGACGCCAGATCGAACAGGTCCAGTTGAGGTCGGGCGTCGGCCGGGACGCGGAACTGGGTCACGTCCAGAGACTGCCGCGGGGCGTCCAGTCCATAGCGTTTGATCGCCGCCTTGAAGCGCGTAGCGATCAGTTCGGCGACGGGGCCGGTTCCCTTCATCCGTTGCGACCAGTCGGGATCATAGTCCTTGCCGCCGCGCGTCTGGCGGATCAGGGACATGACGCGCGCCGCGCGATCAGGGCGGGCGTCGGCCAGCCATTCGCGGAACAGGTCTTTGATCTCCAGCGGCAGGCGCAGGGTCACGTACATGGCCGAGGTCGCACCGGCCTTCTGAGCCGCCTCCAGCACCGCTTCCAGCTCATGATCATTCAGACCGGGGATGACGGGAGCGAAGCCGACGCCGACCGGGCAGCCCGCGTCGGCCAGACGGCTGATCGCCTCCAGCCGTTTGGCAGGGGTTGACGCGCGCGGCTCCATCGCCCGCGCCAGCTTGCGGTCCAATGTGGTGATGGAGACGAAGGCGGAGGCCAGGCCCGTCCGTCCCATATCGCCCAGGATGTCGGCGTCGCGCGCGATCAGCACCGATTTGGTGATGATGCTGAAGGGATGGTTGAACCGTTGCATCACCTCAAGGATCGAGCGGGTAGAACATGTTTCGCGCTCGACCGGCTGATAGGGGTCGGTGTTGCCCCCTATGTGGATGCGCCGACAGACGTACCGGGGCTTTAAGAGTTCCTGTTCCAACAGACGCGCGGCGTCCGTCTTGAAGAAGATCCGGCTCTCGAAATCCAGGCCCGGGGATAGGCCCATCCAGGCATGGGACGGACGGGCGTAGCAGTAGATGCAGCCATGTTCGCAGCCCTTATAGGGGTTGATGGAGCGATCGAAGCCGACGTCGGGACTCGTATTTTTGGCGATGATGGTGCGGGCGCGTTCCGGGGACAGAGTCGTGCGAAGCGGAGGAACCGCCTCGTCCTGATCCGTCCAGCCGTCGTCATAGGCCTCGCGCCGATCGGCTTCATACCGACCCGAGGCGTTGGAGCGTGCGCCGCGTCCGTTGATCGCCTTACTCATGGCCGCAGGATGCGGGATCGATGAGAACAAATCAAGAACAAAAATAGCGCCGAGAGGCAGGCGCTTGGGTCGCGCTCTTGCTCAGATCAGCGCCGTGCTGAGGCGTTAGGCCTGCGGTCGCGCCGGTCGCCGCCAGGGCGTGGGCCTTCGCGACGCCAGCGCACGGACAGGGAGGTGTCGCCTTCGCCGCCGAACTTGGAAGTTACGGCTAGGTTGCGGCGGACCTGCCACTCGACGCTGACCGCCGCCCCGCGTTCGGCGCCGCCGATGACCTCTAGATAGATGTCGTCGGTGATGTAGCGGCCGCCCGCGACGGTCAGGCTGGACGCTTCGCCGCTGAAGGACAGACGATCCAGCCCGGCCAGTTCGCGCAGGTTGCCGATCACGTCGAAGCCGCCGCCGCCCGCGAGTGAAGCGACCGCTGAAGCGAGTTGGGCCGCCTCGAACGGGGACAGTTGGGCTGCGGATCGCCCGAACAGCACCTGCGACAGGATTTCGTCCTGGGGCAGGGCGGGGGTGGAGGTCAGCTCGATCTTGGGCGCTGCGGCCGTGCCGGTGACCTTGATCACGGCGGTCAGGGCAGGGTCCTCGCGGACGGCTTCAAGGTTGAGGCGGATCCGCGACGGGTCCGTCGACAGGGTGACGGAGCCGCGATCGTCAAAGACGAAACGCTTGCCCGCGAACTCATAGTCGCCGCGCACTACATTGGCCGTGCCGGACAACTGAGGATCGGCGATCGTGCCGCGCACCCGCGCATTGGCGGCCAGTTCGACGTTCAGGCCGCGACCGCGCACATAGATTTCCCGTCCGGTCAGGTTCAGGTTCAGGCCGATCCTGGGACCGCCTCGCGCCTTCTGCTCGGTCTGAACGGGGTCGCCGCCGGGACGGTTGATCTCGACCACGTCCATTTTGACGATGCCGGTGGAGCCGGGCAGGTTCGGCGAGATCTCGGCGTCGTCGATGTTCAGGTCGCCGGTCAGTTGAATGTCGCCGTTCGCGCCGCGCACTGCTGTCAGGCGGCCGTTGGCGCGGGCCTTGGCGATGTCGTTGTCGATGATGCGGAAGCGCGTCAGTTCCAGCCGCAACGTCGAGGGCGATCCCTGACGCAGGCCGATATCGCCATTGCCGGACACCTCGCCCTTCAGTCCGTCGGTGGCCTGAAACTGCTCGATCACGGCCTGGCTGTCGTTGAAACGGCTGGCGAGGGTCACATTCTCCAGGCGCAGACCCGAAGCGCTGTCGCGGAAGGCGCCCTGCGTCATGTCCAGTCGGCCGTTCAGTCGGGGCGCGTTCAGCGTGCCCGCCAGCGTGGCCTGACCGTTCACCTGACCGGACAGCGATTGGGCGCCGCCCAGGAACAGGTCCCAGATCGGCTGGATCTGACCGCGAATAGCCACCTGACCCGACATGTCCCGGGTCCGGGCGATGGCCAGACGCAGCGGAGCGGCCGAGGTTTCGACCGGCAGGCTGACGTCGGCTGTCGCCTGAACGGCGGTTCCGTCATGGGCCTGAGCGCGCAGGCGCAGCACGTCGCCGGTCAGGTCGGCGTTCAGCGTGCCGTCGACCGCCAGACCCCGCGGCGCGTCGATGCTGCGTAGTTGCTTCAGGTCTACATTGGCCGAGCCGCGCAGGGTGTCGCCCTGTCCCTGCATCGAGATGCGGCCGGTCACCTGACCGCGCAGATCGGGAAGCAGCGAACCCATTTCGACATTGGTCAGGTCAGCCTGGATGGCCGCGCCCTGCTTGTCCTGCTTCAGTTCGCCGGTCAGGACGCCGCCGCCGACGCCCAGGTCCAGCCGCGCTACGCGGCCGTCGCCGTTGATGGCGAAGACGGCGGGCGCACGGGTGGTGAAGGCGATCTCGCGCACACGGCCGCCGCCGCGCAGGGTCAGGCTCTGCGCCGGGCCCTGGCGGGAGTATTCGCCGGAACCGTTGAACTGGACCGGATTGGCGCCGCCCACATCGGCAGCCACGGTGAAGGGCAGGCGTTCCAGCGTGCCCTGGCCTTTCAGCGACAGATTTCGCAGGGTCCAGTCCTGACCCGTCAGGCGTACGTTGCGGCCGGTGATGTCCAGCACGGCGGTCTGATCGCCCGCGCCCTCGGTCAGGCGCACCCGGCCGTTGGCCTCGCCCGAGGCCAGGAAGGCGCCCTGGCGCGCGGTGAAGGTCAGATCGGCGCTGGAGGGGAAGTTGTTCGACAAAGCCACGTCGCCCTGAGCCGTGACGCCGCCTGCGTTCACATCGACATCCGACAGACGCAGACGCGGACCGCCCAGATAGAAGTTCCCCGAGGCGCGCGCCGGTCCGTAGTTCGAGCCGGAGGTCAGCACCACGCGGCCGTCCGAGGCGTCAGCGCCCTTGCGGAAGCTGAGGATCAGATCAGCCTTGGTCAGGATCAGCCCGCCCGCAGCCACCTTGTCGAAGGCGGCGCGCAGGTCGGCGCGCGGCTGGGCCAGGGTGCCGGTCAGGGCGCCATCGCCCGACATGGCGCCGTCGATGGCGACCGGGCCGACGCCGAAGGGACCGCGTGCGTCCCAGTCCAGGGCAAGGCGCAGTTTGGAGCCCTCGATACGCCCCTTGGCGCCTGCGCGTCCGGCGGCGCCGGTCAGTTCGCCGGTGTTGATGGAGACGACGCCGTCGTTCAGCGACCCGGCCAGTTGCAGGCGCGGCGTCGCGCCCAGAAGACGATCCAGCTCTTCCATGCCGATGGCCATGCGAGAGCCGCGCCCGTCGAAGCTGAGGACCCAGGGCGCGCCGGTCCGAGCGGACGAAGCGCGGATCGGTCCGCCAAAGGCCCCGCGTGCGCCGGGCTGAATGCGCGACAGGTCGGTCAGTTCGGCGCGACCCGTAAAGTTGAGGCCGCCGTTCAGGCTGCGTCCGCCCGAGCCGGTCAGGGTCAGGCCCTGGCCACGCGCATCGACCTTCTTCAGCAGCATGGCGCCATCGGCCATGCGGGCGCCTTCCATTTGTATGTGCGGCGTCGCGCCCAACAGGGCGCCGATGATACCGGCCGAGGAACCGCCGACCGCCCGCACGTCGGTCGTCACGTCGATACGACCCTTGTTGGCGGCGATGTTGACCGGACCCGAGATGCGCGTGGCGCGATAGGAGGCGATGTCGGCGTTCAGCAGACTGGCCGAACCTTGCAGGCTCCATACCTGAGCGTCGCCCTTGAACACGCCGGTATAGGCGGCCGGACCGGCGACCGGACTGCCGACCAGACGGCTGAGCGACGGCGTGGTCAGTTCCAGGTTGATGCCTTCCGGCGCGGTGTTGTCCGTCGTGCGGATCAGGCCGCGCGCGCTGGATTCAATGTTGTCGGCGTACAGGCGCCAGGCCACGCCCTGATAGCCCTCGCGTTTGGCGTCCGGCGTCATGGCGAAGCCGAAGCGGGCGGTGCGGCCGATGCGCTCGACGAACGGCTCCAGCAGGTCGGAGCCCGAGAAGTCGGCATAGCCCGAGACCTTGGCGCCGTTGTCGCCATAGGTCCCTTTGACCAGCAGGGGGCGGAATTGGCCGGTCTGCACGGCCACGTCGATGACCTCGCCGTTCACCACGGCGACAGCCGAGAAGGGCTGGTCAGGCGAATAGCCCAGCGAACCGGCGATCGGTCCGCCCTGGGCCTCATTGGCGCGCAGGTTGACGCGCAGGTCTTCGGGCTTGTCGCCGAAGGCGGCGGCCAGGCGCAGATAGTCGCCCTTGCGGTTCAGGCTGTAGGCGTTGACGTTGGCGGTCTTGACGCCCTTGCGCGGAATGGCGGCGTCGCCGCTCAGCGTCCAGCGGCCGTATTCCTTGGAGAAATCCTCCATCAATTCGACATTGGCGCTGAAGCGGTCGATGTCGATGGAGATGGCTTGCGGGCCGCCCGGCTCGGTGGGCGCCTCCAGTTCCGGGCGGCGCAGCAGACGGATCTGACCCGCGCTGATTTCGGTGGCGTGAAAACGCCGCGCCAGAAGGGGCCAATAGGACCAGTCGACGCGCACATCGGTCGCTTCGAGCCAGACGCCCTTTTCGTCGGTCACGGTGACGCGTTTCAGGCGGAAATCGTTGAACAGGTCGCCCTGCAGACCTTCGACGTTGATGCGACCGTAGCGGCTGATCTTCTTGCCGGCGACGAAGCTGGTGATCAGTTCACGGCCCGGATCGGAAACCAGATACATCCGCCCGCCGACCAGGGCGACGATGACCAGCGCCAGCAGGCCCGCAGAGACGACCCCGGCGATGAAGGCGGCCAGTTGAAGCCGGGTGCGTTTGCGCTTCGCCTTTTCGGCGGGCGTGTCGGCGACGTCTGCGCCCGTTTCGTGAGGCGGAGGAGTGTCGGTCAAAACGCCTGGCCGATGCTGATGTAGAGCTGGAATCCGGAATCGCCTTCGCGCTTGTTCAGCGGGAAGGCGACGTCGGCGCGGACGGGACCGAACGGCAGCTTGTAGCGGACGCCGACCCCTGCGCCGTAACGCATGTTGCTCAAGTTCGGCGTTTCCTGAAAGCCGACGGCGCCGCCGTCGACAAAGGCGACGGCCTGGAATTTCTCGCCGATGTCGCGCCGCACCTCCAGCGAGGTTTCAAACAGCGACAGGCCGCCGCGCGGACGGTTGTCCGGCAGGCGCGGGTTGATGCTCTGATAGGAATAGCCGCGCACCGAGCCGCCCCCGCCGGAATAGAACAGGCGGTCAGAGGGAACCGTCAGCTCTTCGCCGCCGATGATCGAGCCGATACGGGCGCGCCCGGCCAGAACCGTCTTCGCGCCGTCCTGCAGCGGCAGATAGGCGCTGGCCTGTCCCTCGGTGCGCAGGAACATGACCGTGTCCTCGCCCGTCACTGCGGTCGGCTGGGCTGAAACGGACAGGCGGTAGCCGGTCGTCGGGTTCAGCGGATCGTTGGAGCGATCCATAAAGGCGCTGCCCCGCAGGGTGACGATCGCCAGGTCCCGGTCCAGGGTGATCGGCGTCTGCGTCAGGGGATCGAAGCGGTATTCCGTATATCGCCCGGCGTCCACGCCCAGGCCGTAGCTGAACCAGGACGTCTTGCCGAGACGCTGGGACAGGTCCGCCGCAACCGTCAGGGCGCTGCGGTCATAGGCGTCGGTCTGTTCGTTGACGATGAAGGACGACAGTTTCAGCGTCCGACCCGCGCGCCGCCAGTGGGGCTGCGACCACTCGCCGCCGATGCGACTGTCGATGCTGGCGATCCGCGCCCCGTACCGCAGCGTGTCGGCGCGGCCGAAGCGGTTGTAGCGGGTGCGGAAGACATCGACGCCGACGCCCTCGTAGGTCGAATAGCTGGCGCCTGCCTCAAGCAGGCTGACCGGCCGATCCGCCAGGGTGACGACAACCGGCCTCAAGCCGTCCGGGCGCGTATCGTCCAGCGACGACAGGGCGACGCCCACGCCGTCATAGACGCCGGTGTCCAGCAGGCGGCGCTCCAACTCGGCGACGTCTTCTGGATCGTAACGGTCGCCTTCCTGCCAGGGGACAAGGCTCTGGATCCAATCCGGCTTGGTCGGGCCGCGTGTCCGCAGTTGGATGCCGTCCAGCCGCACCAGTTCGCCGGACGCCACATTGAAGCCGGGCTCCACCAGAAAAGTCGCATGATCCACGACGACCCGGCGGGGCTGGGCGACGGCGTCTGCATAGCCGCGACGGGTCAGGTCGGCGATCAAGCGTCCCTCAGCCGCCAGCACGTCGGCCGCTCGGCCGGGCTCGCCGGGCTTCAGCTGGATGTTCTCGATAACCGCGGCGCTGGTGTCTGCGTCCGGGGCAGGCGCGCTCCAGTTGACCTTGGCGTCTCCCAGAACGAACCGGCGGCCGGGCGTGACCTCGACGATGGCGACAGGCGTTTCCTCGCCTTCGACCTGATCCTGGACCGTGGCCTGATAATAGCCTTCAGACCGCAACAGGGCCTGCGCCGATTCCAGCGCCGCCCGCGCGCGACGACGGGCTTCAAAGCGATTGGCCGGCGCGCCGTCGACCTGACCCACCGCCTGTTCCAGCTGTCGCTTCAAATCGGCGTCGATCTCGCCGCGAATCTGGGCCCTCGGCTCGGCAGTCGCCTGTGTGGCGAAGGCGCACACGGCCGCGGTGGCTAGAAGGAGGGGGAGCCTCGACGTCAAATCTGAACCCTGTGTGTGGTTAACACGCCGCACTTAGCCGTCTGCGCCGATGGAATCAGTAAAACAGCGTATCGCTTTCAGGCTGCACCGTCTCCTCGGAGGAGCGATGGTCGGGCGGCAGGGCTTCGACAGGCGCGGTCGGCGGCGTGTCGGGGGCTTCTGCTGCTGTCGGCGCGGCGGCGTCCTCGGCGGCTGGGGTTTCGGGTTCAACGACCGGCGCCGGAGCAGGGGCCGGTTCGTGGCGAGGCTCCTCACAGGCCGCCAGCGCAGCCACGGCGCCCAGGGCGATGGCGCCGAGCAGCAGACGCTTCGGAATGAATTGGCTCATGGAGATTCCCCCTTTCAGGGGCTGGAAACGTGAAAAAGGGGACGGAGGTTCCCGCACGCCACGGTGTTGCGCGGAATCTCTGAACGCAATCTGAACCCGAACGAGTGCTGCGCCGCCTCTCCAGACCCTTTCCAGCCTGGCATATCCGGGGTGTTTGTTTTCCAACAAATTTTCCGAAATATCGGCTTGCCGGATCAGAAACTCGACCGTATGTTCCGCGCCTCTTCGCAGACGCGATGTGCGCCCCTAGCTCAGTTGGTTAGAGCATCTGACTTTTAATCAGAGGGTCCCCGGTTCGAGCCCGGGGGGGCGTACCATTTTCTACTCAAAAATCAGTAGATGTTCAGGCTGGCCTGTCGGCCTCGTGACCTGAAACGGCGCCTTGGCGAGACGCCGGTCCATATGTCACGCGCTGAGCGGCAAACGCACCGTGAAGCAACTGCCCAGACCAGAGCCTTCGCTGACGAGATCGATCGTGCCGTCGTGCAACTCGACCAGCTGTTTGACCAGCGCCAGGCCGATGCCCAGGCCGTCACGGGAGCGGTCGTCGGGGCCCTTCGACTGAGCGAACAAATCAAAGATCCGGTCTTTCAGATCAGCTGAGACGCCGATGCCATTGTCGGCGACATCAATCCGGATCTGATCCTGCTCGATGTCGACGGATAGGAGTATGCGGCCCTCGCGCGGAGTGTATTTGGCGGCGTTGGCGAGCAGGTTGCTGATCACCTGGGACAGACGGGTGAAGTCGCCCTTCAGCCACACCGGCTCGGGCGGCAGGGAGATCGTCAGTTCGTGCGATGCAGCCTCGATCCTTGGGCGGCTGGTGTCGATGGCGGAGTCGATGATGCTCTGAAGGCTCACACGTTCTTGTTTGAGGGAAATCTTGCCCTGATCGATTCTGGCGACGTCCAGAAGGTCTTCAATCAGACGCGAAAGGTGGAGAGCCTGCACCTCCATGCGGGCGTGAATCACAGCCTTGCGTTCTTCGTCCGACTGGCGTTGCAGCAACTGAAGTCCGGCGTGAATCGCCATGATGGGATTGCGCAGTTCATGGCCCAGCATGGCGATGAAGTCGTTCTTGCGCCGATCAGCCTCGCGCAGGGCGTTGGCGTAGGCCTCCAGTTCATTGCGCTGGGCTAGGCTTTCCATGCGCTGGCGATACAGGTCGATGAAGACCTTGGCCTTGCTGCGCAGAATGTCCGCCTCAATCGGCTTTTGGATGAAGTCCACCGCGCCCGCTTCATAGCCCCTGAAGCGGCGCTGAAGATCGGCGCTTCCGGCGGTGACAAAGATGATGGGGATGTGGCGGGCATTGACGTTGCCGCGCATGAATTCGGCCAGTTGAAAACCGTCCATGCCGGGCATCTGAACGTCGAGCAGCGCCAGGGCGACATCATGAACCAGCAACAACTCCAGCGCCTCGTCGCCCGAACGGGCCTTGAGGCAGACCACGCCTTCGCTTTTCAGCAGAGCTTCCAGCGCCAGCAGGTTCTCCTCAAGATCGTCGACCAGCAGGAGATGAATCGGCTGTTCCGTGCTGGTCATTCTCTTTCGAGACCTTTCAGATAGTCGGCGATGCGTTCGAGCGGCAGCACGAGCGCGGCGTGGCAGGCCTGACGAGCGGCCTGAGGCATGGTCCGGGCATAGGCGGCGGTCGGGTCCTGCACCAGGGCGACGCCGCCGGCGGCGTGCACCGCCTTGAGGCCGGCTGCTCCATCATTGTTGGCGCCGGTCAGGATGACGCCGATCAAACCTTCGCCATAGGCGTCCGCGGCGCTCTCGAACAGAACGTCGATGGAGGGACGTGAGTAGTTGATCGCTTCGTCGGATGACAGGGCCAGGTCGCCGTTTTCTTCAACCAGGAGATGATAATCGGAGGGGGCGAAGTAGACCACGCCGGGCCGGACAGGCTCCTTGTCCTCGGCTTCCTTCACCTCAAGTCCGCATTGGGCCTCGAAAAGAGGCGCCAGAACATTGCTGCGGTCGGCCGGGACGTGAAGGACGATGAAGATCGGCCAGGGGAAATCGGCAGGCAGAGCGGGCAGGAGGGCGAGCAGAGCCTGAACGCCCCCGGCGGAGGCGCCGATCACCACGGCCCGGTCCGGCGCCGAACTCATGCCTCGCGTTTCCTGTATATTTTTTCCTCGGGAACAAACTCGGAAAAGGCCGCCGCGTGGCGGGAAAAACGCAGGCTTTCCTTCGACCCCACGCCGAGAAAGCCGTGTCGCGCCAGGGATTCCCTGAAAAGGCCGACGGCGCGGTCCTGAAGTCCTCGGTCGAAATAAATCATCACATTGCGGCAGGAGATCAGCTGCATTTCCGCAAAGACGGCGTCCGTGACCAGGCTGTGATCAGAGAAGACGACGTTGGCGCGCAGTGATTTGTCGAAGACGGCTCGCCCATAGTCCGCAGTGTAGTAGTCGGAGAGGGACGATCTCCCTCCTGATTTTTGATGGTTCTCGGTGAATTTGCGAATCCTATCCAGCGGATAGATCCCAGCCTCAGCAGCCCTTAGGGCGTCAGGGTTGATGTCCGTGGCGTAGAACAGCGTACGGTCGAACAGGCCTTCTTCGCGAAACAGGATAGCCATGGAATAGAGCTCTTCGCCGGCGCTGCAGCCCGCAATCCAGACCTTCAGCGACGGATAGGTGCGCAAGTGAGGCAGGACCTGTTCTCGCAGGGCACGAAAATAGCCGGGGTCGCGGAACATTTCGCTGACCTGAACGGTCAGGAATCCGAGCAGGCGGGGAAGCATTTCGGGATCGTGCAGCACCCGTTCCTGAAGGGCCGTCAGGCTGGGCATGTTGAAATGGCTGCGCGCCTGCAGCAGACGGCGTTTGATCGACGCCCGCGCATAGTGGCGGAAGTCGTAATGGTAGCGTTGGTACAACGCCTCCAACAGCAGGCCGATCTCAATGTCTTCCGTCTGGTGGGGCATTTCGGGGCTCAGCGGGGCATCCAGACGCGCACCAGGGACAGCAGCTTGTCTACGTCCAGCGGCTTGGCCATATAGTCATTGGCCCCGGCCGCCATACAGCGTTCCTGATCGTCCGGCATGGCCTTGGCCGTCAGCATCAGCACCGGCAAGGTCTTCCAGCGCGGGTCTTTTCTCAGCTCGCGGGTCGCCGTCAGACCGTCCATGACCGGCATCATCACATCCATCAGCACCAGATCGACCGCCTTGGACGGATCGGTAGAAGACCGATCCAACGCCTCCAGCGCCTCCTTGCCGTTGCGGGCGATCTCGACCAGGGCGCCGCGCGGTTCGAGCACATTGGTCAGCGAATAGACGTTCCGTACGTCGTCCTCGACGATCAGAATGCGGCGGCCTTCCAGCACGGCGTCGCGGTTGCGGGCCTTGCGGATCATCTTCTGCTGCTCGGGCGGCAGTTCCGCCACGACCTGGTGCAGGAACAGGGAGACCTCGTCCAGAAGCCGTTCCGGCGATTTGGCGCCCTTGATGATGATAGAGCTGGAGTAGCGGCGCAGTTGTTGCTCATGATCGGGCGACAGGTCCCGGCCCGTATAGACGATGACCGGCGGGAAGCTGTGGCCGGTGTCGCGGCTGAGGGTCTCCAGAAGGGAGAAGCCCGAGGCGTCCGGCAGCGTCAGGTCCAGCACCATGCAGTCGAAAGTCTGGCTCTTGAGTTGCTCCAGACACTCTGCGGCGGTGCCGACGCCCACCGTTTCGACGTCGCCGGAGCTCAGCAGGCGGCTGACCGCATCGCGCTGAACCAGGTCGTCTTCGACGATAAGGACGCGCCGGACGGTGCGGGTCAGCTTTTCCTCAAGGTTGCGCAGGACCTCGGCGAGGTCCTCCCGCTTCACCGGCTTGATCAGATAGCCGATCGCGCCCAGCGAAAGGGCGGTCTGGCTGTGGTCCTCGCCCGAGACGACGTGAATGGGGATGTGGCGGGTGTCATCGTCGCGCTTCAGTTCGTCCAGAACGGTCAGGCCGGACTGGTCGGGCAGGCCGATGTCCAGCACGACGGCGCTGGGGCGATGGCGTTTGGCCAGTTTCAGGGCTTCTTCAGCGGTGCCGGCCACAATGCACTGGAAGCCGAGTTCGCGCGACAGGTCGCGCACGATGGCGGCGAACCGGCCGTCGTCTTCGACCACGAGCAGCAGCCGCCTGTTTCCACCGAGGTTGTCCCGGTCGTCTTCAACGCTGGCGGATAAAGGACGAGGTTCAGTCGGCCTGGGGTTCGGCCTCGCCGGAGAAGGCGCGAGGGGCGAGGCCGCGACCGCAGCCTCACGCGAGGCCACGCGTGCGGCGTCATAGGTCCGCGGCAGGAAAAGGGTGAAGACGCTGCCTTCGCCGACACGGCTTTCCAGTTCGATCCGACCGCCCAGAAGCCGCGCCAGTTCGCGTGAGATCGACAGTCCCAGGCCTGTTCCCCCGTATTTGCGGCTGATGGTCCCGTCAGCCTGCTGGAAGGCCTCGAAGACGCCCTTCTGCTGGTCGGGGGCAATGCCGATGCCGGTGTCCGAGACCGCGAAGGCGATCTCATCGTCGGGCAGGGCGGATATGCCCAGTTTGACCAGGCCGCTTTCGGTGAATTTGAAGGCGTTGGACAGCAGGTTCTTGAGAATCTGCTCAAGCCGTTGACGGTCCGTCTCCATCAGGTCGACACCCGGATCCACCTCGATCTCGAACGGCAGGCTGCGATCATCGGCGATGGGCTGGAAGGTCTGGCGGATGTCTCCAGTCAGCCGCTGCATCGAGACGGCCTCCGGGCGCGCCTGGATGTGGCCGGCCTCGATCTTGGACAGATCCAGGATATCGTTGATCAGGGTCAGAAGGTCGTTCCCCGATGACTGGATGGTCCGGGCGTAGTTGACCTGTTCCTCTGACAAGCTCCCCTCGGGATTGTCCGCCAGCAGCTTGGACAGGATCAGCAGAGAGTTCAGCGGCGTCCGCAGTTCGTGGGACATATTGGCCAGGAAGTCGGACTTGTACTGGCTGGCCTGTTCCAGTTCGCGGGCCTTCAGCGTCAGGGCGGCGGCGCCGCGTTCCAGGTCATCGCGCTGTGTCTCCAGCATCTGCGCCTGTTCTTCCAGCTGGCTGTTGGTCTGTTCCAACTCGGCCTGCTGCTGTTCGAGGCGGAACTGGGATTCCTTGAGCGCCCGACCCTGTTCCTCCAACTCTTCGTTGGAGACGCGCAGTTCCTCGCTCTGGACCTGAAGCTCTTCGGCCTGACGCTGGGTTTCCTCCAGCATATTTTGCAACTGGGCGCGATAGCGGGCCGAGCGCAGGGCGGCGCCGATGGCGGGGCCTACCTCTTCGAGCAGGGTGGTCAACTGCTCGTCCGGAGCGTGCAGGAAGCCCAGTTCCAGCACCGCGTTGACGGCGCCGTCCGCCTGGGCCGGAGAGATGATCAGATGCCTGGGTTTATCGCGGCCCAGGGCCGATCCTATGGTCAGATAGCCGTCCGGCACGTCGGATACGCGCAGAGCCTGGCCATCAGCCGCGACCTGACCCAGCAGGCCTTCACGCAGGCCGAAACGATCCGGAATGGCCGCGTCGGACGGAACGCCCAGCGCGGCGATGCGGCGATACTGGCCGCCTTCGCCCTTGAACAGAGCGGCCGCCTGCACCCCGGCGTAGCGGCCGAGATAGGCAAGGATGCTGTCGCCCAACTGTTCAAGGGACTGATCGCCCATCATGGCTTCCGCCAGGCCCACCTGTCCCTTGTTCAGCCATTCCTGGCGCGCACGAGCGCGCGCGCTGTGTCGGATCAGGTTGAAGATCACGATCGTCAGAATGGCGCCCAGCAGTCCTGACAAGAGGCCGCTTCCCAGCGCCGTCCGATAGGCGGCGTCCATTGAGGTTATGCGTTGTGCGCGTACACGCTGCTCTTCGACGCGCATCAGACCGATCCGGGCGCGAATAGAGTCCATGACGCGCTTACCCTCGTCAGTGCCCATCCGCGCCAAAGCGGCCTGCATCCCCTCGGCTTGACGGGTCTGGAGGGTCGCGTCCAGTTCGGTCATCTTGGCGTCGAGAAGGCGACGCAACTCTTCAAGATGCGCTTGCTGGCTCGGGTTGTCGCGCGTCAGATGCGCCAGGTCGCCCAGTCGCCGGTTCAGATCACCCGTCGCGGCCTCATAGGGCTGAAGATATCGGATGTCGCCGGTCAACAGATAGCCGCGCTGGCCCGTTTCGGCATCCTGCGCGGCGGACAGGATGTCTTCGACCGCGACGATCACCTCATGCGTATGGATGATCTGCTGATTATTGGTTCGCAACACCTCGACGTTGCGCCAGGCCAGTATCCCGGTGGCGAGAAAAAAGGCGAGAACCAGCGCCAGTCCTACCGTCGCAACGCTTTCCATCTTCGAGCCCGCTGACGGACGGCTTGGCGGCTTCATCGTGTTGTAACCCCTGTGAACTCAGGCGCGCCCGCTCTCGGCGCGACTGATCATCACTACTATCCTACGATGGATTCGCCGCACAGGTTTTCCGCCATGTGACCCGGATGAAGGGTGGCTTCATTCCATCGACTTGGCTTGCGGTTGCATGTCGTGATTTAACACCGGCTATGCGCTCTTTGATTTTACCTGCTGTCGCGGTTTCCCTTGTCCTTTCCGGCTGTAACGCGGGCGCCTCCGCGCGCGGAGGCGCCGAGCAGGTCGGAGCCGGACTGGGCGACGCCGTCACCGCGCCGCTGGAAGACCTGAACCTGCGACGCGATGAAATCCCGACCATTCTGCTGCAGGCGGAAGCCAATCCCTATGACCTGCGCAACCTGAATAACTGCCGCACGATCGGGGCCGAGATCGCCCGTCTGGACGAGGCCCTGGGGCCTGACACGGACGCGCCGCCGTCGCAGGACGGTTCCTACATGAGCGAGCGGGCCGCCGATGCGGCGGCGGGGGCGACGCTTGATGCTGTTCGCGGGACGGTGACCGACTTCATCCCCGCCCGCAGTTGGGTGCGACGCCTGACCGGCGCCGATGCGCACAGCAAGCACGTCCAGTCGGCGATTCAGGCTGGCCTGCGTCGCCGCTCCTTCCTGAAGGGCGTGGGAATGCAGCGAAACTGTGCGCCTCCGGCGGCCCCGGCCGGCTTCGTTCCGCGTCGAGGCTAGGCTTTCAGGTGCCGCGCGCGGAAGTCGCGGCGGAACTGTTCGAACCTGCCCTCGGCGATGGCCGCGCGCATGGCGGCCGTCAGCGCCTGGAAGAAGGCGATGTTGTGCCAACTCAGCAGAATCTTGCCGAGGATCTCGTCGGCGCGGATCAGGTGATGCAGGTAAGCCTTTGAATAGTCTTGCGACGCGGGGCAGGGGACCTCTGCATCCAGCGGGTCCTGATCCTCGGCGAAGCGGGCGTTCTTGAGGTTCAGCGGGCCGTCCCAGGTCCAGGCCTGGCCGTGACGCCCGGCGCGCGTGGGCAGGACGCAGTCGAACATGTCCACGCCGCGATAGACCGCCTCGACCAGATCGATCGGCTTGCCGACGCCCATCAGATAGCGCGGCCGGTCCTTGGGTAGAAACTCGGGCGCATAATCCAGCACCTCGCACATGGCGTCATGGCCTTCGCCGACGGCCAGACCGCCGATGGCGTAGCCGTCGAAGCCGATCTCCTGCAGGCGTTCCGAGGACTCGCGGCGCAGGTTTTCAAACGTCGAGCCCTGCTGGATGCCGAACAGGGCTTGAGCATCCCGCGTCCCGAAGGCGGTCTTGGAGCGCTGGGCCCAGCGCGCCGACAGCTCCATGCCCTCTCGGGCGCGCTTTTCCTCGGCGGGCCAGGCGACGCATTCGTCCAACTGCATGACGATGTCGGCGCCGAGACGGTCGGCCTGAATCTGAATCGAGCGTTCGGGCGTCAGGACGTGTTTGGAGCCGTCGATGTGGCTGGAGAAGGTGACGGCCTCCTCGGTCAGCTTGGAAATGCCCGACAGGCTCATGACCTGGAAGCCGCCGGAGTCCGTCAGGATCGGCTTGTCCCAGCGCATGAAGTTATGCAGCCCGCCCAGACGCTCCATCCGCTCCGGCCCCGGCCGCAGCATCAGGTGATAGGTGTTGCCCAGAATGATGTCCGCGCCAGTCTGTTTGACCTGATCCAGGGTCATGGCTTTGACCGTGGCGGCGGTGCCGACGGGCATGAAGGCGGGAGTACGGATGTCGCCGCGCGTGGTCTTCAGCACGCCGGTGCGGGCCCGACCTTCGGTGGCGGCAATTTTAAACGGGAAAGGCATAGGCGTTCCTTGCAGCGGAGCCGCGTCTTAGGCCCTCTGTTTCTGAACCGCCAGTCAGCGCAGCAGCGTCGCCAGCCGCTCTGCCCGTTGTAGATCCTTGGGGCGGCCGAACAGGCGGCATTTCTCGATCTGTTCGGCGACGGTGGGAACATAGAGCGTCCCCCCATCCAGGGTGATCGGCTGGCGCGTGGTGAAGATGACCGGCGTCCAGTCGGCGCCTGCGCGCACATCCATCTGCGCCATGACTTCGACCGGGACGGGCGTGGTCAGGATCTGACCGAAGACCTGAGACCGGAACAGGCCCTCTCCGGGGTCTTCGACCGCTTCGCCGTGCAGGGTCTCGATCAGGCGTCGGGCGTCGCGCGGGCTGGTCATGACATCGACGTCCGGCACATGCCATTCCGACAGGCCCGACAGCGCCATGCCTGCGCCCCCGAACACCCACCAGGGATCCTGAAGCTCACTGGCCGCCGAGGCCAGAATGTCAAAGGTGGCGGCCAGATTTTCGGGCAGGTCGTCGCTCATAGCTGTCTTTTAGGCTGATTTCGCCTTCGGCAGGAAGTGCCTGACCCCCATGACCACCAAGGCGCCGAGCGCTGACATGGCGGCGTTGATGCACAGGCCGAAGACCAACAGGAAGATGAGCACGCCGATGGCGCCAAGCGCCGACGTCGCTGGGGCGCCGTTCATGTGAAAGAGGCCGGGCGATAGAAACGCCAGCAGGACGCCAAGGATGGAGAAAGCGATCTGAAAGGCTGCGGCGACGCCGAACGTCACGGTGAACAGGCCCCCGAACGAGGCTGTCTTCAGATAGTGCATGGTCGTCCCCCTGTTGCGCTACTGTCTGAACAGCAGGCTCCCGTCACCATAGGAATAGAAACGATAGCCATTGTCGATGGCGTGGGCGTATGCGGCCTTCATCGTCTCCAGTCCGGCGAAGGCGCTGACCAGCATGAACAGCGTCGATTTCGGCAGGTGGAAGTTGGTCATCAGCACGTCGCAGGCGCGGAAGCGATAGCCCGGCGTGATGAAGATGGCCGTGTCGCCGTGGAAAGGCTGGACCACGCCGTCCTTGGTCGTGGCGCTCTCCAGCAGGCGAAGCGAGGTGGTGCCGACGCAGACGATGCGCCCGCCCGACGCGTGCACGGCGTTCAGGGCGGCGGCGGTTTCGGCTGAGACCTCGCCCCACTCGGAGTGCATCCTGTGATCGGCGGTGTCGTCTGCCTTGACCGGCAGGAAGGTGCCCGCCCCGACGTGCAGGGTCACGGCATGGGTCGTCACGCCGCGCGCCCGGATGGCGTCCAACAGGGCGGGGGTGAAGTGCAGGCCCGCTGTCGGCGCCGCGACCGAGCCGTCATGCTCGGCGAAGACGGTCTGATAATCCTTCAGATCCTGGTCGTCCTCGGCTCGCTTGGCCGCGATATAGGGGGGCAGGGGCATGACCCCGACCTCGCGGATGGCGTCGTCCAACACAGGACCGGCCAGATCGAAGCGCAGGGTGATGAGGCCGTCCTCGCCCTTGTCGGTGATCTCGGCGTCGACCTGACCCACGAAGCAGGCATTGTCTTCCTCGCGCCCGAAACGCACCCGGTCGCCAACCTTCAGCCGCTTGCCGGGCTTCATGAAGGCGCTCCACACATCGGGTGCGTCGCGGTGGTGCAGGGTGGCCTCAACCGGCACGGACAGGAGCTCGCCTTCCGGTCCGGTGCGATGGCGCACGCCCGACAGACGGGCCGGGATCACGCGGGTGTCGTTGAAGACCAGGGCGTCGCCAGGTTGCAGGAAATCGGGCAGATCACGGATCATCCGGTCCTGAAGCTCATCGCCCTTTACGATCAGCAGGCGCGCCGAGTCGCGCGGGTCGGCGGGGCGCAGGGCGATGCACGCCTCGGGCAGATCGAAGTCGAAATCGGATGTCCGCATGGGGCGGGGAATGCTCACGCCCCGCCTTTGCGGTCAAGCGAGGCGCAGCCGAAAGTCGACTGGCGAAAACCGTCCCAGCCGCTATGTCAGGCGCAGCCAATGGGAGTTTGAGTGCATGACCAACCGCTATCTGGACGACCTGACCGTCGGCGAAAGCTGGGACAGCGAACCCTTCACGATCACGGAGGATGAGATCATCGCATTCGCGACCGAGTTCGACCCCCAGCCCATGCATGTCGACAAGGCGGCGGCCGAGGCGGGACGGTTCGGCGGCCTGATCGCCAGCGGCTGGCACGTCTGCTCGCGCGTCATGCGCCAGTTCGTGGACGAAGCCTATTTCGGCAAGACGCCCCTGCTGGGCATGAATGTCGACGCCCTGTGGTGGGTGCGGCCGGTGCGCCCCGGCGACACCCTGACGGTGCGCCGCGAGATCATCGATATCCGCCCGTCGAAGAGCCAGCCCGATCGCGGCGTCGTGCGCACCAAGACGACGGTGATCAATCAGGACGGCGATCTGGCCATGAGCTTCGAGAACCAGATGCAACTGCCGAGGAACGCCGAAGCGCGGCTGTAAAACGCCGCCGCTGTTGACCCCGGGCCTCCAAGGCGTCAAAGCCCGGTACATGCTACAGAACCTCGAAACCCTGTCCCGTGAGGCCCGTTCGTGGCCGTTTGAGCAAGCGCGCAACCTGCTGGCCCACGTGCTCAAAAAACGGCTGTCTGACGCGGAGCGCGACGCCGCGAAACTGCTGATCGACGCGGGCAAGACGGACGAGGCCCTGGCCACCTTCGAGGCGCTGAACAAGCCGGTGATCCTGGAGACGGGTTATGGCCCGTCGGGCCTGCCGCACATGGGCACCTTCGGCGAGGTGGCGCGCACGACCATGGTGCGCAACGCGTTCCGCGCCCTGACCGGCGATCACTGGGCTACGCGCCTGATCGCCTTCAGCGACGACATGGACGGCCTGCGCAAGGTGCCGGAGGGCATCCCCAATCCGGAGATGCTGCGCGAAGACCTGCATCTGCCGCTGACCAAGGTGCGCGATCCGTTCGGCACGCACGACAGCTTCGGCGCGCACAACAACGCTCGCCTGCGCGCCTTCCTCGACAGCTTCGGCTTCGATTATGAGTTCATGTCCTCGACCGAGACCTATCGGTCGGGCCGGTTCGACGCGGCCCTGCTGACCTTGCTGGAGCGTTTCGACAAGGTCATGGGCATCATGTTGCCGACCCTGGGCGAAGAGCGTCGGGCGACCTATTCGCCCTTCCTGCCGATCAGTCCGATCACCGGCCATGTGCTGCAGGTGCCGACGCTGGAACGCAACGTCGAGAAGGGCACGATCGTCTTCGTCGATCCCGCCAAGGGCGAGGATGGCGGCCGCACCGAGGTTCCCGTCACCGGCGGCCATGTGAAGCTGCAGTGGAAGCCCGACTGGGCGATGCGCTGGACCGCGCTGGACGTCGACTATGAGATGTCGGGCAAGGACCTGATCGAGAGCGTGCGCGAGTCGTCCAAGCTGTGCCGCGCCATCGGCGGCGTCCCGCCTGAGGGCTTCAACTACGAGCTCTTCCTCGACATCGAAGGGAAGAAGATCTCCAAGTCCAAGGGCAACGGCCTGACCATGGAGGACTGGCTGCGCTACGGCACGCCCGAGAGCCTGAGCTGGTACATGTTCCAGTCGCCGAAGTCGGCCAAGAGCCTGCACTTCAACGTCATTCCGCGCGCGACGGATGACTATCTGTCCTTCATCGAGCAGTACAAGACGCAGGAACCGGCCAAACGGATGGATAACGCCGTGTGGCACATCCACTCGGGCCAGCCGCCTGAGAGCGCATCGCCGGTGTCGTTCGCCCTGTTGCTGAATCTGGTGGGCGTGGCCCACGCCTCGACCAAGGAGCAGCTGTGGGCCTATTTCGCCAAATATCTGCCTGACGCCACGCCGGATAACGAGCCCGTGCTGGATCGGCTGATGGGCTATGCGCTGAACTACTATGAGGACTTCGTGAAGCCCTCGAAGACCTATCGCCTGCCAGACGACAAGGAGAAGGCTGCGTTGCTGGATCTGGCGGAGCGTCTCAAGGCTCTGCCCGCCGACACCACTGACGGCGAGATCATCCAGGGCGAGGTCTACGCCGTGGGCAAGGCGCATGAGTTCGAGCCGCTGCGGGCCTGGTTCCAGGCGCTGTACGAGGTGCTGCTGGGCGCTTCGCAGGGGCCGCGCTTCGGGTCGTTCGCGGCCATCTATGGCCTGCCGCAGACGATCGCCCTGCTTGAAGCTGGTGCAAACGGCGAACTGGCCGCCTGACCCTGACCGTTATCCCGGCCGAAGCCGCAAGGCGTAGAGCCGGGGCTGTTCAGAGCTCGACGGCCGGTGTTTCCTGCAGTCCCGGATAACGGCTTCGCCGTTTCCGGGATGACGGCGGCATGGCCTCAAGCAGCGCTATGCGCGGTAGGCCCGCTCAACATGGCCTCAAGTAGCCCGAAGGGCGGTAGGCCCGCTCAACACGGCCTCAAGTAGCCCGAAGGGCGGTAGGCCCACTAAACATGAACACAACATAACGGCGAGGCGGGGGGAGCCTTCAGCTTCGCCGGTGCATTCTCTCTTCATCGACAACTCGATGACAGGAGAGACAGATGTCGAAGATGTTCAAGGCGGGTCTGGCCGCCACCGCCATGTTCGCCGCCCTGGGTTCCGCTGCCGTGCCGATGAGCGCCGCCGCCATGCCGCAGGCCAACGGCGTCACCAACTGCGACGCCCCCGGCGGTCGCCAGCAGGCGGGCGCCGCGATCGGCGCCGTTCTGGGCGGTCTTGCCGGCAGCCAGGTTTCCAAGAATGAGCGCGCGCTTGGCGCGGTGGTCGGCGCTGGCGCCGGCGCTGCGGCGGGCTCCTATATCGGCTGTAATCAGCAACGTGCGCGGTCGGCCAATCAGGCGGGCGCCAACTCCTACCGCGCGACCTCCAATCTGCGCATTCGCACGGGTCCGGGCGCCAACTATCGCCAGACCGGCAGCCTATCGGCCGGTCAGCCCTTCACCGCCATCGGCTCGCAGGGCGAGTGGGTCCAGATCGCCGGCGGCGGTTGGGTGAACGCCCACTACGTCGCGCCGAACTGATCGATTTTCTCCCCCGCATCGATCAGAGAGAAGGCCGTCCCGAAAGGGGCGGCCTTTGTGCTTTATTGGCTGACCCAAAGGATACGCGCCATCCACAGAAGCTGATCACGCGCAATGGTGCGCGGCGGATACTCGGGGTTGATGGAGGCCAGGACGATGTCTCGCACGCCGAGCGCGGCGGCCTCTTTCGCCAGCGTTTCGCCGCTTCGGGTGCGCAAGGCCACGCGATCGCCCCGCCGAATGTCCGTGGCGTCCAGATCGACAATCACCCGGTCGCCGGGGCGATACAGGGGCGCCATCGAGTCGCCCTCGATCCGCAGACTGAACAGGCTGTCCTTCCGCGTCGGCAGATCCGTCTGCTCCCAGCCTTCAGCCAAGGGCAGGCCCGCGTCGTCGAAGAAGCCTTGGTCGCCTGCGCGCGCCAGGCCGAGCAGGGGGATGGGCAGGACGCGCGGCCCGGCGTCGTCTGCCAGATCCGCGAACTCGCCCAGGCTGAGGCCCGTCGATTGCAATACGCGCATTAGGCTTTCGGTGGAGGGCCATCTCGGCCGCGTAGGCGCGCCGGGGCCAAACCGCTTTGACGGATTGAAGCTGGTGGGGTCCAGTCCTGCACGGCGCGCCAGTCCGGAGGCCGACAGGCCCTCACGGCGCGCCAGCGCATCAATCGCGTTCCATATCTGCGTGTGTGACAGGGGCATGTGCAACCCTATCATGCCAGGCTGAGTATAGGAATATTAGCCTATTCTGTATCCTGACCGACGGCTCGACGCTCCTGCCAGGCCAAAAAGGCGCCGACGGCGATGGCGATCATGATGCCATAGGCTGTCATGTTCAGCACGGTGTAGAAGGCGGAAACCGTCGGCTTCATCTTCATGAAAACCATGACATGGCTGGCGACGGTCAACAATTGAAGCGCACTGGCCCATACGGGCCAGGAACGAGGCGACTTCCACACCAGTGCGACGAAAACGCCCAGAACAACCAGGTCAATCACGAACATCGGCCACTGGACGCCAGCATAGCCGATGTAGTTCTGGGTCAGGATCGATAAAAACCACGCCAGAAGCATCGTCGCAGCGCCGATCCTCTCGGGTTTTCCGCCCTTGGCGAGCGCGAACAGCCCTATGGCGAGCATGATCGTCATGCCGATGTACTCGGACATGAAGCTGAACATGAAAAACCCCCTCCGCCGTGAGCGAAGGGGGTATCATGTCACCGAAGCGCGGAAAACGCATCCAACACTATGGCTTGGTTAGATTAAATTCACGCAACCCGCAGGTGGCCCATCGGGCGGTCGTCCCACTCGTCGGGCTTGGCCACCGGGCCGGCGGCGTAGACGCCGTAGCCCATGCGGCGATGGTCTTTGGCCATTTCGTTGTGGCTGGCGACGATGGCTTCGCGCGCGGCGCTGAGGGCGGCGATGGCTTCCATCGCCTTGGCTTGCGAAACCGTTCCCGCAACAGCGGACACGTTGAGCGCGGAACGGGCGCCGATCATCGACTGCACGAGGGCGGTCGCTTGCACGATCGCGTCGTCGATCGCCTTTTCAGCAGAGTGCAGATCGCCGGCGACGGCGGCGATGACTTCGTTGCGTTGCATAGCTTACCCCTCATCTAATGAACGATGGGCAATAGTTAACACGCGTTAACGACCTTCGGTAGTGTTTTGTTTACCATTTTTTACGTTGCAGGAGAGGCGCCGCCGAGATTCGGCTTCAGCCTGAGGTGGCTTCATCCAGCAGGAAGTGAGCGGTTAGACTGGCGATCGGCTGGGCATGGTTTTCCTGCCAGGCTTCGGCGATGACATAGGCCACCCGGCGTCCAGCGCGGTTGATGCGGGCGCGGGCGTATACGTCCACCGGCTTGCCGGACCGAAGATAGGCCACAGTCACATTGATCGGGCGCGGCAGGCGCAGGCCGGGATAGGTGAGGGCGACCTGAGCCATAGCCGTCATCTCCAGCAGGGCGGCCGTAGAACCGCCATGTAGGGCGGGCAGTAGCGGGTTGCCGATCAGCCTGTCGTCAAACGGCATGGTGACGGTGATTTCATCACCGTTCACCTGTGTCTGGAGGCCGAGAAAGCGGGCGTAGGGCAGGGTGTCCAGCAGGGCGGCGGTCATGCGGCGTCCTTGGCTCTACGGGGTTTCAGATTGGCGCCGGTGCGGCTGTCGCCTTCGGCGCTGACCATATAGGCGGACTGGGCGGCCGCGACGGGGTCGGCAGGATCATCCTCGAACGCCCAGGCCCGCACGAAAGCCAGATTGCGCGTCAGGCGATAGCATCGAGCCTCGGCCAGCAGGTCGCGCCCCGGCTGGGCGGCGCGCATGTAGTCGACCCTCAGGTCCAGCGTCGCAATGGGGCGGAACGCATCCAAGGCCACCCAGACCGCCAGGCCGCCCGCATGATCCAGCAGGGTGGTGACCAGCCCGCCCGCCAGCACGCCCGTCTCGGGGTCGCCGACGAGATCGTCGCGATAGGGCACGCGCATCCGCACCCGATCACCCTCCAGCCCTTCGTAGGCAAAGCCCAGGGCATGGGTATGGGCGGCGCCCGAGGCCAGTTGCGGCAGCAGGGTGGTAAGGAACGATTCCGTCATCAAGGCGTCCTTTGTGAGCGTCGCCTTTGGTCGCCCGCCCGAGGTTGTCTTGTCCAGCCACACTGTGAACCGATGATGCGTCCTCAGGATCTTTTGCGGCCTACGCCGGCAGGTCTCTATTGCCCGCCCGGAGATTTCTATGTCGATCCGGTGCGTCCGGTGGACCGGGCGGTGATCACGCATGGGCATTCGGACCATGCGCGCGCCGGACATGGGTCGGTGCTGGCGACGCCTGAGACCCTGGCGATCATGGCGGTGCGGTACGGCGTGGATTTCGCCGGGCGGACGCAGGCGGCGGGCTATGGCGAAACGACAACCATCGGAGGCGTCGAGGTGCGACTGATCCCGGCCGGACATGTTCTGGGTTCGGCGCAGGCGGTCGTCAGTCACAGCGGCCTGATCATGACGGTATCAGGCGACTATAAACGCCGCCGCGATCCGACCTGCGCTCCGTTTGAGGCGGCGCCTTGCCATGTCTTCATTTCAGAGGCGACGTTTGGCCTGCCGGTCTTCGTTCACCCGCCGGACACAGAAGAGATTCAGCGGCTTGTGTCGTCTCTGGCGCAGTTTCCCGAGCGGGCGCACCTGGTCGGCGCCTATGCGCTGGGCAAGGCGCAGCGCATCATACGACTGTTGCGTGAAGCGGGTTGGGAACGGCCCATCTATGTCCACGGCGCGCTGGAGCGCCTGAACGACCTTTATCAGGCGTCAGGCGTCCCGCTAGGCCCGCTGGCGCTTGCAACGGGGCTGAAGGCCGGAGCCTTGGGCGGCGAGGTGGCCCTTGCGCCGCCGTCGGCCATTCAGGATCGCTGGGCGCGCAGGTTCGCCGAGCCGATCGCGGCGTTTGCATCGGGCTGGATGGGAGTTCGCGCCCGCGCCCGCCAGCGCGGCGTCGAACTGCCGCTGGTGATTTCCGACCATGCCGACTGGCCAGAGCTGACGCGGACGTTCGAAGAGATCGCGCCGGAAGAAGTCTGGATCACGCACGGCAGGGAGGAGGGCCTGCTGCGCTGGTGCGAACTGAAGGAGATGCGCGCGCGCGCCTTGCGTCTTGTCGGCTATGACGAAGAAGGCGAAGGCGAGCAGAACGTGCTGGAGGACGCCGGCTGAACCGGCATCAGGCGGCGCCGCGATCCTTGCGGGCGACGTTCTGCTCAGCGGGATCAAGGGCCGTGTTCATCGCCAGGCGCAGTCGTTCAGGCTTGATGGGTTTTTCGACCACGGCCGCCATTCCTGCCGCCAGATAGCCCTTGGCGTCGTCCGGATCGGCGTTGGCGGTGAGGGCGATGATGGGGATCTGGCTGGCGGGCCCTGCCAGGGCGCGGATTGCGCGCGTGGCGCCGACGCCGTCCAGGCGGGGCATCTTGATGTCCATCAGGATCAGATCGAACGGCCGTGTCTGCACGGCTTCGACAGCTTCCTGGCCGTCCTCGACAGTTTCCGAGGTGCAGCCGAACATCTCGCACAGGGCCTGGGCCACGACGCGGTTGGTCGCATTGTCGTCGGCGATGAGGATGTGCGGCTGGGCCTGCAGGTGCAGATGCTCCAGGTCCGCGATGTTGGATGGCGTTTCCTGCTCCATCAAGGCGATGGGAGCTTCGATTTCAAAGGCGAAGGTCGCGCCCCGACCGGCGTTGTGCTCCGCGCGCAGCTTGCCAGCCATGTATTGAACCAGACGGCGGCTGACCATCAGCCCCAGGTCGCCGTCCTGTTCGGCCGCGTCGTCGAACCGGGCCGGGTCGGCCGCGCCATCGTCGCGGACGCGGGCCTCGATCACCACCTGATCGCCTCGAGCCTGAGCCTTCAGGCTGGCTTCGACCATGCCGTGACGCGCATTGCCCAGGGCGGCGCCGATCAGGTTGTTGAACACCTGCTTAAGGCGCTCGGCGTCCAGCATGGCCGCCAGTTCGGTGTCGCCCTCATACCCGACCATCAGGGTCACGCCATCCTGGGCGGCGCGCGGAGACCAATGGGTCTGAAGCTGGTCCATCAGGGTGCGTAGCGGCGTAGGCGCCGGAGACAACTGCAGCTCTCCCGCCTCGGCACGAGCCAGATCCAGCGCGTCGTGCAGGTCGCCCAAGAGGTCTTCGGCCGATTCCATGATGGTGCGAGCGTGCGCCTTGGCCGCTTCATTCAGCGGCTGTCGATACAGGAGTTCGGCGACAGCCAGCACGCCGTTCATGGAGGTGCTCAGCTCGCGATTGAGCAGGCCCATGAAGCGGCTCTTCTCACGGGCGGCGGTCTGCATGGCGTGATCGGCGTCAACGGCGGCGCGGGCCTGTTCTGCCAGACGCTGGTTTTCATGCCTCTGCTGTTCGTTGACGGCGCGCAGCAGGGCCACGGCCGTACCGACGCCGCGATAGGCGCCGTTGCGGGTGACGATGAAGCCGCGCATCAGCGCGCCGGGACCGCTTTTCAGGATGATGTCGGCGAAGGCGTCGATGCGAACGCCCGCCTCGACCACCGCCGGTTCCGGGTCCATCAGGTGAGAGACTTCGCGCCCGCCGTACAGGCTGACGCCCAGCGGACCGGCCAGCTTCATCAGGAAGTCGCTGCGCTCGATCAGGCCGACCGGGCGGTCGCCGTCCACGACAGCAATCGCCAGGGTATCCGGCTCCCGCTCGAAACGCGCAAAGACCTCTCCTGTCTTGGCAGAAGGGGGGACGGGCTCCGCCCTGTCGGTCAGCACTTCGATGGTCGGCATTCGGCCGGACTCCTACTAAGGCGATTTTACATTCGCTTATGATTGTTTGCTGAACCGTTAAGCCGGGTCTGCAAAATTACGGCGGCTGGTTTGTTTTGCGGCGCGGGCGGGTCTGGTCTATGGTTCTTGACCACCCATCTTCCTGATCCTGGAACTTCTTCTGGATGCGCGCGGCCGACCGGCCGACCGCAGGTTTGTCATGAGCGAAATCGACCCCCACCCCACAACCTCCGCCCTGGTTCTCTTTTCCGGAGGGCAGGACAGCGCCACCTGTCTGGCCTGGGCGCTGGAGCGGTTTGATCGGGTGGAGACCGTCGGTTTCGACTATGGCCAGCGCCATGCGGTTGAGATGCAGGCGCGCCAGGCGGTGCGACGCGAGGTGATCAAGGCTCTGCCGCAATGGGCGGACAGACTGGGCGATGATCATGTGGTCGATCTGACGGGCTTCGGCGCCATCGGCGAGACGGCCATGACCACCGAGCGCGCCATTGAGGCCGACGCGCGCGGCCTGCCCAACACCTTCGTTCCGGGACGCAATCTGATCTTTCTGGTCGCGGCGGCGGCGCTGGCCGACCGACGGGGGCTGGAAGTATTGATCGGCGGCATGTGCGAGACGGACTATTCGGGCTATCCGGACTGTCGCAACAACACCATTCAGGCCACGGCCCGCGCCCTGTCCCTGGGGCTGGACAAGTCGGTGCCGGTTGAGACGCCGCTGATGTTCCTGACCAAGGCGCAGACGTGGGAACTGGCCGAGCGGATCGGCGGCCGCGTTCTGGTCGAGGCGATCATCGAGTTCAGCCACACCTGCTATCTGGGCGACCGGACGCAGCGTCACGCCTGGGGCTATGGCTGCGGAGCCTGCCCGGCCTGCGAACTGCGCGCGGCGGGCTATGCCGAATGGGCGGCTGCATGACCTATTCGGCCAAGGAAGTCTTCTTGACAGTGCAGGGCGAGGGCGGGCAGGCGGGCCGCCCGGCGGTCTTCCTGCGCTTCGCCGGATGCAATCTGTGGAGCGGGCAGGAGCGGGATCGCGCTGCCGCCGTCTGCACCTTCTGCGACACCGATTTCGTCGGCGTGGACGGCGATGGCGGCGGCAAGTTCAAGACCGCTGACCTGATGGCCGATCATGTCGCGAGGATGTGGCGCGGTCGCGAGGGCGACCCCAAGCTGGTGGTCTGCACCGGCGGCGAGCCTTTGATGCAGTTGGACGCGCCACTGATCGACGCCCTGCACGCGCGGGGGTTCCAGATCGCCATCGAAAGCAACGGCACGCTGGCGGCGCCGGAGGGGATCGACTGGATCTGCATCAGCCCCAAGGCCGACGCCTCCGTGGTTCAGACCGCGGGGCAGGAACTGAAGCTGGTCTTTCCTCAGCCTCTGGCCATGCCCGACCGTTTCGAGCACCTCGATTTCGAGCATTTCTGGCTTCAGCCGATGGATGGACCAGACCAGGCCGCCAACACGGCGGCCGCCATTGAATACTGCCTCACCCATCCGAAATGGCGTCTCAGCGTTCAGACACACAAATATATCGGGGTGCGGTAGGCCCTCAACAGTCCTTGCCGCGCTTCTGCCTCTGTTCGCAGCGGCGTTGTTCACGCTCCCATGCGCGCTGTTCGCGTTCGCGCTTGGCCCTGGTTTCCTCATCCGATGTGGTGACGGCGTCGAAGCCCGCGCCCACGGCGGCTCCCGTCACCTTGGCCGCGCCGCCGACCACAGCGGCCCCTGCGCCGACGACGGCGCCCGCGACGCAGCCCTGAAGCATCAGAGCTGTGGTCAGGCAGAGGGCGAGAATGGGCAGGGGCTTGATCATCATGGGAGCAGTCTGCCTACGCGGGCCGCGCATGTCAGCGTGTAAAAAAGAGAGACCCCGGAGATCGCTCTCCGGGGTCTCTTGCCAGGAGCCTGTCGCTTACCAGCTCCAGGCGTCGCGGACGACTTCGATGATGTAGCCGTCGTATTCGTCGATCAGATAGATCGCATTGTCGACATAGACCCACCGCGTCCCCGGAGGCGGATAGCCCAGGCCATAGGTGCGCCAGTCATTCACCTGATAGCGCCAGAAGATATCCGGCAGGTATTGGCCGACGTAGTATTGTCGGTTCCAATAGGTGCGCGGCACGCTGTAGTAGCCGTAGCCCGGTGCGAAATAGAAGCCGACGCGCACGCCGCTCCAGCCTCGGAAGCGAGAGTCGTTTCGCCACCAGTCGCTGCGATGACGACGGTCCCAGTCACGGCGCCACTGGTCCCGGTTCCAGCGATTGTGGAACTCGCGATAGTCCCGGTCCCTGTTCCAGCCGGGACGATCCGGCCGGTGTGGACGGTTGGCGTCGGGGCGGCCGGGCCGGTTCCAATCCGGACGGTCCGGACGATTTGCGCCGGGACGATCGGGACGATCGGGGCGATCTGGTCTGTCCGGGCGTTGAGGGCGATCGGGGCGCCCAGGCTGGTTCGGTTGATTCCAGCCGGGACGGTTAGGCCGGTCTGGGCGATCGGGACGCTGTCCTTCTGGACGATCCGGGCGGTTGGGTCGTTGCTGATCGGGGCGCTCGCCGCCAGGGCGCTGCGGACGCTGGACGTCCGGCCGTGCTTCAGGCCGAGATTGGTTCGGACGCGGCTGATCGGGACGAGACTGATTGGGACGAGGCTGGGCGTTCTGGCGCGGCGCTTCCTGGCGCTCTCGCGGCCTTATGGCCATGTCGCCGCGATCACGTTGCGGCGCAGCGCGCCGTTCAGAGCGGCGTGGGCCGTCCTCGCGGGTCTGGGCGCGTTGAGGCCGTTCCTGGGCCAGGGCCGACAGAGGTGCTGCGGCGGGCACGAGGAAGGCGGAAACCGCCGCGAACATGAGAAGAGAACGTTTCATGGTCAGAATCCTCGCACGCCCAGATTGGGCGGCTTGATTGGAAAATAGACGCCGGGGCATGAACTGCGGCTGAACGAGGATCGCAGAGTGTTGTCATGAAAAAGCCCCGCAAGACAGACGCTTGCGGGGCCAGTCGACTGCACGAGCGCAGGTTTAATAGACGTTGTTCATCACGCTGGCGATCAGGCCGGTGGCGACCGCGATCATCAGGATGTCATTGCCGGCGTGGACGTAGCGGTAACCGCGCGGCGCTGGACGCAGGCCATAGAAATAGGGGTCGCTGACATAGTAGCTGCGATACGCTGGCGGCAGGTATCCGCCCGTGCGCCAGCGATAACCGTAATAACGCGGCTCGACCCGATAATAGCCGTGGCCCGGCGCATACCAATAACCGTTGCGCGCGCCGCGATAATCGCGGAATTCGGGGCGTCCGCGCCACCAGTTGCGGTTGTCGCGGCTCCAGCGGTCCTGGCGGCGCTGATCCTGACGCCAGTCGCGGTGATCCGAGCGGCGATCTTGGCGCCAGTCCCGGCGATCGTCGCGGCGATCCTGACGCCAGTCGCGACGGTCGTCACGACGGTCCTGCCGCCACTCACGGCGATCATGACGATCCTGGGCCTGCGCCATCATGGGAGCGGCCGTGGTCGCCAGCGCCAGGGCGATGACGGCGGCCTTGGTCAGGCGGTTCATGTTAAACTCCATGCAAAGCGGCGAAACCCTGTCTGGGGCTAACTTCGGCGGCGGCGAATGAACGGCGTCTGAACCGGCCTGTCAGCCTCGCGTCTGCAGGGGCTGGCGCGTTAACGCTAATTTCAAACCGCGGGTATTTGAATGCGTGTCCGAGAGCGGCGCAGAACGTGCTTCTCAGGAGGAACCTAGCGATGAACGCCCATGATACGGCGCGCGAACAGACCGACTACGCGCCCTTGCCCCTGCCCACGCCGGATATGGACGGCGATGCGCTGTTCCGGTTGGGCCTGGCCTATTCGTCCGGCCTGGACGGATGTCCGATCGATCGGGTGTCGGCCCATATGATCTTCAACCTGGCGGCCATGAAGGGTTCGCTCGAGGCGAAAGGGTATCGCCGCGATCTCAGCCAGGAGATGGAGCACGACGAGATCGCTGAGGCCCAGCGCGCCGCGCGTCGCTGGATCGACGCCGGTTCATCGTCTCTGGCGGCCTGATTTCAAGCGGACCGAGACGGCTTCGGCGTCTGGACCGGGCGGCGACGGCGGGGTATGCACCCGGCAAGTTCTCCGTCCGAAGGATTCCGTCCATGCTCGCTCGCATCTATCGCCCGGCCAAGACCGCGATGCAGTCCGGCAAGGCCAAGACGCGCGACTGGCGCCTGGAGTTCGAGCCCGCCTCGGCTCGCACGATCGACCCGCTGATGGGCTGGACCAGCTCGACCGACATGAACGGCCAGGTCCGCCTGAGCTTCGACACCAAGGAAGAGGCGATCGAATACGCCGAACGCCACGGCATCGCCTTCCGCCTGCATGAGCCGAACGAGGCGCCGGTCATCATCAAGGCCTACGCCGACAACTTCGCGACCGATCGCAAGCAGTCCTGGACCCACTAAGGTCTGCCGCGGCCCCTGGCGCCCATAGCTCAACCGGATAGAGCACCCGCCTTCTAAGCGGACGGTTGCAGGTTCGAGTCCTGCTGGGCGCGCCACGCCGCCAATCCACGCGTCAGATCGGCGATCAGATCGGCGGGATCCTCCAACCCTATATGCAGGCGCAACAACTGGCCGGGCAGGTCGGGCGCGTGCTGCCGATACGCCAGCTGTGGGGTTTCGTGGGTGATAAGGCTCTCGAAGCCGCCCCAGGAATAGCCCATGCCGAACAGGCTGAGGGCGCGCATGAAGGCGTGGGCCGCCGCCTTTTCGCCGCCCTTCATGACCACGCCCATCAGGGAAGCCGCGCCGTCGAAATCCCGGCGCCAAAGCGCGTGCCCGACTGAGCCGGGCAGGGGCGGGTACAGGACGCGGGCCACCTCGGGCTGGTCCTGAAGCCATTCGGCGACGCGCAGGGCGGCGCGCGCCTGAGCCTCATAGCGCAGCGGCAGGGTGCGCAGCCCGCGCAGCGCCAGCCAGGCGTCGTCTGGCGAGACGTGCCAGCCCATGTCCTCGATGACGTTGTTGATGGCCCGGATGATCTCAGGCGCCTGCGCCGCCACGCCGCCCATCAGCAGGTCGGAATGGCCTCCCGCATACTTCGTCAGGGCCTGAACGCTGACGTCCACGCCGTGGGCCAGCGGGCGGAAGGCCAGACCGGCCGCCCAGGTGTTGTCCATCACCGTCAGCACGCCGCGCGCCCTGCAGGCCGCCGCTACGGCTGGCACGTCCATCATGTCGAAGGTGAGAGAGCCGGGCGCTTCGATCAGCAACACCCGCGTGCGCTCATGCACCTGATCCATCACTTCCTCGACAGACGCCCCGGCCGGGTGAAAGCGCGCGGCGACGCCTCTGTCGGCCATGTGGCGCGTCAGAAACCGCCGTGTGGGGCCATAGACGGCTTCGGTCGTCAGCACTTCGTCGCCGGGGCGAAGAAGGGCTGTGAGAGGCACGGTGACGGCCGCCAGACCGGACGGAACCAGAAAGACCTCGCTCGCCCCCTCCAGATCGGCCAGGGCCGCCCGCAGTTCACGCGCCGCGCTGGTCCCGTCCAGCCCATAGACGGGCCCGTCGCTGGGATCCTGCATCGCCGCCGGGTCGTCGCTCAGCATGGTGGAGGCGCGTTCAATCGGCGGATTGACGGGGCGGCGGCCCAGACCGCGTCGCGTGGCGCCGGCGATCAGTCGCGTGCGGTCCGATAGCTTCGGCATATGACCTCCGGCGGATTGTGCTCCAGGCGTCAGAGTGGCGGTCGCCGACGCGTCGGGCAAGATTTCACCAGCCAGGAAAATGCTCTTTGGGCCCGGGCGAGGTCGCTCAGAAGTCTCAAGCCCGCTTTCGTTGTCGTTCGCGCGACAGTTGACCTTAGGCGGATGCAGGCGGGGGGCAGCAGTTTAAGATTGATTCTGATAATCGTTCGCACTAAAGGCGAGGACTCTTTCAAACAGGGTGCCGCCTATGCGTTCGCTATTGATGTTTTCCGCCGGACTCGCCGCCCTCGGGGCCGCCCTGCCGGCCAGCGCCGAGGGCGCGTTTGAGATCGACCTGAATCAACCGGTGCGGGTGGCTCCGGTCACGGTTGTCGGCACTCGCACCGAACGGCGCATCGACGAAGTCCCTGCCAGCATCAGCGTGATCACCGCCAAGGATATTGAGAACAACCTCGTAACGGACATCAAGGACCTGATCCGGTTTGAGCCGGGCGTCAGCGTTCCGACCAGTCCGGCCCGCTTTTCGGCCGCGCTGTCTGGCTCCGGTCGTGACGGCAATTCAGGCTTCACCATCCGCGGCATGGGCGGCAACCGCGTCTTGATCGTCCAGGACGGCGTGCGGGTGCCGGACGGCTTCGCCTTCGGCGCCCAGGCGGTCGGGCGGGGCGGCTATAATGACCTGGATCTGGTCAAGTCGGTCGAGATCCTGCGCGGTCCGGCTTCGGCTCTGTATGGCTCGGATGGCATCGCCGGGGCGGTCAGCTTCACCTCGAAGGACCCGACCGACTTTATCGAGGCGGGCCGCAACTTCGGCGCCCGTGGGCGGGTCGGCTACAACTCCGCCGACGAGGGCTGGACCGAGGGCCTGGCCCTGGCCGGGCGCAGCGGTGCGTTGTCCGGCCTGCTGGCCTACACCCGCCGCGATGCTCATGAGACGGAAAACATGGCCGAGACGGGCGGCATGGGCGCCGACCGCACCAAGCCGAATCCGCAGGAATTCGCCTCCAACGCCGTGCTGGCCAAGCTGGTCTGGGACGCCGCGCCCAACCACACCGTGCGACTGACGTATGACCACTTCGATCAGGACATGGAGGGCGAGGCGCTCAGCAGCTATTCCGCTTCCGTCACCGGCCTGAGCGCCCAGGACGAGACGCAGCGAGACCGCGTCAGCCTTGACTGGCGTTTCGACGACTTCCTGGGCCTCGATTCCGGCTCCGCCGCCGTCTTCTGGCAGGATGCCACGACGCGCCAGTTCACCTATGAGCAGCGTCCGACGCTGGGCGATCGCACCCGCGACGTGACCTTCGACAACGCCGTCTGGGGTCTGGCGGCGCAGGGTTCCAAGAGCTTCGGCGGCGAGGCTGTTCGTCACCGGGTCACCTTCGGCGCCGACTGGTCGCGCACCACCCAGGAAGGAATCCGCGACGGCACGGTCCCGCCGGTGGGCGAGCCTTTCCCCGCCCGGCCTTTCCCCAAGACCGAGTTCGACCTGGCGGGCCTGTTCATCCAGGACGAGATCGATCTGCTGGGCGGCCGCCTCAGCATCATCCCGGCCCTGCGCTACGACTGGTATGAGCTGACGCCGCAGGCCGACGCCCTGTTCCCGGCCCCGGCCGAGGGGCAGAGCGACAGCCATCTGTCGCCCAAGATCGGCGCTATCTATTGGGCCGACGATCATTTCGGCGTCTTCGCCAACTACGCCCAGGGCTTCAAGGCGCCCTCGCCGATGCAGGTGAACAACTTCTTCGCCAACCCGGTGTACGGCTATGAGTCCATTCCGAACCCGGACCTGAAGCCCGAAACCAGCGAAAGTATTGAGGGCGGCTTCCGCTTCCGCAATCTGGACCTGTTCGGCGGAAACCTGTCGTTGCAGGCCACGGCCTTCCGCACCGAATACGACGACTTCATCGATCAGGCGGTGGTGGGCGGGAGCGGCAAACCCTACGAAGACCCGCTGATCTATCAATACGTCAACCTGACCAAGGTCGAGATCTGGGGCCTGGAAGCGCGCGGCGACATTCATTGGGACAACGGCTTCTCGACCATCGTCGCCGCCTCTTTCGCCGATGGCGAACAGGAGACGGAAGGCAAGCGCGGCGCCCTGATCAGCGTGGATCCGATCAAGCTGGTCGGCGGGCTGAACTACGCTGCTCCCTCGGGCGTCTGGGGCGGCAGCGCCACGGTCACCTGGTCGGACCGCAAGTCGAACCATGAATGCGGCGGCGGTCTGTGCTGGCCGGGCGAGCGCTTCACCCTGCTGGACGTCACCGCCTTTTGGAACGTGACCGAACGGGCCACTCTGCGCGCCGGCGCCTTCAACGTCTTTGACGAGAAATACGCCTGGTGGAGCGACGTGCGCGGCCTGAACAGCCCGGCCGTCGGCGCCCGACCGGCGACGCTGGACGCCTTTACCCAGCCCGGCCGCAACTTCGGCGTGTCTCTGAGCGTGCGCCTGTGAGCTCGACCATGCCCCGGAAGCGCCAGCTGAAACCCCGTCCTTCGCAAACCAATGGAGCCCCCATGCGCGCAATCTTGATCGCGGCCGCCCTTCTGACCGGCGCCCCGGCTGTGCAGGCGTTGCCCGCCTCGACGGCGACAGGCCAGACCCAGGCGCCTGCCAGCGCCTTTGAACAGGATCGTCAGGCCATCCTGGCCCAGGTCGGCGATTATCGCGTGCGTTTCGACATGCGCGAGACGGTCGGCCTGCAGGCGGACTATCAGCCGCTCGAGCCCAAGCGGTCCGGCGGCACCGAGATCGTGCGTGTCGTCTACGACACCGGCGATCGCATCAGCCTTCAGCACATCCTGGTCATGTATCACGAGGGCCAGACCATACTGGTCAAACACTGGCGTCAGGACTGGGCCTATCAGCCCGAGACCGTGCTGACCTACGCCGGACCGGACCAGTGGACCCTGACTCCTGTGTCGGCCGAAGAGCGTCGCGGCGCCTGGTCCCAGACTGTCTGGCAAACGGACGATTCGCCTCGCTACGGGGGCGTAGGGCGTTGGAGCTACGACAATGGTATGACCGTGTGGACGTCCGGCCCGACCTGGCGGCCGCTGGCCCGTCGCGACGCCGTGCGCAACCCGGTCTATGACCGTTATCTTGGGACCAATCGCCACGTCATCCGTCCGGGCGGCTGGGTCCACATCCAGGACAACGTCAAGATGACCGGGCGTAACGGCGGTGTTCCTCAGGCCGTGGTTCAGGAAGACGTGGTCAACACCTACGACGCATCGACGGCCTTCGAGCCCAAGCCCGGCGACGACTATTGGGCCGCGACCAAAGACTACTGGGCTGAGGTCCGCGCCGCATGGGACGCCGTGATCGCACGTGAGGGAGGCGTCCATGTTCAGGAGGTCGCCGAAACCGGCGCCGTCACCAGCGTCCCTCTGATGGACCTGGCGGACCAGATCAACGCCGGGACATTGACCACCCCGGCTGCTGTAGAGCGCGCCCGCGCCCTGATCGCTGACGCAACCCGGCGCTGAACGGTCAGACGCCCCTCGCCATCGCTGTGAATGGCGAGGGGCGTCTTCTTATATCCGAGACGCCCCTCGTAAGGGCCTGTCGATGTCGAAGGACTGTCTGGCCGTGCGTCGATGCAAGGGTGATCTGCAAGCCCTTGGCCAGCTTCTGCCGCGTCCAGCGGTCTTTGCTCCATAATCATGCCAGGTTTTGCCTGACAGCCAGTTGCTCAGATCGAGCCTCCCCACGCTTTGAGACGGGAAGGGCCCTGGCAGTGATTGCAAGGGCCCTTCTTTTTAGTTCTCGCTTCGCGTCAGAGTTTCTTCATCAGCGTGCGGGGCGGATGCGCAGCACGGAGTCGTTTCCGTCCGTGGTCCAGCCGGACTTGACCGCGACGTAGACGTTGCCGCGACCGTCGGTCGAGACGTGGTTGGCCACCGGCGGGGCCGGCAGGTTGGCGACGATGCGGCCGTCGACGTCGGTGACTGTCACCGTGCCGGCGCCGAAGGTGCTGACGAAGGCGCGGCGCGACTTCGGCTCGAACACCACGTTCAGGGCGCCCGCGCCGACCGGGGTGTCGGCCACGACCGAACCGTCCGAACCGTTCAGCACCACCAGGTTGTCGGTGCCCTGGGCCGCGACGAAGATGCGGTCGGTCTGCGGATCGTGCGAAACGCCGATCACGCTGCGCGCGCCAGGCACGCGGAAGACGTTCAGCACGGTGTCGGCGGCGGCGTCGATGACGGCGACCTCATTGGTCGAGTTGGAGGCGACGTACAGGCGGCGCGCTTCGCGGTCATAGGAGACGCTGGCGGCTGAGAAAGTCTCGCCGCGCACGGTCGAGTCGATCTTGATGCGCTTGGCCACCGTCAGGGCGCCGGTGTCGAACACCACGACCTCGGGCTCGAAGGTGGCGCTGGCGTAGGCCTTGCCGTGCTCTTCGTCGATGACGACGTCGCGGGCGTGGTTGACCGTGCCCGGCTCGAACTGGCGCACCAGCGACAGGTCTGACTGGCGATAGACGGCCACCGTGTTCTGGCGGCTGTTCGAGACCCAGACGGTGTCGTTGGAGTCATCGACCCCGACGCCGTAGACGGCGAAGACTCCGCCGTCCTGGGGCTGCCCGTCGCGACCGGCGCGGCCCGGCGCGGCGGCCGGGGTGATGCGGGCTTCGACCGCCAGGGTGTCGGCGTTCAGGCGCAGCAGCTCCGACTGGCGCACCGGCGGACGGCCGACCGCCGAGGTGGCGAAGACGGCGTTGCGTTTGGCGCTGTAGGCGGTCTGGTACAGGCCGCGCGTCGGCTGGATGCTGGTGATCCGGTAGGCCGCCTCGTTCGACAGCGGCACGTTCGGCGAAATCTTCAGATTGGTCAGGACGGCGTTGTAGGGCGCCTGCGACACCGCCACGATCGGATGATTGCCCGGCTGGGCGTCGGCGGGCAGCGTCAGCCGCGCCTCGAAGCCGCCCTCGGCGTCAGCCGTGATCGGGCCGGTCGACAGCGGCGTCTGGCCGTACATCAGAGTGATGCTCTGACCCGGATGGAAGCCGCGGCCAGCAGCGACCACGGGGCCGCCCGGCAGGACGGGCTTGCCGCGCTCGCCCGAGGCGAAGCTGACCTGGCCGCCGTCCAGGCGCTCGGGCGCCGAGAACAGGGCCTGGGCCGAGGCCGTCGCCGGAACTGCGACGGCCGATGCCGCCAGAAGGGCGCCGAGGGCGGCGCCGCGAAGGGATTTGCGTAGGTTAGTCATGATCGCAGTTTCTCCGGATCAGAAGCGGGTGGTCAGGCCAACGAAGAAGCGGCGGCCGGGCGAATAGTAGCCATCGCCGGCGGTGCCGCTGACCTTCTCGTTGAAGAGGTTGGAGACGCCGGCGCGCAGCGTCACCGTGTCGGACGCCTCATAGGCGGTCGTCAGGTCGAACTCGGTGCGGGCGTTGGTCAGGGTCGAGCCGCCGCTCAGCTGCTCGCCGGTGTACTGGGCCGACAGCATGACCCCCAGGCGATCCGTCGCCCGCCAGTCCAGCGAGGCGTAGCCCGACCATTCCGGCGTGGTGATCAGGCTGGCCCCGGTGTCGAGGTTCTTGGCCTCGATCATCCAGGTGGCGTTGCCGCGCAGGGTCAGATCATAGGGCAGATTGGCCTGGCCGGTCAGTTCAAGACCTTTGGTGCGGGCGCGCTGGACGTTCTCGTTCTTGGTCCACCAGCGGCCTTCGAAATAGCCCAGCGGCGCGTACTGGATCTTGTTCTCGAAATCGGTGTGGAAATAGGTGGCGGCGAAGCTGTAGGCGGCGCCGTCATAGGCGAAGCCGAACTCATAGCTGGTGCTTTCCTCGGGCTTGAGGTTGGGGTTGCCCGCCATCCAGCAGCCGCCCGAGGTGTAGATCAGCGGGTTGCCGTTCCCGTCCAGGATCGGGTTTCCGTTCTTGTCCCTGGCGACCATGCCGATCAGGCCCCGGCAGCCGTTGCCGCCGGAGTTTGTCGCCGCGCCGGCGCTGTTCTCCTTCAGGGACGGCGCGCGGAAGCCCTTGGAGACGCCCCCACGCAGCGTCCAGGCCTCGGCCGGATGCCAGACCAGATAGGCGCGCGGACTGAAGTGCTCGCCGTACTTGTCATGACTGTCCAGACGACCGCCCAGCGTCAGCAGTAGATTCTCGCGCAGGGTGATCTGGTCCTCGGCGAAGATGGCCGCCGTGTCGCCCTTCAGCGTAGCGCCGGTGATGACGTTGCCGTCATAGTCGATCGGCACCGTACCGATGGTGTCGGTGTTGGTCAGCTCTTCCTGACGATACTGGGCGCCGAGGGCGAACTTGTGCAGCCAGACGAAATTCTTTTCGAAGTTCCACAGGCCGTCGACGATCCATTCCTCGAACTCGCCGGAGCCGCCGTACTCGCCCATCGCCTTGTTCTCGAAGGCGTTGCGATAGACGTCCAGACGTGTCTTGCCGAAGGACCATTCGCCCTCGTGGCTGGCGCGGAAATTGGTGCGCTCTGTCTCGGAGCCGAAAGCGCCCTGCGGCGTCAGCACGCCACTGCTGTTCGGCACCAACAGCTTGGGCGCCAGGGGCTCCTCCACCCCATAGTTCGCCTCGAACGAGAAGTTTTGGTTCTCGAACGGCGCCCAGTTCAGCACGCCGTTCAGGCTCTTGTTTACGACGCCGCCCGCGCCGTTGTTGCTCGAGATGTTCACCTCGTCCGGGTTGGTTCGGGCGTAGGTCGCGCCCAGGCGCAGGCCCAGGTTCTCGGCCAGCGGACCGGCCACGTTGACGCCCAGTTGATAGGCGTCGCCGCGTTCGGAATCCTCGGACCAAGTGTAGCTGGTGTTGGCCGATCCGCGCCACGTCGGGGCGATCTTGCGGGTGATGATATTGATGACCCCTCCCATGGCGTCGGAGCCATAGAGGGATGACATCGGCCCGCGCACGACCTCGATGCGCTCGATCATGTCGGGCGAAATCCAGTTCAGGTCCTGTCGGCCCAGGTCGGGGCGATAGCTGATGTCGCGCGAGTTGCCGACGCGGCGGCCGTCGACCAGCACCAGGGTGTAGTTGTCCGGCAGGCCGCGGATGGTGATCTTGGACATGGCTCCGGTGGGGCTGACGCCCCCGGTCACGCCAGGCAGACGTCCCAACAGTTCGCCCAGGCTCTGCACAGGCTGGCGCTCGATCTCGTCGCGGGTGATGACGCTGACCGAGGCAGGGGCGTTGCGGACGTCCACAGCCGTGCCTGACGCCGTGACGATGACGTCGCTGACCGTGGTGGCCTGGGGATCGACGCCGGAGACGTCCGGCATGACGGTCTCGGCCAGAACCGGCGAGGCGGCGAGTAGGGTGGAGGTCATCAGGCCCAGCCCGATGCGGCGTTTTGATAGGTGCATCATGCGCCCCCAGAGGCGTGCGTTAGGCGGGCGCCAGGCGCCCGGGGAGGGGAGGAAAGCTCGACCGTGCGAGCGGCCCGCTCCTAATAATCATTCGCAATATTGTCTCAATGTCGGATTCGGCATGGGGCCTATTCGCCTCGTCGCATGAGGGGGCGGCCATCGGCAGGTGGCGAAAACGGGTCGCGGACTGGGGTGCGTATGTGTTGCAATTAAGAGGCGTTCTTAATACAGCCGGGGGCGACGCGCGGGGCGTCATGCAGCGAGGCCATATGTCGGGGCGACTTCCCCACCGCGTCGATTTCACCCTGCTTCCGCACCTTCAGGTGCTGATAGAGCAGCGCAGCGTCTCGCGTGCGGCTGAGCGTCTGGGCATCGGCCAGCCGGCGATGAGCCGCATCCTGGCCCGGCTGCGCGATCAGTTCGACGATCCCCTGCTGGTGCGCGGTCCGCGCGGCATGATGCCGACGCCGCGCGCCGAGGCCCTGTCCGGCCCGCTGCGCGCCTGGCTGGAGGCGGGCGAGAGCCTGCTGCGCGACCCCAGCCTGGATCTCGGGCGGATGAAGCGGGTGTTCCGTCTAGCCTCCACCGATTTCGGGCTGCTCAGCGTCTTGACGCCCGCTATCGCCCGGATAGCGCAGGAGGCGACGGGGGTGGAACTGGACGTCGAGCCTCTGTCGGACACCAGTCTGCGGCGGCTGGAGGATGGTCGGCTGGATCTGGTGCTGACCGGCTGGAATCCCGAGGGCGCGGGGCTGAAGTCGCGCTGGCTGTTTCGTGAGACGCATCTGGGCCTGGCGCGCCGCGACCATCCCGTCTGCCAGACGAAGCCGACGCACGCCGAACTGCTGCGCTGGCCCCATGTCGTCCCTTCGGCGGGGGACGGCTTCGGCGACTGGGTGTCGGACGATCTGCCCGATATGGCCGAGCGTCGCGTCCTGGTGCGGGCCGAGAGCTTCGCCCTGGTTCCCTATCTGCTGCAGGCTAGCGAGGCGGTGGCCCTCCTGCCGCGCCGGGCAGCCGAGCGTTTCGCGGCGGCGCACGGCCTTGGCGTCTTCCCGGCGCCGCAGGAAATCCAGCCTTTCGACTACCACTTGGTGTGGCATGAACGCTCTGACGGCGACATGGGAACCCGATGGTTGGTCGAAGCCCTGTCAGCCGTGTTTTCAAAGTCCGATTGAGTCGGGGGAGAGAGACGCTCGGCACAACCGCAGCGTTGCGACGCGGGCGTAGCCTACCGATAGGCCGCAGGGTCGATGTTGAGGCGTTTGAACTTGCCGTAAAGGGTCTTTCTGGGCGTCCCCAATCTGGCGATGACCTCGGAGACGTTGCCTCCGGCCGCCTGTAAAGCTTCGCGGATCAGAGCCGCTTCGAAAGCATCCATGCGGTGGGTGAGGCTTTGAGGCGAGGACGCCGCGGCGGTTTCGATCTCCGGGGCGTTAACCAGGGTGCTGAGTGCGAAGTTGCGCAACTCCCGTACATTGCCGGGCCAGCTATGCTCCAGTAGGTGTTGGCGAATGGGGTCGGATATGGCGTAGGCGTCCGTCTCCTGAGCCTGTTTCCGGTCCGCCAGGAAATGCGCAAACAGTGGCAGGATATCCTCGCGTCTTTCACGCAGAGGGGGCATCCGAAGGCGCACCACATTTAGTCGGTAGAACAGGTCGGAGCGGAAAGCGCCGTCACGCGCGGCGCTCTCCAGATCTCGCTTTGATGCGGCGATGACGCGAATGTCGACAGGGTAGGGCTCGCCTCCCGACATTAGCGTGCGTTCCTCGAGAACGCGCAGCAGCTTGACCTGGACGCCCGGGCTCATGCTGTCGATCTCGTCGAGGAACAGCGTGCCCTTGTCGGCGGCCTCGATGCGGCCCACCTGGGCGGTTCGCCGATAGCCTGAGCCGTCCAGCGTCTGGCCGAACAACTCCACCTCGGCGAAGTGATCGGGGATGGCGCCGCAGTTGACCGGCACGAAGCTCTTGCCGCGTCGCTTGCTGAGTCGGTGCAACGTCAGAGCCGCCAACTCCTTGCCCGTGCCGGTTTCGCCTTCGACCAGAACGTCCAGATCTGATGCGGCGATGCGGGCGATGGCCTCGCGCAGCGCGACCATCGCGGGGCTCTCTCCGATCAGCAGCGTGTTGGCGTGAGCGGCGGCTTCCGTCGCCGCCCGCAACGAGCGATGCGCCAGTGCGCGGGTCCGATAGTCCTGCGCCTGGTTCACGGCGGTGATCAGCCGCTCCATGGCGAATGGTTTCGTCAGGAAATCGAAGGCGCCGTCCTGCAGCGCCTGGACCGCCATCGGCACATCGGCATGTCCGCTGATCAGGATGACCGGAATCTGGGAGTCGAGCGCGCGAATGCGTGAGAACAGCTCCAGCCCGTCCATGCCCGGCATGCGGATGTCGGAAACCACCACCCCGCGGAACTGGGGCGTTAGAGCGGCCAGCGCCTGGACGGCGTCAGGCAGGGCCTGAACAGTGATGGATTCAAGATCCAGCGCATCGACGATCGCGCGCCGCAGCTCGGCGTCATCTTCGATGAACAGGACCGAGGGAGGAGTTTCCGAAGTCGTCATGCGCGTCTCAATCGAACACGAAACGCAGCGCCGCCCAAGGGAGAAGCCGCAAGAGAAAGGGAGCCGCCGAACTCGCGGGCTATGTCTCGGGCGATGCCGAGGCCGAGACCCAATCCGGCGGGCTTGCTGGTGACAAAAGGCGTGAAGAGGGATCCTTCCAGGTCAGGAGACACGCCTGGACCGTTGTCGGCGATAACAATCGAAACATCCTCGTCGCCGACCTCTATGACAATGGCGATGTTCGGGTCGGGGCGATCCTGCAAGGCGTCGGTCGCATTCTGGATCAGGTTGATGAAGATCTGTTCCAGCCGCATCTTGTCGGCGCTGACTCGCAGGGTCTTCACGGGCGGTGTCCAGTCCAGGCGCACGCCGGCCGTGCGTAAACGGTCTCCGATCAACAGCAGGGCGCCGTCCAGCGCCTCGTTCAGGCTGACCTCGTCCATCAGCGGGGTTCGCTTGCGTGAAAAGGAACGGAGTTCCGTCGTGATCCGCGCGACGCGGTCAGTCAGGTCGACAATGGACGCCAGATCGTCCTGAACCTTGGCGATGCTGCCGCGCTGAAGATAGCGCGCGCCGTTTTCGGCGAAGGCGCGGATCGCGGCGATGGGCTGGTTGATCTCGTGGGCGACGCCGGCCGTGACCTGTCCAATCAGGCCGAGGCGGTTGGCCTGCGCCAATTCTTCGCTGGCGGCGCGCCACCGGCGATCGGCCGCCAGGCGCCCTTGTGACTCTTCGCGCAGACGGCGATTGGCGTCCCGCAACTCGCTGGTGCGCGCATCGACTTCTTCTTCCAGAGCCTGACGGGCGCGAACCTGGGCCAGGCGGCCCATGTGTATGCGCCAATAGGCGGCGAAGGCCATGAGGGCGGCGGCCAGGACGGCGAAGATGACCAGGCGAGCCTGGAGGTTGGCGCTTCTGTAGGCCGGCTCCAGCGAAGCGACGTGCAGCAGGGATGCGCCTTCGATGGCGGCAGCTGTTCGCGACGTGCGGAAGCGACCTTCGGCGTCCGCCATGCTCAGGTCTCCGTCCCTGTTCTGCATGAACCGGAGGGGCGACAGCGGCAGGGAGGCGAACTGAAGGGCGCTGCGGATGCCCTGATGATCCTCAGGCGTCAGCGGGCGTGTGGCGCGAAATCGCCAGGGGGCGTGGTCGGTGATGATGACGACGCCGCGAGGATCGACGACCAGGGTGTGCTCGGCCGTGCCGCTCCATTGCGCTTCCAGGTCGGCGAAATCTATTTTGACGACGATGACGCCCAGGGTTCGAGCGCCTTCGTCGATCCTGCGAGCGATGAAGAAGCCTGGTCGTCCGGTGACCGAGCCCACAGCGAACAGTTCGGCCTCCCCATTAGCCATGGCGTTGAGGAAGTAGGGCCGGTAGCTGAAATTCTGTCCTACGAAGCTGCCGGGCTGGTTCCAGTTGTTCGCCGCCAAAGTCAGGCCGTTCGGCGCGATGACATAGATGGCGGCCGCGTCGGTCCGTTCCGCCAGCAGCTCCAGTTTGCCGTTCAGGCGCGCCACGGCATCGGGGCGGGCGTCGCTGAGCACGGCGTGGACATCAGGGTATTCGCTCAGCACCAGGGGAAGCAGGCGGAACTTCTGCAGCGTGCCTGCTAACTGACGCGCGCGTTTGTCCGCCTGTTCGGCTGCTGCGGCGTCCGTCGCCAGCCGGGCCTGACGCGCCGCCCAATAAGCTCCGCCCCAGACGGCAAGTCCGCAGCCCAGGATGAGGCTGATCGCCACAAGCGTCAGCATGCGGTGTCGCGGCTGAAAAGCTTTTCGCACGGGACTGTGTGGTTTGCGGGACAAAGGCGGTCTCACATGGGTGCTTTTCGACACGCCTGAGCGGCGCCAGGTCGGAATAAAACAGGCATTAAAGTGAAGAAAAACATCGTGTTGTGAAGTTTTTGCGTGGCTGCGTTGCCGCCATGATCATCCCCATGACTATCATTATTCACCGAGCCGTCGCAGAGCGGTTGAAGGGTTTGGGGGCAGACATGTCAGGTTTGATGAGCCGGGATCACTTTGATTGCAAGAATAGATTCTCCCGGAGTTGGTGATATGTCTTCAATGACTAACGCGCGCCGCCTCAAGAACATCATAGGCGGCTCAACAGGTAATCTAGTCGAGTGGTTTGACTGGTACGCCTATGCGGCGTTCGCGCTCTATTTTGCGCCGATATTTTTCCCGAGTGATGATGGAACGGCCCAACTTCTAGGCGCTGCGGCTGTTTTTGCGGTCGGTTTCCTGATGCGGCCTATCGGCGCCTGGATCATGGGCGTCTACGCCGACCGGCGAGGTCGCAAGGCCGGCCTGACCCTGTCGGTCACCTTGATGTGCGCCGGTTCCTTGTTGATCGGCTGCACGCCGGGGTACGCGCAGATCGGCATCGCCGCGCCGGCGCTGCTGCTGGTCGCCCGGCTGTTGCAGGGCATCAGCGTTGGTGGAGAATACGGCTCTTCGGCCACCTATCTGTCCGAGATGGCGACGGCCAAGAACCGCGGCTTCTGGTCCAGTTTCCAGTATGTGACTCTGATCTCGGGCCAACTTCTGGCTCTGCTGTTGCTCATCGTCCTGCAGGCGGTGATGACGGATGAGGCGCTGGGCGCCTGGGGCTGGCGCATCCCCTTCTTCGTCGGGGCGGCTCTGGCCGTGGTCGTGTTCTGGCTGCGCCGGGGTCTGGATGAGACCAACGCCTTCAAGGCGGAAGACACCCGATCTGCGCCGAAATCCAGCGCCATGCTGCTGATCCTCAAGCACCCGAAGGAAGCCCTTCTGGTGATGGGACTGACGGCCGGCGGCACGCTCGCCTTCTATACGTACACCACCTATCTGCAGAAGTTCTTGGTCAACACCTCTGGCTTTTCCAAGGATGCGGCCACCCAGATCAGCGCTGCGGCCCTTCTGGTCTTCATGTTGCTGCAGCCCGTCGTCGGGGCCCTGTCGGACCGGATTGGACGGCGGCCGGTGATGATCGCCTTCGGCGTGTTGGGCGTGCTTTTCACCGTGCCGATCATGTCGGCCCTGGCCACGGTGAACAGCGCGCCGGCGGCTTTCGCCCTGGCTCTTGCGGCCCTCGTGATCGTGTCCGGTTACACCGCCATCAACGCCGTGGTGAAGGCGGAACTGTTCCCGGCGCATGTGCGGGCCCTGGGCGTGGCCCTGCCTTACGCCATCGCCAACGCCCTGTTCGGCGGCACGGCCGAGTACGCCGCTCTGTGGTTCAAGTCGCAGAATAACGAGGTCGCATACTTCTGGTACGTGACGATCATGATCGGAATATCGCTCATCGTCTTCATATTCATGAGGGATACTAAACATAAGAGCATGATTACTCACGATTGAAATCAGTATCACCCAGCGTAATCACAAAAACCGGCTCGCGCAGCGAGGGGCTGTAACGCGATCCAGAGGGGGAGGGACTTAGCGATGACTAGAGATTTCAAAGGGGTTGGCCTGAAAGCGGCGAGCCTGGCGTCAGCCAGTCTGCTTAGCCTGACGGCGGGAGCGGCGCTGGCTCAGGAGCGCGCTCAGCCTGAAGCCGCCGAGGCGGCTCGGGTGGACGACATCATCGTCACCGGCGTGCGCGGAGCGCCGCGCACAGCGATCGAGAGCCCGACGCCCATCGACGTGTTCAACGCCGAGCAGTTGCAGCAGGGGGCCCAGACCGGCGTGTTCGAGTCGGTGCGTTACCTGGTGCCGTCCTTCAACCTGCCGGCGCGGTCGGGCGGCGGCAGCTCCACCGTCATCGCTACCGGAGCGCTGCGGGGCCTGAATCCGGATCAGACGCTGGTGCTGGTCAATGGGAAGCGTCGTCACCGCACGGCGCTGATCAACTCGGTTTCGACGCTCTACAACGGCTCGGTCGGGGTCGACCTGAACATGATCCCGTCCAGCGCCATTGCCCGGGTCGAGGTGCTGCGCGACGGGGCCGCCGCCCAGTATGGCTCGGACGCCGTGGCCGGCGTCATCAACGTCATGCTGAATTCCAGCGCCCAGGGCGGCAGCATTTCCGTCGCCCATGGTCGAAATTTCGACCGCAATGACGGCCGCTATGTGAACCTGGACGCCAATCTCGGTCTGGCGCTGGGCGAGGACGGCTTCCTGAACCTGTCGTACAGCTTCATGGATCGCGGCGCATCGAACCGAGCGGAGCGCATCGCAGATTCCGTGCGCCTGTATCCGCTGTTGCCCGACGGCTCGCGCGACCCGCGCGAAGCGATCATCGACCGGATGGTGACGACCAACTACGGCACCATGCCCCAGGTCTCCAACGTCTTCGGGGCGAACGCGGCCTATACGGTCAGCAACGAACTCGAGCTCTACGCCTTCGGCACCTATGGTCAGCGCAAGTCCGACCTGAGCTGGACGTGGCGGCCGCCGACCGACATCACTGTCCTGCCCGAGATCGCGCCGGACGGCCTGCGCACCCTGACCGTCATCAAGGACAAGGACTATGAAGCGGTCGCCGGTGCGCGGGGCGCGCTGGGCGGCTGGGATTGGGACCTGTCGACGGGCTACGGCTCGAATGTTTCGGACTGGGAGAACTACAGTCTGAACGCCAGTCTGGGGCCGAGCAGTCCGCGTCATTTCTACGTCGGACAACTGGCTTCGGCCGAGTGGGTCAATGCGCTGGATGTGACGCGCGGCTTCACGCTCGAGAACGCGGGCGAGTTGCAGGTGTCCTTCGGTCTGCAGCACCGCTGGGAGAACTACACGATCAAGCAGGGGGACGAGGCGAGCTGGATCCAGGGCGATTACGTCCGCCCGCCGGGCCAGCCCTTCGCGGGCCAGCCCCTGCCTCCGGGCACGCAGTCCACGCCGGGCTTCCGTCCCGAGGACGAGGCTGACGTCAGCCGCAACAACTACAGCGTCTATGGCGAACTGGGCTGGAATCCGACCGAGCGGTTCTATCTCGGCGGGGCTGTGCGCTACGAGAATTTCGACGACTCGGCCGGCGACACCACCATCTACAAGATCAGCAGCCGGTATGAGTTGAACGACTGGGCCGCTCTGCGCGCTTCGTTCAACACGGGCTTCCGCGCTCCCAGCCTGGCGCAGCAGGCCTATTCGGCGACGACTAGCCAGTTGCGCGACATCCGGGGCACCGGGGTGGCCGAATCCCTGCGGTTGAAGAACTTCCAGGTCAACTCGCCGGAGGCCATCGCCTTGGGCGCCAAGCCCCTGACGCCGGAAATGTCGGAGAACCTGAGCGTGGGCTTCACGCTGACGCCCTTCTCGAACTTCGCTTTGACGTTTGACGCCTATCAGATCGACGTGAGTGACCGCATCGCCGTCACTACGACCTTCTCGCCGATCGATACGCGTCTGTCGGCGGACGGGGTGACGACAATCGGCGAGCAGCTTCAGGCCATCATGGTCGCCAATGGTCTGTCGCCGGATGTCAGCGGTCAGTACTATACCAACGCCATCGACACACGAACGCGCGGCTTCGATATCGTGGCGACCTACAAGTACGGCACAGTCGACTTCGGCGATTTCGATTTCAGCTTCGGCTATAATCAGAACGAAACCGAGATCACCGGCATCATCGACAATCCGCCGGAGCTGGCGGCGCTGGGCGATATCGTCATCTTCGACCGCAGCAAGCAGGCGGCGCTGACGGAATCACTGCCGAAATCCAAGATCTCGCTCAACAGCGGCTGGGCGCTGGATCGGCTTAGCGCCAACCTGCGTCTGACGCGGTTCGGCGAATACACCACGCGGCACTCGTCCAATCCTGCATTGGACAACGACATTGACGCGGCGTGGATCACCGATCTGCAGGTCAACTATGATGTGACGGACGCCGTTCGCGTGACGCTCGGCGCCAACAACATCTTCAACGTCTACCCGACCAAGATTCAGGAGCCTTCGGCCAACCTGGGCAACGGGATGTACAGCGGGCTTGCGCCGTTCGGCTTCACCGGCGGATCCTGGTTCGTGCGCGCCGCTTACAAATGGTGATCAAGGGGAACGTCCGGAGGCGTCGCGTAGCGGCGTCTCTAGGTCGGGGTGAGAGGGGAAATCCATGCTGAGAGTTCTGCACCGGGCGACATCGGCCCTGGTTATGGCGACGGCGATCGGCCTTGCGCCCGGCGTCGCCTTTGCGCTGGCTGAGTCGACCTCGACGCCGCAGGCGCCGATTACGGCCTATAAGCCCAGGGCCAATGAGATTCTGTGGGACGGCTACGGCGTCCCCCATGTCTATGGAGTCGACGCGCCGTCGGTCTTCTACGGCTACGGCTGGGCCCAGGCGCGCAGCCACGGCGACAACATCCTGCGCCTGTATGGAGAAGCGCGGGGCAAGGGGGCTGAATACTGGGGCCCGGATTATGAACAGACGACCGTCTGGCTGCTGACCAACGGCGTGCCGGAGCGCGCCCAGCAGTGGTATGCGCAGCAGTCGCCTGATTTCCGCGCCAACCTCGACGCCTTCGCGGCGGGCATCAACGCCTATGCGCAGCAGAACCCAGACGACATCTCGCCCGAGGTGCGGCAGGTGCTGCCGGTCTCCGGCGCCGACGTGGTGGCCCACGCCCATCGCCTGATGAACTTCCTCTATGTCGCGTCGCCCGGCCGCACCCTGGGCGAGGGGGACCCGCCGGACCTGGCCGATCAGGGGTCCAACTCCTGGGCTGTGGCGCCGGGCAAGACGGCGAACGGGAACGCCCTGCTGCTGCAGAACCCGCACCTGTCCTGGACGACGGACTACTTCACCTACTACGAGGCGCATCTCGTCACGCCGGACTTCGAAATCTATGGCGCGACCCAGATCGGCCTGCCGGTCATCCGCTTCGCCTTCAATCAGCGGATGGGCATCACCAATACCGTCAACGGTATGTTGGGGGCCACCAACTATCGGCTGACGCTGCAGGACGGCGGCTATCTGTATGACGGTCAGGTGCGACCGTTCGAGCGGCGTCAGGCCTCGTATCGCCTGCGTCAGGCGGACGGATCGACGGTCGACAAGCCGCTGGAGATCCGTTCCAGCGTCCATGGCCCGGTCTTCGAGCGCGCGGACGGCACGGCCGTCGCCGTTCGGGTCGCCGGCCTGGATCGGCCGGGGATGCTCGAGCAGTATTTCGACATGATCACGGCGGACAGCTTCGATGACTACGAAGCCGCCATGGCGCGGATGCAGGTGCCGACCTTCAACATCGTCTACGCCGACCGCGAAGGGACCATCAACTACAGCTTCAACGGCGTGGCGCCCAAACGGGCCGAGGGCGACATCGCCTTCTGGCAGGGGCTCGTGCCGGGCGATTCCTCGCGTTACCTGTGGACCGAGACACACCCGCTGGACGATCTGCCGCGCGTCACCAATCCGCCGGGCGGCTTCGTGCAGAACTCCAATGACCCGCCGTGGACGCCGACCTGGCCCGTCACCTACACGCCCAAGGACTTCCCCTCCTATCTGGCGCCCCAGACGCCGCACTCCCTGCGCGCTCAGCAAAGCGTGCGCCTGATGTCCGAGAACGACGACCTGACGCTGGAGCGCTTCATGGCGCTGCAGTTGAGCCATCGCGCCGTCATGGCCGACCGCACCTTGCCGGACCTGATCCCGGCCGCCCTGATCGACCCCGATCCCGAGGTCCAGGCGGCAGCGCGCCTGCTGGCGGCGTGGGATCGCGAGTTCACCAGCGACAGCCGCGCCGCCCTGCTGTTTGAGGAATGGGCGCGTCTGTTCGCCGGTCAGAGCTTCGCCGGTCAGGCGGGTTTCGCCACGCCCTGGTCGCTGGATAAGCCGGTCAGCACGCCCTACGGCGTCCGCGATCCCAAGGCCGCCGTCGATCAACTGCGGACCGCCATCGCCAACACCAAGCGCAAATACGGCGCGATCGATCGGCCGTTCGGCGACGCCTCACGCATGATCCTGAACGACGTGAATGTTCCGGGCGCCGCCGGCTACGGCAACCTGGGTTCCTTCCGGGTCTTCACCTGGTCCGATCCTGACGAAAACGGGATTCGCACGCCCAACCACGGCGAGACATGGGTGGCGATGATCGAGTTCTCCACACCGGTGCGGGCCTATGGCCTCATGAGCTACGGCAACTCGCGCCAGCCCGGCACGCCCCACTATAGCGATCAGATCGAGCGTGTGTCGAAGGCCGATTTCCGCGAGCTGTTGCTGCGCCGAGAGCAGGTCGAGGCCGCGGTTCAGGAACGCACGCCCTTCAACTTCAAGCCATGAAAGGCCTGACCATGACACGACGGATCGGATATTCGGCGAGCGCGGCGTCATTGGCGCTGATGGTCGCCGCCTCTGGCGCGGTTGCAGGCGAGCCAGCCTTCACTGCGGTTCAGGTCGAGGGCTTTTCGGTCGCGGGCGCTCTGTCGAACGCCTGGGCCGACTTCGACAACGATGGCGACCTGGACCTGGCCGTCTCCTGGAAGAGCGGCGAAGTCCGTCTCTATCGCAACGACGGCGGAAACTTCGTCAACGTCGGCCCGGAGATGGGCCTGCCTACCTCGGGCATCGAAATCCGGGGGCTGAGCTGGGGCGATTTCGATGGCGACGGCTTTGTCGACCTGATGGGCGGATCGAACGTCATGGGCGATCGGGCGGCCAACCGCTCCTTTGTCTGGCGCAACGAAGAAGGACTGCGTTTCGAGGAGCAGGCCGAGTCGCTGGGTCTTCTCGTTCCGGGGCGGATGAGCCGTCAGGCCAACTGGATCGACTATGACAACGACGGCGCGCTGGACTTCTATGCGGCGGACCGCGCAGGGCCGAACCAGCTCTTCCGCAATCAGAACGGCCGTTTCGTTCCGGTGATGGGGGAGGGCGGCGTCAACGACGTTCGCGCCACCGTCGGCGCCTGTTGGCTGGACTATGACCGCGACGGCGATCTGGACCTGTTCCTGGCCAACCAGTCCGGCTCAACCGACGCCTTGTGGCGCAATGACGGGGGAAGCTTCGTCGATGTGGCGCCGGCCCTCGGCATGGATCAGGCCGGGCGGGATCGCAGCACGGGCGGCGTCGGTTGCGCGGTCGGCGACTATGACAACGACGGGAACCTCGACATCTTTGTCGCTGTCTATGGGGCGGACCTGCTGTACCGCAATAACGGCGACGGGACGTTTTCCGAAGTCGCGGCCCAGGCTGGGCTGGATCATGGCGGGCACGCTGTGGCGGCGGCCTGGGGCGACTACGACAATGATGGCTGGCTGGACCTCTTCGTCACCCATTATGAAGGCGAGCCGGGAAAGCAGATTCCGGTCAATCTGCTGTATCGCAATCTCGGGAACGGGCGGTTTGAGCAGGTTCTGACCCGCGAGAGCCTGTTGAATGCGGGCGATCACGGCGTCGAATGGATCGATTACGATAACGACGGCGCCTTGGACCTGTCCCTCACCAAGGGATATGGCGAAGAAGGCGGTCACTTCCTGTTCCATAACGAGCTGGCTGAGCCGGCGCGCTCCCGCAGCCTCAGCATTCTGGTCCTGGACGAAGGCGGGAAACGCATTCCGCCCGGCGCAGAAGTGCGACTGTTCGATAGAGAGGGTAAAATCCTCGGCGCCCGTCAGGTGTCGACTGGCGGCGGCTACAACGCTCAAAGCGCTGTGCCTGTCCATTTCGGGCTGGCGCACATGCAGCCGGTCCGTGTCGAGGTCACCTACATGGGCAACCGGCAGGTGGTGATCGAGAATGTCGACCCCCGGTCATATGCCGGACGGCGACTGATCGTGACGCCGGACGGCGCTCAGGAGAAACCGTAAGGCGTCGGCCCATTCACGTCACAGTCGCCTTGAACCCGAGCAGGTGAACCGTCGCAGCGCGCAGGCGTTGGCCCAAAATGGTCGATGCCGTCTGGACACCCTATTGCGGGCCTGCACCCGATCCGGCCGAGGCGCTGGGGCGCTGGAACGGCGACCCGGTTCTCTGGGTCCTTCTGATGGCTGCGACGGTCGCGGGGCTGCTTCTGCTACGCGGGCCCCAGAAGGGACGATACACGGCCGCGATGGCTGTCCTGGCGATCGGCTTCATTTCGCCGCTGTGCGCGCTGAGTTCCGCGCTGTTCACGGCACGGACGCTGCATCATCTTCTGCTGGTGCTGGCGGCGGCGCCCTTGCTGGCCCTGTGCCTGCCCCGGTTGAAACGACCGCGTCTGGCGGCGGCCGTGGCGGTCCAGGCGGTGGTCTTCTGGGCCTGGCACGCGCCCGGACTCTACGCTCAGGCTCTATCGCATGATGGAGTTTATTGGCTGATGCAGGTCAGCATCCTGGGGAGCGCGGTCTGGTTCTGGGCGACGGTGCGCAGCGCCAAAGGCCATGCGGCCGTGGCGGCGCTGCTGGCGGCCATGCTGCTGATGGGGCTGCTGGGCGCCTTGATCGTGTTCGCGGCCCAACCGCTTTATACTCCGCATTTCGCCAGCACCCTAGCCTGGAACATGACGCCGTTGGAGGATCAGCAGGCGGCGGGCCTGATCATGTGGGCGCCGGCGGCGGCGGCCTATCTTCTCGTCGCCCTATGGCGTCTTAATGGCCTGCTGAAGCCGACGGGCGAGACGACGCCATGATCGACCGGTTGATCGCCCAGGCGCTGGAATGGGCCGCTGGTCATCATGATGAGGGACGCTATTCCCCCGTGGCCATCGGGTTTCACTGGGGCATGGCGGGTTTGGTGGCGTTCCAACTGGGCTGGGGCTGGTGGATGGGGCGGCTGCCGGTTGGCGGAGAGAAGGTCGCGGCCTATGAGGTTCACTTCGCCGTCGGCATCCTGATGCTGCTGCTGGTGATCGGTCGCCTGACCTGGCGGCTGGTCGCGCCGGATCTGATCAATGACGCGGACAAGCCGGGATGGGAGAGCACGGCGGCCCATATCACCCACTATGTGTTTTACCTCTGCCTGTTTGGATTGCCGCTGTCGGGATGGGCGATGGTTTCCGCGACGGCGCGGGACACCCCGCTGGCGGCGGCAGGCTTCATCCCTTGGCCTTTGTTGCCGATGCAGGATTTGTCGAACCGTCAACTATGGGCGATTGAGGCAGCGGCTGAGTGGATGCACTGGGGTCTGGTCCTGACCCTTCTGCTGATGATCCCGATCCATGCCGGGGCGGCGCTCAAGCACCATCTGATCGATCGGGACGACGTGTTTCACGCGATGCTGCCGGTCGTGCCGCAGCCGAAGCCGAAACGGACGCGCTGGCAGAGGCGTTGGCGTGCGCTTGAGCGGCGGGTCGGGTCGACAGCCACTCGGCTATGGCGCGGGCTTCTTCTTCCGACAGATGCTGGACGGCGGCGGCCATGACGCCGCGGGGGTCGTTGCGCCTCTTGCCGGACTTCCAGTGGTCAATCTGCTCCAGCGTATAGGGGGCGGGCTGCCCGGCGATGATCGGTTGGCCTGCGCCCGCGCCTTGCCCTTCCGCTCCATGGCAGGCGGCGCAGGCGGTGATCCCGCGCGCCGCGTCGCCGCTAAGCCAGATCGGGGGCGGGGGACCGGCTGAGGCGTGCACAGCGGGCGCAGGCAGTTCAGCGTACCACGCCGCCACGACGCGGCGGGCGTCGGGCGTGAGCCCGCGCGCAACTCGGGTCATGACGTCATCGGGACGCAGGCCGCTGGCGTAGTCCTCCATCTGCTTCTGGAGGTAACCCTGTTCCAGACCCGCCAGGCGTGGCGTGGAAACGCCGTCGCCCTCACCCTTCAGCCCGTGACAGGCGAAGCAGGCGTTGGCTGGCCCGCCCGCCCCGCCGCCCATGGCGATGATCTCGCCCGAGGCCTGAAACGCGCGGTCAGTCGCGCCCGGACTCGTGTCGCAGGCGGCGAGGGTCAGTCCCAAAAGAGCGAGGGGCAGGGCGCGCACCTCGATCCAACACCGGCCTTGCGGCGCCGGTTCCGCCTCGGAACCCCTGGCCGTTCGATGGATTGGTTCTGGTGAAGCTGAAAGGGGCCGGATGCCGTCATGTCGCGACGATGGGGAAGATAGGGGCGGCGGTCTTGGCCGTCGGCCTGCTGGGCCTGGCCGCCTGCGCGGACAAGGGCGGGGCGTCGCGCGACCTGGCGGGCGCCGATGCGGCCGAGGGACTTCGCCTTGTCCGGACGCATGGGTGCGGCGCCTGCCACGCCATTCCCGGCGTGGCCTGGCCCCGTGGGCGGACCGGCGGATCGCTGGCGGGCGTGGCGGCGCGGCCGATGATTGCAGGGCGCCTGCCGAACCAGCCTGCGGTCATGGCCGCCTTCGTGCGCGACGCGCCGTCGCTGCTGCCCGACACCGGCATGCCGCCCATGCGGCTGAGCGAAGCCGAAGCCCGCGACATAGCGGCCTATCTTTATACGCTCGATGACGACTGAGACGCCGGACATGCTGGGCGGCTGGCCACCGCCGGTGCTGGACCCCGCCGGGCCGTTCGCCGGGCCGGTGACGGTGGTCGCCTGGGTGCTGTTCGTCATGGGGGCGGTGGTGCTGGCTGTCGTCCTGATCGCGCTGGGCGTCGCCCTGTTCGGGCCGAGGAAGTGGAAACGTCGTGTGGGTGGCGAACGCCTGGTCTGGATCGGCGGTCTGGCTTTTCCGGTGGTCGTGCTGACGGGCCTGCTGATCTACGGCCTCAGCGTGACGGCGCGCGTGTCGGATGCGCCCCGCGACGGCGAGATGCGCGTGCGCGTCACCGGCGAGATGTGGTGGTGGCGCGTGGCCTATCTGGACGGCCAGGGCCGCGAAACGGTGCAGGACGCCAATGAGGTCCACATCCCCGTCGGCCGTCCGGTGGTGATCGAACTGGAGAGCGCCGACGTCATCCATAGCCTGTGGGTCCCGCGCCTGGGCGGCAAGACGGACATGATCCCCGGCCGCCGCAACTTCATGCGGCTGCAGGCTGACAGGCCGGGAGTCTACGCGGGACAGTGCGCTGAATATTGCGGCGGACCTCACGCCCTGATGGGCTTCGTCGTCGTCGCCCATGCCGAGGCTGACTTCGAGGCCTGGCGGGCCCGTCAGGCCGCATCGGCCGCGCTGTCCGCCCTGCCGGGGGCGGGGGTGTTCAGCGCCTCGGGCTGCGGCGCCTGCCACACCATACGCGGAACCGAGGCCAACGGTCTTGCCGGGCCGGACCTGACCCATGTCGGCTCGCGCCAGACGCTGGGCGCGGGCATCCTGCCCAACAATCAGGGGACGATGGCGGGGTGGATCGCCGACAGCCAGGGCATCAAGCCGGGCAACCGCATGCCGTCCTATCCGGTGCTGACCGGACGCGAACTGCGCGATCTGGCCGCCTATCTGGACAGTCTGAAATGACGTCGGAAACCGGCTTCGACGTCCGCAAATACGATCGCTTTCCCACCGAGGGGTCGCGTCCGGACGGCGAGCTGGAGCAACTGGAGGCCGCCTGGTGCGGTCCACGCCGTCCCGGCGAGTGGATCACGGCGATCAACAACAACATCATCGGCGTCTACTACGTCGGTGCGGCCATGCTGTTCTTCGTGCTGGCGGGGGTGCTGGCGCTGCTGATGCGCACGCAGCTGGCCCTGCCGATGACCGGCTTCCTGCCGCAGGAAACCTATAACCAGATCTTCACCATGCACGGCACGGTGATGATGTTCCTGTTCGCCGTGCCGGCGGTCGAGGCGCTGGGCGTGCTGCTGCTGCCGCAGATGCTGGGGGCGCGCGACCTGCCGTTTCCGCGTCTGGGGGCCTATGCCTTCTGGGCCTATCTGATCGGCGGCCTGGCTTTCTTCTGCTCCCTGTTTTTCGGCCTGGCGCCGGATGGGGGATGGTTCATGTATCCGCCGCTGACCGGGATGACCTATTCGCCGGGGATCAATGCCGACTTCTGGCTGCTCGGCATCGGCTTCATCGAGATATCAGCCATCGCCGGGGCGATCGAGATCATCGTCGGGGTGCTGAAGACGCGCGCGCCCGGCATGACGCTGGACAAACTGCCGGTCTTCGCCTGGGCCATGCTGATCTTCGCCTGCATGATCATCATCGCCTTTCCGTCGGTGATCCTGGCGACCTTGCTGCTGGAACTGGAGAGGGCGCTGGGCTGGCCCTTCTTCGACCCGCTGAAGGGCGGCGATCCCATGCTGTGGCAGCACCTGTTCTGGTTCTTCGGCCACCCGGAAGTCTACATCATCTTTCTACCGGCGGCAGGCGCCATGTCGACCATCATCCCGGCCATGGCGCGGACCAGGCTGGTCGGCCAACCTCTAGTGGTCATGGCCATGCTGGCGACCGGCTTCATCAGTTTCGGCGTGTGGGCGCACCATATGTTCACCACCGGCATGCCGCAGATCAGCATCAACTATTTCAGCGCCGCCTCCATGGCGGTCAGCGTGCCCGCTGGGGTGCAGGTCTTCGCCTGGATCGCCACCATAGCGGCCGGAAAGATGCGCTTCTCCACGCCCGGTCTGTTCGCCGTCGGCGGCCTGATCATCTTCGTCATGGGGGGGCTGACCGGGGTCATGGTCGCCATGGTGCCCTTCGACTGGCAGGCCCATGACAGCTATTTCATCGTCGCCCACCTGCACTATGTTCTGATCGGCGGCATGGTGTTTCCCATGTTCGCGGCCATCTACTACTGGCTGCCCATGTCCAGCGTACGGCCGCTGAGCGAGCGCATGGGCAAATGGATCTTCTGGCTGATGTTCGCGGGCCACAACATCGCTTTCATGCCGATGCACCTGACGGGGCTGATGGGAATGCCGCGCCGGGTCTACACCTATCTGCCGGGACGCGGCTGGGACCTGCCCAACTTCATCTCGACCATAGGGGCCTTCCTGTTCGGTCTGGCGGTCCTGCTATGGGTCATTGATATGATCCGCAACTTCCGCCCCTTCGGCCCGCGCGAGGCGGGCAACATCCACGACGGCCCCGGCTTGGAATGGCTGCCCAGCGGCTATTATTCCGTGCGATCCGTCCCGGTGGTGAAAAGCCTCTATCCGCTGTGGGAGCAGAAGGGGTTGGCGAAGGAGGTGGAGGAAGGGCGCTGGTTCCTGCCCGGCGCGGCTGGAGGCGAGCGTCAGACCCTCGTCACCAGCCCCCTGAACGCCGAGCCGCAGTATGTCTTGCGTCTTCCGCGCCCGTCGCCCTGGCACGTCTTCGGCGCCGTGTTTACGGCGGGCTTTTTCCTCATTTTGACGATCCAGGCCTATGCTGTCGCCGTAGTCAGCGGGGTGCTGGCGATCTACTGCATCATGCGCTGGTGCTGGTTCTTGGACGCGCCGCACAATCGCAAGACGACCGATATCGGGGCGGGCATTCGCATGCCTAACTATGTCTCGGGCCCGTCCAGCCACGGCTGGTGGGCCATGGTGATCGTGTTGATCGTCGGCGGGATGGTCTGCCTGCTGGCGGGCTTCTCCTATGTCTTCCTGTGGAGCCGACGACCGGATCTGTGGCAGGCGTCGCCGGCGATGGCGTCCCTGATGCTGCATCTTGGAGTTCTGGCGTTGGCAGGCCTGTGCGCCGCAGTCGCGCCGCGCGTGTTGCGCCGGGCGAGAACCGGAGCTGAGACGCTCGCGACGGCTCTTCTGGTCGTCAGCGCAGTCGGAGCCGCGACGGCGGTCGGGTTGGAGCTTCGGGCCTGGTGGTCCGCTGGTTTGAAGCCCGACGCTACCAGTCAGGGCGCCGCTGTCTTCGCTCTTCTGGGCTGGGCAGGCGCTTTTGCGGGGATCGGGGCCTTGATGGGCCTCTACATCCTGTTGCGTCGAGCGTTCGGACGGCTGTCGGTCGACCGACCCTCCACGGTCGACCTGATCGGCCTCTTCCTGGCTTATACGGCGGGGCAGGCGGCGATGGTCTTGCTGCTGATCCGGCTGTTTCCGGGCGCCGTGTCGTGAGGCGCTGGCTGGCCATGACGGCGGGTCTGCTGATCTGGGCCGCGCACTTCCTGGGGCTCTATCTGCTGGCCAGCGCCGCAGATGTCTGGTCCTCTACCGAGGCGGCCGCCGGTCGCTGGGTCGGGCTGGGTTTCAGTCTTCTGTGTCTGGCGCTGATCGCCGTGGCGGCTATCGTCATAGCGCGGCGTCCTGTCCCGGATGGACCGGGCCGGTGGGAGCGGCGCGTGGCCCTGACTGGCGCTTTCGTCGCTGCCGTCGGGGTGACGTGGCAGACGACGCCGCTGGCGTTCTGAAAAGTCTAATCTGCGGCCCATCGTTAACCTGCGTCATATCGCTCGGGCTCGGAACCGCATGGCTCCACGCCGATTGGATCAGACGGAGGAGGAGCCATGAACCAGACCCATGTCATCGAACGCGCTTTTGAAATCGCCGAGCGAGATCATGCCTGTCTCAAGGTCAGCGACGTGCGTGAAGCGCTTGCCCGGGAAGGCTATACGATCAGCGACCTGATGCATCTGGAAGGCTGGAGCATCCGCGAGCAACTGAGACGGCGGATGAGGGCGCGTGGATCCCGCGCGGTCGGTCGCATCGAATTCGCCGAGAGCCGGCCGTGACCGGGACGGCTGGCCTGGGCCGGGCCGTGCAGGGGCTGATTCTGAGCTTTCCGGTGGCCCTGTTCAGTCTCGGGACGGCGACGGATGCGGCCTATCTTCGGACCGCGGAGATGCAGTGGAGCAACTTCTCTTCCTGGGCGATTGTCGGCGGCCTGATGTTTGGCGGAGCCGCTTTCGTGTGGAGCCTGATCGACCTGGCCTGGGGCCGTCGCGGCGTCTTGCGTCTTCTGTACAGCGGCGCTCTAGGGGCCCTGTGTCTTGTCGGCTTGGCGAACGCCTTCAAGCACAGCCAGGACGGTGGGAGTTCCGTCGGCGCCCTTGGCTTCATCCTGTCCGCTCTATGCTGCGGGCTGGCCCTGATCGCGGGATGGCTGCGCTATTCCGGAATGCTGGACGAGGAGGCGAGCCGATGATCCGCAGAAACGTCCTTCTGTACGGCGTCTTGGGAGGCGTCGTGGCTCTGGCCGCCTGCGGTCAAAGCGAAAAAGGCATCAATGAAGTCGGGCCGAAGCCTGACTTGCCGGAGATTCGGGAAACCCTGCTGCCGCCGATGCGTATCGCCAAGCCTGTCGGGTGGGGCGATGAAGCGCCGCGCGCGCCCGAGGGCTTCGTGGTGACGGCCCTGGCTACGGACCTGCGTATTCCACGTCAGATGCTCGTCCTGCCTAACGGGGACATCCTCGTGGCCGAGGGACGGGGCGGCGGCGCGCCGGCCTTGAGGCCCAAGGACGTCATCGCCGGGGTCATCAAGAAGCAGGGCAACACCAAGGTGAACGGCGGCGACCGCATCACCTTGCTGCGCGACGCCGATAACGACGGCCGCGCCGAAGTCCGCACAGTCTTCATAGACGGTCTTAACGCCCCTTATGGCCTGGCCTATGTCGATGGCCGCATCTACGTGGCCGAGCAGGATGCTCTGGTCAGCTTCCCCTATGTCGAAGGGCAGACCCGGATCACGGCGCCGCCTGAAGAGGTGACGCGTCTACCGTCCGCGCTCAACCATCACTGGACCAAGGCTCTGACCGCCAGCGCAGACGGTTCGACACTCTATGTCGGCATCGGCTCCAACAGCAACGCCGGCGAGCGGGGCATGGCCGTGGAGGAGGAGCGGGCGGTCGTTTGGGCTGTCGACCGCTCCACAGGCGCGCGCCGAACCATCGCCCGCGGCATTCGCAATCCCACCGCTCTGGCGATTGAGCCGTCGAGCGCCGCCCTTTGGGCCGTGGTGAACGAAAGGGATGAAATCGGGCCGCAACTCGTTCCAGACTATCTGACCTCGGTTCGCGACGGCGCCTTCTACGGCTGGCCATACAGCTACTGGGGACAAAATCTCGACCCGCGCGTGCGGCCCCAGAAGCCCGAACTGGTCGCGACGGCGGTAAAGCCGGATTACGCTCTGGGAGCCCATGTGGCCGCCCTGGGACTGTCCTTCGCCCGGGACGGCGGCTTCGGCGGGGTCTTCACCGAAGGGGCCTTCATCGGACAGCACGGGAGTTGGAACCGCCAGGATCTGGCGGGGTACAAGGTTGCGTGGGTTCCGTTCTCGGGAGGCCGACCAGCCGGCGAGCCCGTCGATTTTCTGACCGGGTTTCTGACGGACAATGGCGAGGCCCGCGGCCGTCCCGTGGGCGTTTGGTTTGATCCCCAGCGCCGGATTCTGCTGGTGGCCGACGATCTGTCCAACACGGTGTGGCGTGTCGCTCCGGCCGGAATCTCTCCAGCGCGATAGATTCCAGTCAGAAGATAAAGGTCGGCCAGATCACGACCCTGCAACTTGAGCCCGGCATCGCGACGGGCCGGTTCGCCGGAGAATCGTCGCGGCGCCGCCTGAAAGTCCCGGGCCTCCACACAGAGGTTCCAACGCCCGCACCTTTTCCTCTTTCGACATTTGCTTTGGTTTGGGGCTCCAAGCGTCAGAGAGGGTCGTGATCTTTGGGGTCATGTCGCCTGCGTCCGTGATGCTCCGACGGTCTGTGGGTCTTTCCCCTGATTGCGCGCGCCACGGCGCGGCCTCTCGAAAAGGCGGATCTGACCGGAAGCCGGTCGGCTGAGCGCAACCTCGCGCTCGACTTTCTTCCCCGGCCTGACGGCCTCCTCGCGCGACAAGAAACTCTCGCTTCCGGTCCTCCGCTTCGCTGCGGGGGTTCGCCTGCGCTCGCCCTGCGCGCCGACCGGCCTCCGGTCTCCCGATCGCCATCGAGGCCGCGACAGGCGTGGCCCGATAGCAAGGAGAGACTGACATGGCCGCCATCGGAACCTTCACCGCCCAGGGCGATGGCTACACCGGGTCGATCAAGACCCTGACCCTCAACCGTCAGGAGCGCGACCCTGAGCCCTAACGAGAAGTCGGAAGACAAGGCCCTGGACTACCGCATACAGGTCCACCGACCGTCCTGAGAGGGCTCGACGACCGCCAGTTCGCCCGAAATGTATTGGGCTGCTTCGTTCGAGGCGAACAGCCGTAGACGGCTCCAGTCCCGAGCAAGCGACTTGAAGCCATGAGACGGATCGGCACTGACGAGATTTCCGTCCAGGTGGAACTCTACCTGTTCGCGCCAAACGCTCCCTTGAGCCAAGAGAAAACGGCGAGCGAGGATTCCTCCCGCTCCGCCCTTACGGCGCTCGAGGCTTATCAGCCCGTCGACCAGCTGGCGGGCGCCCGCGTCATCGACCGCCAGAGGCAGGTTCCGGCGCCAGTCGGGATGCGTCTTGTCCAGCCATGCTGAGATCAAGACACCTTCCGTCACGCCGCCTGCTTCGGCCTCACGACGCAGTTCAACGATGGCGATGGCGAGCTCTGCGGAGACCGCAAAGATCTCTTCGTGCCGCCATAGCCCAGGGATCGCGAGCTCGTGCTCTCGGGCGAGCTCCTCCGCCACTGCAGTCGTCGGCGCCGGATGCTCCAGAAGCTGCACGATGAGTTTCTGCAGAAAGTTTGCGGCCCATCCGCCCTGAGCTCCGCCGATCGCCGCGACCGGAAATCCTCCCTGGCGAGCGATCGCGGCGAGTCGGCGATGCATGCCGTTCAGTCGGAGTTCGGGTAAACGCCAGTATCTCAGGCCGCGATCCGCCAGCTTCCGCCAGGAGGACTGTTCCAAGCTTACATTGATCGTATGGCCGACATCCGCCCAACGCTGCAGCCCGCCGGCATAGTTGCGGCGAACCATTCGGCTGCCCAGAGGACGAAGAGGGCCGCATCGTGGTCGCTGGAGTGTTTTGCATTGATACAGGCCGCCCTGGCCCTCAGATCCACCTCGATCTGCGCGAACGCCGCGTCACTCAGGGCATAACGGTGGAGAGGGCGACCATTCGGTCGCGGCAGGCCGTATCGGCTCAGCCAGTGCGATCGATCCGGAATAGTCGGGTGGTTGTCCGCCCGCTTGGGCAGCCTCGAGAGCACGACCGGCTGTGATCGCCTTGATCTTGGCCAAGGTGACCCAACTTTCGGTGCGGCCATCAAAGCCCGCTGCAATGGCTCTCAAGCGAGCAGCGTCGCCCGAGTGCTTTGCTGCAGCGATTCTGCCGTAATTTCAGATTCGTCCACAACGCCTCCCCAGGGCAGGTAAGCGCACGCAGCCGACTTCGTAAAGCGACCGATGATATATATCCTATTCATTAGGCCGCGTTGTCGCCGCAGCCCGCGCCCTGGTCGGGGACGGCTCAATCCCAGCCGGCAGGAAATTGCGCGTGAGCATTTAGGGACCGAGGCCTTCCAGGGCGTCTCCGGCCTGCAATGCAGGTAGGTCATTTGGCCGCTCAGTTGCGGTCCGCTGCTGCGCCCGCCGGGATTGTCGATTGCGAAGATCGGTGTTGCGGCGGACACGGGTGCTCAAACCTCGTGGCAGAACCATTCTGTACGCCACAGTGCGCTTCGAACCTTCGTCGTCGTGAACCGCGCGTAGCCGAGGCTCAGCGGTTGATGTTCGACCGAATATGGACTATGTCCAGATCTGTTGGGAGATGGTTATGGCAATAGGCATCGTTTCCGATCGCGATCCGCAAGTGGAACTGCCGCGCCTCGATGTGGCGCGCTTCGCCCCGGCGAACCGGCGCCGTCTGAGCGCGCCCGCGCTCCGCACATTCACCGCCATCGCCGATCTCTGGGGTCTGAACGAGGAGCAGCGCCGCCTGATCCTCGGTTACCCGTCGCGCTCGACCTATCAGGGCTGGTGCAAACAGGCCCGCGAGCATGGCGAGATCACGCTCGACGTCGATGTACTGACGCGCATTTCGGCGCTGCTGGGCATCCATCAGGCCCTGGGCGTCCTGTTCGCCGATGAGCATGAAGGCGTCCACTGGCTGCTCCGACCGCACGATGCGGCGGTGTTCGGCGGGCATCCGCCCATCAATCTCGTGACCAACGGGACCCAGGATGGATTGATGACGGTGCGTCGCTTCCTCGACGCCGCGCGCGGCGGGGCCTACATGGCCCCCAACGCCCTCGATGCGGCGTTCGAAGCCTATGACGACAGCGAGATCGTCTTCAGCTGATGGAGAAGCTCGTCGCTGCGCCCCGTCCGGCCCACCGGCTCGTGCCGTCGCGCTTTCCGCCGATCGGCCTGTTCGACACCGTCGCCACGGCGGCCGACGCCGCGGCGGTGATGGAGCTGGCCGGATGGACCAACGACCGTCTGGTCGCCGAACGGATCGACCGCCTGCCGCGCGATCAGTGGGTCTATGGCCGTGCCAACGCCAGCATCGTCATGGCGTCCTTCCTCCATGTCGCGCCGGGCGGCATGCGGTTCAACGGTCCGGACCTCGGCGCCTGGTATGCGGCGGCGTCGGTCGTCACCGCAGCCGCCGAAGTCGGCCATCATCTGCGCCGCGAAGCCGTGGCGCGATCAGTGAACGGAATGCGGCGGACCTATCGCAACTATACCGCCGTCTTGATCGGCGACTATCGCGACATTCGCGGCCGACAGGCCGCCTTGCCCGACGCCTACGCCTCAAACAGCTACGGGGCCGCGCAGGTGCTAGGTGAAGGCGTACGAGCGTCCCAGGCGTCCGGGCTTCTTTACGACAGCCTGCGCCATCGAGGCGGATGCAACATCGTCGCCTATCGGCCTGTCGACATCACCGAGGTCGTGCAGGCGGAGCATTTCGAAATCAGCGTCGAGGCGGCGTCTCGCCGGATCGAGGTTCACAAGCTGAGCGCATAATAGCGGCAAGGCCGCCGTTGGTCGGAGCCGCACGCGCTTCGCGCATGGCGTCGCGCCGCGAATGCACGGCGACGGCGACTGAGGGGCTGCTGTTCCGTCAGAACTCAGTCTGACCATTTAGGGCTTGAGGCTCGCACATACGTCTCTCCACGGGTCGCCTTTAGGGCGTTGTTTCCAGTGGAGCTTTTGTGCGCAGTCCAAAGTCTGTACCCGCCTCTACGTGCTATATCACTCAATGGAAGTCCCGCGATCCCGGCAGGATGCGGACGTCACGCGGATGCCGGTGCGGCGGGTGTCGCGGCGGTTGCGGGTTGGCGATGACATCGGCGCGGGCGAGCTGGATGTCGGTCTCATGGTCTTCTGACAGGCGGGACAGTTCGGCGCTGCGGTCGATGACGTGGCGGGCGACGACATGGATGACGCCTTCGGGGCTCTTCTCGACCAGGCCTTCGACCTGCATCAGGCGGGCGCCCATGATCTCGCGTCGGTACTGGTCGAGCATCCGCGCCCAGAGGACCACGTTGGTGATGCCGGTCTCGTCCTCCAGGGTGACGAAGACGGCGTTACCCTTGCCCGGCCGCTGACGCACCAGGACCACGCCGGCGACCTGCACCAGGGAGCCGCCGCGCTTGGCCTCGGTTTCGGCGCAGGTCAGCACGCGGTCGGCGGCGAAGACGGGGCGCAGGATGGCCATGGGGTGGGCCTTCAGCGACAGGCGCGCGTTCTGGTAGTCGGCGGCGACGTGTTCGCCCAACGGCATAAGGGGCAGATGGGCATCGGGCTCGTTCCCTAGTTCCCGGGCGCCGCGTTCGCGCGCCTCGGCGGCGGCGAACAGGGGCAGGGGATCGTCGTCGGGCAGGCGGCGCACCGCCCACAGGGCCTCGCGCCGGTCCTGGCCCAGTGAGCGGAAGGCGTCGGCGTCGGCCAGCTTGCGCATGGCGGCGGCGGGCAGTTCGGCGCGCCGGGCCAGTGTTTCGACATCGGCGAAGGGCGCCTCGGCCCGCGCCGCCGACAGGGCCTTGGCCCAGTCCTCCTTGAAGCCGTCGATCTGGCGCAGGCCCAGACGCAGGACGGGCGTGCTCGCCGGCCCCTCCAGACTGTTGTCCCAGTCGCTGTGCGAGACGTCGATGGGGCGCACCTCGACCCCGCCGACTTCCTGCGCCTCGCGCACGATCTGGGCGGGTGCGTAGAAGCCCATGGGCTGGCTGTTCAGCAGGGCGCAGGCGAAGGCCGCCGGGTGGCGGTGCTTGATCCAGGAAGAGACATAGACCAGCCGGGCGAAACTGGCGGCGTGGCTCTCGGGGAAGCCGTAGGAGCCGAAGCCCTTGATCTGTTCGAAGCAGCGCCGCGCGAAGTCTGGATCATAGCCGCGCGCGATCATCATGCCGACCATGCGGTCTTCGTAAGTGTGCAAGGTGCCGTCGCCCCGGAACGTGCCCATGGCCTTGCGCAGGCCGTTGGCCTCGGCGTCGGAGAACCGGGCGGCGACCATGGCGACCTTCATGGCCTGTTCCTGGAACAGGGGGACGCCCAGGGTCCGGTGCAGCACCTGCCTCAACTCGTCAGGCGGACCATAGAGGCGGCCGGGGGGCGGATAGTGAACCTCTTCCACGCCGTTGCGGCGGCGCAGATAGGGATGGACCATGTCGCCCTGGATCGGACCGGGACGCACGATGGCGACCTGAATTACCAGATCGTAGAAGGCCCTCGGCTTCAGCCGGGGCAGCATGTTGATCTGGGCGCGGCTCTCGACCTGGAAGACGCCGATGGACTGGCCCCGGCACAGCATGTCGTAGACCTCGGCCTCCTCCGGCGGGACGGAGGCGAGGTCGTGCTCGACGCCTGAATGGGCTTTCATCAGGTCGAAGGCCTTGCGGATGCAGGTCAGCATCCCCAGGGCCAGGACATCGACCTTCATCAGGCCCAGGGCGTCGATGTCGTCCTTGTCCCATTCGATGAAGGTGCGGTCCGGCATGGCGGCGTTGCCGATGGGCACGGTCTCGTCCAGCCGTCCCTGGGTCAGGACGAAGCCCCCGACATGCTGGGACAGGTGGCGCGGAAAACCCAGCAGGCGCGTCGCCATGCGCACGGCGCGATCAACCATGGGATTGGCGGCGTCCAGACCGGCCTGCTCGATCTGGCGGCCGCTGATCTCGGAGCCCCAGCTGCCCCACTGGGTCGAGGCCAAGCGGGCAGTGACGTCTTCGGTCAGGCCCAGGACCTTGCCGACTTCGCGGATGGCGCTGCGGGGGCGATAGCGGATGACGGTGGCGGCGATGCCGGCGCGATGACGGCCATAGCGCTCATAGACGTACTGGATGACCTCCTCGCGCCGCTCATGCTCGAAGTCCACGTCGATGTCGGGCGGCTCGTCGCGGTTGGAGGACAGGAAACGCTCGAACAACAGGTCGTGGCAGGCCGGATCGACGCTGGTGATGCCCAGGACGTAGCAGACAGCCGAGTTGGCGGCTGATCCGCGCCCCTGGCACAGGATGCCCTTGTCCTCGGCCGTGCGGATGATGTCGTGGATGGTTAGGAAATAGGGGGCCAGGCTGCGATCGGCGATGAAGGCCAACTCCTTCGCAAGCAGGGCCGTGACCTTGGGCGACGCGCCGTCCGGATAACGGAGGAGGGTGCGGCGACGCACTAGTTCTTCCAGCCAGCCCTGAGGTGTTTCGCCCGGCGGTACGGGCTCCTCGGGGTATTCATACTTCAGGTCGCTCAGATCGAAGGTCGCCCGCGACAGGAAGGCGGTCGCCTCGGTCACCGCCTCGGGCGCGTCCTTGAACAGCCGCGCCATTTCGTCTGCGGGCTTCAGCCAGCGTTCGGCGTTGGCCTCCAGTCGGCGGCCGGCGGTTTCGATGGTCGCGCCTTCGCGGATGCAGGTCAGGACGTCCTGCAGGTCGCGGTCTTCGGGGCCGGCGTAGAGGACGTCGTTGAGCGCCAGCAGGGGAACCTGGGCCCGCTCCGCCATGGCCTTGAGGCGGGCCAGCCGGCGCCGGTCGTCGCCGCGCTTGTGCAGGGCGGCGCCCAGCCAGACTGCGCCCGGCGCCGCCGCGTTCATGCGTGCCAGCACCTCTTCCAGCCCAGTCAGCCGGTCCGGCGGGACGAGGATCAGCAGCAGGTCCTCCGGATCGGCCAGCAGGTCGCGCAGGCCGATCTCGCATTCGCCCTTCTTCGCGCGGCGATTGCCCAGGGTCAGCAGACGCGTCAGCCGACCCCAACCCGCCCGCGTCTCCGGATAGGCGATGACGTCCGGCGTCCCGTCGTTGAAGATCAGCCGCGTCCCGGTCAGCAGGCGGAAGTTCGCCGCACGGCGCTTCACCTCTTCGGACAGGGCCGGATCGTTCAACGGGTTCTCGATGAAGGCGACCTCGCCGGGACTGCCGCCGTCGCGCATCCTGTCCGGCGGGGCCAAGCCCTCGATGCGTATCTCCTTCAGCGCGCTCCAGGCCCGCACCACGCCCGCCACGGTGTTGCGATCGGCCAGCCCCAGTCCGGCGTGGCCGCGCAGGATCGCCGTCAGCACCAGGTCCTTGGGATGCGAGGCGCCGCGCAGGAAGGAGAAGTTGCTGGCCGTCGCCAGTTCGGCGTAGTCGCCGCAAGGGTCGAGCCTCCTCATGCGAACAGGCCGTGGATGAACCAGCGCGGTTCGGGCGTCTCGCCATAGAGGCCCTGGCGGAACAGCCAGAAGCGACGGCCGTCCCGGTCCTCGACCCGGTAGTAGTCACGGGTGCGCTGGCCCGGCGCGCGCCACCATTCGCCGCTGATCCGCTCAGGACCTTCGGCGCGCGTCACCTCGTGCAGGACGCGGCGCCAGCGGAACTTCAGCGGATAGCCGTCAGGGACCTCGGCCAGGGTTTCGACCGGCTGGGGCGGGTCGAACATCTGCAGCGGCCGCAAGGGCGGATCGTCGGGATCAAGGTCGGGCCAGGTCTCGTCGCCATGACGGGCGGCGGCCGGGACCAGTCGCGCCGCGCGTTCGGGAATGTGCGAGGCGAAGGGCTCGAAGCGCAGCACCGCCTCCGGCCCCAGACGCGCGGTCAGCCGATCGATCAGGCGGCTGAAGGCCTCCTCGCCGGGCGTCTCGCGCTCCAGCCCCTGCTGGGTCGGCGCCAAAACCTGGGTCCAAGGCACGGACATCCGCATCTGGTCGAATCCGAATCCGGGGTCTAGTGGGGCGGCAAGGGCCGCCATCCGTTCGCGGAACAGCCGCAGGGTCGCGGGGGCGTCGCGGGTCGGACGGCCGGTGCGGACGACGATGCGGCGCGTCTCGCCGTCCACGCGATAGAAGCCGGCCTCGAAGGCGCGGCCGCCCAGGCCGGTCTGATCCAACTGGTCCATGGTCTCGACCAGCAGGTCGGACAGAACCCGCTCCACGTCCTCGGGCGCAGAGATCGGCTCGAAGAAGACGCGGTCGACCACCACGGGGGCGGGCGGACGATGCGGGGTGATGCGCATGTCCTCGTCGCCCAGAACCCGCGCCAGCCGGGCCGGAAAATCGGCGCCGAAGCGGGCGGCCAGGGGCGCGCGGGGCCGGTCGTCCAGATCGCCCAGCCGCTTCAGGCCCAGACGGCGCAGGGCCTCGTCCTCCTTGTCCGATAGCTCCAGCGCGGCGACCGGCAGGCGGCGCGCGGCGGCGCGGTCCTGGCCGGGCTCGAACCGACCGCCGGGTCCGAAACGGGCTAGGGCGCGCGCGACCTGGGGCGTGGCGGCCAGGGCGCATCGTGTCTGAAGTCCGGCGCGTTCGGCCCGCACCTGGACCGTCCGCATCAGACCCGTCTCTCCACCGAACATGTGGGTGCAGCCGGTCACGTCCAGCATCAGGCCATGGGGCGGGTCCAGCGCGATCATGGGGGTGAAGCGGCCGAAATCCTCCAGCACCCGCGCCAGCAGGGCGTCGTCGAGGTCCGGTCGATGGGCGACGACGCGCAAGGCAAGGGTCCGCGCCCGCGCGTCGGCCAGGGCCAGGCCGGGGGTCAGCCCCGCCCGCGCCGCCTCCGGATCGACGGCCGCCAGCCGCAGCGCGCCCTTGATCTTCTCGGCCAGGACGACGGGCGGCGCATCCTCAGGCGGCGCGTCGTCCTGCTGCTCCTGACGCCGCAGTCGGTCGCTGGGCAGCCAGGGGAACCAGACCGCCAGATAGCGGCGCGGGCGGGCGGAAGGTTCGCTGTTCACGATCCCACTCCATGATCCAGGTTCCGGTCGCCCCGCCGCCGCGCCGCCGCAGCAGGGTCGCCGAAAAAGACGGTCGTCCGGGCGCTCCGCCTTCCAGAGGTTCTGAAGCGTAAGAACCCACCGACCAGCGGGTCTCGGCCGCACTGGGGCAGGGCAAGGCGCCCGCCCGCGCCAGGAACAGGGTCGCGCCCCCCGTCTCTGCCGCCAGCGTCAGTCGGCGACTGGCCGTCAGGCTGAAGGCCTTGGCCTCGCCCCAGGCGCTCAGCAGCACCGCGCCCACGGCAGGACTCCGCAGGGCCTCTTCGCCGACGGCCAGCAGGGTCTGCACGTCGCGCGTCCGCACCAGCAGCAGGTCGCGCGGCGGCAAGCCCATCTCATGCAGGCCCGGCCCATGCGGCCGCCCCGCCTCCTGGGCCATCATCTCATGTAGGCCCCAGACGATGGGCCGCCCCTCCGCCGCCCGCAACGCCATTCCCAGCCCGAAGGTGTTGACGGCTACTGCGTCGGCCGGCGCGGAGGCGTAGAGGTCGTGGATCACGCCTGTGGCTAAGGGCGCGAAGGCATCGTCGCCCGCATTACGCGCAGCCGCGCGGACCCAACGTCCGCCTGACCTCTCCAGGGCCTCAAGACGGGTCTTCAGCGTGGTCAGCGTGTCAGATCGCGAACAAATGTTCTTCATTTGTTCTATATGCGCTCGGTGCCCCGGGGGGAGTCAAGCGGGGCTGTCGGGAAGGCCTGTTGTCCTCATATCCGCTCGCATGATCGCATCGACATTTAGGGGGAAGCCACTTCTGAAACGTCTCTCCACCGTCGTCCGAAGACGATGTTTCCAGTGGAGTTTTTGTGCTCGATCCAAAGTTTGTAGACGGTTCGTCAGTTGATGCGTCCGTTCAGAGAAAAAGGGGCAGGCCGCCGCTGCCCATCGTCACCCATCCCGTCAGCTTGTGGGAAGTCCATGAAGACCCCAGGGACTTCCATGCCGCCCTGGATCTCCAGATCCGTCGGCACGGCGAGAACTCCCATCGACTGCATCGGGCTGCTTCCTCATGGACCGCACAATGTGAGGGATGTCCTGGCCAACACATGTGCTGAAGCAGACCGGCTCCTACGAACAGGCCAGCTACGCCATTCAGGATACGCCGGCCACGGTGGCCGCCCACTACGGACGCTTTCTCCCGCAGGATAAGGCGGCGCTGGCGGCCCAGGTCTTGAACCGCGTCTGGGACGAGGCCGCATGACGCCGTAAAGGCGTTTCGGGCGGAATGCGTTCATATGACAGACAGAAATGTTCCCATTTTGTTCGCGTTTTGCTAGGCGAGGTCCATGGACGTCGCTGCCCCCCGTAAGATCATCCATGTGGACATGGACGCCTTCTTCGCCTCGGTGGAGCAGAGGGACGACCCCGCCCTGCGTGGTCGTCCCGTCGCCGTCGGCCATGCCGCCCCGCGCGGCGTGGTCGCCGCCGCCAGCTATGAGGCGCGCCGCTTCGGGGTGCGCTCGGCCATGCCTTCAAGCACGGCCTTACGCAAATGCCCCGAGTTGATCTTCACGCCGCCGCGCTTCGAGGTTTATCGAGCCGTTTCGGCGCAGATCCACGCCATCTTCGCCGACTATACGCGCCTGATGGAACCGCTCTCCCTGGATGAGGCCTATCTCGACGTCACGGCCAACATCCGGGGACTGCCGACGGCGTCCGCGACGGCCGAGGAGATCCGGTCAAGAATTCTCCGGGAGACCGGCCTGACGGCGTCTGCCGGCGTGTCCTACAACAAATTCCTGGCCAAGCTGGCTTCGGACCAGCGCAAGCCCAACGGCCAGTTCGTGGTCGCGCCGGGGCGGGGAGAAGCCTTCGTGGAGGCTCTGCCGGTCAAGCGTTTCCATGGCGTAGGGCCGGTGACGGCGGCGAAGATGAACCGCCTGGGCATCGAAACCGGCGCAGACCTGAGACATCAGTCCCTGGCCTTTCTCCAGCATCATTTCGGCAAGTCGGGCGCCTGGTATTACGGCGTAGCGCGGGGAGAGGATCATCGTCCCGTCAATCCGAACCGCGAACGTAAGTCCAGCGGATCGGAAACCACCTTCGCCGGCGACCTGGTCGATCCCGCAGCGATCGAGGCCGGGGTGAATCAGATGGCCGATGATGTCTGGGCCTGGTGCGAAAAGGCAGGGTCGCTCGGCCGGACCGTTACGGTGAAGGTCAAATGGGCGGACTTCCAGCAGTCGACCCGCAGCCGGTCCTTCAAGGAGCCGGTCACCTCGAAAGCGCGGTTGCGTGAGATCGCGCGCCTTCTGGTGCGATCCCTCTATCCGCCGACAAGAGGCGTGCGGCTTGTCGGCGTGACCTTGTCCAATCTGGAGAAGGCCTCGCCTAAGGCGGCTCCGGGCGAGCTGGCGTTGTGACGGCGATGTTCCAGGCCGACCTGTTCGGTCAAGCCCCCGGGCCCGTCGTTCCGTTCGGCTTCGACTACTGGCCGGATACCCTGTCGGCACCCGAGCAGGCGGCGGTGGTAGAGCAACTGCAGCGGCTGAACTTCAGGCCCTATGAGCACATTGGCTATCAGGGCTTCCGGCGGATCGCCGCCTTCGGGCGCCGCCATGATCCGGAGCGGCGCGAGCTGGAGACGGCCGAGCCCTGGCCGGACTTCCTGCAGCATCTGTTACGGCGTCTGGCCGGACGGCTGGGTCTTGATGACGGGCCTTTCGTCCAAGCCCTCGTCAACGAATATGTCCCTGGTGCGGGGATCGGCTGGCATCGCGACCGGCCGGTCTATGGGGAGATCCTCGGCATCTCCCTTATCGCGCCCTGCGTCATGCGCTTTCGCCGGAAGGAGACGGCTCAGTGGCGTCGCGCCGGCGCGACGCTGGGTCCGGGCTCTGTCTATCGACTTTCCGGCGAGGCGCGGCGGGATTGGCAGCATTCGATCTCGCCGATGACAGCCCTGCGCTACTCCATTACTTTCAGAACACTATCCTGAAACGTGCACCTAATTTGTGAGGATTTCGGCGGCTTCGGGATAGCGCTGGGCCAAGCGTGACGTCCAGTCATCCGCCTGGAGGCGGAGTTGCCGGGCTTCACGGGGGCGCGCCAGGACGAGCGCCGCCGCCTCCCTGTGGGCGGGCCAGTCCATCAGCAGCCGCATGGCCGCCTCAAAGTCCGGATGGGTCGCGGCGTGGGCGAACGCCTGGTCCAGGGCCTCGACATCATCGAAGTCGGGCAGTCGTGAGAGGTAATCCCGAAGAACGGGCGCCGACAGGTCGCGCTCGAACAGGCTCCAGCGCAGATCCTGGGCCTCCTGGCGGTGTCCTTCGGCGTCGAGCACTTCGATGGAGGCGGCTTCCCAGGCGGGGGACAGGCGCGGGGCGCCGTCCGTCGGGTTGTGGCCGAAGGTCCAGCGACGATTGAGCGCCGAAGGGTGTAGGGCGCCTTCAAGGGCGGCGCGGGCTTCCGCGACGCGTCCCGCGGCAAGGAGACGGCGGGCGATGTCGGCGGCGATGTCGGGCGACTCGGCCTGCTCGGGCGTGACGAGCGAGAGCCAGAGGTCGAGGTCCTCCGCCTTGTCCGCCAGGCGGCGCAGCAGGTTGCGGCCCGACGGGGTCTTTCCGGCCGAGGCGTCCAGGCTGTCAAGCAGCCGGCGCGCCGCACGAGGACGGAGGGCGTCGCCGCCGGCGGAGATCCAGCGCGCGTAATCCTGCGGACATCGGCCCAGAGCGTCGATCAGGTCGCGCAACGCCTGATCGTCGACGGTCTCGGCGAGAGCGAAGAGATCCGGCGCGGCGGCCTCGAAGGCGGCGGGCAGTTCCCCCTTGGTGTCCTTCACGCGGGCGGCCAGGCCAGGATAGAGGTCGAACCAGCGAATGAGGACGGCGAGCGCCTCGCCGGGGGCCTCGGGCGCCAGGCGCTCCACGATCATGTTGCGGTGCGTGTTCAGATCATCGATCAGTTCGCCGCGCTTGCGCCAGGATACACGTGTGCGGGCGACGGAGACGGCGGTGATGCGCTTGTCGATCTCAAGGGCGAGGAGGTCTGGGCCTGCGTCAGCCGCCAGTTCAAGACGAAGGCGGCGCTTGAGATTGGCGTTCCCGGCGCCGGCCTCGATCAGCAGGTCCGCCAGGCGGGGCGCCCCGAGATGGACGAGGTTGGCTGCGGAAAGCCTGGTCGAAATCTTGGGTTGTCGCGCCATGAGGTCCTTTGGGAGGAGTGGGGTCGTTCGAGGGTCTGTAGCACGGGCACCAAGGGCGATTTCGTCACCTCCCTTCTATCCTGCAGTCTCTCAGTGTCGGGCGAGAGGCGCGCCTTCCCCACGCGGAGCTGCGGGGTGAGGACCCAGGTGGGATTCGCTGGTCGATCGATGGAGGCCGCGATCGGCCCACGCGGCAAGGTCTTCCATATCGTAGACGACCCTGCCGCCAAGCTTCCGATAGACGGGGCCTGTGCCATAGGTGCGATGCTTTTCGAGCGTGCGGCCGGATAGTCCGAGATACCGACCCGCCTCAGGCGTGCGCAGAAATCGCTTCACCGGAAACTGTCCCATGATGCCTCCCTGAAAGGAGATCGATCATGCCTTGGAAGCGCCGGGGATCCGCCCCGCTACTTCATCACCGTAACGACGCGGTTGGGCTTCGCGCTCAAGACAATGTGAAGCGAGCGGGAACCTGGGACGATTTCGTCCAAAAGTACCGTTCTAAACGCCGTTCTAAACGGCCAAGCTAGAACGGAGGGCTCCGATCTCTTGGTCAGATTGTCTAGGGAATTCAATCCCCCGAGTGGCTCCGCGGGTAGGATTCGAACCTACGACCAGCCGATTAACAGTCGGCTGCTCTACCACTGAGCTACCGCGGAACATCCCCTCGGGGGAGGCCGGCGTATAGCAGCGCCTTTTCGATTCATGCAACGGGTAAAACGCAGAAATCGCCAAATTTTTTCGCAAAGCCCTGCGCTACAAGGGGCGGCATGACTCCGATCACTGTTTTCGATCCTGATGATCCCCACGTCGCCGCCTTTCGCGATGTGAAGGAACGCGACCTGACCGGGCGGCAGGGGCTGTTCGTCGCCGAGGGAGAGGTGGTTCTGCGCGTCCTGGCGTCCGGGGCCTCTCTTTGTGCGCCGGTATCGGTTCTGATCGCCGAGAAGCGGCTGGAGGGGGTGAGAGACGTGCTGGAGCGTCTTCCAGCGGACGTGCCCGTCCATGTGGCGCCCCAAGCGGTTCTGAACGCTGTGGCGGGGTTTGACCTGCACCGGGGCATCCTCGCCCTGGGGCGCAAGCCGAATCCGGTCGACCCGGACGCTCTGCTGGACAGCCTGCCGGATCGAGCCGTCGTCGTGATGGCCTGCGGGATCGGCAATCACGACAACATGGGCGGCCTGTTTCGCAACGCCGCCGCCTTTGGCGCAGGGGCGGTGCTGCTGGATCGGACCTGCTGCGATCCGTTTTACCGCAAGGCGATCCGGGTGTCGGTCGGCGCGGTCCTGCGTACGCCTATGGCGACGGGGCTGGAGGCAGGGAGCATGATCGACCTGCTGCAGGGCAGGGGATTCGAAGTGCTGGCGCTGACGCCGTCGGCGGATCAAACGCTGGCCGAACTGAAACCGGCGCCGCGCACTGCGATTCTGTTGGGCAGCGAGGGGCCGGGTCTGCCGGGGGAGATCATCGCGCGCTGCCGCCCCGTCGGCATCCGCATGGCGGGCGGATTCGATTCGCTGAACGTGGCGGCGACCAGCGCCGTGGCCCTGCATCACGTGACGACGGCGAGGCTGGCGCACGGCTGAAAGCAAGAAAGCCGCCCCGAAGGACGGCTTTCTCGATGTTTCATCGCGATGGAGGCCTGACCGGGAATCGAACCCGGGTGCAAGGATTTGCAGTCCTCTGCGTCACCACTCCGCCATCAGGCCGCGGCCTCCGTTTCCAGAGGCCCCGCCATCGCGAGGGCCGTCAGCTATCAGATCGGATTGTCCGCTGCAACGCACGGACCTATAAGCGCGTCACATTTCTTCGCCTAAGCCGACCTGAAGGACTTCGGATTATGGATTTCGCCGCCGCCCGCAAGGTGATGCTGGACTCGCAGGTCCGCGTGAACGACGTCACCGACCGCCAACTGCACGCCGCCATCGGCGCTGTGCAGCGCGAGCGATTCTGCGCCCCTGACCGCGCCTTCTCGGCCTATGCCGATGTCGAGCCTGAGATCGCGAACGGTCGCCGTCTGATGTTGCCGCGCGATGTGGCCAAGCTGTTGCAGGGGCTGGACGCCCGTGCGGGCGAGAAGGCGCTGGCGATTGCGGCGCCCTACGCTGCCGCCGTGCTGGCGGACATGGGCCTGAAGGTGACGGCGCAGGAATCAGATGCGGCCGTGCTCGAGGTGGTCGGCGCCGCTCTGGCCGAGGCTGGAGTCGAGACGGCGGTCGCGCCGATGAACCAGCCGCAAGGCGAAGGCTATGACCTGATCGTCAGCGAAGGCGCGGTGATCGAGCGTCCCGAATCCTGGATCGCGGCCCTGCGTCCCGGCGGCCGCTTGGCCGTGGTGGAGCGCGACGGCGCCAGCGGCGCGGCGGTTCTTTATGTGCGCGGCCGTGAAGGCGTGTCGCGCCGCGAACTGTTCGATGCGGCGCCTGACCTGCTGCCGGAAATGACGCCGGCGCCTGCTTTTGCGCTCTAGCGCCTCTTGTGCGACGGAACAGACGTTGCACTGCGTGAAAAAAACTTAACTGGCGTCGGGCGAGGCTAGCCGCCAACTACGCCGTTAGAAGGCACTACAGGCGCGCCGAACGGGGGCGTCAGGCAGGGACAGGTTCATGTTGAAACGCTCGCGCGCGCTCGCTTCGGTCGCACTGGTCGCATTGACGATGGGGGCGACGCCGGTTCTGGCCGAGTCGCTTCAGGAAGCGATCGGTCTGGCCTATCGGACCAATCCGTCCCTGCTGGCCCAGCGCGCCAATCAACGCGCCCTGGACGAATCCATTGTTCAGGCGCGCGCCGGGCTGCGGCCGACCATCAACGCCTCTGCGGGCGTTGATTACAGCCGCACGCGCACGGATCGCGTGACCACGACCATTCCCGGCCAGACCATCCCGATCGATACGAACGGGGACGGCGTGCCGGACGCCACGGGCACGCTGCCGGGCAGCACCGCCACCAGCGGCGGCACGATCGAAAGCGACGGCGCCAGCGCCAGCGTCAGCCTGAGCCAGAACATCTGGACGGCAGGCCGGGTGTCGCACGGCATTTCGGCTGCTGAGGCCAACGTCATGGCGGGCCGTGAAAACCTGCGTCAGGTCGAGCAGCAGGTGATGACTTCGGTCGTCCAGGCCTACGCCGATGTGGTGCGCGATCTGGAGATCCTGCGTATCCGCCAGGAGATCCTGCGTATCCGCCAGGAGAACCTGCAGGTCCTGCGCCGCCAGCTGGACGAATCGAACGCCCGTTTTGAAGTGGGCGAGATCACCCGCACCGACGTGGCCCAGTCAGAAGCCCGTCTGGCGCAATCCGAATCCGACCTGGCCGGGGCTCAGGCGCAGTTGTCGGTCTCGCGCGCGGCCTACGCCGCCGTGGTGGGGCAGGCGCCGTCCAACCTTCAGGCCTTGCCGGTCCTGCCCGGGCTGCCCTCGGACTTCGATGCGGCGATGGATGTCGGCCTGGCTGAAAACCCCGGTGTTCTGGCCGCCCTCTACGCCCAGCAGGCGGCCGAGGCGAACGTGGCGGCCGCGCGCTCGGAGTATCTGCCTTCGGCGCGGCTGACGGCCTCTTACGGCGGGACTGCCAACGACCTGTCCGGCTTTGACCTGTCGGATCGCACCAGCTTCACCGCAGGGGCTTCGGTCTCGGTGCCCCTGTTCACGGGCGGGCTGAACCGGTCGCGCGTCGCACAGGCTCTGGAGCGCGCCAACGCCGCCCAGATCAACGTCGAGGGCCAGCGCCGCACCGTGCTGCAATCGGTCAGCTCAGCCTACGCTCAGAGCGCTTCGGCCAAGTCCAGCGTCGCCGCTGGCCAGGAAGGCGTACGCGCCGCCTCGGTCGCCGCCGAGGGCGTCCGCCAGGAAGCGCAGGTCGGCCTGCGCACCACGCTGGACGTGCTGAACGCCGAACTGGAACTGCGTAGCGCAGAGGTCGCCCTGGCCAGCGCGCGCCGCAATGAATACGTGGCTCAGGCTCAGTTGCTGGCGGCGATGGGGCGGTTGGGCGGCCCCAATCTGGATCCGGCCATCGACGCCTATGATCCGGCTGACAACTACAACGCCATCCGCAATCGCGGCGCCCTGCCGTGGGACGGCCTGCTGGAGACGCTGGATCGCGTCGCCGCGCCGGCTGTGACGCCCGCTGCGGACGCCGAAGACGCCCCGGTGGACCGCCAGTTGAAGGGCGAAGTCGTCCGCACAGCGCCGCAAGGCTGACGCTTCGTCGAAGCGGGCGCGTGAAAACGTCCGTTGATTCCGGCCGAGGTTGATGCGACGACAGGGCAGGGGCGAGGCGAGTCTGTACCGGCCGCGCCCGTTCGCCCTGCGCCGTTTCCGGCTCAACGGGTGATGACCGAGATCGAGCACCGAGGTTGAAGGCTCCGACATGACCGACCAGTCCGCTCAGGAACCCACGATGGAAGAAATCCTGGCGTCGATTCGCCGGATTATTTCTGAAGACGACGCCCCGGCTGAAACCGCCGCAGCGCCCGAGCCGGAACCTGCGCCCGAACCCGAACCTGAAGCGCCCCCGGCTATCGCCGCCGCTGAGGAAGATGTGCTTGAGCTGACCGAGCCTTATGAGGCCCCGGCCGCCGAGGCCATTGGCGATCTGGACGTCGCCGACGCAGCACCCTTCCCGGTCGAGGCGCCCGCTGTCGCACCCGAGCCTGCGCCGGTCGCCGTCGCGCCTGAGACGGACGCCCTGGTCGGCGAAACCGCCGCCGCCAGCGCCGCTTCGGCCTTCGCCGGTCTGGCCGCCAGCTTCCAGAAGCCCGAGCCTGCGCCGGTCGCCTCGGCCGCTGACATGAACTTCATGAGCGGCAATACGGTCGAGGCCATGGTCCGCGAGATGCTGCGCCCGATGCTGAAGGACTGGCTGGACGCCAACCTGCCTGCCATCGTCGAGGCGCAGGTCCGCAAGGAAGTCGAACGCATCGCCCGCAACGCAGGCTGATCGCTTTAAAGTCTCGCTGAGTTTTACGACGCCCCTCAGTCCGCTGAGGGGCGTTCGTTTTTCCAGTCGAACAGGGCTTCCAGCAGACGCACGACCTGACCGCGCTCGCTGGTCAGGTCGGGATCTCGGCCCAGCAGCAGGCGCGCATCGTCCGCCGCCGCCAGCAGCAGCGACCGATGCCGGATCGGATCGGCGAAACGATAGGCCGGGAAACCGCTCTGTTTCAGGCCCAGCGGGTCGCCGCCGCCGCGCAGGCGGAAGTCTTCCTCGGCGATGACAAAGCCGTCCTCGGTGCGGCGCAGGGTCTCCAGCCGCTCCTTCGCCGTTTCGCCCAGGGCGCCGTCCTCGCCGCCGTACAGCAGGATGCAGGAACTGGCCTTGGCGCCGCGTCCCACGCGCCCGCGCAACTGGTGAAGCTGGGCCAGACCGAAGCGGTCGGCGTGTTCGATCACCATGATGGAGGCGTTGGGCACGTCGACGCCGACCTCGACCACGGTCGTGGCGACCAGAACGGGCAGACGCCCCGCCGCGAACTGCGCCATCACGGCCTCGCGCTCGACGCCCGGCATCTGGCCGTGGGCGAGGCCGACCTCGGTTCCCAGCAGTTTGCGCAGGTCTTCGGCCCGATCCTCGGCCGCGGCCAGGTCGATGGCTTCGGATTCGGCCACCAAAGGGCATATCCAGTAGGCCTGGGCGCCGGCTTCGACGGCCGCCTTCAGCCGCTTCGCCACCTCGCCGATGCGCGCCAGCGGCAGGACGGCCGTGGTCACGGGCGTGCGGCCCGGCGGCTTCTCCATCAGGCGGCTGACTTCCAGTTCGCCGTATTGCGTCAGCTCCAGCGTGCGCGGGATCGGCGTGGCCGACATGGTCAGCAGATGGACGCCGCCCAGAGCCGGATCGCCCTTGGCCTGCAAACGCTGGCGCTCGCGCACCCCGAAGCGGTGCTGCTCGTCGATGACAGCCAGCGCCAGCCGGTGAAACTGCACCGCGTCCTGGAACAGGGCGTGGGTGCCAATGGCGACCTGTGCCTCGCCGGAGGCGAGCGCGGCCAGCTTGACGCGCCGTTCGGCCGGGGTGTCGCGGCCGGTCAGCAACAGGCTGGACACGCCCGCCTGATCCAGCAGGGGCGACAGCTTGTCGTAATGCTGGCGCGCCAGAATCTCGGTCGGCGCCATCAGGGCGGCCTGAAAGCCGCTGCTGGCGGCATCGGCCAGAGCCAGCGCCGCGACGGCCGTCTTGCCGGAACCGACGTCGCCCTGCAGCAGCCGCCCCATCTGCTCGCCGGAACTCAGATCTGCGCGGATTTCGGCGACGGCCTGTTCCTGCGCGCCGGTCAGGCTAAAGGGCAGGGCGGCCAGCAGGCGAGCGGAAGCTTCGCCCGGCGTGATGCGGGCGGCGGACGTGATCTGGCGGGCGCGACGGCGGCGCGCCAAGGCCAACTGGTGCGCGAACAGTTCGTCATAGGCCAGACGCTGGCGCACCGGGGCGTCCGGCGTCAGATCGGCCTCGTTCGACGGGGCGTGCAGGGCCTCCAGCGCCGGGCGCCAGCCGGCCCAGCGCCGCGCCGCCAGCCAGTTCGGTTCCTGCCACTCGGGAAGCTCGGGCGCGAGGGCCAGCGCGCCCTGCGCCAGTTTGCGGATCTGGCGTGAGGTCAGCCCCTGCGTCGCCGGATAGACGGGCTCGGACAGCGGAATCTCGTCCGCCTTCTCGACCGGCAGGATGTAGTCGGGGTGGGCGATCTGGACTTCGCTGTTGAAGCGCTCGACCTTGCCGGTCACCAGACGACGCGAGCCGCGCGGGGCCAGGCTCTCGATATGGCGCGGCGAACCCGCGAACCAGATCAGATGGATGAAGCCGGTATCGTCGATGGCGCGCACCTTGATCGGCGCGCCGTGTTTGTGCGGCGGGATGAGACGGTCGATCGTCACCTCGAAGACGCCGATCTCGCCATCGGCGGCCTCCATCGCCGTGGTGCGGCGCCGCTGGATCACGCCGCTGGGCGACAGGAACAGCACGTCGCGCACCAGTGGACCCGCCACCTTCTGCACCAGGGGCGCGCTGCGCGGCCCCACGCCTTTCAGCGTGGTGATGTCCGCGAACAGGGGAAAGAGAATCTCGGGCCTCATGATGATGCAGCATAGCTGGCGCAGCGGCGTCTGGAACGCTATCTGATCCGCCTCTTACCGAAGTGAACGGACAGGCAAGGAAACAGCGTGGCCGATATCGACGCACGTCCTGAGGACGCCCAGAACACCGACGACCGCAAGACGCGCCTGGGGCGCCTGTCCTTCCGCGCTTGGCGCCGGGGCTTTCGCGAGGCCGACATGGTGCTGGGGCCGTTCACCGATCAGGTCGCGCCGACTCTGAACGACGACGAACTGACCGAACTCGAGACCCTGCTGGATGAAGAGGATCAATACCTCTACGCCTGGATCATCGAGCGCGAGCCGACCCCGCCTGAGTTCGACGGGCCGATGATCGCCCGCATCCGCGCCTTCATGCGCGAGCACGTTGCGGCCGAAGTCGCCAAGGGCATCGGCTGATGGACGGCGCGCCGGCGCGGGCCGACATGGAGCTGGGCGGCGCGCCTGAGGGACTGGACGCCCTGATCGTCGCTGATCGCATCAAAGCGCAGGGCGGGACCGCCCTGTTCGTGGCGCGCGATTATCAACGTACGGGAAACTTCATTCAGGCGTTTCGTTTCTTCGCCAAGGATGTTGAAGTCCTTGAATATCCTTCATGGGACTGCCTGCCCTATGACCGGCTGAGCCCGACGGCGTCGGTTGCGGCCCAGCGCATGGCGACGCTGACGCGGCTGGCAGCGCGCGATCCGGCGGACAGGACGCCGCTGCTGGTGGTCGCCACTGTCGCCGCCGCCGCCCAGCGCACGCCGCCGCGCAGCGCAGTGACTGGCGCGGGGTTCGCCGCCAAGGTCGGCGCCGATCTCGATACGGCGGCTCTGGAACGCTATGTCGCCACGAACGGCTATATGCGGGCCTCGACCGTGTCTGAGCGTGGCGAATACGCCATTCGAGGCGGGGTGATCGACGTCTTCCCGCCGGGCTTCGAGGAGCCTGTGCGCCTCGACATGTTCGGTTCCGAGCTGGAATCGATCCGCGCCTTCGATCCCGAGACCCAGCGCTCGACGCGCCAGTTGAAGGCGGTTTCGCTGTCGCCGGTGTCGGAGGTGCTGCTGGACGCCGACGCCATCTCGCGTTTCCGCAGCGGCTATCTGAACCTGTTCGGCGCCCCCGGCGACGAGCCGATGTACGCCGCCGTCAGCGAAGGCGCGCGTCGCCAAGGCGTCGAGCACTGGCTGCCGCTGTTCTACGACCGACTGGATACGCTGTTCGACTATCTGCCGGACGCGTCGCCGGTCTTCCTCGACAGCCAGACGGAGCAGGCGCGGGGCGAGCGCTGGAATCTGACTGTCGACGCGTATGAGGCGCGCAAGGAGGCGGCGCGCGGCAAGGGCGGGGCCGCCTACCGCGCCCTGCCGCCCGCCCGGCTCTATCTGGACGACAGCGACTGGAATAGCGCGCTGGCCGGCCGCGCGGTGCGCCGCCTGTCGCCGCTGGCCGCCGGTTCGAGCGAGGACGCCGGCGGCCGTCTGGGCCGCAGCTTCGCCGCCGAACGGTCGCAGGACAGCGTGAACCTGTTCGCCGCCGTGGCCCAGCACGCCGAGGCGCTGAAGGGGCAGGGCAAGCGTGTGCTGTTCGCCTCATGGTCCGAAGGCTCGGCCGAGCGTCTGGCCGCCATGCTTGGCGACCATGGCCTGACGCACGTCGTGGCGGTGCGCGACTGGGACGATGTGCGGGCCGCGCCCGAGGGCGTCTATCTGCGCGCGGTGCTGCCGGTCGAGCATGGTTTCGTCACCGACGATCTGGCCGTTATCTCCGAGACCGACATTCTGGGCGACCGGCTGGCGCGGCCACGGCGCAAGCGGCGGGCGTCGAACTTCCTGGCCGAGGCCTCGGCCCTGACGGCAGGCGATCTGGTCGTCCACCTGGATCACGGCATCGGCCGCTATGAGGGCCTGCGGACGTTGGAGATTCAGGAGGCCCCGCACGACTGCCTCGAACTCCTCTATGCAGGTGAGAGCAAGCTCTACCTTCCAGTTGAAAACATTGACCTTCTGACGCGCTACGGCACGGACGCCGAAGGGGTTCAACTGGACCGTCTGGGCGGCGCGGGCTGGCAGGCTCGCAAGGCCAAGGCCAAGGAGCGCCTGCGCGCCATGGCTGAGGGGCTGATCGCCCTGGCCGCCAAGCGGGCGCTGCGGGTGTCCGACGCCATCGTGCCGCCCGCAGGCCTGTTCGACGAGTTCTGCGCCCGCTTCCCCTATGAGGAGACGGACGATCAGCTGAACGCCATCGGCGACGTGCTGGAGGACCTGGGCAAGGGCACGCCGATGGATCGTCTGATCTGCGGCGATGTCGGCTTCGGCAAGACGGAAGTCGCCCTGCGCGCCGCCTTCGTCGTGGCCATGACGGGTCAGCAGGTCGCCATCGTCTGTCCGACGACTCTGCTGGCCCGCCAGCACTTCAAGACCTTCAGCGAACGCTTCGCCGGCTGGCCGATCAAGGTGCGCCACCTGTCGCGCATGGTCACGGCCAAGGACGCAAACGAAACCCGCGCGGGTCTGAAGGACGGCAGTTTCGAGATCGTCGTCGGCACCCACGCCGTGCTGGCCGATCAGGTCGGCTTCAAGGATCTGGGCCTCGTCATCGTCGACGAGGAGCAGCACTTCGGCGTCAAGCACAAGGAGAAGTTGAAGTCCCTGCGGGCCGATGTTCACCTGCTGACGCTGACGGCGACGCCGATCCCGCGCACGCTGCAGATGGCGCTGTCAGGCATCCGCGAGATGTCGATCATCGCCACCCCGCCGGTCGATCGTCTGGCGGTGCGGACCTATGTGACGCCGTGGGATCCGGTGCTGGTGCGCGAGGCCCTGCTGCGCGAGAAATATCGCGGCGGTCAGGCCTATTACGTCGCGCCGCGCCTGAAGGACCTGCCCGACATCGAGCGGTTCCTGCGCGAACAGGTTCCAGAGGTGAAGTTCGTCGTCGGCCACGGCCAGATGAGCCCGACCCAGCTGGAAGCGGTCATGAGCGCCTTCTATGACGGCGAATATGACGTTCTGGTCTCGACCACCATTGTCGAGAGCGGCATCGACATTCCGACGGCCAACACCCTGGTCGTGCATCGCGCTGATATGTTCGGTCTGGCCCAGCTTCACCAGATCAGGGGCCGCATCGGTCGCTCCAAGGCGCGGGCCTTCGCCTATCTGACGACCGATCCGACCAAACCGCTGAGCCTGTCGGCCGAGCGGCGGCTGCAGGTGCTGCAGTCTCTGGACAATCTGGGCGCAGGCTTCCAACTGGCCAGCCACGATCTGGACCAGCGCGGCGGCGGCAATCTGCTGGGCGACGAACAGTCGGGCCACATCCGCGAGGTCGGCGTCGAACTGTATCAGCAGATGCTGGAAGACGCTGTCGCCGAACTGCGGGAACAGGGCGAGGCCGCCCCGGATCGCGGCTGGTCGCCGTCGATCAACGTCGGCGCGGCCGTATTGATTCCAGAGGATTACGTCCCGGACCTGAACGTACGCCTGAGCCTGTATCGCCGTCTGTCGGACGCCGAGAAGATGGAGGATCGCGAGGCCATGGCCGCCGAGCTGATCGATCGGTTCGGCCCGCTGCCGGACGAGGCGCAGCAGCTTCTGCGGATCGTCGGCGTCAAGGCAAACTGCCGCACGGCCTGCATCGAGAAGATCGACATCGGGCCCAAGGGGGCGGTGCTGACCCTGCGCAACAACACCTTCCCCAATCCTATGGGTCTGGTGGGCCTGATCCAGAAGAACCACGCCTTCTGGAAGATCCGCCCCGATCAGAAGATCGTGGTGAAGGGCGACTGGCCCACGCCCGACGATCGCCTGAAGGTCGCAGAGCGTATCACCGCCGATCTGGCGCGGGTTGCGGGCGCGGCCTAGCCCGCACGCGCCTTCATGCTGCGGACCAGGGCGCCGAACAGGTTGACGTAGTCGTCGGTCCAGGGGCGGACCTCGGTCGGCTCCAGCTTGCGCCAGCGGCCGTCGGCCTTGAAGTCGGCCAGACCTTCGGGCGTGGGCGAGATGGCCAGGGCTTCGGTCGAGGCCTCGGCCATCAGGGCGGCGTCGGGGTGCTCGATGTAGATCTGGTGCAGTTCGGCTGCGCCGAGTTCGCGCGCGGCGGCGACGGCGGGCAGGGTGATCTCCAGATTGCGGTTCGATAGATGCAGCACCACGACGCCTTTCGGTTTCAGCAGCCTGAGGTAGCCCTCGATCGCCTCGCGGGTCAGCAGATGGGTCGGCACCGCGTCGGATGAAAAGGCGTCGATCACCAGCAGGTCGTAGGATCGGGGAGCTTCCTTGTTCAGCGTCAACCGCGCATCTCCCAGGACCGTGCGGATCGGACCATCGGCGCAGTTCGAGATGAAGGTGAACCACTTCGGATCGCGCGACAGCCGGTCGACCATCGGGTCGATCTCGAAGAAGGACATCTGATCCGAGGCGCGCTTATAGGCCGCCATTGCGCCCGAACCCTGACCCACCACGCCGATAACGGCGCCGGGGCCGCGCGCCTGGATCAGTTCGGCCGCCTGCCCGAGAGGCGTGGTCTCGGCATAGTACATGGTCGGGGCGCAGGCGAAGTCGGGGTTGCGCGCCTGGGCGCCGTGCAGGGTCGTGCCATGCATCAGCACATGCACGTCGCCGCCCATCTTGTGATCGGGGGTGACAGCTACCCGCATGACCCCAAAGAAGCTGCGCTCGGACAGGCTCCAGTCGTAACCGCGGCCGATGTAGTGGGCCGACACCGTCATGGCGGCGACGACAGCGGTGAACATCAGCACGCGATCGCGGATCATAAAGGCGCAGATGGCGGCCGCGCCGAGGATGATCTGCGCCGTCGCGGTCAGGCCGAAGTCGCTGAACACCGTGCGCAGCGATGCGTCATAGCGCATCATCTCGAACAGCAGCGGTACCGACACGGCGATCGTCAGGCCCGCTGTCATCAGCCAGACTTCATGCCTGGCGGGCCGCGCGCCCAACCACGGCCGCGCCAGACAGACGAGCACCATGACCAGCGGATATTCGAGCACGGTCTCGAACAGGGTCGGCGCCAGCAAGGCTGTGAAGGCCCCGCCCAGCACGCCGCCCAGCGACATCAGCAGGTAGAACTCGGTCAGCCGGTCCGGCGCCGGGCGTCGGGCGGCCAACTGCTGGTGGCACATCAGGGTCGTGAAGAAGAAGGCGGCCAGGTGCACGCCCAGCAGCATCAGCCAATGCCCGGTCGTCATGCCGACCAGGGCGGCGATCATGACGGTGAAGGTCGCCTGCAGGACCAGGGTGACGGGCAGCGATATCCACGGCCGGGTCTGGAAGGCGATGACGAAGGTCAGCAGATAGAGGGCCAGCGGCGCGACCCACAGAAAGGGGGCCGAGGCCACGTCTGTCGAAAGATGTGCAGTCACCCCCAGCATCAGGCTGGACGGCGCGGCGGCCAGCAGGATCAAGATGATCTTGCGCGACCACGGGATCGGCGGACTGCGATGGTCAGAAGCGGCGGTGCGGGCGGCGCCGAGACCGCGCGGCAGGATGATCGTCAGCAGGACGATCATGGCGGCGAAGGCGCCGTACCCGACTGTCCAGCCAAGTCTCTGCCCCGACAGGGACGCCAGCGGCTCGATCAGGACCGGATAGGCCAAAAGCGCCAGGAAGCTGCCCAGGTTGGAGGCTGCATAAAGCACATAGGGGTTGGCTCCATCGGGCCGGCCGGCGCGGGCGCGCGCATACCAGGCCTGAAGCAGGGGCGCCGTGGCTGAAAGAACGGCGAAAGGCGCGCCGACGGATAGAAACAGAGCCCCCAGAAGCCAGCCGACCGGCGCGGCCGGATCGGGATCCCCCAACGCCTCAGTAATGCTCAGCGGCAGGAAGACCGCCGCCGCCGCCAACAGAGTCAGATGCGTCACGGCCTGCCACCGCACCGACGGAATCCGTTGCAGCAGGTGGGCGTAGAGATAGCCCGCCAGCAGCGCCGCCTGGAAGAAGACCATGGCGGTGTTCCACACCGATGGCGATCCGCCCAGCAGCGGCAGCACCAGCTTGGTCGCCATCGGCTGAACCAGGAAAACCAGACTAGCCGAGGTGAAGATGGCGACGGCGAAGGCGGCAGGTGTTATCGCGTCGATCCTGCGATGCGCCGGGGACAGGACGTGTTCGGTCATGCGCTGCTTTCGACCTGAAACGGGTGATTCCGCAGGTCGAGGCTAGGACGACTCGAGGATGGAGCGAATTCCCATGTTGCCGCAGGATATCGAGGCGACCGCTGAAAACGTGATCGGCCATGCGATCAGGGCCGGTCTGATGATCGCAACGGCCGAAAGCTGCACCGGCGGACTGGTGGCGAGCGCCCTGACGGCGATCGCAGGGTCTTCGGCCGTCGTGGATCGGGGCTTCGTCACCTACAGCAACGAGGCCAAGATGGAGATGCTGGGCGTGCAGCAGGACGTGCTGGCGCGTTTCGGGGCGGTGTCGGAACCGACGGCGCGGGCCATGGCCGAGGGAGCGAAGGCGCATTCGCGGGCCCAGGTCGCGGTGTCCGTCACCGGGATCGCCGGGCCGGGCGGTGGATCGGACGACAAGCCGGTCGGCTTGGTTCACTTCGCCATCGCAGGGCCTGAAGGAACCGTGGCCCATGTCGAAAAGCGATTCGGCGCCATCGGGCGCGATCAGGTGCGTCTGGAAAGCGTGCGCGTCGCCCTGGGCCTGTTGCTGGACGCGGCGACGCAATGAGCGAGCCTGTCGTCATCGACGCGCGGGGTCACAGATGTCCGGTTCCCAGCCTGCGACTGCGCAAGGCGATGGAGGGCGCGTGTGCGGGCGCGCAGTGGACGTTGCTGGCCACCGATCCGATGGCGCGTATCGACGTGCCCTTCCTGATGCAGGAAATGGGCGGCCGAGTCATTGGGATCGATGAGTCGGACGGCGTGCTTCAGATCACTGTCGAGAGCGGCGACGCTCGGACAGGCTGACGACCGTATCGGGATAGGCCTCGGGCGGGGGCAAGGCGGCGCGCTTTTCCCAGTCGATCTCCAGTTCCGTGGCGAAGGCGCCGCCATAGAAGACGGCGTTGACGTTCCACGACAGCCAGATCAGCAATACCACCACGGCGCCGACCGAGCCGTAGGTCGCGCCCAGATGCACGATCTGCTCGACGTAGATTGTGCATAGCCACGAGAAGAAGCTGGACATGACCGTCGCGACCAGACCGCCGATGACCGCCGCCTTCCACGCGACGCGCTTGGCGTGCGCCATGGCGTAGCGATAGAGCATGGTCAGCCCCAGCCACAGGCCGAGCGCAGGCCACAAACCATCGAGCGGCATCGTCATCCAGCCGCCCGGTTGGTCGACATAGGCGTGCTCCATCAGGCGCGAGGTGACGACGGCGCCCGACACGACGGTGAACAACACGAAAGCTGCAAGCGCGACCAGGAAGGCCAGCAGGTTGAATTTGAAAAAGCCGAGCGGCTTGGTTTCGTCGTGGATCAGATTCAGCCCCGCCAGCAAGGCCTTGAAGCCCCGATGCGCGGCATAGGCGCCGATGACCAAGGCGATTGCGCTCTGCAGCGATACGGTCCGCGCCGAAGCGTTCGCCAGCCGGTCGATCTCGTTCAGAAACAGGGTGCGCGCAGCCGAGGGAATGACGTCCGCCAGGGCGGCCGCCTGTTCGCTGACCTGTCCTATCGTCAGGACGGCCTTGTAGAAGCCGATCAGGATGGCGATGGCCGGGAACAGGGCCAGCAGGGCGAAAAAGGAAACCCCGCCGGTATAGAGCATGACGTCCCGGCCCCAGCTTCTGGCGAAGGCGCGGCCTGCGAGGCGCGCCGTGTGCATGGGCAGGTCCGCGAGCGGTAAGGGCTGGGTCAATCCAAGGCCTCGTCGTCGAACAAGCGGGGGGATTAACCCCATTCGGCGTGAAGTGGGAACCCCTGATCGGCGGTCCGGCGGTACGCGATCTTGCCCATTGCGGGTCGCGGCTGCGCCGGTATCATGTCCCAAGGCTCGGAAAAGGCAGCGGGGGCGGCCGGCCGAAGCCAGGAGATTCTGCTTGCATCCGAACCCGCGCGTGCTGGTTGTCGCCGACGCTGACGACTCCCTGGATTCCCTGTGCGAGGGGCTGGATCGGCTGGGATGGCGAACCCTGACCGCGCGCGATCTGGATGCGGCCATCCTCGCGTTGGACGACCTGACGATCGACGCCGCCGTCGTGGATACGGCCCTGTTGGACGCTTCGGCGATTGCGCGGCTGCGATCGTCGACGGATGCGCGTTACCTGACGATACTGGGCGTCGGGGCGCCGATGGGCGCCGGTCTCAATGGCTGCGATCTGACGCTTTCCAGTGCGCCGCATCCGGCGCAGGCCGCCATGCGGCTGGAACAGATGACCCGCGCGGCGGTGGCGGAGGAAGAGTTCGTTCTGCGTCAGGCCACGTTCGGCCAGCATGACGTGGCCCTGGCGGCGCCAGACATGGAAGCGTCGCCGCTGAACATCCTGACCGCCGGGGCGGCAGACCGTCGATTCCTTGCGCTTTCGAACGCCCTGGTGGAACTGGGGGCCGAGGTGGTGGCGGCGCCGACGCCCTATACGGCCTTTGACTATCTGCATGAGCGTGCGTTCGACGGCGCCGTCCTCTGGGGCGATCGATCGCATGCGCCTGCCCTGGCGATCGCGGCGGGAATGCGCCGCAACACGCGCCTGTACCATATTCCGCTGACCCTCTATCTGCGGGACGAGGAGGCGGGCGAGGCCTTGGGCGACCTGTACCGGCGAGGGTTCGCCGACGTCGCCGACCCGACGACGCCGGAAGAGGACGCCGCCGCCCGGGTGGTGGCTCTGGCGCGCAATCACCGCCGTCAGCAGGGGCTTCGCCGTGCGCTCGATGCGGTGCGGGGCAGCGACCTGATGGATGAGGCGACAGGGCTGTTCAGCCGCGACCTGTTCGCCTCGCATTTGAGCCGGCTGGTGGACGGGGCTCGAGTTCGCTCGCGGCCCTTGTCTGTCGGCGTGCTGCGCGTGGCGGGGCGCGAGGCTCTGGAAGCGTTGAGAGCGGGAGGCTGGCTGGAGAAGGCCATGCCTCAGGTCGGGGCCATGGTGTCCCGCCTGGTGCGGGTCGAAGACACCGCCGCGCGCCTGTCCAGCGAGACCTTCGCCCTTGCCTTGCCCGCTACCGACGAAGCCTCGGCCCGCCTCACGGCCGAGCGGATCGCGGCCGTCATCGCCTGCACGGCCTTTGACGCGGGCAAGGATCGCTCCCCGTTCGTGGTGGAGCTGGACGTCGGGGTGGCGCAGTTGAGCGCCGAAGATACGGCGTTGACCTTGTTGGAAAGGGCCGCCGCCGGACTGACCCGGGCCTGACCTCGATCAGCCGGGCAGTTCGACCGAGACGGCGGCCTGGGCGGCCAGGCCTTCGCCGCGCCCCGTGAAGCCGAGGCCTTCACTGGTGGTCGCCTTTACGCTGACCGCGTCCAGCGGCAGGTTCAACAGTTCCGCCAGACGCTCGCGCATCGCCTGTCGATGAGGCTTCACCTTGGGCTGTTCGCAGATCAGGGTGACGTCCACGTTGACGATGCGCCCCCCGCGCGCCGCCACCCGCTCGGCCGCATAGACCAGGAAACGGTCCGAGGCGGCGCCCTTCCATTGCGGATCGCTGGGCGGGAAATGGTCGCCGATGTCGCCGTCGGCGATCGCGCCCAGAATGGCGTCGGTCAGGGCGTGCAGGCCCGCATCGGCGTCCGAATGGCCGATCAGGGTCTGGTCATGCGGTATCTCGACCCCGCACAGCCAGACCGACGAACCGGGGCCCCAGCGATGGACATCGAATCCCTGTCCGATGCGAACGACAGTGCGGGGGGCGGCGAGCGCCTCGGCCATGGCGAAATCCTCAGGATAGGTCAGTTTCAGAAGGCGTGGATCGCCGGGGATCAACCGGACGCGGCCGCCGGCGCGTTCGACGACGGCGGCTTCGTCGGTCGCCGTCTCATCGTTCGGCCATGCGGCATAGGCGTCGCGAATGGTCTTCAGGCGGAAGGCCTGAGGCGTCTGGGCGCGCCAGAGGTGGTCGCGATCGACGCCCCCGACAATGAAATCGCCCTCGGCGCGACGCAGGCTGTCGGCGACGGCGAGCGCGGGCAGGGCGCCGTCAGCGTCCTTAAGGCCCTGCAGCAGGGCCTCTATGATGTCAGCGCTCAGGAACGGCCGCGCAGCGTCGTGGATCAGCACAGGCTTTGCGTCATCCGCCGTCAGCGCCGCCAGACCGGCCTGAACCGAGGCGGCACGGGTCGCGCCGCCGGGCACGGCGCGCCAGCCGGACAGCCCGGCCAGAGCCGCCTGCGCCGTCGCTTCGGCGTCGGCGGCGATCACCACTACGACCTCACGCGCGCCAGCCTTCAGCAAAGCCTCGACCGACCAGGCAATGACCGGGCGTCCGGCGACGATGCGCCACTGCTTGGCGCCCCCGGCCCGCGAGCCCGAACCGGCGGCGACGACAATCGCTGAGAATCCCATGACGGCCTTCTAGGCGTCCCGGTTCCGCTTGACGAGAGGGGGCGCCTTCGGTGCTAAGGGGGCGTATGAAGACTGGCCTGCAAATTGGGGACGTAAGGATCGACGGACGGGTGCTGATGGCGCCCATGACCGGGATCACCGATCTGCCGTTCCGGGTGCTGGCCTCGCAGTTGGGCGCCTCTTACGTGGCGACCGAAATGGTGGCGGCGGCCGAGTTGGCGCGCGCGCGGCCGGACGTGGTGCGCCGCGCCGCAGTGGGCGCGGGCTTGCCGCTGACGGTGATCCAACTGGTCGGCGGCGACGCCGAGGCCATGGCCGAGGGCGCGCGTATGGCGCAGAAGGCCGGCGCCGATATCATCGACCTGAACTTCGGCTGTCCCGCCAAGGAAGTCACCGGCGCCGCCTGCGGCTCGGCCCTGATGCGGACGCCGGATCAGGCAGCGCGGATCATGGAGGCGGTCGTTCAGGCCGTCAGTCGGCCGGTGACGGTCAAGATGCGGCTGGGATGGGACGACAACAGTCTCAACGCCGCCGATCTGGCGCGCCGGGCCGAGGCGCTGGGCGTGGCGGCTGTGACGGTGCACGGCCGCACCCGCAAGCAGTTCTACACTGGGATCGCCGACTGGGAAGCGGTGGCCGAGGTGAAGCAGGCGGTGGCCATTCCCGTCATCGTCAACGGCGACATCATCACCGCCGAACAGGCGCGCGAGGCCCTGGAACGATCCGGCGCCGACGCCCTGATGCTGGGGCGAGGCGTCTATGGCCGGCCGTGGCTGGCCGCACATCTGGAGCGCGCCCTGATCGACGGGACGCAACTGCGCGAGCCGGATCGGGAAGAGCGGCTCGCGATCGTCATCCGGCATCTGCGGGCGTCGGCTGACTTCTACGGCCTGCCGCTGGGGCTGAAGATGTTCCGCAAACATCTGGGCTGGTACATCGAACAGGCGCCCTGGCCGGCCGATCCGACCGAGCGACGGGCCGCCAAGGCGCGCCTGTGTAGGCTGGAGACGCCAGAGGAGGTCGAGGAGGCGCTGACGGCGTTGTGGCTCGATGTGAAGCATTCTCGCAACTTCGATGTTGAAAATAAGCCACAGGTGGTTGAAGCTATCGCTTGATGTCGAACCCCGCCGCCCCGGCTGATCACCATAACTCGGAGCTTTCGCTCTGGGGGCGATTGGCTGGCGGTCGGGCGCGCGCCCTGTTCGGCACAGCCTATGCGGTCGCCTTCATCGTCACGGCGGCGGCGATCTGGCTTGTCGCCATCGCGCCCGGCGCGACCGGCGGCGGCGATGCACGCTCAGCGGCCAGTCAGGCCGTGCTGTTCATCCTGCTGGCCAATCTGGTCCTGATTTTTGGACTGGCCTTTGTGATCGGCGTTCGCGTGTTGCGCCTGTTCCGCAACCGCTACGACCCTGGGGCGCGGCTGCATCTGCGCTTTGTGACCCTGTTCTCGCTGGTTTCGGTCGTGCCCGCCGTGCTGATTGCTCTGGTGTTCGGCGTTCTGGTCAACCGCGGCGTCGATCAGTGGTTCAGCGCGAATGTGCAATCGGCTGTCAGGAACGGCGCCGAGATCGGTCGGGCCTATGTCGCCGATGTCGGCAGCGGGCTTGAGGCCGACATGGAGACCATGTCCACTGAACTGGGCGGGGTGCGCGGCCTGTTCGACAACCGGATCCAGTTTTCCCGCGCCCTGGCTCAGATCGGCGACTTCTTCGGCTATCCGGCGCTTTATATCCTCGATGAGAACGGCCGGGTGCTGGCCAGCGGCGAGCGGCCCGGCGCGCCGCCCTATGTCGCGCCGCCCCGCGAAGCCCTGGAGACGGTTGCGGGCGGCGAGGTGGCTCCCACCACGGTGACGGAGAATCCCGACACGGTTCGCGCCCTCTATCCGCTGCCTGACTATGGCGACGCCTATCTCTACGTCGTGCGCCCGCTGGCGCCGGGCCTGATCCAGCGGATGCGCAACGGCGAGGAATCCATCACCGCCTATCGCGAAGCGGAGGAAAGCCGCGCCCGCATCCAGGCGGCTTTCGCCCTCAGCTATCTCGAAACGGCCCTGCTGGTGCTGGTCGGCGCGGTGTGGCTGGCCATGTCGGCGGCCAGTTCGATCTCGGCGCCCATCGGTCGGCTGGTGAAGGCGGCCGACCAGGTGGCCGGCGGCGATCTGGACGCGAGGGTCGATAATGCCGAGGCGCCAGCAGAGCTGATCGTCCTGTCCGAAGCGTTCAACCGCATGACGCAGGACATCAAGACCCAGCAGGCCGCCTTGAAGACCGCGTCCGACGAGGCCCAGGCCCGAAGCCTGTTCATTGAAACCGTGCTGTCGGGCGTCAGCGCGGGCGTCATCGGTCTGGATCGCAAGCGCCGCATCTCGGCCATCAACGACAGCGCCAGCTATCTGTTGGGGCTGGACGCCGAGCATGTGCAGGGACGGCGGCTGGCCGAGGTGGCGCCGGAATTGGGCGAGCTATCCGAGCGCGGCGAGGCCCATATCGAAGAAGACATCGACATCGACCGCAACGGCGATGCCCTGCGCCTGCGGGTCCGTATCGAAGGCGGGCAGGGCGGCGAGATGGTGCTGACCTTCGACGATATCACGCGTCTGGTCACGGCCCAGCGTAACGCCGCCTGGCGTGATGTGGCGCGGCGCATCGCCCATGAGATCAAGAACCCGCTGACCCCGATCCAGCTGTCGGCCGAACGCTTGCGTCGCCGTTATCGCGAGCAGGTCGGCGATGATGTCGAAGTTTTCGACCGCTGCACCGAGACCATCATCCGTCAGGTTGGCGATATCGGACGGATGGTGGACGAATTCTCGTCCTTCGCGCGGATGCCCGCGCCTCGTTTCTCACGCGAGAACCCGGCTGAAATGCTGCGCGAGGCGGTGTTCGCCCAGCGCGTTGCGGCGGGGGATATCGGAGTCGATCTGATCGAGCCCCTGCCGGACGTCGCGATGCAGGCTGACGGTCGCATGGTTCGTCAGGCCCTCGCCAACATCCTGAAGAATGCAGGCGAGGCGGTGGCCGGTCGACGCGAGCGGGACGGGGTGACGGAGCCCGGTATGGGGATCATCGCCCGTCTGACGGTCGAGGACGGTTTCGCTTCCTTCATCATCGAGGACGACGGTGTCGGCCTGCCGGCCAAGGACCGAGACCGGCTGACCGAACCCTATGTAACGACGCGCGAGAAGGGGACGGGCCTGGGCCTGGCCATCGTCAAGCGCATCTGTGAAGACCACGGCGGAGAGCTGAGGCTGGCCGACGCCGAAACCTTGTCAGGCGCGCGCGTGTGCCTGACCTTCCCCCTGAGCCAGGATCATAAGGCCGCCGCTCGCGCTTCCAGCGCGATGCGGACGGCGGAGTAAGAGAGGCGTCATGAAAAGCACCGGTGCCGACATTCTGGTCGTCGACGACGAAGCCGATATCCGCGAGCTGGTTTCCGGCCTCCTGGAGGACGAAGGCCACGCGGTCCGCACGGCCGCAAACTCGGACGAGGCCCTGGCCGCCATCAAGGCGCGCAAGCCGTCGCTGGCGGTCCTGGACATATGGATGCAGGGCGGCGGGCTGGACGGCCTGGAACTGCTGGATGTCGTGCGCGAGCTGGATGAGGACCTGCCGGTCGTCATGATCTCGGGCCATGGCAACATTGAAACGGCGGTCAGCGCCCTGAAGCGCGGCGCCTATGACTTCATCGAAAAGCCGTTCAAGTCCGACCGGCTGGTGGTGGTGGTCGAGCGGGCGCTGGAAGCGGCTTCTCTGAAGCGCGAGAACCGTCGCCTGCGCGCCCAGACGCTGACGCCCAGCGGCCTGATCGGCAAGTCTGTGGCGGCGCAGGCGCTGCGCAGCACCATCTCCAAGGTGGCGCCCGCCAACAGCCGAATTCTGATCGCGGGGCCTCCGGGCTCGGGCAAGGAACTGGTCGCGCGCCAGATCCACGACGCCAGCCCGCGCGCCAGGGCCGAGTTCGTGGCGATCTCGGCCGCCGGCATGACGCCCGAGCGCCTCGACGTCGAACTGTTCGGGGAAGAAGGCGGCGACGGTCGCCCGCGCAAGATCGGCGTCTTTGAACAGGCGCATAACGGCACCCTGTTCCTGGACGACGTGGCCGACATGCCCCGCGAGAGCCAGAGCCGTATCCTGCGTGTTCTGGTCGAGCAGCGGTTCCGCCGCGTCGGCGGCGAACAGGATGTTCAGGTCGACGTGCGGGTCATCAGTTCGACCTCGCGCGATCTGCGTCTGGAGATCAGCGAAGGGCGCTTCCGCGAGGACCTGTTCCACCGTCTGAACGTGGTGCCGATTCGCGTTCCGCCGCTGTCCGAACGTCGCGAGGATATCAGCGAACTGGTCGAGTATTTCGTCGATAGCCTGTCGTCGTCGCAGGGGCTGCCGCATCGCCGCATCGCCGATGACGCCCTGGCTGTCCTGCAGGTCCATCCGTGGCCCGGCAACGTTCGGCAACTGCGCAACAATGTCGAACGCCTGCTGATCCTGGCGACCGGGACGGCGGACGAGCCGATAACGGCGGACATGCTGCCGCAGGAGGTGGCGTCGTCCGCCAGCCCCGCTTCGCTCAGCGCCGATCGCATCATCGCCCTGCCGCTGCGTGAAGCCAGGGAGGTGTTCGAGCGTGAATATCTGTCGGCGCAGATCATGCGCTTTGGCGGCAATATCTCGCGCACGGCCGCCTTCATCGGCATGGAGCGGTCGGCGCTGCATCGCAAGCTCAAGTCGCTGGGCGTGTCGCCCGCACGCGGCGGAGACGAAGAAGGAGAGGGCGCCTGATGTCCAGGGTCGCCTATGTAAACGGCGTTTATCAGCCGCACGGTCAGGCCGTTGTCCACATCGAGGATCGCGGGTTTCAGTTCGCCGACGGCGTCTATGAGGTCTGGTCGGTGTTTGACGGCAGGCTGGCTGACTATCAGGGTCACCTGGGCCGGTTGGCGCGCAGCCTGACCGAGCTGCGCATCGATATTCCCATGTCGGCCCAGTCGCTGGGCATCGTCCTGCGTGAAACCATCCGCCGCAATCGGGTGCGCAACGGCCTGGTCTATATCCAGATCACGCGCGGCACCGCCCCGCGCGACCACGCCTTCCCGAATGATGTGGCGCCCAGCGTCATCGTCACCGCGAAGTCTGTCGACCTGAAGAAGGGCGAGGCCCTTGCCGCCAAGGGCGCCGCCGGGGTCACCCACCCGGACATGCGCTGGGGCCGCTGCGACATCAAGACGGTCGGCCTGTTGCCCAACGCCCTGGCCAAGCAGGCGGCGCGTGAACGCGGCGCTTACGAAGCCATCCTGTTCGACGAAATGGGCATGGTGACCGAGGGCTCCTCGACCAACGCCTGGATCGTTGACGAGAATGGCAAGCTGCGGACCCGCGACACCCAGGCCAACATCCTGCGCGGCATCACCCGCGCGGCGATCCTGAAACTGGTGGAGGCGGAAGGCATCGAACTGGAAGAGCGCGCCTTCAGCGTCGAAGAGGCCAAGCGCGCGCGTGAAATCTTCGTCACGGCGGCCAGTTCCTTTGTCATGCCGATCGTGTCGCTGGACGGAACCCGCATCGGCGAGGGCAAGCCCGGCCCGGTGGCGGCCCGTCTGCGCGAGATTTATCTGGAACAGGCGCGCCGCGAGGCCATTTAAGCCGTTGCCGCACCGGCGGGGGCGTGGCTAAGGTCGCGAATGCGGGCGACATCCCGCCTCGCGGCCATTCCGCCGTCGATGAAAAAGACCAAGAACAGGATCAACCTGCCATGTCGCAAGACAAACGACAGAACCTCCAGGACACCTTCCTGAACAGCGTCCGCAAGACGAAAACGCCGCTGACCATCTTTCTGGTGAACGGCGTCAAGCTTCAGGGCATCGTCACCTGGTTCGATAACTTCTGTGTGCTGCTGCGTCGCGATGGCCAATCGCAGCTGGTCTACAAGCACGCCATCTCGACCATCATGCCGTCCGCGCCCGTGCAGTTGTACGAGCCCGACGCCGAAGAAGACTGATTGACCTCCAAACTCATTGACCACGCCGTCCCGCTGATCCGGGCCGTCGTCATCCATCCCGACCGTCGCGGCGACAATGCGCGCCATGCTTCCGAACGCCTGGAAGAAGCCGTGGGCCTGGCCCAGGCGCTGGACCTTGACGTCCGCGCGCAGGAGATCGTGCGCCTGCGATCCGTCACGCCCGCCACCCTGATCGGTCGGGGCAAGCTGGAAGAGATTTCAGCCCTGATCCTGGCGGCCGACGCCGAAGCGGTTGTCGTCGACGATCAACTGACCCCGGTGCAGCAGCGCAACCTTGAACGCTTCTGGGACATCAAGGTCATCGACCGCACCGGCCTGATCCTCGAGATCTTCGGCCGCCGCGCCCGCACGCGCGAAGGTCGATTGCAGGTCGAGCTGGCGCGGCTGGAATATGAGCGCTCGCGTCTTGTCCGCACCTGGACTCACCTCGAGCGCCAGCGCGGCGGCACGGGCGGCGTCGGCGGCCCCGGCGAAACCCAGATCGAACTAGACCGGCGGATGATCGCCGACCGCATCGTCCGGCTGAAGGCCGAACTGGAAGAGGTGCGCCGCACGCGCGGCCTGCACCGCAAGGCGCGCAAACAGGTCCCGTTCCCGTCTGTCGCCCTCGTCGGTTACACCAATGCGGGCAAGTCGACGCTCTTCAACCAGCTGACCGGGGCTGAGGTGATGGCCAAGGACCTGCTGTTCGCCACCCTGGACACGACCCAGCGCACCATCCGTTTGCCGCAGGGGCGTCCGGCCATCATCGCCGATACCGTGGGTTTCGTCTCCGATCTGCCGCACGAACTGGTCGAGAGCTTCCGCGCCACGCTGGAGGAGGTCGGGGAGGCCGATCTGATCCTGCATGTGCGCGACATCGCCTCGCCCGACAGCGCCGCCCAGGCCAAGGACGTCGAGACGGTGCTCGAGCAGATACCGACGCCGGAAGGAAAGACGCGACGCATCCTTGAGGTCTGGAACAAGATCGACCTGCTGGAACCCGAAACGCGGGAAGCCGTGGTCGGTCAGGCCGAACGTCTGGCGCGCGAGGGAACGGCCGTGGCTGTGTCCGCCTGGACAGGCGAGGGGATCGAGGCGCTCCGCGAAACCATCGCCGCCCTGATCGACGATGACCCCGAAACGCAGCTTACGGTCGAACCGCATCGCGGCGACCTGCTGGCGTGGCTCTACGCCAACGGCCGCGTGACGGGGCGCGAGACCGACGAGGGCGGCCGGGTTCATCTGACGGTCCGTCTGCATCCCGCCGCGCTGGGGCGACTTGAACGGCTGTATCCGGATGTGATCGACTGATCCCGTCATGCATCTGATCGAGACCATCCTCTTCCTGTTGCTGGCCGTGGTGCTGTCGGGATGGGTGGCTCGCATCACGCGCATCGCCCTGCCTCTGGTGCAGATCGCGCTGGGCGCGGGGGTGGTGCTGATCACCGGCGAGTCGGTCGATCTGAAGCCGGATGTCTTCTTCCTGCTGTTCCTTCCGCCGCTGCTGTTCGTGGACGGTTGGCGCATCCCCAAGGAGGCGCTGTTCCGGGACAGGGTGGTGATCCTGGAGCTGGCTTTGGGGCTGGTGGTCTTCACCGTTCTGGGGCTGGGCTTTCTGATCCACTGGATGATCCCGGCCATGCCGCTGGCCGTGGCCTTCGCCCTGGCGGCCATCCTGTCGCCGACGGACCCGATTGCGGTCCAGGCCATCGCCGGGCGGGCGCCGATCCCCAAGCGGCTGATGCACATCCTCGAAGGCGAGTCCCTGCTGAACGACGCCAGCGGCCTGACCTGTATGCGGATCGCCGTGCTGGCGGCGACGACCGGCGCCTTTTCTCTGACCAGCGCTTTTGGAACCTTCGCCTGGCTGGCTCTGGCGGGCGTGGCGGTCGGCATCGTCGTCACTCTCGCCATAGGACTGGTGAAGGCCTTCATCAGCCGTCGCTGGGGCGAAGATGTCGGCGGCCAGATCCTGATCAGCCTGCTGATGCCCTTTGCGGCCTATCTGGCGGCCGAAACTATCCATGCTTCCGGCATTCTGGCGGCGGTGGCGGCGGGCGTGACGATGAGCTTCACCGAACGTCAAGGCTCGGCCCTGGCCGCGACCCGCATTCGCCGCGCTGTGGTCTGGGACACGGTGCAGTTCGTCGCCAACGGCCTGATCTTCGTCATCCTGGGCGAGCAGATGCCGTCCATCATGGCGCGCGCCGCCGAGGTGACACGCACAACCCAGCACAGCGAGTTATGGTGGCTGGCGGTCTATGTCTTCGCCATCGTCGCGGCGCTGGCGGTGTTGCGCTTCGTCTGGGTGTGGACCTCGCTGAAACTGACCCTGTTCCGCCGCAAGGGTCGCGGCGCCCCGCCTAAGGTCGGTTTGAGGCTCGTGGCGGTCATGTCTCTGGCGGGCGTGCGCGGCGCCATCACCCTGGCCGGCATTCTCACCTTGCCTTTCTATCTGGGCGACGGGTCGCCGATGCCGGCGCGGAACCTGGCCATCTTTCTGGCGGCGGGCGTGATCATCGTCTCGCTGGTGCTCGCGACTATCGCCCTGCCGCGCCTGTTGAAGGGCGTCCAACTGCCGCCCGAGGATGATCATCAGGCCGAGGAAAACCGCTCTCGCGTCGCAGCCGCCTGGGCCGCTATCCGCGCCATCGAGGACGCCCAGCACGCGATGGCCGAGGGCAAGGCGGACCCCGACTTCTACACCGAAACCGCCACACGAGTGATGGAAGTCTATCGCCACCGCATCGACATGCGCGCCAGCATGGAGGCCGACGCCGTGGTCCAGGCCCGCCGCTCCGACGAGATTGAGCGCCGCTTGCGTCTGACGGGCCTTGCCGCAGAGCGAGAGGAACTGGTCCGCCTGGGCCGTCAGCGGCTGATCGACGAAGAGACGGCCCGCAAGCTGATCCGCGAGATCGACCTGCAGGAGTTGCGCTACATCTAGCTTAGGCTCGTTCGGCCGCCTTCGCCGCGTCCCACAGGGCGTCCATTTCGGGCAGGTCGGACTGTTCCGGCGCGCGGCCATCCTTCTTCAACTCGGCTTCGATGAACTCGAAACGACGCACGAATTTGGCGTTGGCGGCGCGCAGGGCGTCTTCGGGCTCGACCTCCAGCTTGCGGGCCAGATTGGCGACGACGAACAGCAGGTCGCCCAACTCCTCGCGCGCCTTGTCCTTGTCGCCCGCCGCGATTTCGGCGCGCAGTTCCTCGACCTCCTCAGCCAGTTTGTCGAAGACCTCGTCGGTTGAGGGCCAGTCGAAGCCGACACGGCCTGCGCGCTTGGTCAGTTTGGCGGCGCGGGTCAGGGCGGGCAGGCCGACCGGCACGTCGTCCAGCACGCCATGCTGTTCCTTGGCCTTGCGCTCGGCGGCCTTGATGTCTTCCCAGCGGGCCTTCTGGGCCGGGCCGGTGGCCTGGGCGGCTTCGTCGCCGAAGACGTGCGGGTGGCGGCGGATCAGCTTGTCGGCCATGGCCTCGGCTACGTCTTCCAGCCGGAAATGCCCGGCTTCCTCGGCCATGCGCGAGTGGAAGACCACCTGGAACAGCAGGTCGCCCAGTTCGATCCTGAGCTCGTCCATGTCGCCGCGCTCGATGGCGTCGGCGACCTCATAGGCTTCCTCGATCGTATAGGGGGCGATGGTCTGAAAGGTCTGCTCCACGTCCCAGGGACAGCCGCCGTTCGGATCGCGCAGGCGAACCATAATGTCCTTCAGGCGGTCGACGGGGTGGGTCATTCAGGCGTGTCCGGCGTCTCTTTGCGCCAGGGCGGCGCGGATTTCATCGTGCCTGCTCGCAGTCAGGGGATAGCCTTTCAGCACCCAGGCGGTGGCCGCCAATAGCAGGCCCGGCACGGCGATGAACAGGATCTGCAGGATCAACAGCGAGAAGTCGCTGTTCCCCTCCGGCCCCGGCAAAGCCTTGAACCCGACCAGCGGCAGAATGGCGTAAGGAAGCAGAGCGAAGACGTGACCCATCTTGGTCGTGGCCGACAGGATGGAGAACATCAGGCCGGTGCGGTCCACGCCCGTCTCCAGCCGCACCTCGTCGCCCGCATCCGCCATCATCGCCCGCAGCAGGAACAGGCCCGCCGCATAGGGCAGGCCGGCGATGAACATGGCGACCGCCGTCAGGGCGAAGTTCCCGCCCGGCACCAGGGTCGCGCCAACGTAGAAGACGGCGAAGATCAGGCTGGCCACGGCCAGGGCGCGATCCTTGCCGATCCGGGTCGCCAGCCAGGCCCAGATGGGCGCTCCGACCAGGCCCGCCATGAAGTAGATCAGCATAAACAGCGACGCCTGGGTGTGATCGTAGCCCTTGATCTGGCCGAAGAAGAAGAACAGCAGCGACCCGGTGATGCCCGGCGCAATGCCCAGCAGCAGGTCGGCGATCAGCAGCTTGCGCACTGTCTTCATTCTGAACAGGGCCAGATAGGCGCGCGGCCCGCCGTGCGGCGCGGCGCCCGCGTTGACCGGCTCGGGCACGGCCACCATCGCCAGACCGATGGTCAGGGGCAGGGCGATGATGATGGCCCAGCCCATGATCCGCACCCCGTCGACGTAGTTCCCCAGGCCTGTCTTCACCACGATGGTCGGCAGGATCAGGATCAGGATCACGCCGATGATGTTGAACACCTGCCACCAGCCATAGACGCGGCTGCGCTGGTCGTATTGCGGCGCGAGAACGGCGGCCCAGCCCAACTGCCCCAGCGTTCCCATCGAGAAGCCGAGGTAGAGTACAAGCAGCCAGGCGAACAGGTAGACGGGCCCGGCGCCCGGCTGGACCGTCACGAACATCATCAGCGCCGCCAGCATCAGGATCGGCGTCGCCACGGCCATCCACGGGCGATAGCGGCCCAGGCGCGTGCGCGTCCGGTCCATCCCCCAGCCGATGAAGGGGTCGAACAGGATGTCGATCAGCCGCACCGCCATGAAGACGGCGGCCACCATGCCCATCTCGATGCCGACATGGGTGGCGTAGAACTCCGGCAGGGTGACGGGCAGGGCGACGCCGAAAGCCGCCAGCGGCAGGCAGGGCCCTGAGAAGGCGGCCAGGATGGCGTTGGAGCGACGCGGCGCGTCGGGCGCAGCTGTGGCGGACGAAGGCGCGGCGGTTGCGGTCATGCGGTCACGGCCCGATCGCGGCGCGAGTCGGCCGCAATCGTCACCATGCAGGTTTTCGACGCAGGCGCGAAGACCGCGAGGGCTTGCGGCGACTCTCATCCTGAGGCCTGCTGCGGGCATGTGGAAAGCGTCCGCCTTCGTTATCGCCGCCTTGGCCGCCGCCTTCGCAGGACAGGCTCACGCCGAGGCGCCGGAACCTGCACCGACCGCCCAGATCTGCGATCGGGCGCCCGGCGCCTGGGACGATACGGCCGAGGCGAACGCCATCTCCTTATATGCGCTGGAATGGGTTCCGTTCGGGCCGTCGGAACTGGGCTGGGAAGCCTATGTGCCGCTGATCCAGCATGAGGTCGGCTCGCCCTGCGATCCGACATCGGCGGGGTTCGCTGAAGCCCTGGCGGCGTTCCAGGCGCGCTATGGGCTGACGGCCAGCGGACGGTTCGACCAGGCGACCTTTCAGGTCTTGCGGGGCCTGTGGCAGGAGCGGCGGCCCTTCGTCATGGCGCGGGTGAGGGGGGAATGCCCTGATCCGCCCCCCGTCGCCGACCTGGCCTATCTGACGACGGGCGAGGAACATGCTGAACGTCTGACGCGCCTGCTGCGCCGCGACGTGCTCGAGGCCTATCGCGCGATGGCGGCGGCTGCCCGCGCCGAAGTTCCGGAGATCGCCGCTGAGCCGGAACTGTTGCGCGTCTTTTCTTCCTTCCGTGACCCGGAGGCTGACGCCGCCCGATGTGCACGTGACGGCAATTGCGACGGCCTGCGCCGCGCCGTCTGTTCGCCGCACCGCACCGGCACGGCGGTCGATCTGTATGTCGGCCACCTGCAGGGCATGGGCGTTGATTCCACCGATGTTCACAGCCGCCGCCACATGAGCCAGACCCCGACCTATCGCTGGCTGGTCAAGAATGCGGGGCGGTTCGGCTTCGTCCCCTATGTTTATGAGCCCTGGCATTGGGAGTGGGTCGGTCGATGATCCGCCCCTTGGCGCACGGCGAAGCGGCGCTGGCGCGCGAGGTGTTCGGACGCGACCTGCGGCTGGACGATATTCGCTTTCTGGGCTCGCCCTGGCCGTTTGATCGCGCCTTCGTGCCGGGGCGCTGGTTCGGACGTGACTGGATCGTCTGGCCCAGCGCGACGCTGGCGCCGGACCTGTCGCAGACGCCGTTGAGGACGCAGGCGGTTTTCATCCATGAACTCGTTCACGTCTGGCAGGCGCAGAACGGCGTCAACCTGCTGACCAGCAAGCTGAAGGCGGGCGACGGGCCGGGCGCCTACGCCTATCCCGTCGATGACCGATGCGACTGGATCGGCCTGAATATCGAACAGCAGGCCATGGTGGTCGAGCACCGCTTTCTGCTGTCGCGAGGCGCTCGGGTTCCCGCCGATCCGGCCTTCTACCAGCGTGTCTGTCCGATCGGTACGTCGGATTTTTGAGGCGAGAGTCTTGCGGACCTGCGTGAGAAGCCTAAATCAGTCACCAACACTGTTGCCGAATAGGCATCGTACTTCATTCTCATCGGAGCCGTGACGCCCAAGAAGCAGCACGGTTAAGGTCATGCGCCAGCCCGCACTTTTTTTTGGTCATGGTTCGCCCATGAACGCCCTTGGCGGTCCTTTTGCAGAGGCCTGGCGGAGCTTGGGTCATGACGTCGGCAAGCCTAAAGGCGTTGTCATGGTCTCGGCCCACTGGGAAACACGCGGGCTAGGGGTGACGGCGCAGGAGCAACCAGAAACCATCCATGATTTCGGAGGTTTCCCGCCAGAACTTCACGCCATGCAGTATCCGGCGCCGGGCTCTCCCGCCCTGGCGAACCGCGTGTCGGAGCTGACGGGGGCCGCGCCCACGACGCAATGGGGGCTCGACCACGGAACCTGGTCTGTGTTGGCCCACGTCTGGCCAGACGCTGACGTGCCCGTGGTGCAACTGTCGCTGGACCGCACCATCGACGCCCGCGCCCATTATGAGCTGGCGAAGCGCCTGCGCCCCTTGCGGGATGAGGGCGTGATCGTCGCCGGTTCGGGTGACTTCGTGCACAATCTGCGGACGTGGAAGCGCGCGGGCGGGGAGCCTTATGACTGGGCGGTCGACTTCAACGAGGCGGTGAAACGCGCCTTCATGGCGGGCGACCATGACGCCCTGATCGACTGGGTCCATCTGGCCGAGCAGGCGCAGCTCAGCGTCCCGACGGACGAGCACTATCTGCCGCTGCTTTATGTCGCGGCTCAGCAGGCGCCGGGCGAGCCCTTGAGCTTCTTCAATGATGTGATCGACGGCGGCTCGATCTCGATGACGGGCGTCCGGATCGGCTGACCGGACGCCGCGTCGCGGGTGTCAGCGGCGGCCGCCGCGCAGGGCGCTGTCCAGAGACCACGGCCCCGGTCCGGCGAAGACCAGATACAGGAAGACGAAGCAGTAGAGGGCCGCCAGCTCCCCGCCGTTGTTGATGGGGTAGGGGTTTTGCGGCGCGTGAACCATCCAATAGGCCACGGCGGTGAAGCCGGACAGGATGAAGGCCGTCGGGCGGCTGAACAGGCCCAGCACCATCAGCACGCCGCCGACCAGTTCGATCGGTCCGGACCAGCCCGCCAGCGTCGACAGGTTAATGCCCTGGCCTCCTCCGCCCGGCGGGAAGCCGAGAATCTTCTGCGCGCCGTGCTGAAGCAGCAGCAGGCCGGAGACAATTCTGAGAAGGCTGAGGAAATGCGGTTCCCAGCCGGCCAGGGATGTCGAACGTCGAGCCATGAAGTCTCCTCGGTCGTGGCGTCCCGAGAGCGGGACCGAACCGTCGAGGTTATGACACTGGCCGAGAACGGCAAGCGCCTTGTCAGGTGCCCTTCAATTCATCCTCGACCCGCTTCTGGATCGTCACATAATCGGTTTTGCCGGTGCCCAGGACGGGAATGCTGTCGACCTTGATGATCCGTTTCGGCACGGCCAGTTCGGGCGCACCGTTTTCTCGGGCCCACTCCGTCAACTGAGCGGTCTCGGCTCCTGCAACGTCGGTGACCAGGACCAGGCGCTCGCCCTTCTTGCTGTCAGGGACGGCGACGACGGCGTGGTGGCCGGTCGGCCAGACGGCGCCCGCCATGCCTTCAACAGCCGTCAGGGACACCATCTCGCCGCCGATCTTGGCGAAGCGCTTCACCCGTCCAAGGATGGTGATGTGACCCTCGGCGTCGATGTCGACGATGTCGCCGGTGTCGTGCCAGCCGTCGGCCAGAGGCTCCAGATTGTCCGGATCGTTCGGCGAGATATAGCCTTCCATCACGTTCGGGCCGCGCAGGAACAGGCGGCCGCCGACCGCAATGCCCTCGACCGGCTCGATCCGGTATTCCATGCCCGGCAGGATCTGACCCACCGTGCCCGGCCGGTTGCGGTCGGGATGGTTCACGGCCACGACCGGCGCCGCTTCGGTGGCGCCGTAGCCTTCCAGCAGGGTCAGGCCGCCGAACTTGGCGTCGAAGGCGGCGCGGGTTTCTTCGCGGACCTTTTCGGCGCCCGCCACGGCGAACTTCAGGGTGGCGAAGTCGCCGGGCTCGGCCACGCGGGCGTACTGGTTCAGGAAGGTATCGGTGGCGAACAGGATCGACGCCTTCACCTGGGGCAGCAGGTCGGTGATCTGCTTGGCGTGCAGCGGCGAGGGATATTCAAACGCCTTCAACCCCTGCAGCAGCGGCAGGATGACCCCGCCCGTCAGGCCGAAGCAGTGGAAGGTCGGCAGCGGGTTGAACATCACCCAGTCGGGATCCAGGTCGATGTGGGCCGCCACCTGGCGCGCGTTGGCGACCAGGTTCTTCTGGCTCAGCACCACGCCCTTGGGCGCGCCGAAGCTGCCCGAGGTGAACAGGACCACGCCCGCCGAATCCGGGTCGGTCTTCACGCGAAAGCGCTTGGGCGCCATGCCCGCGCTGAGGCCGTACAGCTTGTCGGCCAGGCCGATGGTCTTGCGGATGTCGTCCAGCCAGACGATCTCGGAAACCTCGCTCAGGGCCTCCATCAGGTTGTCCAGCTTGGCCTGTGTCACGAAGCGCTTGGCCGACAGGATCTTCTTTACGCCCGCCGTCTTCAGGGCGGCCTTCAGATTGGCCTCGCCCGAGGTGAAGTTCAGCATGACCGGCACCCGGCCGAAGGCGTGCAGGGCGAAGAAGGTCACCACCACGCCCGCGCTGGACGGCAGCAGCACGCCGACGCGCTCGCCCGGCTGGGTCAGTCTGGCGATCTTGCGGCCCAGCACGAAGGCGGCGCGGATCAGGCCTGTATAGGTCAGGGGGTGGCGATCCTGGTCCTCCAGAATCTCCTTGTCGCCGTAGCGGGCGCGCGCATCGACCAGCGCGTCGAACAGGGTCTCTTCATAGACCTTGGGGTCCAGGGCTGCCCGCAGCAAGCACGTCCTCCTTCGGAGGGCTCTCAGACGGCCCTCTCGGTTACAAGAGGCCGGAACCTAGTGACGTAAGGTCGGCTTGAAAAGATGCGTAACGCTGCGTGAGGCTGTTCCGGCGTCGGACTGAAACGCAGTGTGCCTTGCGTTTGCACTACGGAAAGCCGACATAGCATCGGAAATCCGGCCGCCCTCGAAAACAGGATTCAGACCACCGACAATGGTCACGCTGATCGACACCTTGCAGAAGAAGCCATCCGAGCTTCGTCACCCGGAAAAGCAGAACCGGCCGGATTCGGTCGTGCTGAAAAAGCCGGACTGGCTGCGCGTAAAGGCGCCCGGCTCGGGCCAGTACAACGCGACCAAGGACATCGTTCGCTCCAAGGGGCTGGTGACGGTCTGTGAAGAGGCCGCCTGCCCGAACATCGGCGAGTGCTGGAGCCAGAAGCACGCCACCCTGATGATCATGGGCGACACCTGCACGCGGGCCTGCGCCTTTTGCAACGTCAAGACCGGCCTGCCGCAGCCGCTGGACCCGGAAGAGCCGGCCAAGGTCGGTCTGGCCGTGGCCCAGATGGGCCTGAACCACGTCGTCATCACCTCCGTGGACCGCGATGACGTGTCGGACGGCGGCGCCGCCCACTTCGCCGAGGTGGTGCGCCAGATCCGCCTGCAGGCGCCGAACACCACGGTCGAAATCCTGACGCCTGACTTCCTGCGCAAGGACGGCGCGGCCGAGGTGATGATCGACGCCACGCCCGACGTCTTCAACCACAACCTTGAGACGGTTCCGCGCCTGTATCTGAAGATACGGCCGGGCGCCCGCTACTTCCACTCCCTGCGCCTGCTGCAGATGGTCAAGGAGCGCGACCCCAACCAGTTCACCAAGTCCGGCATCATGGTCGGTCTGGGCGAGACCAAGGAAGAGGTCATGCAGGTGATGGACGACATGCGGTCCGCCGGCGTCGACTTCATCACCATCGGCCAGTACCTGCAGCCGACGCGCAAGCACGCCCCGATCGACCGCTTCGTCACGCCCGAAGAGTTCAAGGCCTATGAGGCGATCGCGCGGGCCAAGGGCTTCCTGATGGTGTCGTCCTCGCCGCTGACGCGCTCGTCGCACCACGCGGGCGACGACTTCGCCCGATTGAAGGCGGCGCGCGAGGCTCAGCTGTCGTCCCGGAACGGCCGCTGATCCTTTGGCCGTCCATCGCGTAACGCGCATTCTGCCCTATGCGCCGGAACAACTCGCCGCCCTGGTGGCGGACGTGCGCGCCTATCCCGACTTCGTGCCGTGGATCACCTCCATGCGCGTCTGGAACGTGCGCGACGAGGCGCCGGGCGTGCATCTGCTGGACGCAGAGGCCGGGGTCGGCTTCGCCTTCCTGACCGAGAAGTTCTCGACCTGGGTGCGCCATGACGTCCATGCGCCCAAGGTCGAGGTCGGCCTGATCCGCGGCCCGTTCAAACACCTGAAGAACCGCTGGGAGTTCCATCCGCATCCGCAGGGGACGCGACTGGAATTCTTTATCGACTTCGCCTTCAAGTCGCGCATGCTGGACATGATGCTTCAGGCGAACTTCGACCGGGCGGTCGACAAGCTGATCCAGTGTTTCGAGGGCCGCGCCAAGGCCCTCTACGGCAAGAGGTAAGACCATGGGCGCGCCTTTCGACTTCGATGCGACGGTCGTGGGCGCGGGGGCTGTGGGGCTGGCTTGTGGTCGGGCGCTGTCGCGGCGCGGCCTGACGGTGCTGGTGCTGGAGAAGGAGCCGCACATCGGCCAGGGCGTCTCCTCGCGCAATTCCGAGGTGATCCACGGCGGGCTGTACTACCCGACCGGCTCGCTGAAGGCGAAGCTCTGCGTCGAAGGGCGGCGCGCCCTCTATGACTTCCTGGAGAGCCGCAAGGTCGATCACTGGAAGTGCGGCAAGCTGGTCGTGGCGACCGAGGAAGCCGAGGTCGAGCGCATCGAGGCCATCTTCCAGCAAGCCGTGATCAATGGCGTCGAAAACCTGGAGCACCTGACCGGCGCGCAGGCGCGGGCGCTGGAGTCGGAACTGAACGCCCACGCCGCCATCCTGTCGCCCGAGAGCGGCGTGTTCGACAGCCACGGCTACATGCTGGCCCTTCAGGGCGAGATCGAGGACGCGGGCGGCGCGGTTGTGATCTCGGCGCCGTTCGAGGGTGCCGAAAGCCTGCCGGGCGGCGGCTTCTCGATCCGTGTGGGCGGGGAGGGGGCGATGACCGTGACCAGCCGTCTTCTGGTCACCGCGCCCGGCCTGTCGGCTCAGGAAGTCGCCGTGCGGATCGAGGGCTATCCGGCAGCGGATATTCCTGCGCGTCATCTGGGCAAGGGAATCTACTTCCGCCTGACGGGAGCGGCGCCGTTCAACCGTCTGATCTATCCGCCGCCGATTCCCGGCGCGCTGGGCACTCACTACCGCAAGGATCTGGGCGGGCAGGGCGTGTTCGGTCCCGATCTGGCCTACGTCGAGATCGAGGACTATTCCGTCGATCCGGCCAAGGCGGAAGAGTTCGCCCGCTACATCCGCCGGTTCTGGCCGGGCGTGACGGTCGAGCGGCTGACGCCTGACTACGCCGGCATCCGGCCCAAGCTGCACGGGCCGGGTGAGCCGCAGCCGGACTTCCAGCTTCATGGCGCGGCGAATCACGGGCTGGAAGGGCTGATGGCGCTTTTCGGCATCGAAAGCCCTGGCTTGACCAGTTCGCTGGCCATCGGCGAGGCCGTGGCGCAAAGCCTGACGGCAAGGGTTTGACGGTCGGTAGGCCTGACGGCGTCGAGGCCCTTGAAATCGGTTGCGTCTTCATGCATAAGCCCGCCCTCGCGTGGCGGCTCTTATCGGGGGGCCGCCGCTGTTGTTTTCGCGTCTTCACCGGCGCACCGACTTAGAGATTGAGACGGACATGGCCGTTCCGAAGCGCAAAACCTCCCCCTCGCGTCGCAACATGCGTCGCGCTCATGACGCCCTGGGCGCCAACACCTATGTCGAAGACAAGGACACCGGCGAACTGCGTCGTCCGCACCACATCGACCTGAAGACCGGCATGTACAAAGGCCGTCAGGTCCTGACCCAGCAGGAAGACTAAGTCTTTCGGGTCTGACCGGCTTCGGCCGGACGAAAGTTTTGACGGCGCGCGATGACATCGCGCGCCGTTTTCGTGCGTTATGGACGGCGTGTGCAAGACAGGAGCGCCTTTCATGATCCGCAACGCCGTTCTCAGTTCCGTCGCCCTGTTGGCCCTGACGGCCTGCAACGCTCCGGAAACCGCCAAAACACCTGAAGCCGAGCCTCCTGTTTCTGCACCTGCGGCTCCGACAGCCGCAGCGGATGTTCTGACGCCTCAGGGCTATGGGCCGCTGCGAATTGGAATGTCTCAGGCCGAGGTGGACGCCGCTGTCGGCCCGCCTCCCGCCAACGTCGCGGACGCGGAACCTTCTGAATGTCGTCAATACCAACCGCCTCGTGGTCCCAAGGGTGTTCTTGTGATGCTTGAGAAGGGCGTGCTCACGCGCCTGACCGCCATCAGAGGGTCGGATGTGTTGACCGAGGACGGCGTCGGCGTGGGCTTTGACGGCGAGCAGTTGAAGGCTCGCTACGGCTCCGTCGCTGAGGTGACGCCTCACAAATATCAGGATGCGCCGGCTGCCTACGTCACGATCTGGTCAGGCAAGACCTCTCCGTCGAGCGGCTATGTCACGGACCCCGCCGCGCGCGGCTTCAACTTCGAGATCGGTCAGGACGGCAAGGTCGCCTTCATCCACGCGGGCGGCCCCAGCATCCAGTATGTCGAGGGATGCTCCTGATCGCGGAGCGGCGGTTGGAGATTCCGCACGGTCGGGCTAAACGCCTCGAACAACTCCCACCATTCACTACAGAGTGTCTTTCATGACCGACATCGTCGACATCGTCGCCCGCCAGATTCTCGACAGCCGGGGCAATCCGACGGTTGAAGTGGACGTGATGCTGGAAGACGGCAGCTTCGGCCGCGCGGCGGTGCCGTCGGGCGCTTCGACCGGCGCGCACGAAGCCGTTGAGCTGCGCGACGGCGACATGGACGTCTGGGGCGGCAAGGGCGTCGAGAAGGCGGTCGACGCCGTCAACGGCGAAATCTTCGACGCCCTGTCCGGCATGGACGCCGAGGACCAGCGCCGCATCGACGAGGCGCTGATCGAGCTGGACGGCACCGAGAACAAGTCGCGCCTGGGCGCCAACGCCATGCTGGGCGTCTCGCTGGCCGTGGCCAAGGCCAGCGCCATCTCGGCCGGCCTGCCGCTGCACCGCTACATCGGCGGCGTCTCGGCCCGCATCCTGCCGACGCCGATGATGAACATCATCAACGGCGGCGCCCACGCCGACAACCCGATCGACATCCAGGAGTTCATGATCATGCCGACGGGCGCCGAGAGCTTCTCGGAAGGCCTGCGCATGGGCGCCGAAATCTTCCACGCGCTGAAGAAGGCGTTGAAGGATGCTGGTCACAACACCAATGTCGGCGACGAGGGCGGCTTCGCCCCGAACCTGGCCTCGGCCGACGAAGCCCTGACCTTCATCACCAAGGCGGGTCAGGCGGCCGGCTATCTGGCGGGTGAGGACTTCCACCTGGCGCTCGACGTCGCCTCGACCGAGTTCTTCAAGAACGGCAAGTATGAGTTGACCGGCGAGGGCAAGTCCTTCGACGCTGAGGGCATGGTCAACTACCTGGCCGACCTGGTCGAGCGCTTCCCGATCGTCTCGATCGAGGACGGCTGCGCCGAAGACGACTTCGACGGCTGGAAGCTGCTGACGGACCGTCTGGGCGACCGGGTGCAACTGGTCGGCGACGACCTGTTCGTGACCAATCCGCGCCGTCTGGCCGCTGGCATCGGCGAAGGCCTGGCCAACTCCATCCTGATCAAGGTCAACCAGATCGGCACCCTGTCCGAAACGCTGGACGCTGTCGATATGGCCCACCGCGCGGGCTACACCGCCGTCATGTCGCACCGTTCGGGCGAGACCGAGGATTCGACCATCGCCGACCTGGCCGTGGCCACCAACTGCGGTCAGATCAAGACCGGCTCGCTGGCCCGCTCGGACCGGACGGCCAAGTACAACCAGCTGCTGCGCATCGAAGAGATGCTGGGCGACCAGGCCGCCTATTTCGGCGACGGCATGCTGCTGAAATAAACTTCATCACGAAGATGTGCCGGGCGCCGCTTCCGAACCCCGGGGGCGGCGTTCGCAATTACGGCCAAGCTACGGTTCGTTAGGCATTTTCGGTCACTGATGGGCCACCGTGTTTGTGCGCGCTCAGAAGGAGCGTCCGTTGTGCCCGAGCAGATGAAGCCATACCTGCCGACTGTACTGTTGCTGCTGCTGATCGCCTATCTGGGCGTTCAGGCCCTGACGGGTGAGCGCGGCCTGCTAAGTGGTTCAGAACGCGACGCTTTATTGTCCAAGCGCCAGTCTCAGCTGACCCGTCTGAACGAACAGCGTCAGGATCTGGAAGTGCGTGTCCGCTATCTGCGCACCGAGAGCCTTTCGAGGGATCTGCTGGAAGAGCGGGCGAGGGCGGTGATCGGTTTCGCCGACCCACGCGACTACGTTGTTCGGCTGAACGGTCCCGCAGGACGCGCCCCCGAGGCTACGCGCGCCTCCTGAACTATTGTTACAGCGTAGCCGGCTGCTTTGGTTTCGGGAACGAAGGCTGCTAAAGCCCCTTTCCGTAACGATAAGAGTCCCTGATACAGGGGTGTAAGCCGGGAGATGCCGGATGGCGAAAGCCGCCGCTCAGAAAACCTCGCCCAGCGCGGGCGACAAGATTCCGAACACGCCTCAGGCTTCCAAGGAAGACCTGCTGCGTTTCTATCGCGAGATGGTCCTGATCCGACGCTTTGAAGAGCGCGCGGGCCAACTCTACGGCATGGGCCTGATCGGGGGGTTCTGCCACCTGTACATCGGTCAGGAAGCCGTGGCCGTCGGCGTTCAGGAGAGCGTCAAGCAGGGCTACGACAAGATCATCACCGGCTATCGCGACCATGGCCATATGCTGGCTGCGGGCATGGATCCCAATGAGGTCATGGCCGAACTGACCGGCCGCATCGGCGGCTCGGCGCGCGGCAAGGGCGGGTCGATGCACATGTTCGACGTGCCGACCGGCTTCTACGGCGGCCACGGCATCGTCGGCGCCCAGGTGGCGCTGGGCACCGGCCTGGCCTTCGCGGGCAAGTATCGAGGCGACGACTCGGTCAGCTTCGTCTACTTCGGCGACGGCGCGGCCAACCAGGGTCAGGTCTACGAGAGCTTCAACATGGCCCAGCTGTGGAAGCTGCCGGCCATCTACATCATCGAGAACAACCAGTACGCCATGGGCACGAGCATCGAACGCTCGTCCTCGACGACGGAACTGTATCAGCGCGGCGCCAGCTTCGGCATTCCGGGCGAACAGGTCGACGGCATGGACGTGCTGGCCGTCCGCGACGCCGCCGCCCGCGCCGTGGCCCGCGCCCGCGCCGGCGAAGGGCCCTACATCCTTGAGGTGAAGACCTACCGCTATCGCGGCCACTCCATGTCCGATCCGGCCAAATACCGGACCAAGGAAGAGGTGGACGAGGTCAAGAAGACCCGCGACCCGATCGACCATATCAAGATGCTTCTGGCCGCCGCCAAGGCGACTGAGGACGAGCTGAAGGCGATCGACAACGAAGTGAAGGCCATCGTGGCCGAAGCTGTGCAGTTCGCTCAAGAGAGCCCTGAGCCGGATCCGTCCGAGCTCTACACCGACGTCTACGTGGAGGCCTGATACGTGACGGACATTCTTATGCCGGCGCTGTCCCCCACGATGGAAGAGGGCACGCTGACGAAGTGGCACATCAAGGCTGGCGACGTCGTGTCGGCCGGTCAGGTGATCGCCGAGATCGAAACCGACAAGGCGACGATGGAAGTCGAAGCCGTCGATGAGGGCGAAGTCCTCGAAATCTTGGTGGCCGAGGGCTCCGAAGGCGTGAAGGTCAATACGCCGATCGCGCGTCTGGCCGGCGAAGACGGCGCTGCCGCGCCCGCACCCAAGGCCGAGGCTGCTGCGGCCGCCGCCCCCGAGGTCAAGGCTGAAGGCGCGCCTGCCGACGCCCCGGTGAAACCGAAGGTCGAACTTCGTGACCCGGAAATTCCAGCTGACGCCAAGCTGGTGAAGACGACCATCCGCGACGCCCTGCGCGACGCCATGGCCGAAGAAATGCGCCGCGACGAGAACGTCTTCCTGATGGGCGAGGAAGTCGCCCAGTATCAGGGGGCCTATAAGGTCAGCCGCGATCTGCTGCAGGAGTTCGGCGACCGCCGCGTGGTCGACACCCCGATCACCGAGCACGGCTTCGCCGGCCTAGGCGTCGGCGCGGCCTTCTCGGGCCTGAAGCCGATCGTGGAGTTCATGACGTGGAACTTCGCCATGCAGGCGATCGACCACATCATCAACTCGGCGGCCAAGACCCTGTACATGTCAGGCGGCCAGATGGGCTGTCCGATCGTGTTCCGCGGCCCCAACGGCGCCGCCGCCCGCGTGGCCGCCCAGCACAGCCAGGACTATTCGGCCTGGTACGCCCAGATCCCGGGCCTGAAGGTCGTGGCGCCCTATGACGCTGCTGACGCGAAGGGCCTGTTGAAGGCCGCGATCCGCGATCCGAACCCGATCGTCTTCCTCGAACACGAGATGATGTACGGCCTGGAGTTCGACGTTCCGGACGTCGAGGACTACGTCGTGCCGATCGGCAAGGCCAAGGTCCGCCGCGAAGGCACGGACGTCACCATCACGGCGCACAGCCGCATGGTCGGCTTCGCCCTGCAGGCGGCTGAAAAGCTGGCCGAAGAAGGCGTGTCGGTCGAGGTCGTGGACCTGCGCACCCTGCGTCCGCTGGATCACGAGACCATCGTTGAGAGCGTCAAGAAGACCAATCGTCTGGTCTCGGCCGAAGAGGGCTGGGGCCCGATGGGCGTCGGCGCCGAAGTGGTCGCCCGCGTGATCGAGCACGCCTTCGATTATCTGGACGCCCCGCCGCTGCGCGTGCACCAGGAAGACGTGCCGCTGCCCTACGCCGCTAACCTCGAAGCCTTGTCTCTGCCGGGCGTCGACAAGATCGTCGCCGCCGTAAAGAAGGTGATGGCGTGAGCGAGAACCCTGAATTTCAATTGACCATGCCGGAGAGCGTCGCTGCTGATCCGGAGGCTATCGAAATCCTGCGGATGTGGTGGTCGAAGAACGAGCCGGTCATGTCGGTGAAGCCGGCCTTCAACGACCCGATCAAATTCGGGGAACTGCTGGCCTATGCCGCGCGACATATGGCGCATGGTTATGCCGTGAGGCACGGTCATAACGAACGCGAAGCCTATAATCGCATCCTGCAAGGCCTCTCGGACGTAGTGAAGGCCGATAATGTGCGCACTGTCGCCGAGCCAATCCTGCAGCCGAAGGGGAGCGCCTGATGGACGCCGCCGCCCTGGAACAACGCGCTCTGCCGATCCCTGAAGGTCTGAACGCGCCCGAAGACCTGGTCATCGAATTGGCTCGCGTTTGGTGGAACGGCACGAGCCCCATCATGAACATTCGGCCCGCGCTGGCGGAGCCCGGCAACATCGGCGTCGTCTTGGCCGAACTGGCGTGGCACTACTCCCACGCCTATGCGGAGCATCATGGCTTTGATCAGCCGACGGCGTTCAAGGCCATCTCCGACAGCTGGGACAGGGCGCATGCCCAAGCCGCCTCCACCGTCAAGACGGAGACCGCTCAATGACCGATATCCTGATGCCCGCCCTGTCTCCGACGATGGAAGAGGGCGTGCTGGCCAAGTGGCACGTCAAGGTCGGCGACACCGTCTCTGCCGGCGATGTGATCGCTGAAATCGAGACCGACAAGGCGACGATGGAAGTCGAAGCCGTCGATGAAGGCGAAGTGCTCGAAATCCTGGTGCCGGAAGGCTCGGAGGGCGTGAAGGTCAATACGCCGATCGCCCGCCTGTCCGGCGACGCCGTGGCGCCCGCGCCCAAGAAGGCTGATGCTCCGGCCGAGGCCCCCAAGGCTGAAGCGCCGAAGACGGAAGTTCCTAAGGCTGAGGCTCCCAAGGCTGAAGCTGCTCCGGCCGCGCCGAAGTCCGACGACGGCGGACGCATCTTCGCCTCGCCGCTGGCGCGCCGTCTGGCCGCCCAGGCCGGTCTGGACCTGAAGACCGTCAAGGGCACCGGTCCGCATGGCCGCATCGTCAAGCGCGACGTGGAAGCCGCGGGCAAGGGCGGCGCTCAACCGGCCGCCGCTGCTGCGGCCGCGACCTCCGCTGAACCGCGCAAGGCTCTGTCGCTCGCTCAGATGGGTATCGCGAACGGAACCTACGACCTGATTCCGCTGGACGGCATGAAGAAGGCCGTCGCCCGCCGCATGGTGGACAGCGTTCAGAACGTGCCGCACTTCCCGCTGTTCATCGACGTCGAGATCGACCAGTTGATGGCTGTCCGCGCCAAGGTCAACAAGATGCTGGAGCCGCAGGGGATCAAGGTCTCCGTCAACGACTTCGTCATCAAGGCCGCTGCGCTTGCCCTGAAGATGGTGCCGGAGGCCAACGCCTCCTACACGCCCGAAGGCATCGCCATGCACCACAACGCCGACGTCTCGATGGCGGTGGCGATCGACGGCGGCCTGATCACGCCGATCATCCGCAAGGCCGAAACCAAGGGCCTGGCCCAGATCGCGACCGAGTCCAAGGATCTGGCCAAGCGGGCGCGTGAGCGCAAGCTGAAGCCGGAAGAGTTCCAGGGCGGCACCTTCTCAGTGTCCAACCTGGGCATGTTCGGCATCAAGCAGTTCACTTCGATCATCAATGAGCCCCAGGGCTGCATCATGAGCGTGGGCGCCGGCGAACAACGCCCGGTCGTCAAGGACGGCCAACTGGCCGTGGCTACGGTCATGACCGTCACCCTGACCTGCGATCACCGCGTGGTCGACGGCGCGACGGGCGCTCGCTTCCTGCAGGCGTTCAAGCCGCTGATCGAAGATCCCGTGGCGATGCTGGCGTAAGGGAGCCGAGAGGTCATGGCATCCGTCTATGACTTCTCCGCCCGGGCCATCGATGGCGCGGACGTGTCGCTGGATCGCTTTCGCGGTCAGGCGCTGCTGATCGTCAATACGGCGTCGAAATGCGGCTTCACCGGCCAATACGCCGGGCTGGAGAAGCTGCATCGCGATCTGATTGACGCGCCGTTCGAAGTCCTGGGCTTTCCCTGCAATCAGTTCGGCCAGCAGGAGCCGGGCAGGGCGGCGGAAATCGCCGCCTTCTGCGCCAGCAGTTTCGACGTGACCTTCCCCTTGTTCGACAAGGTCGAGGTCAATGGGCCGGAACGCCACCCTCTGTACGCCTGGCTGACGGAGCAGAAGAGGGGCTTCCTCGGCTCGCGCGCCATCAAGTGGAACTTCACCAAGTTCCTGACCGACCGCGAAGGCCGCGTTGTCGCGCGTTATTCGCCCCAGACTGAACCTGAGGCCATCAAGGCCGACATCGAAAAGTTGATCTGATCATGGCTGCTGAATTTGATCTCGTCGTCATCGGCTCGGGCCCCGGCGGTTACGTCGCGGCCATCCGCGCCAGCCAACTGGGCCAGAAGGTCGCCATCGTCGAGCGCGAAAACCTGGGCGGCATCTGCCTGAACTGGGGCTGCATCCCCACCAAGGCCCTGCTGAAATCGGGCGAGAAGTTCGAAAGCCTGTCGCACCTGAAGGACTACGGCCTGTCCGCCTCGGGCGCGTCGTTCGACTTCGACGCCATCATCCAGCGTTCGCGTGGCGTGGCCAAGCAACTGAATCAGGGCGTCGGCTTCCTGATGAAGAAGAACAAGATCGAGGTCATCGAGGGCGAAGCCAAGCTCGAGAAAGGCGCCGCCGCCCCCAAGGTCGTCGTGGCCCTGAAGGCCGGCGGCACGCGCGCCATCGAGGCCAAGACCGTCATGCTGGCCGTCGGCGCCCGCGCCCGCGCCCTGCCGCAGATCGGGCTTGAGGCCGACGGCGACAGGATCTGGGCCTATCGCGACGCCCTGGCGCCGAAGAAACTGCCCAAGACCTTCGTGGTCATCGGCTCAGGCGCCATCGGCATCGAGTTCGCCAGCTTCTACCGCGCTCTGGGCGCCGAGGTGACGGTCGTCGAAGCCGTCGACCGCATCATGCCGGTCGAGGATGAAGAGGTCTCCAAGGCCGCTCAGAAGGGCTTCGAAAAGCGCGGCATCAAGTTCAAGCTCGGCGCTAAGGTGACGAAAGTCTCCAAGGATTCCAAGGGTGTGAAGGTTGATCTTGAAGTCAACGGCAAGGCTGAAAGCCTGGCGGCCGAGGTCTGCATCTCGGCCGTCGGCATCACCGCCAACACCGACGGCATTGGTCTGGAGGCGCTGGGCGTCGAACTGGACCGCGGCCACATCAAGACCGACAGCCACTGCCAGACCAATGTAAAGGGCCTGTACGCCATCGGCGACTGCGCCGGCGCGCCCTGGCTGGCGCACAAGGCCAGCCACGAAGGCATTCATGCCGCCGAGCATATCGCCGGTTACAAGACGCCGAACGTCAACTCGCCCATCGCGGGCTGCACCTACGCCCAGCCGCAGGTCGCCTCGGTCGGGGTGACTGAGCAGGGGGCCAAGGCCGAGAAGCGCGAGGTCAAGATCGGCCGCTTCCCGTTCAAGGTGAACGGCAAGGCCATCGCGGCGGGCGAAACCGAAGGCTTCGTCAAGGTCATCTTCGACGCCAAGACCGGCGCTCTGATCGGCGCCCATATGATCGGCGCCGACGTCACCGAGATGATCCAGGGCTATGTCACCGCCATCACCATGGAAGCGACCGAGGAAGACATCCACGGCATCGTCTATCCGCACCCGACCATGTCAGAGGCCATGCACGAGGCCGCGCTCGACGCCTATGGACGCGTCATCCATATCTAAGGCTGGCATATCTAAGGCCGGTTGTTAGAAAATCTGAACTGTGGCTAAGAGGGGCGTTCCTCCCTGCGGTTCGGATTTTCCATGATTGTCGCGCCTGACGTCCTCGGCCTGATCGGCAACACGCCTCTGGTGCGCCTCAAGCGCGCCTCGGAGGCGACGGGCTGTGAAATTCTGGGCAAGGCCGAGTTTTTGAATGTCGGCGGCTCGATCAAGGATCGCGCCGCGCTCAGCATCATCCGGGCCGCGCGGGCGTCCGGCGCTCTCAGGCCCGGCGGGACAATTGTCGAAGGCACGGCCGGCAACACGGGCGTGGGCCTGGCGCTTGTGGGCGCGGCACTGGGCCACCCCGTCGTCATCGTCATGCCGCGCACCCAGACCGAGGAGAAGAAGCGCGCCGTCCGCCTTCATGGCGCGCGCCTGATCGAGGTCGATCCGGCGCCCTTCGCCAGCCCCAATCATTTCGTCCACTTTTCGCGGCGTCTTGCAGAAGAACTGAACGAAAGCGAACCGAACGGCGCCTTCTATGCGGACCAGTTCGACAATCAGGCCAACCGTCTGGCTCATTATGAGGCCACCGGTCCGGAAATCTGGAAACAGACCGACGGTCGCGTCGACGCCTTCATCTGCGCCGTCGGTTCGGGCGGAACCCTTGCGGGCACGGCCGCCTACCTGCGCGAACGCAGGCCTGATGTGCGGATCGGGCTGGCCGACGTGCCGGGCGCCTCGCTCTATAGCTGGTTCACCGATGGCGTGTTGAAAGGCGAGGGGACCTCCATCGCCGAGGGCATCGGCGTCAACCGCATCACGGGCAATCTACAAGGGCTGTCGGTGGATCACGCCTATCGTATCGAGGATGCTGAGTTCCTCCCGATTCTGTTCGACCTGGTGAGAGAAGAAGGCCTGTCGCTTGGCCCATCCAGCGGCGTCAACATCGCCGGCGCCATCCGACTGGGCCGCGATCTTGGCCCAGGCCACACCATCGTGACGGTGCTGTGCGACTCTGGCCAGCGCTACGGCAGCAAGATCTATGACCCGGCCTTCCTGGCCGCTCGAAACCTGCCTAAGCCCCAGTGGATGAGCTGATGACGCGCCGCAAGACCCCGTCGGCCCCGGAAAGCCGCATCCCGCCCCTGAACGCGCTGAAGGCGTTCGAGGCGGCCGCCAGACGCCTGAACATCACGCGCGCGGCCGAGGAACTGTCCGTCACGCCCGGCGCCATCAGTCAGCAGATCCGCATCCTCGAAGAACACGCCGGAGCGCCTCTGTTTCACCGCGAGGGCCGTCAGATCGCCCTGACCGAGCTGGGCGCCGAGCTTTATCCTCTGCTGCGCGACGGCTTCGACTATCTGAAACGGGCAGGGGACCTGCTCTACCGGCCGGAACGTCGTCACGCCCTGTCGATCTCCGTCCCGCCGTCTTTCGCAGCTAAATGGCTGGCGCCGCGTATCGCGCGCTTCTCGGCGGCCCATCCCGAGATCGAGGTCTGGATGTCGGCCGACATGCGCCTCGCTGACGTCAGCGGCGGCCGGGTGGATGTCGCCGTGCGCCATGGCCGGGGCGACTATGCAGGCGTGCGATCCGAATATCTGTTGAACGCCGACGTCACGCCCGTCTGCGCTCCGGGGCTGATGGCGGGGCCAAAGCCGCTGCGAAAAGCGGCCGATCTGGCGCAGCATGTGTTGATCCACCTGAGGCCCAGCGAACTGGAAGAGCCGCGCCCGGACTGGCGCGCCTGGCTGAAAGCGCGCGGCTTGACCGACATCGACGATCAGGCCGGTCCGCGTTTCGATCAGACAGCCTTGGCGATCGAAGCGGCGGCTCACGGCCAGGGCGTAGCCTTGGCGCCTTATGCCTTCGTCGCTGACGACCTGGCGGCTGGCCGACTGGTCGCGCCGTTCGCCGACGGGGCCTTGACGACCGACTTCGCTTACCACCTCCTGATCAAACGCAGCGGCGCCACAACGGCCGCCCGCACCTTCGTCGCCTGGCTGAAGGAAGAAGTGCGTGCGGCGGCCGAGGCCGGGGTGGACGATCTGTAGCTGTCGCTACAAGCGCCGAAACCTCGTCGAGCGCGCCTACCGCCCCGGTTCAACTGAACCAAGGCGCACTTGCCGCACGATAGTTGATTTCATTAGGTGAAAAATGGTGGACAATGATGATGGCTTATCGAACCAATTGTTCGCTACTTTGAGCGATTGGGAAGACTGCCTGAAGGACACTTCGCTGTCCGATTATCAGTGCCCCACGCTTCCTAAACCGCCCTCTCCGTCCATCTAACCCACAAAACCTGAAGAGCCATCACAGGCGGTCTCCCGTAACCCCCAAGGGGTGCGGGCATGGCCGCCTATTGTCGTTTGCCATGCCGCCCTCCGCATCCTCTTCGAGCCAAGCGCCGTTCTCTGTGCGCCTGTCGCCCGAGGAACGTGCGCGGCTGGAACGCGAGGCGGCGGGACTGTCGCTCGGAGTCTATATCCGCTCTCGCCTGTTCGGCGCGGATGCGACACCGCCCCCAAGGTCACGCGGCAAGTTTCCGGTGAAAGACCACAAGGCCCTGGCGCAGGCACTCGGTCTGCTCGGCCAATCCCGCATCGCCTCCAACCTCAACCAGCTTGCCCGTGCGGCGCATCTGGGAAGCCTGCCGGTCGATGGCTCGGTGGAAACCGATCTGACTGAGGCCGTTCATGCGGTCGCGGAGATTCGCGCCCTGCTAATGGTGGCGCTCGGCCTGTCAGAGGCCGCGCCATGATTCTCAAAGGCTCCCAGCGCGGGGGCGAGATGGCTATGGGCCGCCACCTCCTCAAACCCGAGAATGAACATGTCGAAGTGCATGAGGTGAGCGGCTTCATCGCCTCCGACGTTTTAGGTGCGATGAAAGAGGTTCAGGCGCTCAAAGCTGCGCGCGGCATCGAAGGCGACCGCTGCGCTGTCGAGGCAGATGCTTACGCTCACATGGCGCGGAGACGCGCCATGATGATTGAGCGCCATTATTTGGAACAGGACGCATTAGGCGATCTGGGCAACGCCCGTCTCGCCAACCTTGATGATGCCGAGAAGGCTGGCCTGCTTAATCCTGCCGGTTGGTATCTCGGGGTGATGCAGCGGCGTTTCCTGTTCCTCAACGCCGATGGTCACAACCTGATCTATGCGCGCACGGGCGGCGGCAAAGGCACGACCTCGGCGCTGCCCAATCTGGCGCACTGCCGCTCGTTCATGTTCGTCATCGACGTGAAGGATGCGGAACTGGCGAGCGCCACCGCAGCCCATATCATCTGCACCGAAGAGCTGGCGATTGTGGCCCTTGGAGCGGCGGGAGACAGTGGTGTGACCTCGAGGACCGGACGGCGCGGATGCCTTCGGGGACCAATCTGGCGGGCGGCTTCCGGGTTCAGACGCCGGGCAAGCTGCGAGCGGGCAAGCGCCATCGTGGCGGCGCCGTGGATGCGCACCTGATGACCTATAACTCGGTTCGCCTGACGTTTACGACATTCAGCGACTGGCGACTTCCTGCGGGTCCATTTCACGCTAGGCGCCAGGCGTGGTGGACGGCCGAGCCTTCTGGTTTGGGCTGGATCGCTTCTGGGCCTTTAACGGGGTGGTTGAGCCTCTTCGGTGTGATGTGGGGGATTATGTCTTCGGGGACATCAACCGGGGGCAGGTGTCCAAGATCACGGCCGTCCACATCGGCCAGTTTGGGGAGATATGGTAGTTCTACCCCTCGGCGTCATCCGTCGAGAACGACCGATACGTCATCTACAACTACCGTGAAGACCACTGGAATATCGGCAAGCCCCAGCGGCTGAGCGGAATTTGGCCGGGGCGAGACCTTGCAATACCCGCTGATGGTCTGCGACGATGGCAACCTCTACGAACACGAGGTGGGCCAGAACCGATCCGGCCGCCAGCCCTACGCCATGTCGGGGCCGGTCGAGTTGGGATCAGGCGAGAACACTTATTCGATCTATTCCATCATCCCGGATGAGGCGAACCTGGGCGACGTGCAGGTCAGCTTCACGACCGGCGACTGGACGATGAGCCCCGATGACGCGGAAGGCCCGTTCGACCTGACCGACAAGACGGATGTGCGGTTCAATGCGCGTCGGGTGGCGGTGAAATACGAGGCCGATCCAGACAAGGACTTCCGGGTCGGCATCTTCCGCTTTGAGGCCAAGGTGGAAGGTAGGCGATGACGATACCCCGCGCAGAACCGGCGCGCGGGACCGGAGCCAAGGTGTCTGACGTTGGCGCAAACAACACTGCTGCGCTGTGCCACGACGGTAAGCTGAACTTCTATTGGCTCGGGTCCATCCCATACAAGTTGGGCGACTTTATCGAACACCATGCCCCGTCTGTGGAGGTGATCGAAAGTTGGACTCACGCCGGCCGAGAAACCACGCTGAACGCCCCGACCAGGGCGAATGGGAACTTCACGCACAATACGCCCGATGGTTGGAGGTGGCACGTAGGCGGCGTTGACGCGTTCTCGCTCAACACCGCCGGCGGCGTCGCCTGGCCCCGAGTTTACGGGCCGCTTCAGCTCAAGAGCTACAGCATCAACCAGCTGCCTTTAGCGGCCAACCACAACCAGTCCATTGTCTATTGTTCAAACGGTGATGCTGGAGCTCGGTGTCTGGCCTACAGCAACGGCGCGAGTTGGCTCCGTATCCCCGCTGGGCGCCGTGGTAGCGCTGACGTGATGGTGTAGAAGTCAGCCCTCAGCTGATTCCTCCCGAGCTGGGCGCGGGCAGCAAGACGATCCGGGGAGAAGGGGCTGGGTGTCCCCACCATTCTTGAACGTCCTTGAACTCGGAAACCAATTCCTCCAGGGTCACCCCGGTGACCCTGATCATTTCCGCGCCCTCGCCCACCACGGCGATCCATGCACCCTCGATTTGTTCTAGAACAAGGATGGGTGGTCCTGAAGGTATGGTGAGATTGCCTCTCGGGCGGATGAAGGGGTGAGCGCCTAGTTCATTTCTTTTGCGTATCTCTTGGTTGTCGCTATAGATCAGCCACTAATTTTGCGGGGCCGGGATCCAGAGTGCAAGACTTTCATTTCGTTCGCCGCGGGGACTATCCGGGACGCAACGGCGGGGACGGTGATTGGCATGTTCAGACCGGCGCGCCCTCTAAGTGGGAGCAGCGATGGCTGGACGAGCCTCTTACGGTCTCTGATGGGGTCGCTGATGAAGCTCGTGAGCGCGACCTCCGTTACGTCGAGCAGGGTCAAACTTTCGCGGGGCCTGCCTTCGTCGTTGGGCTCCAGAACGCTGATGTATTTGGCAACTTCATTGTCGCGGACCAGCGCGGCGGCATCTTGACGGATTCGTTCCGCGCCCTGGGAGCGGTAGCCGACGCCGGCTTTCTGCACAAAGAAAAGGAGTTGTACACCCACGAACTGGACTGGACACACCAGCGTGAGGGAACATTCGCTGTTCTCGGGATACAAACCAACAACAACTATTTTCATTGGCTTCTGGAGGCTTGCGCGCGCGTTCAGGCCTTGGAGGATGCGGGTTTATTGAGGCCAGATCTCCTGTTTGTCGTTCCGCCGCTCCGGCCCTGGATGCGAGAGATTTTGAACACATTGGGGGTCGCTAATCGACAGATGGTAGAGCAATCAAGAGACTCTCGTGTTCGATACCAAAACCTTCTTGTACCGGCGCGCGGGCTTGTGAACATCAGAACCTTCAACGAACACGCCGTGCGAATGGCCAGATCATTGCCAAAGCCAGCAGCTGGTGCAGCGATCAAGCTGTTCGTGTCGCGTCAAAAATCGTCGTCTCGACATCTTGGCAATGAAGACGAGATTTTCGAGACAGCCCAAGCCCTCGGTTACATCAAGATCTTCCCAGAGGACCTGCCCTTCTCGGAGCAGATGGCTCTCTTTGCCCGTGCATCTCACATCGCAGGGCCCCTCGGGGCAGGACTAACTAACGCAGCCTTCATGCGGGAAGGCGGGGCCATGGTAGAGTTCGCCCCCGAAGGCCGAACCGGTGACGCGACTCTATTCGCGAACATGGCTCACAATTGGAGTCTGCGATATAGAGGCGTCGTGGGGCCGTTCGCCGGGGGGGGCGATCGCCCCGCAGACCGGCGAAACTTTACCGTCAACCTCGCCTTGGCTCAGGACGCACTCCACGCCGTCGAATAGATCGGCCGTGGGGCGCGCCTGAGGTCGGGCTAGTCCACACCCGCTAACAAACGGAAAATCGCCCCCAAAAGGGGCTTTTTTTATGCCCGGAGGTCAGATGACCGAAACCAAAAAGTTTAACTGGTCGATGGCGGCCGTTGTCGTGTCCCTCGTCGCCCAAGCTGCGGCCCTCGTGTTCTGGGGTGGCGGTCTATCTTCTCGCGTAGCGGCGTTGGAGGCCAGGACTGCGCCACTGGCTGATGGAACCCTGGCCCGACTGGATGAGCACACACTATCCGTAAGCAAGGCGCTTGAACGACTGGAGCGCAAGGAAGAGGTGAGGCTGTGATCCGAGAATGAACATGTCGAGGTGCATGAGATCAGCGGCTTCATCGCCTCTGATGTTCTAGGGGCGATGAAAGAGATTCAGGCTGTCGCCGCTGGGACGCGTTGCAAGCAGCCGCTCTTTTCTGTCTCACTCAATCCCCCAGAAACAGAAACCGTGCCAGTGGCGGCGTTTGAAGGCGCCATAGACCGCATCGAGAAAGCCAACGGCTTCGAAGGTCAGCCACGCATCGTGGTCTTTCATGAAAAGGAAGGTCGCCGTCACGCCCATGTGCTGTGGTCGTGTATCGACGTAGCCACCATGACCGCCAAAGCCATTACCGTTCTTCAAGACGCGCCTGCGCGAAGCCTCCAAGCAGCTCTATCTCGATCACGGTTGGCGGATGCCTGCCGGGCTGATGGATTCCAAAGCCCGCGACCCCAAGAATTTTGATCTGGCGGAATGGCAACAGGCCAAACGCTCGGGTCGTGATCCGCGCGAGGTCAAAGGCACAATTCAGGAGTGCTGGGCGGTGTCCGATGATCGGGTGTTATTCTCCCGCGCTATGGAAGAGCGCGGCCTGTATCTCGCCAAGGGCGACCGTCGCGGGCATGTAGCCGTGACCTATGAGGGCGAGGTTCATGCAATCGCCCGCGTCGTCGGCAAACGTGCGAAGGAAGTCACTGCCCGTCTGGGTAATGCGGATCCACGCCAAGGGCCGTAATAGGCACCACGCCTATTATCTGTGCATGCACAAAGGCTGTTCGCAGTACGGCAAATCCACGAGGCAGGAGGTCGTCGAGGAACAGTTCGCAGACCTGCTCAAGGCCATGCAGCCGACATATGCATTGTTCGCGGTCGCGCGAGACACACTGTGCGATCTGTGGAGGGCGCGAGTGGCGGCCAGTACAACTCAGCGTCGCTCATTGGAGTTGGAACTGAGCAAGCTCGACAAGGGCATTGTCCAACTCGTTGACCGCATCGTCGCTTGCGAGAGCGCAACCCTCGTCAAAACCTATGAGGCGCGTATTCGCGAAATGGAGACCCGCAAGGTCGAGATACGTGAAAAGGCGGCCAACATCGGCAAACCGAAGAAGGACTTTCCTGTAATTTTTAAAACCGCCATGAGCTTCCTCGCAAACCCTTATAATATCTGGGTTTCCGGGGAGATGGTTTATCGGCGGATGGTGCTGAAACTGGCCTTTGCAGACCGCGTGACCTACTTGCGCGGCGAAGGCTTTAAAACCGTCGATACGGCCTTACCATTCAAGATGTTAGAGCAGTTTCAAGCGGGAATAAAAGAGATGGTGGACGCGACAGGGATTGAACCTGTGACCCCCTCGGTGTGAACGAGGTGCTCTCCCGCTGAGCTACGCGTCCGCCTGGAACGGGGCGGTCAGTGACTGCGCCGTCGGGAGGCGGGGACATAGCCCGCGATTCCGACGACGGCAAGCCTCAAATTATCAAATAGCTGCGTCGCTTGTTCAGATTCCCGCCGCTCGCACGCCGTCGGGCGTTTCATCTTCCGGATCGCCGGGCAGCCAGGCCACGTGGCCGTTGTAGATGTCCTGATTGAGGATGCCTTCTTCCTTCGCAACCAGGACCGGCACGACCATCTGGCCGGTCACATTGGTGGCCGTGCGCATCATGTCGATGATGCGGTCGATGGCGATGATGTAGCCGACGCCTTCCAGCGGCAGCCCCGCCGTGGACAGCGTCAGGGTCAGCATGACGATGCTGGTTCCCGGCACGCCAGCCGTACCCAGCGACCCCAACACCGCCGTCAGGCCGATCAGGATGTACTGCGTCAGCGTCAGGTCGATCTGGAAATACTGGGCGATGAAGATGGAGGCGATGGCCGGATAGATGGCGCCGCACCCATCCATCTTTACATTGGCGCCCAGAGGCACGGCGAAGGAGGCATAGGCCTGCGGCACGCCAAGCCGCTCGACCGTCTGGCGCAGGGTGACGGGCAGGGTGCCCAGCGACGACGAAGTGGCGAAGGCCGTCTGCATGGCCGCGCCTGCGCCGCGGAAGAAGCTGACGACCTTCAGTCCATGCAGCTTCAGCAGGCCCGAATAGACGACGAAGATGTGGAACAGGCAGGCCGCATAGATGGCGAAGATGAACTTGCCCAGCGGCAGCAGCGCCTCCCAGCCATAGCCGCCTACGACCGAACCGATCAGGCCGAACACCCCGAACGGCGTCAACTGGATCACCCAGCGAGTGATGCGGAAGATCAGGGCCGCGCCCTCATCCACCAGTCTGCGCGCGTTCTGCGCCCGGTCGCCCAGCGCCACCAGAGCCGCGCCAAGCAGCGCCGAGAAGAAGATGATCTGCAGCACCTTGCCCTCGGCCAGCGAGGCGAAGGGATTGGTCGGCACGACGCCCAGCAGAACCTGCAACGGCGAGGGGATCTCGCGCGCCTTCACCTCGCCCAGCGGCAGGTCGGACAGGCCGACGCCCGGATTGATGATGTGGCCGAACGCAAAGCCGACCAGCACGGCCAGCAGGGAGGTGACGGCGAACCACACGATGGTCCGCACGCCCAGCCGCACGGCGCCGACCCCTTCGCCCAGCTTGGCGATCGAACTGGCGATGGTGAACAACACCAGCGGCGCCACCACCATGCGGATCAGGTTCAGATAGACGTCGCCGATGGGCTGAAGCCAGACCACGGCCTGCTCGCGCAGGATCAGGCCGGCGATAATGCCCAGGGCGAAACCGGCGGCGGTGCGCTGCCACAGGGGAATGGCGAAGAAGCGACGAAGCATGACGACCCTTGGGGAGGAACAGGTCGACCTATGTGTTTCGCAGACGCGAAGACGGCAACAGCCTCAGGGGCGGATAGGGGGTAGAAGTTCTAAAGGCAGCAGGAGTTTTCCTTCTCCCGCAAGAGGAGAAGGGTTCAGCCCATCACCCCCGCGAGCGCCTCATCGAACCCGTCGTAGTGGTCGATCATCACGTCGCCGCCCAACTCCGCGTGCGGCACGTCGTTGTAGCCGAAGCTGACGGTGATGCAGGGCACGCCCGCGTCCCTGGCCGCCTTGGTGTCCGTCGTGCTGTCGCCGACCATGACGCAGCGCGCCGGATCGCCGCCCGCCTTGCGCACCGCTTCGATGATGTGGGCGCCGCTGGGCTTGCGAGCCGACACCACGTCCGGGCCAGCGATGAAGGCGAAATGGCGCGTCAGCCCCAGCGCCTCGATCAGCGCGACCGAAAGGTCCGTGCGCTTGTTGGTCGCCACGCACAGGATCGCTCCGCGCGCGCTCAGCCGGTCCAGCGCAGCCACACAACCGTCGAACGGGCGGCTCTCATCGGCGATGTGAGCGAGGTAGACCTCGATGAAGCGCTCGAACAGGCCGGGTGCGTGGGCCTCGTCCCAGACGGCGCCCGCCTCCATGAAGCCGTGACGCAGCATGGCCATCGCGCCGTGCCCGACCAGATGCCGGGTCGAGGACATGGGCACGGGCGGCAGTTCATACTCCGCCAGCATCCGGTTCAGCGTGCCGATCAGATCCGGCGCCGAATCCACCAGGGTTCCGTCCAGATCGAAGGCGATGGTCCAGCCTTCCAGGTCGCGCTCAATGCTCACTCATCTGTCTCCCGGCTCGCGAAGACCCCGGCAATGGGCTAGATCGCAGACAACGACAAGCCGCCGGATCGATTCATGACCAGCAAGCCTCATCCGAGAGCCGCCATCATTCTCGCCGCCGGTCAGGGCACGCGCATGAAGTCGCCCCTGCCCAAGGTGCTGCACCCAGTTGGCGCGCGCGCCATGCTGGACCACGCCATCGACGCGGCTGAGGCCTTGGGCTGCGAGCGCATCGTGGTCGTGGTCGGCTCTCACTCTCCGGAAGTCCGCGCTCACGTCGAGAAACGCCTCGGCGCCGACAGCATCGCCGTTCAGGACCCGCCGCTCGGCACCGGCCACGCGGTGCGCGCCGCCGAGGTCGTGCTGGGCGACTTCGTCGGCCATGTGGTCGTGACCTATGGCGATGTCCCCCTCCTGAAGGCCGCCGACATCGAGCCGGTCTTCGCCGACGCCCATGAAGGCGTCACCGTCATCGGTTTCGAGGCCCGCGACCCCGGCGCATACGGCCGTCTGATCCTTCAGGGCGACAGCCTGCTGGCCATCACCGAGGCCAAGGAAGCCTCCGCCGAGGTTCTGGCCGTCACCGCCTGCAACTCGGGCGTCATGGCGGCGCCGGTCGGCCTGCTGTTCGACCTGCTGGCCGAGGTCACCAACGACAACGCCAAGGGCGAATACTACCTGACCGACGTGGTCGAGCTGGCCCGCAGGCGCGGCGCCCCGACCCGCGCCGTCTTCGCCGCCGAAGACTCCGTCATGGGCGTCAACGCACAAGGCGAACTGGCTCAGGCCGAGGCCCTGTTCCAAAAGACCCAGCGCGAGCATTTCCTGGCGCAGGGCGTGACCATGAGCGCCCCCGACACCGTCCACTTCGCCTGGGACACGGACATCGGCGCAGGCACGACCATTGAGCCCTTCGTCGTCTTCGGCCCCGGCGCGGTCGTGGCCGAGGGCGCGCGCATCCGCAGCTTCAGCCACATCGAAGGCGCCAGGATCGCCACCGGCGCCGAGGTCGGTCCCTACGCCCGCCTGCGTCCCGGCGCGGACCTGGGGCAGGGCGTCAAGGTCGGCAACTTCGTCGAGGTCAAGAACGTCCGCATGGACGCGGGCGCCAAGGCCAACCATCTGGCCTATCTCGGCGACGGCGACGTGGGGGCGAAAGCCAACATCGGCGCCGGCGCCATCTTCTGCAACTATGACGGCTTCTTCAAACATCGCACCACAGTGGGCGAGGGGGCCTTCATCGGCTCGAACTCTTCGCTGGTCGCTCCTGTGACCATCGGGGCGGGCGCCATGGTCGGCTCCGGCTCGGTCGTGACGAAGGATGTCGCGCCCGGCGACCTGGCCCTCGGCCGCGCCGAACAGACAACGAAGCCGGGCTGGGCGGCCCGCTTCATGGCTGCCATGCGCGCGAAGAAGACGGCGAAAGCAAAATGAGCGACCTGCAGAAGAAGAACGCCGGCGAAGCCGCTGCCCGATACGTCGAAGCCGGCATGGTCGTCGGTCTGGGCACCGGCTCGACCGCCGCATGGTTCGTCAAGGCGCTGGCGGCGCGCAAGCTGCCTGGCCTGCGCTGTGTCCCAACGTCGGAACGCACCGCCGATCTGGCGCGCGAGCTGGGCCTGACGCTCTCTACGCTGGAAGACACGCCCAGGATCGACCTGACCGTCGACGGCGCCGATGAGATCGGCCCCGGCCTCGCCCTCATCAAGGGCGGCGGCGCGGCCCTGCTGCGCGAGAAACTGGTGTGGGAGGCGTCCGCCCGCTGCATCTGCATCGCCGACGCGGCCAAGGTGGTTCCGGCGCTGGGAACCTTCCCCTTGCCGATCGAGGTCGTCGCCTTCGGCCACAAGACGACCGCCAACCGCATCGCCGACGTCTTGGCCGACCACGACATCGGCTCTCCCGCTCGCGTGCGCGAGGCCGAACGCGGCCTGATCCGCACCGACGGCGGCAACCTGATCTACGACGCCGCCTGCAAGCTGATCGCCGACCCGGCCCGCCTCGCCGCCGACCTGAAAAGCCTGACCGGCGTGGTCGAACACGGCCTGTTCCTCGACCTCACCGACCTGGCCGTCATCGGCACGGACGAGGGCGTGGAAACGCTCAATCCGTAGACGGCGCGGCCTCTTCGGCAAGGCGGGCGTGCGCGCGGCGGATCGAGGACTGGATCTCTGACTTGCCCGCCCGCACGTTCTGTCGGGTCCGCTGAGCACCGTACAGCCCGTCAAGATAGGCCTTGTCCCACTCGGTCAGATAGGGTGCGCTGTTCGGATCGTTGAAGACGTTCAGGATCGAGGCATAGGCGCTGGTGTCCGCTGTCGGGTCGATCTGCGCCAGCGACACCATGGCGATGTAATCCGCCAGTTGCACCGAGTTCACTGCGCCGATCTTGCTCACATCCACGACGATGATGGCGCGGAAGATGTTGTCGACGATCTGGGTCGTCAGCCGCGAAGCCGAAGACACGTTGATCACCGGAGCGGCGTCCATCGGGCTGGAGCAATCATTCATGCAATCTCCGGGTATCCGGACCGCGCGCTGGCCCGTTTCGGAATCGACCGGCATGCTGACCTGCCACCAGCGGACGGGGCGGCTGGTCTCCTGAAAATCTCTGAGGGCCGCAGCGCCGCGGTCCATGCCGGAGCCGCCCATGCGCAGGGCTCGACGGCGGCGTTCCACCAGCTCCTGTGCGAAGGCGTCGCCGTCAGCGGTCGCAATGATCAGCAGATTGGGCGTGCAGCCGGGGTCGCCTGCATTCAATCCAAGGTCTTCCGCCACAGTCGAAACGCGGTCCACCAGATATTGCGCGGCTTCACGGCGCAGATTGACGGCGCCCACGCAGACGCTGCGGTCCCATCGGGCGATGCCGCGCCCGCGATTGGGCGCTGCGACTTCGCTGACGAAGCTCTGGATCAGGTCGTCAAGGCGTCGGCCCGAGACCTGGATATCTTCCAGCCTAACCGCCTGATCCTCATGGGCGGGCGTGGCCGACTGGGCTGACTGAGCGGGCGGCGCGCTGGCGCTGAGCGCAAGAGCGAGAAGGGCTGCGATCATCACCTGGCCTCACGACATATTCTGACCCAGCCACAGTATTTCATAACCGCGTCTTGTGAAAGCGGGACGATGGCTGTCCGGCGCCCATCCGGGCTTCTTTGACAGGGGCCTGCCTCGCGCCTTGCCCCCTCGCATCCGGGCGCCTAAGTCGGGGTCAGCGCTGCGGTTCAACCGCGCGACTTCAGACGATTCAGACGAATTGGACTCTATTTTTTCGGGTCCAGTCCAACCGGAGCCCCCGATGAGCCACTACGACTATGATCTCTTCGTCATCGGCGCCGGTTCGGGCGGAGTGCGGGCGGCGCGGCTGACGGCGTTGGGCGGCAAGAAGGTCGCCATCGCTGAAGAGTATCGGGTCGGCGGCACCTGCGTCATTCGCGGCTGCGTGCCCAAGAAGTTCATGGTCATGGCCGCCGAGGTCAGCCATGCGCTTGAGATTGCAGAGGGCTACGGCTGGTCGTTCGACAATGCGAAGTTCGACTGGCCGACCTTCCTGCAGGCCAAGGATGTCGAGATCGCCCGCCTGTCGGGCATCTACGCCGCCAATCTGGGCAAGGCGGGCGTCGACCTGCTGCACGGCCGCGCCGTGCTGAAGGACGCCCACACCGTCGAGGTCATCGGCAAGGACGGCGCTGAAAACCAGACGATCACGGCCGAGAAGATCCTGATCGCCACCGGCGGCCGTCCGTGGAAGCCGGACAGCCTGCCGGGCATCGAGCACGCCATCACCTCCGAAGAAGCCTTTCATCTGCCCGAACTGCCCAAGCGCGTTCTGGTGGTCGGCGGCGGCTATATCGCGGTGGAGTTCGCCGGAATCTTCGCGGGCCTGGGCGTAGAGACGACCCTGATCTATCGCGGCCCCAACATCCTGCGCGGCTTCGACGACGACGTGCGCGCCCATCTGGCGGGCGAGATCGAGAAGCGCGGCATCAAGGTCATCCTCGGCTGCCAGCATGCGTCGATCGAGAAGACCGACACGGGTCTGATCAACCAGCTCGAAAACGGCATGAAGATCGAGACCGACGTGGTCATGTTCGCCACCGGCCGCGTGCCGTACGTCGAGGGCCTGGGGCTGGAAACCGCCGGGGTCGAGCTGAACGAGAACGGCGCCATCAAGGTCGATCAGTATTCCCAGACCACGGCCGACAACATCTGGGCGGTCGGCGACGTCACCGACCGGATGAACCTGACCCCCGTCGCCATCCGCGAGGGCGTGGCCTTCCACGAGACGGTGTTCAGGAACAACCCGCAGAGCTTCGACTATGAAGCCGTCGCCACCGCCGTGTTCAGCCAGCCGCCTGTCGGCACCGTCGGCCTGACCGAGGCCGAGGCCCGCCACGCCTGTCCGGGCGAGGTCGATGTCTACGTCACCCGTTTCCGCCCGATGAAATACGCTTTCACCGGCTCGGACGAGCGGGTGCTGATGAAGCTGGTGGTCGAGGCCGAAACCCAGCGCGTCGTCGGCTGCCACATCGTCGGCCCCGACAGCCCCGAGATGATCCAACTGGCCGCCATCGCCGTCAAGGCGGGCCTGACCAAGGCCCAGTGGGACGCCACCTGCGCCGTCCACCCCACGATGGCCGAGGAGCTTGTCACCCTCAGAGAAAAGCAGGCGCCGGCAGCCATGACTGCGGGTTGATCATGCGCCGGGACGGCTTGCCAGCCGTCCCATCCGCGCGCCTTATGCCGTCCGAAGGCCCCGACCGGGGCAGCCGCAAGATCAAGGAGTTCGTCATGAAACCGCATCTGCTCGCCGCCGCCGTCGCCGCCGCCTTCCTGAGCGCCGCGCCTGTTCTGGCTCAGGACGCCGCCGCGCCTGCCTATCAGGCCGCCGTCTCCGACACTCTGCGTCCTGCCGATGAGGTCGAGCGCGACGCTCTGCGCCATCCGGCCGAGATGCTGGCCTTCGCCCAGGTGAAGCCGGGCTGGCGCATTGCCGACATCCGCCCCGGCGCGGGCTATTTCAGCCGCCTGTTCGCGCGCGTCGTGGGCGAGAACGGCCACGTCTACGCCTTCGTGCCGAACCGCACGGCCGAGCGCGAGAACCCGCGCGCCGACGCCCTGGTCGCCGCCTATCCCAACATCAGCCGCGTCAACGGCGACCTGGACGCCATGAGCTTCGACCAGCCGCTGGATCTGGTCTTCATGAGCCAGGAATACCACGACTTCCACATCCCCCGTTTCGGCGTGGATGTGGCCAAGATGAACGCCGACATCTTCAAGGCCCTGAAGCCCGGCGGCCTCTATGTCGTTATCGACCATCAGGCCGCGCCCGGCGCCGCCAACACCGTTGTCGAAACCCTGCACCGCATCGAAGGCGCCCAGCTGCGCAAAGAGGTCGAGGCGGCCGGCTTCGTCTTCGACGGCGAAAGCACGGCCGTCGCCAATCCGGCCGACGACCACAGCCTGAACGTCTTCGACGAGGCGATCCGGGGCAAGACCGACCAGTTCGTCTATCGCTTCCGCAAGCCGAACTGAGGCGTCTCGTCTCAAATTGGTGACTGGCGAAGCGGGTCGTGCGGCGCTAACCCTCGGCCAAAATCCATAAGGGAAACGCACAGATGACTCGCATCGCCTTCATCGGTCTGGGCAACATGGGCGGCGGAATGGCCGCGAACCAGGCCAAGGCCGGGCATGACGTCGCCGCCTTCGACCTGTCGCCCGCCGCGCTGGAACGCGCCGCCGAGGCTGGATGCCGCACCGTCAGTTCGGTCGCCGAGGCTGTGAAGGACGCCGAGGTCGTCATCACCATGCTGCCCGCCGGGCCGCACGTCCTCAGCGTCTATTCCGAACAGATCATCGGCGCGGCGCCCTCCAGCGCGCTTCTGCTGGACTGCTCGACCATCGACGTAGAAACCGCGCGCAAGGTCGCGGGTCTGGCCAAGGAGGCGGGCTACGCCTTCGCCGACGCGCCTGTTTCGGGCGGCACGGCGGCGGCCGATGCGGGTTCTCTGGCCTTCATGGTCGGCTGCGACGAGGCCGACTTCGCCCGCGTCGAACCGGCGCTTGAGCCGATGAGCCGCATCACCATCCGCGCGGGCGACCACGGCGCCGGGCAGGCGGCCAAGATCTGCAACAACATGCTGCTGGGCATTTCGATGATCGGCACGTGCGAAGCCATCGCCCTGGCCGAAAAGCTGGGGCTCGAACCCGAGCGCTTCTTCGAGATCGCCTCCAAGTCCTCGGGCCAGTGCTGGAGCGTGACCAGCTATTATCCCTGGGCCGGTCCCGTGCCGACCGCGCCGTCGAACCGCGACTATGAAGGCGGCTTCGCTACGGCCATGATGCTGAAGGACCTCAAGCTGGCTCAGGACGCCGCCGCCAAGGCGGGCGCCACGACCCCGCTGGGCGCGCAGGCCGAGGCCCTCTACGCCCTGTTCAACGGGCTCGGCTACGGCGGCAAGGACTTCTCCGCCATGGTGCAGATGCTGCGCGGCCGCATCGATACGCTGAGCTGAGCCAAGCCCGCATCGGGTCGGGAGGTCCCGCAGGGCCGACGACCGCGGGAATAGCTGAAGCTGAGAACCGTTATCAATTAAGGGGTTGGGACGTTTTGTCCGGTTCCTGACATGGACAAGACAGGGCGGCGCGCGCAATTAGGCCGCAAAGCTGCATAAGCGAAAGAAGCGCCGCCTTGTTCGACTATAAGTCCGCCTTTCAGAACTCTGTGGATCAGGTCCGCAGCGAAGGCCGTTACCGTGTCTTCGCCGATCTGAAGCGGGTGCGCGGGCAATTTCCTCTTGCTCGCCGTCGCCGTGCGGACGGCACGCAGCAGGAGGTGGTGGTCTGGTGCTCCAACGACTACCTCGGCATGGGACAGCATCCGGCCGTGGTCGAGGCGATGAAGACCGCGATCGATCTCAGCGGCGCCGGGGCAGGGGGCACCCGCAACATCTCCGGCACCACACGCTCGGCGGTCGATCTGGAAGCCGAGCTGGCCAGCTGGCACCAGAAGGAAGCCGCCCTGCTGTTCACCTCGGGCTATGTGGCCAATGAGGCGACGCTGTCGACCCTGCAGAAGATCCTGCCCGGCCTGATCATCTTCTCGGACGCCCTGAACCACGCCTCGATGATTGCGGGCATCCGCAACGGCGGCGGCGAGCGTCACATCTTCCGCCACAACGACCTCGAACACCTCGAAGAACTGCTGGCCGCCGCGCCCGTCAACGCGCCCAAGCTGATCGCCTTCGAGAGCGTCTATTCGATGGACGGCGACATCGCCGACATCGCCGGCACCATCGCCCTGGCCAAAAAATACGGCGCCCTGACCTATCTGGACGAGGTTCACGCCGTGGGTCTGTACGGCGCGACCGGCGCGGGCGTGGCCGAGCGCGACGGCGTGCTGGACGGCATCGACATCGTCGAATGCACCCTGGGCAAGGCCATCGGCGTCATGGGCGGCTACATCGCCGCCGACGCCGTGATCGTGGATGCGGTGCGCAGCTGGGCCTCGGGCTTCATCTTCACCACCAGCCTGCCGCCCGCCCTGACCGCCGGGGCGCTGGCTTCGGTTCGCCACCTGAAGGCGCACCCGGAACTGCGCGACGCCCATCAGGAGCGCGCCGCCACCCTGAAGCGCCGTCTGTCCGAGGCGGGCATCCCGGTCCTGCCCAGCGTCAGCCACATCGTGCCGGTCCATGTCGGCAATCCGGTTCACTGCAAGCTGATCTCGGACATGCTGCTGGAAGAACACGGCATCTACGTCCAGCCGATCAACTATCCCACCGTGCCCAAGGGGACCGAGCGCCTGCGCTTCACCCCTTCGCCTGACCATGACGACGCCATGATCGACAAGCTGGTCGATGCGATGGACAGGCTGTGGTCCCACTGTAACGTGGCGCGTCGTCCGGTCGCGGCATGACGACCGATGCTGAGCTCGGCGAAGTCATCGTCGAGTTCGTCCGCAACGGCCCCTATGTGAAATGCTCCGCCGTCCACACGGCGACGGGCGTGGAGGTCTCCGCGATGGGCCCGGCCGCTGAGCCGCGCGCGGTCGAACGGGTGGCTATCGCCAAACTGAAACGAGCGTTGTCACAGCGGTGACCCCCTAGATGTTGTGGTGTTCGGCGGCGCGGCCTAGAAGGGAGCGCCGTTTCAGCCTTCAGCCTCCGGGATGCCTCCAGTGACCGCCTTCACGCACGATTCCTATTTCACCAAGAGCCTCGCCGATGCTGATCCGGCGATCTTCAAGGGCATCCAGGGCGAGCTTGGCCGCCAGAAGGAGCAGATCGAGCTGATCGCTTCCGAGAATATCGTCTCTCAGGCGGTGCTGGACGCGCAGGGCTCGGTCCTGACCAACAAATACGCCGAGGGCTATCCGGGTCGTCGCTATTACGGCGGCTGTGAGTTCGTCGACGTCACCGAGGACCTGGCCCGCGAGCGCGCCAAGGAACTGTTCGGCGCCGCCTATGTGAACGTCCAGCCCCACTCGGGCGCTCAAGCCAACCAGGCCGTCTTCTTCTCCCTGCTACAGCCGGGCGACACCTTCCTGGGCATGGACCTGGCCTGCGGCGGCCACCTGACCCACGGTTCGCCCGCCAACCAGTCGGGCAAGTGGTTCCGTCCCGTCACCTATAAGGTGAACGAAGACGACCATCTCATTGATTATGATCACGTCGCCGAAATGGCCCAGAAGGAGAAGCCCAAGCTGATCCTGGCCGGCGCCTCGGCCTACAGCCGCCAAATCGACTTCAAGCGCTTCCGCGAGATCGCCGATTCGGTCGGCGCCTATCTTATGGTCGACATGGCTCACTATGCAGGCCTGATCGCGGGCGGGGCCTATCCCGACCCGATGCCGCACGCCCACGTCGTCACCACCACGACCCACAAGACCCTGCGCGGACCGCGCGGCGGCATGATCCTGTCCAACGACCTGGATATGGGCAAGAAGATCAACTCGGCCGTCTTCCCCGGTCTGCAGGGCGGCCCGCTGGAGCACGTCATCGCCGCCAAGGCCGTGGCCTTCGGCGAAGCGCTGAAGCCCGAATTCAAGCTCTACGCCCAGCAGGTCGTGAAGAACGCCCAGGCCCTGGCCGCCGTTCTGGTCGAACGCGGCCTGGCCATCGTCTCGGGCGGCACGGACAGCCACCTGATGCTGGTCGACCTGCGTCCCAAGGGCGTGACCGGCAAGGCCACCGAGCATGAACTCGAAAAGGCGCTGATGACCTGCAACAAGAACGGCGTGCCGTTCGACACCGCCCCCTTCACCGTTACCTCGGGCGTCCGCCTGGGCACGCCGGCGGGCACCACGCGCGGCTTTGGCGAGGAAGAGTTCAAGCAGATCGGTCACTGGATCGCCGACGTCGTCTCCTCGATGAACGGCGGCGACGAAGCCGATCCGGCCGTGATTGCGGGCGTCGCCGCCCAGGTGCGCGAACTGACCGTGCGCTTCCCGATCTATCGCTAAGGGACCTATCGGATGAAGTGCCCCTTCTGCGGAAACGCCGACACCCAGGTGAAGGACAGCCGCCCGTCTGACGACGGCGCGGCCATCCGGCGCCGTCGGTCGTGCCCGCAGTGCAGCGGGCGCTTCACCACCTTCGAGCGGGTGCAGCTGCGCGAACTGGTTATCCTGAAACGGAACGGCCGCCGCACCCCCTTCGACCGCGACAAGCTGGAGCGCTCGCTGGGCATCGCCCTGCGCAAACGTCCGGTGCAGCCTGATCAGGTCGAGCTGCTGGTCAGCCGTATCGTGCGCCAGCTGGAAAGTCTGGGCGAGACCGAGATCCCGTCCAGCATCGTCGGCGACTTCATCATGAAGGCGCTGAAGTCGGTAGATGAGGTCGCTTACGTCCGTTACGCCTCGGTCTACAAGGACTTCCGCCACACCAGCGATTTCGCCAAATTCCTCGGAGACGAGGGTTTCGACGAGACCAAGTCCGGCCAGGACTGATGCGCCCCCGCGTCACCCTGAAGCTGGCGACGTCGCTGGACGGTCGCATCGCCACGGCCACGGGCGAAAGCCAGTGGATCACCGGCCCGGAAGCGCGCCTTCAGGGCCACCGCCTGCGCGCGACACATGACGCCATTCTGGTCGGCGTCGAGACGGTTCTGGCCGATGATCCGGAACTCACCGTCCGGCTTCCTTCTCCCCTCGGGGGAGAAGGCGGCTCGCGCAGCGAGACGGATGAGGGGGCTGGGTCATCACGCAAAACGGCTGACGATGAGGGCGCGTTCGGCGTCCCCCTCATCCGAGCGGCTCCGCCGCCCACCTTCTCCCACGAGGGGAGAAGGAATCCGCTAAGGGTCGTGCTGGACAGTCGGCTCAGAACCCCCGCGACGGCCAAGGTCGCATCCGGCAACACCCTGATCTTCACCACAGCCGCGCCCCACGCCATCGGCCAGGCCGAAGTCATCACCGTCGCCGCCATCGACCGCCGCCCAGCCATCCCCGCTGTCCTCGACGCGCTCGCCGCCCGCAACATCCGCTCCATCCTGATCGAGGGCGGTGGGCGAGTCGCCGCCTCCTTCATCCAGGCGGGCGCAGTGGACGCCATCGAGTGGTTCCGCGCCCCGATCCTGCTGGGCGGGGAGGGGCGGTCCTGCGTCGCCTCCCTGGCGCTTGCAAAGCTGGCCGACGCCCCCAAGTTCCGTCGTCTGGGCGTCGAGCCTGCCGGAGACGATCTGTGGGAACGCTACGCCCGCGCGCCTGACGCCTCCCCAGGCGCGATTTCAGACGAATTAGACTAATTAGACTCTGTTTTTTGGGTCCGGAGGGACCGGAGCTTTCATGTTCACCGGCATCGTCACCGACATCGGCCGCGTCCGCAGCGTCCGTGAAACCAACCGCGACCGTCGCTATGAGGTCGAGACTGTGTGGGACACGGCGGGCATCGACCTAGGCGCCTCCATCAGCCATGCGGGCTGCTGCCTGACCGTCACGGAAAAGGGCGAGGGCTGGTTCGCCGTCGAAGTGTCCGGCGAGACCCTGTCCAGGACCAAGCTGGGCGACTGGAGCGAGGGCAGCCGCATCAATCTGGAGCGCGCCGCCAAGCTGGGCGACGAACTGGGCGGCCATATCGTCTCGGGCCATGTCGACGGTCTGGGCGAGGTGATCTCCATCACGCCCGAGGGCGGATCGCACCGCATCGTGATCGAGGCGCCTGCGCCCCTGCACAGATTCATCGCCCCAAAGGGCTCAATCACGGTCGATGGGGTTTCCCTGACGGTGAATGGGGTGCATGAGCGCCGCTTCGACGTGAATATTATCCCGCACACGTGGGATGCGACCACCCTCGGCGGCCTGAAGGTCGGCGAAAAGGTCAATCTGGAGATCGACATGCTGGCGCGTTACCTCGCGCGGTGGCAGGAGACCGCATGATGAAACTGGCCGTCTACAATACCGACAGCCCGATCAGCTCGATCGAGGACATTATCGAGGACGCCCGCAACGGCCGCCCCTACATCCTGGTGGATGCCGAGGATCGCGAGAACGAGGGCGACATCGTCATTCCGGCCCAGTTCGCCACGCCGGACCAGATCAACTTCATGATCCGCTATGCGCGCGGCCTGGTCTGCCTTGCCATGACGGCCGAGCGCGCCAAGCAGCTACGCCTGCCGCCGATGGCCGCCGAGAACCGCGAGAGCATGGGAACGGCCTTCACTATCTCGATCGAAGCCAAGGAAGGCGTCACGACCGGCATTTCGGCCGCTGACCGCGCCCATACGGTTCAGGTGGCCGCCGACCCGTCGCGCACCGCCGACGACATCGTCTCGCCGGGCCACATCTTCCCGCTGGTCGCGCGCGACGGCGGCGTCCTGGTCCGCACCGGCCACACCGAGGCGGCCGTGGACATCAGCCGTATGGCCGGCCTGATTCCCGCCGGGGTGATCTGCGAGATCATCAAGGACGACGGCGAGATGGCGCGGATGCCCGACCTGATCGCCTTCGCCCAGTTGCACGGGCTGAAGATCGGCACCATCGCCGACCTGATCGCCTATCGCCGCCGCACCGAGCGCTTTGTCGAGCGCGTGATGGAGACGCCGTTCGAAAGCGTCCACGGCGGCGAATTCAAGCTGATCCTCTATCGCAACACCATCGAAGGCGCCGAGCACGTCGCCCTGGTGCGCGGCGATATCGACCCGGCCAAGCCCACCGTCGTGCGGATGCACCAGGTTGACTTCGCCGCCGACCTGCTGGGCCACGTCGAGGCTCGCCAGGACTATATTCCGAAGGCGATGCAGGCGCTTGCGGCTCAGGATGGGCCGGGCGTCGTCGTCTTCCTGCGCGATCCGGACCTGCATGGTCTCGCCGAACGGCTGGGCGGCGTGCCCAAGCCCGCGGCGGCGGATCGCTCGCTGAAAGCCTATGGCGTCGGGGCGCAGATTCTGCTCGACCTCGGCGTCAAGGATATGATCGTGATGAGTTCGACGCGGCCCAATCCGACGGCGCTTGAGGGCTATGGGCTGCGCATTGTCGGTTGGCGCGACATGGACGGAGAAGACCAATCTTGAACGACCCCACTCGCGTCCTCATCGTTGAGGCGCGCTTCTACGACGAACTGGCCGACGCCCTTCTGGAAGGGGCGAAGGACGCCCTGCGCGCGCAAGGCGTTCAATACGACTTCGTGACCGTGCCCGGCGCGCTGGAAGTTCCCACCGTGATCGCCATGGCCGAAGAGGCCGGCCGCTATCCGACGGCGCCGCGCTATGACGGCTATGTCGCCCTGGGCTGCATCATTCGCGGCGAGACCTATCACTTCGAGATCGTTTCAGATCAGTCGGCCGCCGGCATCCGCAATCTGGGCCTGAAGGGCGTGGCCATCGGCAACGGCATCCTGACGACCGAGGACGAGGAGCAGGCCTGGGCCCGCGCCCGCCTTAGCGAGGGCGACAAGGGCGGTTTCGCCGCCCGCGCCTGCCTGGACCTGATCGCCATCCGCAAGCGCCTGCGCGGGGGGCTCGCCTCGTGACCGAACCGACCAGCGCCCCGGCGACCGTCGCCGAAGTCATGGCTCAACTGGCCGAGGCTGAAAAAGCCCGCGCCGAGCCGCAACTGACCAGCCGCCAGCGCCGCGCCCGCACGGTCGCCCGTCTGGCCGCCGTTCAGGCCCTGTATCAGATGGAGCTGGCGGGCGAGGGCGTCGACAGCGTCGTGCGCGAGTTCCGCAATCACCGTTTTGACGCCGACATCGACGGCGCGCCTCTGGCCGAGGCGGACGAGGACTGGTTCTCCGACATCGTCCACGGCGTGGTCGAAGACCAGCGCGGCATTGACGAAGCGATCAAGGCGCGTCTGGCCTCCAACTGGCGTATGGAGCGTCTGGACGCCACCCTGCGCGCCCTGCTGCGCTGCGGCGCGTGGGAGTTGAAGCACAAGCCGGACGTCCCGCGTGAGATCGTGATCGACGAATACGTCGAACTGGCCAAGGCCTTCTTCGACGATGCGGAGGCGAAGTTCGTGAACGCGGCGCTGGACGGCGTGGCGCGCGATGCCCGCGATTGACGTCGCGGGTGAATTCGAGACCATCCAGCGGCTGCTGAAGCCGCTGGCGCACCCGGAATGGGCGAGGGGGCTGGCCGACGACGTGGCTGCGCTGCCCTCGCGTCCGGGACACGACCTGATCCTGACCAAGGACGCCATCGTCGAGGGCGTCCACTTCCTGCCCGACGACCCGCTGGATACGGTGGCGCAGAAGCTGCTTCGCGTGAACCTGTCCGATCTGGCGGCCAAGGGGGCCGAGCCGTTCGGCTATCTGCTGGCCTGCTGCTGGTCCGAACGCTGCGGCTGGCCCGAGCGCGAGGCCTTCGTCGCCGGGCTGCGGCGCGATCAGGCCATTTTCGACATTTCCCTGCTGGGCGGCGACACGGTGAAGACGCCGGGACCGGCCAGTTTCTCGGCGACGATGATGGGCTGGGCGCCATCAGGCGCCGCGGTCAGCCGGGCCGGGGCGCGGCCCGGCGATCTGGTCTTCGTCACAGGTACGATCGGCGACGGCTGGCTGGGCCTTCAGGCCGCCCAGGCGACCCTGACGCTGGAGCCTGAGCGCATGGACGCGCTGGAGGCCGCCTATCGCACCCCCATGCCGCGCGTGGAGTTCGCGCCCGTCGTTCTGGGCCTCGCCACGGCCAGCGCCGACGTCTCCGACGGCCTTCTGGCCGACGCCACCCACATCGCCGAGGCCAGCGGCGTCTGCCTTGAGATCGATCTGGAGGTCCTGCCGATGTCGGCGGCGGCCCAGGCCTGGTTCGAAGGCCGCGTCGACCCGCAGGCGGCGTTGGAGCTGCTGGCCAGCGGCGGCGACGATTACGAGATCCTGCTGACCGTCCCGGCGGGCGCCGAGAACGCCCTGCGCCGCGAAGCCGAACGCCGCCACCTGCGCCTGACCTGCGTCGGCCGCGTAACCGAAGGCAGGGGGCTGTCCCCGCGCTATCTGGGCCAGGCCATCACCCCGACCCGCACCGGCTGGACCCACGGCTGAGCGCAACGGAATCCTAACCGGGCACGGCCAGACTGAGTTCATGAACCGCCGCGCCCTGATCCTCGCCCTCGCTGGCGCCGCCCTGTCAGGACCGGCGCTCGCCTCGCCCTCAGCGGAAACGCCCGCCCAGCCCGCGAGCTTCAATCTGACCGGCGTGGGCCTGCCGATCATTGTGGGCGGCCGCGTCCGCAACTACGTCTTTGCAGAACTGAGACTGCATCTGGGTGAAGGCCAAACCCTGGATGCGGTAAGGGCCAAGGAGCCCTACCTGCGCGACGCCCTTGTCCGCGCCGGGCACCGGACCCCCTTCGTTCTCGCAGACGACTGGAATCAGTTGGACGCGGCAGCGCTGAGCGCCAGCCTGATCCGCTCGGCCGACAGCCTGATCGGCAAGGGCGCGATCTCCCGCGTCGAGGTCGTCAGCCAGGCCGCGCGCCGTCGCACGACCGTTCGCCCTCTCTGAACGCCCTAAAAGAGCGCTGTTGCGCCACGCCTCTGCTTTTGGCACGATTTAGCCGCAATTCCCGAGGGGCGTGAATTTGCGTCCGTAAGCGCACGGGGGGACCGGAAGGCGGCCGAGAGGCGACAACGCCCGTAGCGCAGCCTATGGAACCGCGCGTCTAGTTGCATAAGGCTTGGAAACGCCATGACGTCATATCTTTGGCTGGTCATTGCGGCCGGCGCTTTGGGGGTGCTTTACGGCGCCGTCCAGACCGCCGCCTTGATGAAGGCCGACAGTGGTAATGAACGGATGCGTGAGATCGCCGCGGCGATCCAGGAAGGGGCATCCGCCTATCTGAAGCGTCAGTACACAACGATTGGCATTGTAGGGGTCGTGATCTTGGTCGCGGCCTTTTTTCTTATCGGAATCTGGGCGGCGCTCGGCTTCCTGATCGGCGCGGTCCTGTCGGGCGCGGCGGGCTATGCGGGGATGCTGATCTCCGTGCGCGCCAACGTCCGCACGGCGCAGGCGGCGTCCCAGAGCCTGTCCAAGGGGCTGGACCTGGCCTTTCGCTCGGGCGCCATCACCGGCATGTTCGTGGCGGGCGGCGCGCTTCTGGGCGTGTCCGGCTACTACGCCTTCATGACGCAGGGTCTGGGCCACGCCTCGACCAGCCGTGAGGTCATCGACGGCCTGGTGGCGCTGGGCTTCGGCGCCTCTCTGATTTCCATCTTCGCGCGACTGGGCGGGGGCATCTTCACCAAGGGGGCCGACGTCGGCGGCGACATGGTGGGCAAGGTCGAGGCCGGCATCCCTGAGGACGACCCCCGCAACGCCGCCACCATCGCGGACAATGTGGGCGACAACGTCGGCGACTGCGCCGGCATGGCCGCCGACCTGTTCGAGACCTATGCCGTCACCACGGTGGCGACCATGGTGCTGGCGGCCATCTTCTTCCGCAACCAGCCCTATGTCGACGTGCTGATGCTGTTGCCGCTGGCGATCTGCGGCGTCTGCATCGTGACCTCGATCATCGGCACCTTCTTCGTCCGTCTGGGCAAGAGCGGCAACATCATGGGAGCCCTGTATCAGGGGCTGATCGTCACAGGCGTCCTGTCGCTGGGCGCGGTCTGGTGGGTGATCAATCAGCTTCTGCCGGGGGCGGTCGAAACCTCAGGAGGCCTGCTGATCCAGCCGATGAATCTGTTCTGGGCGGGCGTCGTCGGCCTGCTGGTCACGGCGGCCATCGTGGTCATCACCGAATACTACACCGGCACGGGCTTCCGTCCGGTGAAGTCGGTGGCCAACGCCTCGGTCTCGGGGCACGGCACCAACGTGATCCAGGGCCTGGCCATGTCGCTGGAATCCACCGCGTTGCCAGCCCTGACCATCATCGTCGGCATTGTCGCGGCCTTCCAGTTGGCGGGCCTGTTCGGCATCGCCATCGCCACCACGACCATGCTGGGCGTGGCGGGGATGATCGTTGCGCTGGACGCTTTCGGCCCGGTTACGGACAATGCGGGCGGCATCGCTGAGATGGCCGGCCTGCCGCCGGAAGTCCGTGTCTCGACCGACGCTCTGGACGCCGTGGGCAACACCACCAAGGCCGTGACCAAGGGCTACGCCATCGGGTCTGCGGGTCTGGGGGCGCTGGTCCTGTTCGCCGCCTATGTGGAGGATCTGAAGTTCTTCGCAGCCGAGGCGGCGCCGGGCAGCTTCTTCTATGGCCTGGGCGCGGTCGCGTTCGACCTGTCCAACCCCTATGTCGTGGTCGGCCTGCTGTTCGGGGGGCTGCTGCCCTTCCTGTTCGGCGGTCTGTCGATGACGGCGGTGGGGCGCGCCGCCGAGGCCGTGGTGGCCGAGGTCCGGCGTCAGTTCCGCGAGAACCCCGGCATCATGACGTTCGAGACCAAGCCGGAATACGGCCGAGCGGTCGACATCCTGACCAGCGCGGCTATCCGAGAGATGATCGTGCCGTCGCTGTTGCCGGTGCTGTCGCCGATCGTTCTGTTCGTGGTCATCCTGTTCATCCAGCCGGACAAGGCCAACGCCTTCGCAGCGCTGGGGGCCATGCTCATGGGGGTGATCGTGACGGGACTGTTCGTCGCCATTTCCATGACCTCGGGCGGCGGCGCCTGGGACAACGCCAAGAAGGTGATCGAGGAAGGCTTCACCGACAAGAACGGCGTGGTCCACGGGAAGGGCTCGGAAGCGCACAAGGCCGCAGTCACCGGCGACACGGTGGGCGATCCCTATAAGGACACCTCCGGCCCGGCGGTGAACCCGATGATCAAGATCACCAACATCGTCGCGCTTCTGCTGTTGGCTGTGCTGGCGAGCGGCAAGATCGTCTGACGGCGTTCAACTGCAACTGAAGACGCCCCGGAGAGCGATCTCCGGGGCGTTATCTTTTTGCGCCCTATGCTCGTGACGCGGTCGCTTGCGGCTTGAGGGCGACTGTATACTGCGGCTGTTAATCCGGGCGGCGCTGGCCGGGAACGTCGTCCTCGGTGCGCGGCAGTTGGCCGCGGCCGACGTTGCCGAGCAGTTGTTCGAGAATGGTCAACTGGCGTCCGCGCGTCGGGGTCTCGCGGCGTTCCATCGCGATCTGGCGGCCGTCATCCAGTCCCAGATTACGCACCGAAGCGACCTTGCCGTCGGATTCGTTGAAGGTGATCTCCGTCACCGTCCGCTGCGACACCTGCGGCTTGTTGTAGGTGTAGCGCTGTGTCGTCTGGGTCAGGTAGTACCAGACGTTCTCCGACTCGAAGGTCGAGGTGGTGGAGGGCGTGCCCAGCTTGGTCAGCACGGTTTCGCGCGTGTCGACGCCAGACTCGATATCCTGGGGTTTGACGTCCACGGCCTGAAAGCCCTGGGTGGCGACAACCGGCGCGCAGGCGCCGGCGGCGGCGGCGAGCGAGGCGGCGATGATGAGCGACGTAAAACGGGGCATCGGCGATGGGCCTCAAGAAATAAGGTCTTTGACCTAACCGTCGCTGCGTCCTAGTGCAACGGCGCGGCGGAAAAGGGGCCGTGAAATCCTATGTTCAAGACACTCTTCAAGCGCCAGACGCAAGATCGCCATGTCCAGGCCCTGTACGCCCTGGCCGTCGAACAGGCCCGCCAGCCTGATTTCTACACGCGGCTGGGCGTCGCGGACCGCATCGACGCGCGTTTCGAGCTCTACACCCTGCATGTGCTGCTGCTGTTCGTGCGGCTGAAGCAGGATGGCGAGCGCGGCGCGGACCTGTCCCAGAAGCTGTTCGACGCCTATGTGTCGGCGTTGGACAACGTGTTGCGCGAACTGGGCGTGGGCGATGTCTCGGTGGGCAAGAAGATGCGCAAGCTGGGCGAGGCGCTCTATGGCCGCATGAGCGCCTATGAAAAGGCGCTGAGGGCAGGGGATCACGAGGGGCTTCAGGCCTCGATCGCCCGCAATGTCTTTGAGAGCGAAGACGCCGCTGCAGGCGCCGCTCTGGCGCGCTACACGATTGATTCGCACGAACAGCTGGCCCGACAGTCGTCGGCTGCCGTGGAAAAGGCGCCGGACTGGGCGAAGATCGTGGCATGACCCTTCCAGCTCTTCCCTATAGCGATCCCATCCGCCTGCATCAGGTCGGCGTCTCCCTGACACGGCGGCTGGAGCCTGATGACGCTGCGCGGCAACGCATCGCGCGCGCGCTGGACCTGAAGTCGCTCGACCGATTCGTCGCCGATATGGAGCTCGTGCCCACGGTGTCGGGGTGGCGCATGGATGGCCGGGTCCAGGCCGAGGCCGTTCAGGCCTGCATTCTGACGCTGGAGCCGCTGCCTGTCGCCATCGACGAACGATTCTCGATCAATCTGACTGAAACGGCGCCTGAGGTTCAGGCGAACGAGGAAGGCGAGATCGATCTGGAACTGGACGACGACTCCGCCGATCTGGTTGAAAATGGCCAGATCGACCTGGGCCAATACGCTGTCGAACAGTTGGCCCTGCACCTGGATCCCTATCCTCGCAAGGAAGGCGCGGTGTTCGAACAGCCGCCGGAGCCCGGTGAAATCTCGCCCTTCGGCGTGTTGAAAACGTTGAAGCCTGGCGGGCAAACCGACAAGAGTTGACCTAAGGTCGCTCAAGCCTCATCCACGGTGCGACATTTTCGTCCGATCGCCCTAAACTGAAGCGCCGCGGCAAGACGGCGACGGAGTCGATTTTCACTTGGCATCACCGATACTGATCTCGCTCGACGCCATGGGCGGGGACCATGGACCATCCGTCGTCGTCGGAGGCGTGAAGGACTACATCGCCCGTTACGGCGGCGAAGGCGTTCGTTTTCAACTGCATGGCGATGAGGCGGCCATTCGCGCGGAGGTCGCCCGCAACGGCCTTCCGGCTGATGTCTGCGAAATCCGCCACACGGACAAGGTCGTGGGCATGGACGAAAAGCCCGCCCAGGCCATGCGCCGGGGCAAGGGCTCCAGCCTGTGGAACGCCATTGAGGCGGTCAAGCTCGGGGAGGCGCAGGCCGCCGTATCGGCCGGGAACACCGGCGCCCTGATGGCCATCTCCAAACTGCTGCTGCGCATGGCCGTGGATGGGCTGGAGCGGCCTGCCATCGTCGCCAGTTGGCCGACGAAAAGAGGCTTCACCGCCGTTCTGGACGTCGGCGCCAATATCGGCAGCGATGCGCGCCAACTGGTTGAGTTCGCCATCATGGGCGAGGCTTTCCAATCGGCCGTCCACGGCGTCGCCACGCCCACGGTCGGGATTCTGAACGTCGGCTCTGAGGAAATGAAGGGCCATGATGAGGTGCGCGAGGCTCACGCCGTCCTGCGCACAGATGCGGTGCCCGTGAACTACACAGGCTTCGTCGAAGGCCACGACATCGCCGCAGGCACGGTGGACGTGGTGGTCACCGACGGCTTCACCGGCAATGTCGCCCTGAAGACGGCCGAGGGCACGGCCCGCTTCATTTCCGGTTTGCTCAAGGAAGCCCTGACATCCGGCCCGATGGCCAAGATGGGCGCCCTGATCGCCATGCCCGCCCTGAAGAGAATGGCGCGCCGCATCGATCCCAGCAGCGTCAACGGCGGCCCCCTGCTGGGCCTGAACGGTATTGTGGTGAAGAGCCACGGCGGCGCCACAGCCGAGGGTTATGGAAACGCCATCCGCGTGGCTGTCGATCTGGCCCGCAGCGACTATCTGACGAAGGTCAGCGCCAATTTCGCGCGCCTGTCGGCCGTTCTGGATACGGCCGAGGCCGCGCCTGACGAAGAGCAAACAGGAGAGATCCAGTCGTGAGCGTTATCCGCAGCGTCGTCACCGGGGTCGGCTCCTTCCTGCCCGAACAGGTGGTCACCAACGCCGACCTGACCAAAATCGTCGACACCTCCGACGAGTGGATCGTCGAGCGCACCGGCATCCGTCAGCGCCACAAGGCTCGCGACGACGAACCGACCAGCGACCTGGCCGTCAAGGCCGCCGAGCGCGCCCTGGCCGACGCCGGCAAGACGGCGGCGGACGTCGACCTGATCATCGTCGCCACCACTACGCCGGACCAGACCTTCCCCGCGACCGCCGCCATCGTCCAGCGCAAGCTGGGTGCGCCGGTCGGCATCGCCTTCGACATTCAGGCGGTCTGCTCGGGTTTTGTCTACGCGATGAGCGTGGCCGACGGCTTTGTCGCGCGCGGTCAGGCCAAGTGCGCCCTCGTCATCGGCGCCGAAGAAATGACCAAGCTGATGGACTGGACGGACCGCACCACCTGCGTCCTGTTCGGCGACGGCGCCGGCGCCTTCGTGCTGGAACCGGGCGAAGGGCAGGGGACCAAGGAGGATCGCGGCGTGCTGGGCTTCGCTCTGCGCTGCGAGGGCGCCAAGTCCGACATGCTCTATGTCGACGGCGGCCCGGCTACGACCGGCACGGTCGGCCATCTGCGGATGCTGGGCAACCAGGTCTTCCGTCACGCCGTGGTCAACATCGCCGAGGCCATCACCGCCGCCGCCGAGGTGGCGGGCGTGGACATCCCCGAAATCGACTGGTTCGTGCCGCACCAGGCCAACCAGCGCATCATCAAGGGCGTCGGCGATCGCCTGGGCCTGGATGAGGACAAGGTCGTCTCTACCGTAGCCGTGCACGCCAACACCTCGGCCGCCTCCATCCCTCTGGCGATGGATGTCGCCATCCGGGACGGACGCATCAAGAAAGGCGATCTGGTGCTGGTCGAGGCCATGGGCGGCGGCCTGACGTGGGGCGCATGCGCCTTCCGATTCTAGTTTTTCATTGAGGGCTTTGATTTTCATTCATTTTGCCCTTCAATGCCCCGCCATTGGAAAGCGGGGAGATGCCAGTGTCCCAGACCCTTACTCGGGCTGATCTGTGCGAGGCCGTTCACGAAGAGGTCGGCCTGTCGCGCCAGGAATGTTCCGGCATGGTCGAACGGACGCTTGAACTGATCGTTGAGTCGCTTGAAAGCGGCGAGACGGTCAAACTGTCCGGCTTCGGTGTCTTCCAGGTGCGCGAAAAGCGCGCTCGCATGGGGCGCAACCCCAAGACCGGCGAACCCGCCGCCATCAACCCCCGTCGCGTCATCAGCTTCCGGGCCTCTCAGATCATGAAGGGCCGGGTGCACGACGCCGTCGTAGAGACCTGAGTTCATTGGCTAAAAGCCCCAGCGCCTTCCGCACGATCTCCGAAGCCGCCGAAGAAGTCGGCGCGCCTCAGCATGTTCTGCGCTTCTGGGAGACGAAGTTCGATTTCATCGTCCCGGTGAAGCGGGCGGGCGGACGGCGTTTCTATCGCCCGGATGATGTGATGGTGCTGAAGGCCGTTCGACGTTTGCTGCATGACGAGGGCCTCACCATTCGCGGCGTCCAGCGCCTGGTCAAGGATCAGGGCCTGGCGCGCGTGGCCGCCTATGGCGACCCGGGCGCAACGCTGGAAATTGATTCGGGCCTTTCACCTGCGCCGGACGCCCCAACGGTGTCGTCAGCGCCTGATCATGAGCGATTGACGCGGGTTTTAGCCGAGTTGGAAGCGGCGCATGCGCGGCTTGAGGCGGTTCTGCGCCGATAGGGCGGAAGTTGTTGTCGATAATGCGTTTTAGGGTTTGCGGAGCGGCAAACCCCCGTCTATACGGAGCGCCTTCGGAGCGTGGCGCAGCCTGGTAGCGCACTTGACTGGGGGTCAAGGGGTCGCAGGTTCGAATCCTGTCGCTCCGACCATTTCAGGCTTTGGCCTGATCTATGGTTTGACGGGCGGCTTCGCATCAGCGAGGCCGCCCGTTCCGTATTTGGTGACCGTGATCCATAGGCGCCCTAATCGTCCAGGCGAACGCTCATCATGAGGTTGTCGTAGTCCTCGCTCGCCTTCGAATCCGAGGCCGACGCCGCAGCCATAAGCGCCTCTCCTTCAGAGGATCGCCCTGTAGTCTTGAGCATCTTGCCCAGACCGTATCTGGCCTTCGCATTCGAAGGATCCAGTTCCGTCGCCGTACGATAGGCGTCCACGGCCTCGCCGTTGCGATCCAGGAGGAAGAGCAGATATCCGCGCCTCATGTGAAGAAGGGCGTCGTCTCCCTTCCGCTCGATGGCCCTATCACACATTTCCAGTGCGAAATCGCGGCTGTGCCGCAGTAGGGACTGCGACACGCAGGCTTGAGCGGGGTCATCAAGGTTGATGCGGGTCAACTGCTTGAAGCGAGCCATATCGACCGCCGCGCCCTTGCTATCCCCCTGCTGTTCACGAACAACGGCGCGATCAATCAGCAGGGCAGGGAAGTCGTTTTCGATCGCCAGGACGTCGGTGAGGATGGCCTCGGCCTTGGCGGGATCGGAGCCCTTGAGACTGGACGCCACAACCTGCGCCATGCCGATGAACATCTGAGCCTTGGCGTCTGGATGGCCGACAGCTTCGGCCATCAAGCCAGCCTGTTGGTAGGCCTCTGCGGCCCGCCCCATCCTGAGCAGTTGGTTCGCCAGAGCGACCTTGGCGCCATGATCCTCCGGCTTCATCGCGACGATCCGCTCCAGATCAGCCAAGGCGCGTGACGACTGTCCCATCCGCTCGTAAGCGGCGGCGCGACGATAAAGGGCATGCGTGTTTTCGGACCACGAGCGTAGGGCGCCCGTAAAGGCCAACACCGCTTCCAGGTCGTCCTCTTCTAGCTCGGCCAGCCGACCCTTCGCGTGAAACAGGATGGTCTCATTAGGATCGGCGGCGTCGCTCGCCGCGATATCGGCGCGGGCTTTGTCCAGATCGTTCAACGCCAGATAGGCGAGGGCGCGATTGGCCAGGGCGTTGGCATGGGGTGTCGGAAAGCCCGCAATGGCCACATCGAACTGGGCGATGGCGGCGACATGGTCCCCCTCGTCAAGAAGAGCGTAGCCGCGACGCAGGGCCGTCTCCGGGGCGCCGTCCGGCGCTGCAGTCAGGGTTTCCCGGTCCGACGCCGTTAGGGTGTAGCTCCGCTTCACCCGCATGGTGGCCTTCAAGTCCTTGAAGCTGTCCATACCGGCCTGTTCAACCGCGATTTCCGCCGCCGTGGCATAGGGGCGCAAGGTGATCGAGCCCCGATCCGTCTCCAGTCGGTTGCCGTTGCGGTGAACGGTGCGGAAATATCGGGTGGCGCCGGCCTCGACTTCATAGGGCTCGACCGACAGATCAACATCGTCTCGGCCTTCAGGCAGGATGACGGTCGTGCGGAATGAGGACGAACTCGGGAAGGACTTATGGTAATCGGCGTCCTTGAACCTCGTATTCTTATGCGGCTCAAAGCCTTTCCAGGTGACATGGGCCAGAGGGATGTCGACCGGCCCATCCGTCCAGTCAAAGGCGACGCGCGCTGTGGCGCTGGCCACAAATTCATGGGTGTCTTCAAGGTACCGCCATTGGCTCTCGAGATCGGAAACCTGCCCATAGTCCTTGAACAGATTGGTCCAGCGCTCGTCATACAGACGGGTCACCTCGGCGGCAGGCAATTGTGCAATCCCGGCCTGCATTTCCGTCGCTCTGTCGCTGCGACTGATATTGGTCACCGTAACGCGCGCGGGACTATGAACGCCGGCGGTGAGATCAATCTCGACATGGAGGGCGTTGATCGGGCGCGGCGGTAGTCTGAGCGGGATTTGCTCCAGGCGAGCCTGTTCCACGATGGGCAGGACGTACTCGTAAACCAGCGGAGCATCCGGCGTCAGGCTACGGTCGCCGATACGCGCTCCGTCCATCAAATAGATCTCGCCGCCGATGCGCGCCTTTACGATCACATGATCGAATGCGCTGACCATCGGCAGATACTGATCGAGCGGCAGATTCTGTGAGGAAACGAGCACAGGGACCGCATCCACGCCCAGCTCTCTCAGCAAGGCGACCAGCAGAACCGTTTTACCTTTGCAGTCGCCCTGACGCCTTGCCCATACATCACTCGCTGAGTTCGGCAGCCAGCCGCCTTCGCCAAGCGTCAGGGCCATATAGCGGACTTCATCCTGCACCAGCCGCAGGGCAGCCAAGGCGCGAGCTTCCGGAGTGGCGTTCTCGGACCTTATCCGCGCCAGATGCGCGGCCAGATCGGCCGCGTCGGGCAGGGCGCTGGCCTGATCATATGCAGTGCGGATATGATCCGTGATCGCGCTCCACTGCGGAGTGCTGCTGATCTGCCATGCATAGTTTGGAAGAGAGCGAGGCGCGATGGCGTCTGGATAGGCTTCTCCCTCGACGTCGGTGATGCGATGGGCAAGAAACTTGAATCCATTCCGCTCAGTCATCGCTGGAACGGCGGCATGACGCCCGGCGCGTGTCTGAACCTTCATGGACGCCGGCCAACTGACGGTGGTCTCGGCTAGATCAACGGGAAGCTGCGAAAAGGGATAGACCAGACTTTCCAGCGGGTTGTCGAATACATCGAACTGTGTTCGGAAGGAGTAGGCGAAGTCTATGGTGTCGCCGACGCGGATGTCAGGATTCACCAGAACGCCGGTTAGAACGCCATTGATCTGCAGCGATTGCTCAAGCGCCGCCTCGCGACGCAGAATGGTGAAATCAGCCTTGTCCAGAATGTCATGGGTTTCACCCGCGCGGATAATGCGCGCGTGGTGAACGGTCGGCGTCTGCAGGGCCGGGTTCCATTCCAGCGCCAGTTGCGAAGCCTGCTGCAACCCCAATGGCGCCAGCACCTTCAGCCGCATACGGACATAGGTTTCGCTATGGTCGCCAAAGGCCCGCACATGGCTTTCGACCACTTCATAGCGGATGTGTTGAGATGGATTGTCCGCTCGGTTCGACAGATGCGGCGCAATGCTGGGTATCCAGTCGGGCGCAGGCCCTCGAAGAATGACTTCGCCCGCCATGGCGGAAGAGCTCAACAGCCAAGCCGCACCAGCTAGAACCCATCTGTTTCTCAAAGCATTCTTCCTGTCCGAATTTCACCGTAATCTAGGTAGCAGCCTAGCTGATGTCGGAACAGGGCTGTAGCTCCAAGCTCATTCCTGAAGCCATGTTTCGCATAATATATCTTAGACGTAATAAATGCTTCTCATAGTGTGTCGGTTTTCTGTCGCTGATTCTCCGTTGCCTGAGAGCCGCAGCATGAAGTCGTATGGCGGCGCGAGCCAGGTGGTGATGCGGGACTGTCCCCAAGCAGCCCGATGGCCTAAGCTCGCGCCCTTGTGATCATTCACTGGAAAATCCGGCGGAGGCAGTTCCCCAAAGCGCTCAAAGTGGAGAACAATCGGTTTGATGAATCGGTGTCCGTGTTCATCCTTTTCCCCACGCCAGCCGCTGTCAACTTGACGCTTAAGGACGCTGGTCTTTACTGTTTCCCTGTTTCAACAGCGGGCCGTGCACCCTTTCCGCGCGCGTTGCGTTAGGGACGCAACAGGACGGGGGGCGTGTTGAAGACACTGGCCAAAACGATTGACCTGGTCGCGGCCTTCGACGCCTCGCCTAACCCCTATATGCTGCTGGACCGCGACCTGCGATTTGCAGGAATGAACCAAGCCTATCTGGACGTTACGCTCCGCAGGCGGGAGGAACTGATCGGCGTGCATGTGATGGATGTATTCGGCGCCGCGCCCCAAGGGCCAAGCTACGACGCCAGCCAACGGCTCGAAACATCCTTCAAGAAAGTACTGGAAACGGGCGAAGCCGATCATCTGGCGCTGCTGCATTATCCGATCCGCACGCGCAGCCCCCACGGCGAAGCCGTGTTCGATGATCGCTACTGGAGTTGCACCCACACGCCGATCAAGAATGATCACGACGAGGTCACCCATATCCTGCAGCACACCAGCGACGTCACCGAGCTGGTCAGGACTCGGACATCAGATGAGCCTCCCCGCGACGCCCTGGAACAGATGCTGGGCGGTGGCGTCTTTCGTCGGGCGATGGAGGTAGAGGCGGACAATCAAAGGCTGGAGGCCGAGCGGCGCCAGCTCTCGGATGTTCTGTTGAACGCGCCGGGCTTTGTTGCGGTTCTGAACGGACCGGATCACGTCATCCAGTTCTGCAATGAGGCCTGCTATCGCCTTGTCAATCATAGAGACATTCTGGGCCAGACGGTCAAACAGGCCCTGCCCGAGTTGGGCGAACAGGGCCATCTCGACTTTCTCAACGACGTCTATGAGACCGGGGAACCGGTCATGGGCAGGCAGCGGGCGTTCAGCCTGCAGCATTCACCGGACGGTCCGGCGGACAATCGCTACATCGACTTCGCCTATCAGCCCATCCGGGACGAGAATGCGCGCGTGATCGGCGTCTTTGTTCAGGGGCATGACGTGACGGATGTCGTCATGGCCGCTGAACGGCAGAAGCTGATGATCGACGAGCTCAATCATCGCGTAAAGAACACCCTGGCCACCGTTCAATCCATCGCCATGCAGACGGCCCGCACCCACCAGGACCCCCGCTCGTTCGCCGAGGCCTTCGAAGCGCGGCTTATGGCCCTGTCCCACACCCACGATCTTCTCACGAAGAGCCACTGGGAGGGCGCCGATCTGCGCTCGGTGCTGGAACATGAGACGCGCGCGCACGGGGCAGGACGGCTGAGTCTGAACGGGCCGCTTGTCGCTCTTTCGCCAGCCAGAGCCCTGTCGCTGGGCATGATTTTCCATGAGCTGGCCACCAATGCCGCCAAATACGGCGCCCTGGCGCATGGCGATGGGCGGGTGACGGTCGACTGGCGCGTGATCAATCATTCTTCCCCCCAGTTGGAGATCATCTGGAGTGAAACCGCCGGTCAGACCGTGCAGAAACCAGAGCGGCGCGGTTTCGGCACTCGCTTGATCGAGCGCAATGTTCGGCATGACCTGCGCGGCGCTGTTGATATGAGTTACACAGGCCACGGCCTGAGCGCCCGATTCACCCTGCCGCTGGAGACAGACGCCTGATGACCGATATCTTTTCCGGTAGACGCGTGCTGATCGTGGAGGACGAGTCCCTGGTGGCCATGCTGCTTGAGACCATTCTGGCCGACCTTGGTTGCGATGTGGTCGGGCCGGAATCCAACATCGAGGACGGACTGAACGTCGCGTCAGGGACCTCTCCGCTCGACGCCGCCCTGCTGGACGTCAATGTCGCGGGGCAGGAGATATTTCCGGTCGCTGAGGCGTTGAAGGCCAGGGGCGTGCCGTTCGTGTTCTCGACCGGATATGGTGAGGCGGGCCTGCCGGAACACTGGCGCGGCAACCCCACGGTGCAGAAGCCCTTCACCGAAGGCGCCATCCGCGACGCCCTGATGACCGCCCTGAACATGCAGAGGGCCTGAGCGCCTTATCCTGACGCTCGCTTACGACGGATGCAGCGCTGACCATGCCGACAGACGGGCCAACGCATCCGCCTCAATGTCGGCATAGAAGGGGTTGTAGGGCGGGATCTTGCGCTGTTCGGCCCAGGCCCCAGTCGGTCGGAAGGACTCTGAGCTCAGCCGCGATCGCCACAGGACTCCGTCGCTGCACTCGGCGGCTACGATACGGCGTTGCAGGGCGGGACGTACGCCCCACTCCAGATTGGTGGCGTTGGTGGCGCCGCGACTTTCGCGCATTTCAGAGCGCGGGGCGCCTGCCGATCCCGTGACCGGATTGACGCAGGCCGAGGCCAGGCCGTCGAACGTCACCAGAGCCCCCCGGTCGTCCCACGTCAGGGCGCGACGCAGCGCGCGTCGAGCCTCGCTCTCGTTGTTCTCCTCGAGCGAGCGCCAGGTCACGACACAGCCAGCCTGCTCGCGGCTGCTGCACAGGGGAATGGCGGTGAAACGAGATGTCGGAGTCAGGTGCTCCATCAGATAGGCGGCGGCCAGACGCGACCGCAGGGCGGGATCGGGCGCGATCCGTTCATGCAGCAGGCGGTCGGCCAGTTCGGCCCCCTGCTCTACCCCGGCCAGGATGATGGGGCCGTCGGGATGACGCTTCAGCCAGGCGTCAAATGCAGCGGATATGTCCTGATAGGCGAAGGCGCGCGCCTCTCGGGCGTCTTCACGCAGGGTCAGGCGGGTGTAGAGGCTCGCCTGGCGATACAGGGGCGCGCTGACGTCTCCGGCCAGGGCCAATGGCCCGGCGTAGTTGGGCAGGACCGCGCCGCGCAGCCCAGCCAGGGCACGGGCGTCGTCAATGGCCCCGTTCCACTCCTTGCCGCCGTTATAGGTGGTGGAATGGACGAAGAAGACGTGGGCGGGCCCGGCCGCCGGCGTGCTGGCGTCCAGCAGGGCCCAGGCGTCAGCCTGCGCATAGTCGGGCTTGGCCGGCGGCTGATAGGTCTGGAATGGCACCTGGGGATCGAGGCCGGATCGCAGGATATCGCCGCGCCAGACGGCGACCGCCGCCGTCAGAATGAAGACGAGCGCAAAGCCCGTGTAGCCGACCCACTGGCGCGCAGTCAGCCGGGGCAGCATCAGCGGTACGGGTCCGACTGGGCCAGGAAGTCCTGGACGTAGCGGCGCACGCCTTCCTCCAGCGGGGTCGACTGGCCGCCGTAGCCGAGGGCGCGGATGCGATCCATGCTGGCCTCGGTGAAGTACTGATAGCGGTCGCGGATCGCTTCGGGCATGTCGACATAGGCGATGGACGGCTCCTTGCCCGCCGCCGCGAAGGTCGCGCGCGCCAGATCGGCGAAGGAGCGCGCCTGACCCGATCCGGCATTGAACACGCCCGAGACAGCCTCGTTCTCCAGCAGCCACAAGATGATGTTCACCACGTCGTCGACGAAGACGAAGTCGCGCAACTGGCCGCCGTCGGGGTAGTTGGGGTTGTGCGAACGGAACAGGCTGACCGTTTCGCCCGCCTGAACCTTGGGCCAGATCTGAGCCACGACCGACTTCATCCCGCCCTTGTGGCCCTCGTTCGGACCATAGACGTTGAAGAATTTCAGCCCAGCCCACTGAGGCGGCGCCTCGTCACGATCGGCCTTGCGAACCGCATATTGGTCGAACAAGTATTTCGAATAGCCATAGGCGTTTAGCGGACGAAGCGCATTCAGGCTCTCAGGATCGTCGCGATCCTCGAACCCGGCCTCGCCGTCGCCGTAGGTGGCGGCCGAGGAGGCATAGATCATCCGCACATTGCGCACTGCGCACCAATCCCAGATGTCGCGCGACAGGCTGAAGTTGGTGCGCAGGATCAGGTCGGCGTCCGGCTCCGTAGTCGATGAGATGGCGCCCATGTGGATCACTGCCGTGATGCGGTCGGCGTGACGCTCAAGCTGCTCGAACAGCTCTTCAGGCGCCCACAGGTCGGCGATGGGGTGTTTGGCGATGTTCTTCCACTTGGCGAGGTCGGCCGTCTCCAGCCGGTCGCAGACGACCACGTCCCAGGCCCCGCTGTCGCACAGGCGGGCGACGATGTTGGAGCCGATGAAGCCCGCGCCGCCCGTGACGACGATCATTCTCGGGGTCACGCTTGCTCTCCAGTCATCTTCTCGATGGTCTTGGTCGTGGAATAGCCGTCGGCGAAATCGGCCAGTCGGACCTCGCCGCCCCAGCTCTCGACCTCGGCGGCGCCGACGACCTTGTCCTTGGTGTAGTCCGAGCCCTTGATGAGGACGTCCGGCTTCAGACGCTCGATCAGGGCGATGGGGGTCGGATCGTCGAAGGCGGTGACGCGATCCACGCTGGCCAAGCCGCCGATGACGGCGGCGCGGCTGTCCAGATCGTTGACGGGGCGGCCCTCGCCCTTCAGGCGGCGCACCGAGGCGTCGGTGTTCAGCGCCACCACCAGCCGGTCGCACCAGCTGCGCGCCTGCGCCAGATAGGCGACGTGGCCGCGGTGCAGGATGTCGAAGCAGCCGTTGGTGAAGCCGACCTTCAGGCCCTGACGCTTCCACGTTTCGACCTGATCGGCCAGTTCGTCCAGCGGCGTGACCTTGGACTGGGCGAGCGCCGCGTGCTGGCTCATCTCGGCCTCGATCAGTTCGGCGGGCGTGACGACGGCGGTGCCGCTCTTGCCCACCACGACACCCGAGGCGAGGATGGCGAACTGCACCGCCTGCTCCAGCGTCGCGCCCGCGCCCAACGCCAGCCCCAGGGCGGCAAGGCAGGTGTCGCCTGCGCCCGAGACGTCGAACACTTCACGCGCCCGGCCGGGGAAATGGGTGACGCCGCCGCCCCGTTTCGCCAGCGTCATGCCCTTGCCCGCGCGGGTGACGATGACGGCCTTGGCCGTGGTGGCGTCCAGCAGGGCGGCCAGCGCCGCCTCGACCTGTTCATCCGTCTCGGTCGGCAGGCCGGTGGCGCCCGCCAGTTCGCTGGCGTTTGGCTTGATGACATCCACCGCGCCATAGCGGGCGAAGTCGCGGCTTTTGGGATCGACGATGACCGGCGCGCCGTATTCGGCCCCGGCCCACAACGCCGCCTGAATGACGCCGTCGTCCACCACGCCCTTAGCGTAGTCGGACAGCAGGATGGCGCCCGCGCCGTGGAACACGGCCTTGTCGGCATAGCTGGAATGGAAGGCGGCCTCGTCGTCCAGACGCAGCAACTGCTGGCCGGCGGCGACGAAGCGCGTCTTGACGATGGTGGCGGCGCCTTCGGGGCGGATCAGGGCGTCCTCGATCCGGTCCTCGGCCGCGATCAGATCGGCCAGCTCGGCGCCCGCCGCGTCATCGCCCGCAACGGCGCCCAGACGGGCCAGGCCGCCCAGGGCCGCGACGTTGCGGGCGACGTTGCCCACGCCGCCGGGCATGGCCACGGTGCGGCGCGCGCGCAGGACAGGGATCGGCGCTTCGGGCGAGATGCGGCTGACCTCGCCATAGACATAGCGATCCAGCATCAGATCGCCGACGCAGGCGACCTTCAGGTCGCGCACGCGCTCCAGCAGGGACTGCAGGGCGCCGAGATCAAGAGAACGTTCAGCCATGACGCCGAACTAGCGGATTCACGCCGTCTTCGCCATCGGCCCCTTGTGGCCGAGCTTGATGGCCAGGTCGTCGAAGGCGATCAGTTCGGCGGCCAGAGCCTCGAACTGGTCCAGCGGCACCATATTGGGGCCGTCCGAGGGGGCGTTGTCCGGGTCTTCGTGCGTCTCCATGAAGACAGCGTCGACGCCGACCGAGACGGCGGCGCGGGCCAGCACCGGCACGAACTCGCGCTGGCCGCCAGACGACGTCCCCTGCCCGCCCGGCTGCTGGACGCTGTGGGTCGCATCGAAGACGACGGGGCAGCCGATCTCGCGCAGGATCGGTAGGGCGCGCATATCACTGACCAGGGTATTGTAGCCGAAGCTGGCGCCGCGCTCGCAGGCCATGACGTTCGGGTTGCCCGCGCCCGTGACCTTGGCGATGACGTTCTTCATGTCCCACGGGGCCAGGAACTGACCCTTCTTGATGTTGATCGCCTTGCCCGTGGCGGCGGCGGCCAGCAGCAGGTCGGTCTGACGCGACAGGAAGGCGGGGATCTGCAGCACGTCCACAGCCTCGGCCACGCCCGCGCACTGGGCCTCGGAGTGGACGTCGGTCAGGGTCGGCAGGCCGGTGACTTCACGGATTTCGGCGAAGATCGGCAGGGCGTCCTTCAGGCCGATGCCGCGCGCGGCGCTGGCGCTGGTGCGGTTCGCCTTGTCGAAGCTGGTCTTGTAGATGATGCCGAGGTTCAGCCGATCGCCGATTTCCTTCAGCGCATGGGCAGTCTCCAGCGCGTGCTGGCGGCTTTCCATCTGGCAAGGGCCGGCGATGAAGACGATGCGGGCGCCGCCGCCGATGACGACGGGTTTCTTGAGGCCTTCGGACAGGGTGATGACGGCGTTGGGAGAGGTCACGGCGGCGCTTTCGACTGGTTTCAACGGCGGTTCGCGGGCCTGTGCCGCGACTTTGAGTCGGACAGGTGGCGTCGCGGATGCTTTTGCGCAACTTATCGGGCGACTCAGAGCCTGACCATCGCTCCTGAAAGCATGATTGTTTGGGCGATCATGATAATCATGGCGCCATGAACACGCCCCTGATCTCGACCGAAGCCCTCGCCGCGCAGATGACCAAGCCGGACCTGCGCATCATCGACGCCAGCTGGTGGCTGGACGGACGGGACGCGCACGCGGATTTCGAGCGCGAGCGGCTGCCGAGGGCCGTCTTTTTCGATCTGGACGCGGTGTCGGATCGGGAAAGCCCCTATCCGCACATGCTGCCCTCACCGGACGCCTTCGCGGAGGCGATGGGAGCGAGGGGCGTCAGCGAGGCGGACGACATCGTGGTCTATGACGCCCAAGGGCTGTTCTCGGCGGCGCGGGTCTGGTGGACGCTACGGACGATGGGCGCTCAGCGCGTGCGCGTGCTGGATGGCGGCCTGCCGAAATGGAAGGCCGAGAATCGACCACTGGAAGGCGGTGAGGCGGAAGGACCTGTTCCTGCGCGGTTTGAGACGCAGTTCGACGCCGATGCCGTAGCGGATTTCGATCAGGTCGGCGCCGCGCTGGCCGAGGGCCTTCAGGTTGTCGATGCGCGCGGGGCGGCCCGCTTTCGGGGCGAGGCGGCCGAACCGCGTCCCGGCGTGCGCGCTGGCCATATGCCGGGGGCGTTGAACCTGCCCTTCGCCAATCTGCTGAATGCGGACGGGACGCTGAAACACGGTCAGGCGCTGGAAGACGCCTTTCGCGCGGGGGGCGTCGATCTGAAGCAGCCTGTCATCACCAGTTGCGGCTCGGGCGTGACGGCGGCGATCCTGACGCTGGGGCTGGCCGTGCTGGGGCGGCCGTCGCGGCTCTATGACGGGTCGTGGGCCGAATGGGGCGCGCGGCCGGACGCGCCCCTCGCCGTCGGTTAGGCCGCGCCGGTCGCCAGCGGCGGCGCATCCGGCTCGTCTTCATCCTTTTCGCCGCGAGAAACGACAGTGGCGATGACCAGGTCTCCGGTGACGTTCAGCGACGTCCGGCACATATCCAGGAAGCGGTCGACGCCCAGGATCAGGCCGATGCCCTCCGGCGGCACGCCCACCATCGCCAGGATCATGGCGATCACCGGCAGACTGCCCGCCGGAACCCCTGCCGTGCCGACCCCGCCCAGAATACAGACCAGCATGACGATAACCTGCTGGCCCAGCGTCAGGTCGACGCCGAAGAACTGGGCCAGGAACAGCACCGTCACGCCTTCGAACAGGGCGGTGCCGTTCTGGTTGGCGGTGGCGCCGACGGTCAGGACGAAGCGGGCGATCTTGCGCGGCAGGCCCAGCTCCTGCTCGGCGACGCGCAGCGACACCGGCAGGCTGGCGTTCGAGGAGGCGGTGGAGAAGGACACCACCATCGCCTCACGGATGGAGCGGAAAAACTTCACCGGCGACATGCCGCCGATCAGCCAGACCACCAGCGGATAGACGACGAACATATGGATCGCCATCGCGCCCACGGCGACGGCCACGAAGGCGCCGAGCCGGATCAGCAGGTCCCACCCGAACAGGGCCGCCAGATTGAACATCAGGCAGGCGATGGCGAAGGGCGCGATGCGGATAACGAGGTTGATGAGCTTCATCATCACCTCGAACAGGCCTTCGATCGTCTGTTGCAGGCGATCTGTGGCCGGGCTCTTGGCCATGACCAGGCCCACGCCGAAGAAGAGGGCGAAGACCATGACCGGCAGGATCTGGTTCTCGGCCGCCGCCGTGAAGACGTTCGACGGGATCAGATCGAGGAAGAAGTCGCCCGCCTGAACCGAGGTCGGCGCATTGCCGATGATGGAGGCCGCCCCGGCGCGCCCCTGATCCAGAAGCTGCTGGGCCAGGACCGGATCAACGCCATCGCCCGGCCTGAAGATATTGACCATGACCATGCCGATCAGCACGGCCATTGCCGAAATCACGACGGTGTAGATCAGGCTGCGCGATCCCGCGCGCCCCAGGGCCTTCAGATCGCCCATCTCGGCCACGCCGATGACCAGAGCCGAGAACAGCAGGGGCAGCACCAGCATAAACAGCAGGCGCAGGAATATCTGGCCTGCGGGTCCTGTAATGTTGGAGGTCAGCCACTGAACCCAGCCGACATCGCCGCCGATGGTCAGATTGACGATGAGGCCGCCGATGAGGCCGACCAGAAATCCGATCAGCATCAGCATGTGAAGCGGCAGTCCGCGCTTGGCTGTAGTCTCCATCCGGTCCCTTCCCTGATCCCCCCTGCTTGGACTAGCGGACAGGAAGGCCGTAGATCAACCCGCTAGGTCGAGAGGACCATTGAGCATTCAGTCCCCGATCGAGATCAAGCGATGACTGTTCGCCCAGGTTTCGATTGAATATCTCGCCGTAATTTCCGCTCACTGTGATCGCATCCAGCGCCCATGTCCGCGGCAGATCGACGCTGGGCCCGAAATCACCTTCTACGCCAAGCAGGCGTCGGACCCTGGGGTCTGCAGAATTCTTGGCCAGATCAGCCGCATTGTCGCGGGTTACGCCCAGTTCCTCGGCCAGGATCAGAGCGTTCAGCGTCCAGCGGATCACCGCCAGCCACCGATCGTCGCCATTGCGCACGACCGGACCCAGCGGCTCCTTGGAGATCACGTCGGGCAGGATCATGTGCTGCTGAGGGTTGGGCAGGGTCGTGCGGGCGGCTGCCAGGGCCGAGATGTCGGCGGTGAAGGCGTCGCACGCCTCGCGCGCATAGGCCTGACGCGCCTCCCCTTCGGTGGCGACGACGACCGGTCGGTATTCAATGCCCCTGCGACGGAAATAGTCTTCGACGTTCAACTCGGTCGTTGAACCGGACTGGACGCAGATACGCGCACCGTTCAACTCGGCCGCGCTGGTCAGGTTTAGCGAGCGGCGGACCATGAAGCCCTGGCCGTCGTAGTAATTGACACCGGCGAAGCTGAGGCCCGCCGCCGTGTCGCGGCTCATGGTCCAGGAGGTGTTGCGCCACAACACGTCCACCCGACCGGCGCGGACAGCCTCAAATCGCTGTTCCGTCGTCAGCGGCACGAAGCGCACCGCGTCCGGGTCGCCGAAGATGGCCGCCGCCGTAGCCCGGCAGAAATCGACATCGAAGCCCCGCCAGGCGCCCCGGTTGTCGGTATAGGCGAACCCCACCAGGCCTTCGTGCACGCCGCAGTTCAGGCGGCCGCGCTGGCGGATCGCCGCCAGAGTCGGACTTTCCTTGACGTCAGGCAGGGCGGTCGGAACGCGCGGAGTCGGTTCACGCACGGCGTCGGCCTGCGGTTCGTCCTGTCGCCCGCAGGCGCCCAGAAGCACAAGCGCCGCCGCCAGTCCCGGTCCGATCCACTGCGCCTTCATGCCGTTCATCGCCTCTTACTCGCCCCGCCCTTAGTTAGGCCGCCCAGAAGGCGCACCGCAACCCGCGCGGGGGGACTAAAGCCGGGCCGGAGCCGCGATTCGCGAACCTTGCAGTCTGATCAGGCGGCCCGTAAGACAAATCATCGCATAAACCATATTTTCACCGATGCCCCCTTCCGTCGCAGACAAGCCTAGGCGCCGTCGCCGTTCGCCCGAAGAAGCACGTCGCGAGGCCTTGGCCTCGGCGCGCGATCTGTTGCTGGCTCGCGGGCCGAACGCCGTCACCCTGACCTCTGTCGCAGGCGAGATCGGCGTCACCCATGCTAATCTGATCCACCATTTCGGATCTGCGGCCGGGCTGCAATCGGCGTTGATGGCCTCGATGACCGCTGATCTGAGCGATGCCCTGGATGCGGCGATCATCCGGTTGAGAACCGATGACGGCGCGCCGCTTGAGGTGGTCAACGCCGTATTCACCGCCTTCTCGACCGGCGGCGCCGGACGCCTCGCCGCCTGGATCGCCATGTCGGGGGATCTGTCTCATCTCGAACCTGTGCGGGCGGCGGTGCAGAACCTGGTCGCGGCCATCAAGGAAAAGATCGGGGCAAGCGGCGGACAGGCGGATGATATTATCGGCTCGGCCGTCCTCTTCATCGCCCTGAGCGCATTCGGCGACGCTCTGATCGGCGATCCTCTGCGCGATATGCTGGGACAGGACGACGACGCCGGACGCCAGGTCGTCGCTCGGCTGCTGGCGCGGCTGTTGGTCGATTACTCGGCCTCATGACGTCAAAAAGAGAGCCCGACGCCAGGCGCCGGGCTTGAAGTCATTCGGTGATGGTGGGTGTCCTCCGAAAAAGAAGACAATCCGTAGATCAACCGGTTTGGTTAATGTGGCGTTAACGACGTTTCGGGCGATGCCGTGGAGCCAGGAATATCGGGGAACCAGCTGGTCTGGCGCGCGGCGTCCGACAGGGCGCGCGTGACCCTCCATCCCTGTCCTGCGCGTTCCGCCCGTCCCGTCGCGGGGCCCGGTCCGGGATAGGCGTAACGCTCGCCCGCGACCTCGATCTGCACCGCCCGATCGCTGACTCGAGACAGGGGCGTGGTCCATAAGCCCGCTTCGTCCGCCACGGCGACGGCTGTTTCGCCTTCGCTCTTCACCTCGACGCGCTGGCCGGGCTTGGCGCGGCCGGATGCCAGCAAGGCGCGACCATCGCCGTCCACGGCGTCCAGAGCAGGACCGTCCGTCAGTCGACGGCTGGGGCCGCCGTCAATCAGCAAGGCCGCTACGATGGCGCCGTCTCCGGCCAGAAAAAGCCGTTCCGGCCCAGGCGTCGGCGTCTGGCCAATCTGGATTTCCGGCGTCAGGACATGGCCGAGCGCTTCCCTGCCGACCGGCAGTTCAAAGCGCCCGTGCGAATCTGCGCCCGCAGCCATCGCCTCGCCCAGGGCGTTGCTGAGAATGACGCGCGCGCCCGGGGGCGCCTGACCGCTGACCACCACGCCGGAGCCTTGCCTCGAGCCTTGCAAAGTCACCTTGTCGATGTGCGGCGCGGCGGCCCAGTTTTCCTGATCCGCCTGTTTCGGCTCTTCAGGGGGCTGAGGCGGAGAGCCGCAACCGGCGACAGTCAGGCTAAGAAACGCCGCCAGAGTCAGCTTCTGCCCGCCTCGTCGCCACGCCGCCCTAGCTCTCGCCCTCATCCTGTCGTCCTTCGCTCGTTCCATCCCGCCCCGCATCACTATAGGTTGCAGCCTCATCCGGGCCAGCCGGTTCGTGCTGGAGCTTAAACCGTAAAGGTCGTCAGACACTCCATGTCCCTGCCCCCCGTCAACATCGCCCCCTTCGAAGGTCGCTCCGTTTGCCTGTTCTGCGGCTCGTCCGACGGTACGGACCCCAAATATGTCGAGGCCGCTGCGGCTTTCGGCAAGGCGACGGCCGAGGCGGGCTGGCGCTTCGTTTATGGCGGCGGCGGCGTGGGGCTGATGGGCGCCTCGGCCCGCGCCGCCCATGCGGCAGGTGGTCGCGTCGTGGGCATCATGCCCGCCTTCCTGCGCAGCCGCGAGCGCCTGTTCGACGATGTGGAGACGATCGTCGTCACCTCCATGCATGAGCGCAAACAGCTAATGTATGACGAGTCCGACGTCTTCGTCGTCGCGCCCGGCGGCGTCGGCACGCTGGAGGAAGTGGTGGAGCTGCTGTCGTGGAAGCGGCTGGACCTGCACGCCAAACCGGTCATCTTCTTGAATCTGGACGGCTTTTGGGACGGCTTCTTCACCCTGATCGAACACACGGTCGAAAAGGGCATGACGCCGCGCAGCTTCCTGGACGCCTATGTCCGCGTGGATTCGGTAGAGGGCGCGATCGAGGCCATGAAATCAGCGCAGGACACGCCCCACTTGCAACATGATCGCCGGTAAGTAAACGTGCGTCAGTAACGCTGGTCCGTCGGGCGAGAAGTTGGATTGACAGTTTTCTTGAACAACGGTCTATGGCGTTGCTGGGCGTGCGCCCTACCTTTATCGGAGACTGTCCATGCGTGCTCTTCTCGCCGCCGCCGCCCTGTTCGCGGCCGCTCCCGCATTCGCCCAGGCGCCGGTTACCAGCGCCACCCTGGCCGACGCCGCCAGCGCGCCTTCGGGTCGCGTCATTGTCGACGGCGCGACCTGGCGTTGTGAAGGCGACGCCTGCACCGCCACGGGAGGCTCCAGCCAGCCGGCGACGCGCGCCTGCCGCCGCGCAGTCGCCAAGCTCGGCCCGGTGACCAGCTTCACCTACAAGGGCCAGAGCCTGAACGAAGACGAGATCGTCGCCTGCAACGCGGGCTGATCCAGCTTCAATCCTGAACGAAAAGGGCCGCCTTCACGACGAAGGCGGCCTTTCTTGTTTCCGTGAGGCGAAGCCTCAGGCGGCCTCGCCCTTGAGCCGTTGAACCAAGCGGTCTCGGCCGATCAGCGGGATCATGGCGGCCATGTCGGGCCCATGGGCCTGCCCGGTCAGGGCCAGACGCAGCGGCATGAACAGGCCCTTGCCCTTGGCGCCGGTCTTGTCCTTCACCGCCGAGGTCCAGGCCGACCAGGCGTCGGCGTCGATGGTGTCCGGCAGTAGTTCAAGAGCGGCGGCGGCGAAGGCGGCGTCTTCGATCACCGGCGTGACCGGCCCCGTGACGATCTTCGCCATATCGACGACATCGCCGAACCTGTTGAGGTTGCCCTTCACCGTGTTCCAGAAGGTCTCGCCCAGGTCGACGCCCAGAGCCTCCAGGCGCGGTTTGGCCTCGGCGTAGTCGATGGCGTGAACCGCCTGGGCGTTCAGACGGTCCAGATCAGCCGTGTCGTAGCGCGCGGGCGAGCGGCCCATCTTGGAGAAGGCGAAGGCGGCGCCGAGGTCTTCCAGCGAGGCGGCGACTTCCAGATTGTCGGAGGTGCCGATCTTGCCCAGGTGGCTGGTGATGGCGATCGGCTCATAGCCGTCGGCGCGCATGTCCATGATGGCCAGCGAACCCAAACGCTTTGACAGGGCCGTGCCGTCGGCGCCGACCAGCAGCGGCATGTGGGCGAAGCCGGGAACCTTGGCCCCCAGCGCCTCGAAGATCTCGATCTGGGCGCCGGTGTTGGTGACGTGGTCCTCGCCCCGGATGATGTGGGTGATGTCCATGTCGATGTCATCGACGACCGATGGCAGGGTGTAGAGGAACAGGCCGTCCTCGCGGATCAGAACCGGGTCGGACATGGAGGCGGTGTCCACCTCGGCGTGGCCGCGCGCCAGGTCTTCCCAGGCGACGCGCTTGCCTTCCAGCTTGAAGCGCCAGTGCGGACGGCGTCCCTCGGCCTCAAAGGCGACCTTCTCGGCGTCGGTCAGCGACAGGGATGCGCGGTCATAGATCGGCGGCTGGCCGCGCGACAGCTGCACCTTGCGGCGGCGGTCCAGTTCGTCGGCCGTTTCATAGCAGGGGTAAAGACGCCCCGCCGCCTTCAGGCGCGCAGAGGCCTCTTCATAGCGGTCGAACCGCTTGGACTGGTTGTAACGCTCGTCCCAGGTCAGGCCCAACCAGGTCAGGTCGGCCTCGATGCCGTCCTCGTATTCCTGCGTCGAGCGGGCCAGGTCGGTGTCGTCGATACGCAGCACGAATGAACCGCCCTGCCCTTTCGCGAACAGCCAGTTCACTAAAGCCGTGCGGACATTGCCGACGTGCAGCTTACCCGTGGGAGACGGAGCGAAACGAACCTTGACGGACATGGGGGATCAACGACCTCGATAGGAAGGCGGCTTGGTCGCGCCGCCGTCCGCTCAAGTCAAGCCGAACCGCCCGTAAAGACGTCAGTCGTCGCGGTGGACGCGCTCGCGGCGTTCGTGCCGTTCCTGAGCCTCGACCGACAGGGTGGCCGTCGGGCGGGCCTCAAGGCGACCCAGGCCGATCGGTTCGCCGGTGTCTTCGCAATAGCCGTAGGAGCCGTCTTCGATCCGGCGCAGAGCCTCGTCGATCTTGGAAATCAGCTTGCGCTGACGGTCACGGGTCCGAAGTTCCAGCGCGCGATCCGATTCCGACGAGGCCCGGTCCACCAGGTCGGGGTGGTTTTCGGTCTCGGCTTTCAGATTGGTGACCGTACCCTTCGATTCTCGAAGGATATCGTCCTTCCATGCCAGGAGCTTGTTCTTGAAATAGGCGACCTGCCGCTCGTTCATGAACGGTTCGTCGTCCGTCGGCCGATAAACGGCCGTGTCCCCAGACACTACAGAGGCCAATGCGGTCATCGCACTCACACTCGTTTCTCTATCGCGCCCCCCTGCGGCGCATGGGCCGTATAGGCAAGGGCAAGAGTCGCGGCAATGGCGTTCGCGTTTCCGTGATATGGCTAAGCTGCATTGACGCTGGGGAAGTGTGACGAATTATCCTCACAAATCCGGCGTCGGGGCGTAGAGGACTGAAGTTTCGTCGCCTTTAGGCGCGAATGCGGCTCATTTCCGCCTTCGCCAGCTCCACCGAGGCGCGCAGGTCGATCTGGTCCAGCACGGCGGTCAGGCCGGGTTCGGCCTCTTCGTCACGCTGTTCACCGATATCGCGGGCCAGACGGCTCAAAGCCGCCCCGCCGTCCTGACCGCCCAGCAGGGCCAGCTTCAGTTCGTCCAGACGGTCCAGCAGGCCGGAACCGCGACGGATGGCGCGGCGCCGACGCTCGGTCGGATCCTCAACGCCCTGCAGGGCCATCAGGGCTGCGGCGCCAGCCACGCCCGAGGCGGAGGATGTCGCGCCTGCCTGCGCTGAGGCGGCCGCGCCCCCCGTGCTCGGAAGGGCGAAACCGCCTGCGGCGCGCGCCGCAGGACGGGCGGTCGGCGTTGAAGCGGCGCCCAAGGGTCCGGTGACCTTCATGCAAGACGTCTCCTTCTACGCCTCCACCTTGACGGCAGGGGCTGAACTCTTGGTTAACGGCTAGGCAAATCCTGCCCGCAGGCGCCGGAGAAAAAGCCGACAATCATTGTAATTGCTTATGTTTTCAAGCGGCACGATCCTCGCATGGTTAATGGCGAACGCTCACGCAGGGACGTCCGTCGCATGCAGAAGTTGCTTACCGCCCTTATCGCCCCGGCCGTTGCGGCCGTCGCCCTTACCGTCGCGCCCGGCGCGGCGGAGGCCCAGTCGCGCATCAAGGACATCGTCTCGATCGAGGGCGTCCGCTCGAACCAGCTGGTCGGCTATGGACTGGTGGTGGGCCTGAACGGCACCGGCGACAGCGTCCGCAACTCGCCCTTCACCCGCCAGTCGCTGGAGGGGATGATGGAGCGTCAGGGCGTCAACATCCGGGGCGCCAACCTGAACACCAAGAATGTGGCGGCGGTCATGGTCACGGCCGAACTGCCGCCCTTTGCTACGCCGGGCTCGCGACTGGACGTCAGCGTCTCGGCGATGGGCGACGCCAAAAGCCTGTTGGGCGGCACCCTGCTGGTCACGGCCCTGCAAGGCGCTGACGGCGAGGTCTACGCCGTGTCGCAGGGGGCGGTCCAGACCGGCGCAGTTTCGGCCTCGGGTTCGTCCGGGTCGTCGATCACGCGCGGCGTGCCCACGGCGGGCCGCATCGCCTCGGGCGGGGTGGTCGAACGCGAGACCGGTTTTGACCTGGCGTCCATGCCCTCGGTGCGGCTGACCCTGCGCAACCCCGACTTCACCACGGCCCAGCGCATCGCCGCCGCCATCAACCAGACCTATCCCCAGACCGCCTTCGCCGAGAACGGAACGGTCGTCGCCATCCGCGCGCCCCAGAGCTTCGGCATGGCGGGCTTTTTGAGCCGGGTCGAGAATCTGCCGGTCCAGATCGATTCCCCAGCCAGGGTCATCATCGACGAGGTCAACGGCGTCATCGTCATGGGCGAGGCCGTGCGTATCTCCACCGTCGCCGTGGCGCAGGGGAATCTGACCGTGTCGGTGCAGGAAACGCCGATGGTCAGCCAGCCTGAGCCGTTCAGCCGTGGCGGCCAGACTGTCGTGGTGCCGCAGTCGGATGTCAGCATCAGCGAAGACGCAGGTCGTGAAATGCGACTGGTGGGCGGTTCCACCTCGCTGTCGACCCTGGTCAACGGCCTGAATGCGCTGGGCGTCAGTCCGCGCGACATGATCAGCATATTGCAGGCCATCAAGGCCGCCGGCGCCCTCCAGGCCGAAATCGAGGTGATCTGATGAGCCCCCTCGCCGCCTCTCCAGACCTGTTGCGCGATCCCGCCTCGGCTCTTCCTGGCCAACCGAAAAACCTTGAGGACATGCGTCGCACCGCCGAAGCCTTCGAGGCCAGCTTCCTGTCGCAGATGATGAAGCCGATGTTCGAGGGGCTGAGCACCGAGGCGCCCTTCGGCGGCGGCGCGGGCGAGGCTGCCTGGCGCGGCTTTCTGGTGGACGCGATGGCGCAGCAGACCGTCAAGGCCGGCGGCGTCGGCCTGGCCGACAGCGTTCTGGCCCAGATGATCAAGATGCAGGAGCAAGGCGCATGACCGCCGATGTCGAGACCGCCGCCCTACGCGTGCAGCATCTGACGCGTCTGACCCGCGACCTGACGGATCGACTGTCGCTGGAAATGGACGCCTTACGCGCTCACCGCGCCCAGGACCTGAACGAAGGCATGGCCCAGACTCAGGAGATGGCCAACCTCTATCGGCGTGAGTCCGCACAGGTAAAGGCCAATCCCGCCGCCATCGCCGCCGCGCCTGAGGCTGACCGGCACGCCCTGATCGAGGCGACCGAGGTCTTTGAAACGGTCCTGGCCGAACATGCCGTGACCGTGGAGGCGGCCCGTCAGATTTCTGAGGGACTGGTGCGCACCATCGCCGCCGAGGTGGCGGGCGCCCGCGCGCAGGGCGTCGGCTATGGCGCCTCGGGTCAGGCCATGCAGGGCGACGGCCGCGCGGTGGCGCTGAACCGCACGGCCTGACGCTCGCCGTCGCCTTTCCTTAACAGCCCGCGTCCTATGGCTTCGGCATGACCCTGACCCCTCGCCTGCTTGGACTGGCCTTCGCCGCCGCCGACGCCCTGATCGAAGTGGATCAGCAGGGCGTGGTGCGCTTTGCGCTGGGGTCCGGCGCCGTGGCGGGACAGCAGACGGCGGCATGGGTCGGCCACCCCTTCAGCGAGCGCCTGTCCATCAACAGCGCCGCAGCGCTGCAAGCCCTGCTGGATGGTTTGAACCCCGGACAGCGCAGCCCTGCAACCGAGGTTCTGGTGGATTGCGGCGACGGCCGGATGCGTCGGGCGACCCTGCGCGCCTTCGCCCTGCCCGACATCGCCCCGGCGCGGTCGTGCGCCCTGTCCTATGAGGGCGAGCCTTTCGCGGTCGGCGTGGAGCCTGTTCAGATCGGGGCTGCGCCGCCGGACGCCGAAGGGTTTCTGAACCATGCTCGCGCCAGCCTGTCGGGCGGCGACGCAGGCGCCCTGCAGCGGCTGGCGCTGGCCTTCATTGATGTGAACGGCCTGCAGGGCGTCGATGCGACCACGCTGGAACGGGTCCATAACCGCATAGGGGCCACCCTCAGCGCCGCCTCGCACGACGGCGCCAGCGCGGGGCGGCTGACCCCGGATCGCTACGCCCTGATCCGCAAGGCGGACGATCAACGCGACCTGGCCGATGAGATGCGTATGGCCGGGCAGGCGGAAGGTCTGGTTCTATCGGCTGTCGCCAGTCAGGCCAGTCTGGGCGAAGATGCCGCCTCGGCCCTGCGGGCCATGCGTTTCGCCATTGAGGGGTGTCTGAAGGAGGGCGGTCTGGAGCAGCCGGAACTGTCCTTCGCCGATTCCCTGCAACGGACGCTGAAGGATGCTGACCGCTTCCGCAGCATCGTGCGCGACCGGGAGTTCGCCCTCTACTATCAGCCGATCGTCGACCTGAAGACGCGGGCCGTGCACCATTTCGAGGCCCTGGCGCGCTTCGGCAAGGGGTCTGGGCCCGCCGCCGCCATCCGCATGGCCGAGGAACTGGCCCTGATCGACGGCTTCGATCTGGTCGTGGCGGAAAAGGCCGTCCGACGGCTGCGCGAACCGGGCGGGGGCCTGTTGAAGATCGCTGTCAATGTGTCGGGCGCCTCACTGGCGAGCGACGCCTATGTCGCCGCCCTAATGAAGATGACCGCCTCGGCGCCCGAGGATCGTCGGCGCCTCATGGTCGAGGTGACGGAAACCGCCGCACTGGCTGATCTGGCCGCCGCCGACCGGCGTCTGGGCGCCCTGCGCAAGGCGGGGATCAAGGTCTGCATCGACGACTTCGGCGCCGGTTCGGCCTCCTTCGACTATCTGCGCGGCCTGTCGGTCGATGCGGTGAAGATCGACGGCGGTCTGGTGCGCGACATCGACATCGACGCCCGCACCCGCACCCTCGTCGCCCATTTGGTCGAGCTGTGCGGCTCGCTGGAGCTGGAGACCATCGCCGAGATGATCGAGACGGATCAGGTGGCCGACGCCCTGCGCGATCTGGGCGTCACCCACGGTCAGGGCTGGCTGTTCGGCCGCGCCGAGGCCGAGCCGCGCACTGTTCTGAACGCTCCTGCGATCCGTGGACGCCGTCAGGGCGTGGTCGAAGGCTGGAGCTGACCTGACTTCAGAACGATGGTGCGGTCAACGCGCAGGTTGTGAATGAAATCAGCGTCGTGGCTGACCACCACCAGAGCGCCGTCATAGGCCGACAGCGCCGCCTCCACCGCCTCGACGGACTCGATGTCCAGATGATTGGTGGGCTCGTCCAGCACCAGCAATTGCGGCGGCTGGGCGCCTGTCATGACGCAGGCCAGAGCCGCGCGCAGCCGCTCTCCTCCTGACAGTTCGCCGACGCGCCGATCCGCCTGCACATTGCGGAACAGAAAACGCGCCAACGCCGCCCGCGCCGCATTGGGCGTGCCCTGCGGGTTCAGCCGCAGCCAGCCTTCGACGAGCGTTTCGCCAGGCCTCAGCATCGCCGCCTGCTGATCCAGCAGGGCGGCGCGCACTGGCAGTTCAATCGCCCCTGCTGATGGCTGGATCAGCCCCGCGATCAGCTTCAACAGGGTCGTCTTGCCTGCACCATTGGGGCCGACGACGGCGAGGCGCTCAGGCCCCGTCAGACGCAGTGAGATCGGACCCAGCAGGCGACGGTCGTCCTCGACGGTCACAACCGTCTCATTCAGATTCAGCACCAGCCGGCCTGCAGGCAGACCCGTCGCGGGTATGGCCAGCGCCAGTTGCCGCACCTGCTCGACGCGCTCACGCGCCTGAGTCAGGTCAGCCTCGACCGTCTGACGTTTGCGTTCGGCCAGACGCTGGCCGCGCGCACCGCTCTCCTCGGCGCGTTGGGCCTGGGCGTCGAGCAGGATTTTGGGATCGGAGCTGTTGGCGCGCGCCGCCTTGCCTGCACGATCGCGCCGGGCCTGACGCTCCTGCGCCGCCTGGGTTTCGCGCTGCACCCGGCCGACGGCGCGCTCGGCCTGTTCCAGGTCTCGTTCAGCGGCGGCCCGTTCGGCGTCGCGGCGCTCGACATAGAGATCCCAGCCGCCGCCATGCACCCGCGCGCCCAGGCTGGACAGTTCCACGATGCGATCCACGCGGCGCAACAGGGCGCGGTCGTGACTGACCAGCACCACCCCGCCCGGCCAGTCGGCCACGACATCGGCGATCATGGCGCGGGCTTCGGCGTCCAGATGATTGGTCGGCTCGTCCAGCACCAGCAGGTCCGGCGCCGCCAGTTTCAGCCCCGCCAGCCGCAGGCGCGTCTGTTCGCCGCCGCTGAGATCCGCCGTGCGATGATCCAGCGTCAGATCGGCCAGACCGACCTCGGCAAGAGCTGTCTGCATCCGCTTTTCCAGCGTCCAGTCCGCCTCGGCCATGTCGTCCAGCGAGCCATCGCCCGCCAGCACGCGATGCAGAATCGCCAAAGGCTCTCTGACGCCCAGCGTATCGGCGATGGTCTCGCTGTCGGCAGGGGTCGGGGCCTGCACCAGCCAGCCGATGCTTCCGACGCGCGTGATCGCGCCCTCGGCGGGCTCAGCCAGACCGGCGATCAGGCGCAGCAGCGTGGTCTTGCCCACGCCGTTACGACCCACGACGGCCGTGCGTTCGCGCCCGAAGGCGAGCGTCAGATTGTCGAAGAGGCCTCTGCCGTCAGGCGTGCGGGCCGCGACGCCGTTGAGCGTCACGAGTGCGGATGCGGACCGGTTTGGGCTTGGGTTGAGTAAGGACATAGGCGAGCGCGAGCAGCGGCATGGAAAGGGCGAAACCGATTTCCAGGGTGCTGATCATGATCGTCGTGCCTCCTCACTGATGCGTTGGCTGAGTGAAGGATGGGGACGGACGTTTCGTAACGCAACCCCAAAACTGCGGCTCCGCTTACACGTGCTGATGCGAGACGCCGCCTTGGACAATCCGCATCATGGCCTTTGCAGGCGTCGCTTCCTATGTTGGCGGACATGGACACGCCCGAGCGCACCCTCGCCTTCCGCATCGACCGTCCCGCGCCGGACCGGGCCGAGGCCGCCGCCCGCCGAGAAGCGGCCGTGGCCCGCATCCGCGCCGAGACCGGCATCGACGAGGCCATGATCGACGCTCTGGTCGAAGGCTTCTACGCCAAGGTGCGCGAGGATGATTTCATCGGTCCCATCTTCGCCGAGCGCATCGACGACTGGGGCCCACACCTGGCGCAGATGAAGCTGTTCTGGTCGTCTGTCGCCCTGTCGACCGGCGTCTATCAGGGGCGGCCAATGCCCAAACACCTGCCCCTGCCGATCGACGCCCGCCACTTCGACCAATGGCTGAAACTGTTCGAGGCGACCGCGCATGAACTGTGCCCGCCCGTCGCCGCCGAACACTTCATCGTCCGCGCCCGCCGCATAGCCGAAAGTCTGGAACTGGGCGTCGCCAACGCCAACGGCGTGATGGTCGGCCCCGGCGAACGCTATCGGCGACCGGAAACGTCGTGGGCGCCCGCAGCAGACTAGAAGTTCTCATATTGTTCTTGCTGTTTTCGGCGAATTGATCCCCATATAGCGTCGTCGCCTCGGACCGTTCCGGGGTCTTCCGCGTTCCCGGATTCCATGACCGAAAAGCATAACTTCATTCGCGTTCGCGGCGCCCGCGAGCATAACCTCAAGGGCGTCGATCTCGACATTCCGCGCGAGCAGCTGGTGGTCATGACCGGCCTGTCGGGGTCGGGCAAATCCTCGCTGGCGTTCGACACCATCTATGCCGAGGGCCAGCGTCGCTATGTCGAGAGCCTGTCGGCCTATGCGCGCCAGTTCCTGGAGCTGATGGGCAAGCCGGACGTGGACCTGATCGAGGGCCTGTCCCCGGCCATCTCCATCGAACAGAAGACCACGTCGAAGAACCCGCGCTCGACGGTCGGCACCGTCACCGAAATCCACGACTACATGCGTCTGCTCTGGGCGCGCGTGGGCATTCCCTATTCGCCGGCCACCGGCCTGCCGATCGAGAGCCAGACCGTCAGCCAGATGGTCGACAAGCTGACCGCCCTGCCCGACGGCGAGCGCATCCTGCTGTTGGCGCCGGTCGTTCGCGGCCGCAAGGGCGAGTACAAGAAGGAAATGGCCGAGTGGCAGCGTCAGGGCTTCCAGCGGCTGAAGATCGATGGCGAGTTCTACGCCATCGAGGACGCGCCCGCGCTCGACAAGAAGTTCAAGCACGACATTGATATCGTCGTGGACCGCATTGTAACCAAAGAAGGTCTTGAGGGCCGCTACGCCGACAGCATCCAGACAGCCCTGGGTCTGGCCGACGGCATCGCCACGGCGGAATGGGCGAATTCGCCCGAAGGCGAAGAGCCGCGTCGGATCGTTTTTTCCGAGAAGTTCGCCTGCCCTGTCTCGGGTTTCACCATCAGCGAGATCGAGCCGAGGCTGTTCTCGTTCAACAACCCCTTCGGCGCCTGCCCAGCCTGTGATGGACTGGGGGTCAAGCTGGCCTTCGACGCCGACTTGGTGATCCCTGACCGCGACAAGACCCTGCACAAGGGCGCGGTGGCGCCGTGGGCGCGGGGTCCCTCGCCGCTCTATACGCAGACGCTGCAATCGCTGGCCCTGCACTACGGATTCTCGATGGACAAGACTTGGCGCGACCTGCCGGAGAAGGCGCAGGCCGTCATCCTGCGCGGCTCGGGCGGCGACAAGATCAAGTTCGTCTATGACGACAACGCCCGCAAATACGAGGTCTCGAAACCGTTCGAGGGCGTGCTGCCGAACCTTGAGCGGCGCTGGCGCGAGACCGACAGCGCCTGGGTGCGCGAGGAACTGGGCCGCTATCAGTCCGAAACGCCGTGCGAGGTCTGCGGCGGCAAGCGCCTGAAGCCTGAGGCTCTGGCGGTCAAGGTCGGCGGCGAGGACATCGCCGACATCTCCAACCTGTCGATCTCGAAGGCCTTCCTGTGGTTTTCGACGCTGGAAGACGCCCTGACCGAAAAGCAGATCGAGATCGCCCGGCGCATCCTCAAGGAAATTACCGACCGGCTGCGCTTTCTGAACAATGTCGGGCTGGACTATCTGAATCTGTCGCGCTCATCCGGCACCCTGTCGGGCGGCGAGAGCCAGCGCATCCGCCTAGCGTCGCAGATCGGATCGGGCCTGACCGGCGTCCTCTATGTTCTGGACGAACCGTCCATCGGCCTGCACCAGCGCGACAACACCCGCCTGCTGGACAGCCTCAAGGGGCTGCGCGACCTCGGCAACTCGGTCCTGGTGGTCGAGCACGATGAAGAGGCCATCCTGACGGCCGACTACGTCATCGACATGGGTCCGGCCGCCGGGGTCCACGGCGGTACGGTCTGCGCCGAGGGCACGCCCGCTGAGGTCATGGCCAACCCCAACTCCCTGACCGGCCAGTATCTGACCGGCGCGCGCGAGATCGAACTGCCGCCCGAAGGCCGCCGCCCCATCAACCGCAAGCGGATGCTGAAGGTCTCGGGCGCGACGGGCAACAACCTGAAGAACGTCACGGGCGAGATCCCGGTCGGCGTCTTCACCTGCATCACCGGCGTATCGGGCGGCGGCAAGTCGACCTTCACCATCGAGACTCTCTACAAGGCCGCCGCGCGGCGTCTGAACAATGCGTCCGACGCCCCCGCCCCGTTCGACCGGATCGAGGGGCTGGAGCATTTCGACAAGGTCATCGACATCGACCAATCGCCGATCGGCCGCACCCCGCGCTCGAACCCAGCGACCTATACCGGCGCCTTCGGCCCGATCCGCGACTGGTATGCGGGCCTGCCCGAGGCCAAGGCGCGCGGCTACGGCCCCGGCCGCTTCAGCTTCAACGTCAAGGGCGGCCGCTGCGAGGCCTGTCAGGGCGACGGCGTCATCAAGATCGAGATGCACTTCCTGCCCGACGTCTACGTCACCTGCGACGTCTGCAAGGGCAAGCGTTACAACCGCGAGACGCTGGAAATCGTCTTCAAAGGCAAGAGCATATCGGATGTTCTGGATATGACGGTTGAAGAGGCTGCGCGCTTCTTCACCGCCGTGCCGTCGATCCGGGACAAGATGCTGACGCTGGAGCGCGTAGGCCTCGGCTACGTCAAGGTCGGCCAGCCCGCCACCACCCTGTCCGGCGGCGAAGCCCAGCGGGTCAAGCTGTCGAAGGAACTGTCCAAGCGGGCGACGGGCAAGACGCTCTACATCTTGGACGAGCCGACGACCGGGCTGCACTTCGAGGACACGCGCAAGCTGCTGGAGGTGCTGCAGGAACTGGTCGAGAACGGAAACACCATCGTGGTGATCGAGCACAATCTCGACGTCATCAAGGTGGCCGACCACCTGCTGGACTTCGGCCCTGAAGGCGGCGACGGCGGGGGCGAGATCGTCGCCGTCGGCACGCCGGAACAGGTCGCCGAGAACCCCGCGAGCTGGACCGGCCGCTATCTGAAGGAAGTGCTGGACCGGCACGAGAAGCGTCGCAAGGGCCGCGTCGCCGCCCTGACCGCTGAGCCTGCGCCCGCCAAACGCGCCAAGGCCCGCAAGAGCGCCTGAGCCCTATGAGGAAGGCCGCGCCCCTTGCCGGAGCGCGGCCTTTCTAATTCAGGGATGGCCTGTGATCAGGCCCGCCGCTCGTCCTTCAGGCCGAGATAAGCCGACGAGAACGGGGCGTAGATGATGGCCGCCTGCGCCGCCGACAGCAGGGCGTTGACCACGCCCCAGATCAGCAGGGCCGGCCAGAACCGCGCCAGAAGCGCGACGACATTGGTCGTCTCGGCTCCGATCAGGCTGTTCAGGCCGCCGAAGATCATATTCAGCGGGGCGATGATGATGGAGCCCAGAAGCCCCACCAGAATAGACATGACCCCAGCCAGGATCGCCATGCCCAACAGAGGCCAGAAACGGCCCTTGGTCATGGCCCAGCTTTCCTTGATGGCGATCTTCTCCTCGGCGAAGGTCATCGGCACGACCAGGCTGAGGCGCACGGCCAGCCAGATGGCGACCGCCACAAGCGCCAGACCTCCCAGCACAGCCGGGAGAACCAGCCAGGACGCACCTGTACCGGCAGCGAGACCCGCGAAAAGACCGACGATCAAGGCGCCGCCCATGGTGACGAAAAACATCAGCACCGCGACCAACAGGGTGGCCCCAAGGACTCGCAGTTCATCCCGGCCGAGACGCAGATAGCCGAAACGCTTGTCCTGCGGCCGGATGACCGAGCGCGCGACCGCCGTAGCGAGCACGGCGCTGAACAACAGAGACAGAGGCAAGGCCAGCCCCATCATGGCGCCGTAGGCCTGACCCAGCGTGGACAGGTCGCTCATCGACGGCGACGGGTTCTGCTCGACCTGTTCGGCCAGGCTGATGATGTTGATGAGGTTCCCACCCGCTACAGCGAAGAACACCACGAAGAAGGCGACATAGGCGCCCGCCCAGGCCAGGATGGCGAGCGGCGCCCGCCGGGCCAGACGGAAGCCCTCGAAGGCGGATTCGGTGGCGTTGAAACTCATGCTGGCTCCTCGATTCCCGGTCAGCTTAACGCAGCCGCCGCCCGTGCGACAGCGCCGACCACGACAGGCGCCGCATGACAGGACCGCGTCGCGCGGCTAGAAGGCCGCCATGTCGAACGCGTCTCCCGCTCCCCGCCCCGCCCCCGCTCCTGTGCATGTCATTGGCGGAGGTCTCGCCGGTTCCGAAGCGACCTGGCAGATCGCCCAGGCGGGCGTGCCCGTCATCCTGCACGAAATGCGCCGGGACGAGCCGGAACAGGTGCGCACCGACGCCCACCACACGACGGGCCTGGCCGAACTGGTCTGCTCAAACTCCTTCCGCTCGGACGACTGGGAGTTCAACGCCGTTGGCCTGTTGCACGCCGAGATGCGGGCTCTGGACAGCCTGATCATGGCCTGCGGCGACGCCAATCAGGTGCCGGCAGGCGGCGCCCTGGCGGTTGATCGCGTCGCCTTTTCGGACGCGGTGACGGCCAAGCTGGAAGCGCACCCGCTGGTGACCATCGTGCGCGAAGAGATCGCGGGCATTCCGCCGGAAGGCTGGGACAATGTGATCGTCGCCACCGGGCCGCTGACCTCGCCCGCCCTGGCCGAAGCCATTCTGAAGGTGACGGGCGAAGAGTCCCTCAGCTTCTTCGACGCCATCGCGCCGATCATTCACACCGACAGCATCGACTTCGATGTGGCCTGGCGCCAGTCGCGCTATGACAAGGAAGGCCCCAGCGGCGACAAGGCGGCTTACGTGAACTGTCCGATGGACAAGGCCCAGTACGAGGCCTTCATCGACGCCCTTCTGGACGGCCCCAAGGCTGACTTCAAGGAATGGGAGGACGTGCCCTATTTCGACGGCTGCCTGCCGATCGAAGTCATGGCCGAGCGCGGCCGCGAGACCCTGCGTCACGGCCCGATGAAGCCGGTCGGCCTGACCAACCAGCACAATCCGACGGTCAAGCCCTACGCCATCGTGCAACTGCGTCAGGACAATGCGCTGGGGACCCTGTTCAACATGGTCGGCTTTCAGACCAAGCTGAAATACGGTGCCCAGACCGACGTCTTCCGCATGATTCCCGGGCTTGAGAACGCCCAGTTCGCGCGTCTGGGCGGTCTGCACCGCAACACCTTCCTGAACAGCCCCAGGTTGCTGGACAAGCAGATGCGGCTGAAGGCTCTGCCTCGCCTGCGCTTCGCCGGTCAGGTGACGGGGGTCGAGGGCTATGTCGAGAGCGCGTCGATGGGTCTGCTCACCGGACGACTGGCCGCCGCCCAGGCGCTGGGCCGCGATCTGACCCCGCCGCCGCCGGAAACGGCGATGGGCGCCCTGGTCGAACACATCACCGGCGGGCACATGGAAGGCTCGAAGTTCCAGCCGATGAATATCAACTACGGCCTGCTGCCGCCGCTGGAGGCGCCCAAGGTCGATGAGGACGGCAAGCGCATCCATCCCAAGGAGCGCGGCCGCGCCAAGAAGCGCCTGCAGAGCCTCCGCGCCATCGAGGCGCTGAAAGCCTGGCGCGACGCGGCGGCCTAACGCAGCTTGGCGCCGCCGGGGCGGAAGGTCAGGGTGATTGCGGCCATGACCAGAAGACCCAGCCCCATCAGCATCCACGCCTGACTGAGATCCGACAGGCGGTCGCGCAGCAGCCCGGCCGCCAGCGGCGACAGGCTGGCGATGATGTAGCCGCCGCCCTGAACGAAGGCGAGCAGGTCGCCGGAGCGGACCGGATCGTCAATCTGGTCCATCGCCAGGATCAGGGTCAGGGGAAAGACGGCGCCGATCCCCAGACCCAGCAGCAGCATGACCGGGACCGCCAGACTAACCGGCGTCAGCACCAGTCCGGCCAGACCGATCAGGGCCAGGGCGACGGCCAGCAGCATCGGCCCGCGCCGGTCGGGAAAGCGCGCGATGAACAGCGACACCAGCACGCCCGCCAGCACCTCGGCGCCCGTCATGCCGCTGAGCAGGAAGCCCGCCGTCGCCCTCGCCTGCCCCATGTCGACATAGTAGGGCGGCAACCAGGCCAGCACGAGCGTGTAGGCCGAGGTGCCCAGCCCCAGAATGGGGATCAGCGCCCAGGCGCGGGGCTGTTTCCAGAACGGGAGCTCGGGGTCGGTTCCTTCGGCCACGGCGAGGCGGTTCGGCTCTTCGGCGGGCGGGGTGCGCGAGGCGATCATCCAGACGACGGCCGCCACAAGGGCCGGAACCGACCAGAGCGCCAGCGCCACGGCCCAGCCGAACGCCTCGGCGAAACCCGCCGCCGTCGCCGCCGCCACGGCCGCGCCGCCCATGATGCCGGTCGTATAGACGCCCATCACCGTGCCGAACCGCGCCGGAAATGCGCGCTTGATGACGACGGGCGCCAGGGCCTGAATGAGGGCCACGCCGACGCCGACCACCACGGCGCTGAGGATCAGGCCGCCGGCGCTGCTGAACGGCCAGCGGGCCAGACAGGCCAGAGCGATGAGAACGGCGCCGAGCAGAATGCCCATCCGCTCGCCCAGACGGCGCCGCAACGGCCGGATCGACAGGGCTCCGACGCCGATCATCGCCACCGGCAGGGTCGTCAGCAGGCTGGCCGTGGTCGAATCCATGCCCGTCGTCGCCTCGATCAGGTCGAGCAGCGGCCCGACGGCCGCCATCGCCGGACGCAGGTTCAGCGCCAGGGCGAAGATGGCCGCGATCAACAACAGGCCCGCGCCGCGCGACGGCGGCGAGGCGTTCGACTGATCCATCCGAGGTGACTCCGACTGCGAGAGGCGATAGTATCTCTCCATCGAGTATCTTGATGTCAAGACAATGACCGATCGCGCCGCCCGCGCCGCCGCCCAATGGGCCGTTGCGCGCCCAGACCTGGACCTGCTGGCTATGGAGACGCTGGGGCGTCTGCATGAGGCCTCGATTCTGGTCACGCGCGAGCGGCAGGCGCCGCTGTATGCGCGCTACGGTCTGCAGCATGGCGAGTTCGATGTTCTGGCGACGCTGCGCCGTGCGCCCTCGTCCGAGGGGCTGACGCCCACCGCGCTTTATGAGGCGACGATGATGTCGTCCGGCGGCATGACGGCGCGGCTGGACCGGTTGCAGAAGTCCGGCCTGATCGAGCGCACGCCGCACCCCGGCGACCGCCGCGCCTCACTGGTCAAGCTGACGCCCAAGGGCTTCGATCTGATCGAGGCCATGATGCCGCTGCACATGGCGGAAAGTCAGGCCATGCTGGCCGACCTGTCGCGCGAAGAGCAAGCCGCGCTGGGCGCCCTGCTCGCCCGCCTGATCGCGACGGTCGAAGCTTAAACCATTTTCAGTTCAGTCGGAATCGACTGAACCCAGAACAATGGTCCAGAAATATCTGGAGCGAACATCTGAGTTTAGTTGGACTTGCGTCCAACTAAACCGATTTCGCTCTAGGCCCGCTTCATCCGACGGTTCCAGGGCATGACCGCCAGCAGCCGCGCCATGCCGCAGAAGCCGGTCGCGCCGGCCACGAACAGGCCCGCCCCGACAAAGGCGCTGACGCCCCAGAAGCCGGGATGGACCATGACGCCCAGCGCCCCGCCCAGCAGGATCAGTCCGCCCGCCGCCATCTGCACCTGACGCATCAACTCCAGCGGCTGTTTGCGGTCGGCCACGACCGGCAGGCCCGCCTTCTTCCAGGCGTCCAGACCGCCCGCCAGAACGTGGGACGGCCCATCGATGCGGGCGGCCAGTCTATCGCAGTTGCCGGCCGTGCGGTTGCCGCTGCGGCACATGAAGATGACGTCCTTGCCGGGCTTGAGGTTGAGATCAGCGCTTTCAAAAGCGGACAGGGGCGCCGTCACGGCTCCCGCGATGTGTTCGCGCGCATGTTCATCAGGCTCGCGCACGTCGATCAGCACGGCCGCGCCCGCCTTCAGGCGAGCGGCGACATCGGCGGGGGAAAGGGAAACCAGCGGGTTCATCAGAAAATCTTTCAGGAAGCCGCGACGCTCAATGCGCCTCAGGCGGGCAGAAAATCTCGGCCAGGACGGCGATCACCTTCAGGGCGGCAGGGTCGGCGATCCGATAGAAGACGGCGGCGCCGCTCTTGCGCGCGCTGACCAGACCGTCCTTGCGAAGCCGCGCCAGATGTTGGGAAAGGGCCGATTGCGACAGGCCGACCTGAAGGTCGGCGACCTGGCGTTCGCCGTCGCCGATCTGGCAAAGGATCATCAGGCGGTGCTCATTGGACAACGCCTTCAGCAGTCGCGAGGCGTCGCCCGCGCTGGCCTGAAACCGCTCCAATCCGACACGTTCAAGATCAATCATGGCACGGATATATGTCATGATTCTAAATTAGCAATAACTAATATACAGGCACGCCTAAAGCGCCGTTCAGATCCGGCCCCTCAGCACCGCCCAGAACAGGCGCAGTCGCTTGAAGGGCTCTGGTACGTCCGGCTTGATCAGGGCGGCGGAAGCCACGGCCGGGAAAGCGGCGGCAGGCAGAGTTCGCAGGGCTTTATTGGCTTCGGGACGGGCCGCACTCGCCTGATCGACCTGTCCGGTCTGGGCCAGTGCGCGCACGCGACCAGCGGCAGCGGCCGCAGCTTCATGCCCCTCCCCTGCCAGAATCCGCACCGCCGCCTGCATCGGCCCGACGTAGAAGGCCTCCAGATCGTGCGGCTCGCCATGCACGCGGCCGATGTGGGCCTCGATCAGGGCGTCGAACGTAGCGCGCTCCAGACCGTGACGCGCAACCGCCGCCATCAGCGCCTCCAGCACGGGATGGCCCAGACGCGGCGCGTCAGAGAAGACGCCGTCCATCTGTTCGGACCACCAGGCGTAGCGCATCTCGGCCAACAGCGGCTGGGTCACGCGCGTGGGAATGGCCATCAACTCCGCCTCGAAGGCGTACAAGGCGATCAGGTCGGCGCGCGCCTGTTCGTCCGCCACGAAGCGGCTGGTCAGCCAGCGGTCGAGGTCGGCGGCGCGAACCTGGGCGTCAAGATCAACAGTCATGGCGACCGCCCTTCGGCCATTGAGGCGGCGGCATCAAGTCCGGAATGCACACGGCCCGCCTTCCCTGCGGAAGACGGGCCGTGATCTGGAGCCGTCGACGCTGATTAGGGCCTGCTGGCCATGCCCAGCTTCACCGGCGTGGCGTCGGCCTTGCCACCGCCGCTGCGGTCCACGCCCCACAGCAGGATGATCGGCGCGCCCACATAGATGGACGAGAAGGTGCCGATGATCACGCCGAAGGCCAGGGTGATGGAGAAACCGCGCAGGGCCTCGCCGCCGAAAACGGCCAGGACGATCAGAACGATCACGGTCGTCACGCCGGTGATGATGGTCCGCGACAGGGTCTCGTTGATCGACAGGTCGATGACTTCACGCAGCGGCATGACCTTATACTTCCGCAGATTTTCGCGCAGGCGGTCGAAGACGACGACGGTGTCGTTCATCGAATAGCCGATGACCGTCAGCAGGGCCGCGACCAGGTTCAGGCTGAACTCCATGCGCAGGGCGACGATCAGGCCGAAGGTCAGGGCCACGTCGTGCAGCAACCCCGCCACGGCGCCGATGCCGAACTGCCACGGGAAGCGGAAGGCGATGTAGAGGAACATCAGCACCACTGCCACGACGAGGGCCAGGACGCCGTTGGTCAGCAGTTCGCCCGAGACCTTGGAGCCGACCACGCTGACGCCGGAATAGCCGACCTGGCCGACAGCGTCGCTGATGGCGGTTTCCACCTTCTCGACGACAGCAGACTGGTCCTGGTCCGAGGGCACCTGGAAGCGCACGATGGCGGTCGAGCCGTCGTCCACATTGGTGTCACGACGCGCGATGCCCTGCACCTGGACGTCGCCCAGATCCAGTCCGCTGACCGCGCCGCGCAGCTTGTCCAGTTCCAGCACCTGACCGGCGGGCTTGGCGACTTCCATCGAGGCGCCGCCCCGGAAGTCGATGCCCAGATTCAGACCCGGATAAAAGCAGCCGATGATCGCCGCCACTGTCAGGATCGCCGACAGGATGGCGAAACCCTTGGCGTATTTGACGAAATGAAAGTTCGTCTTGTGCGGCAGCAGTTTGATAAGAGGCCAACCGTTCATCGTCATTACTCCGCGATCGGCAGTTTCTTCGGCTTGGCGATCTTGAGCCAGTAGCCGAGCAGGACTTGGGCCGTCAGCACCGAAGAGAAGACGGAGGTGAAGACGCCGATGGTCAGGGTCCAGGCAAAGCCCCGAACGGGGCCTGCGCCGAACATGAACATGATGATGGCCGCCACAAGAGTGGTCAGGTTGGCGTCGATGATGGTGCCCATGGCGCGGCTGAAGCCTGCATCCATCGAGGCCACGACCGACCGCCCCTGGCGCGCCTCGTCACGCATCCGCTCATAGATCAGCACGTTGGCGTCGACCGCCACGGCGAAGGTCAGGATCAGACCGGCGATGCCCGGCAGGGTCAGCGTCGCCTGGGTCAGCGACATGGCCGCGACGATCAGGATCCCGTTCAGGATTAGACCGATCACCGAGATTCCGCCGAACAGGAAGCCGTATGCCAGGATCATGAAGACCACGATGACGACGAAGCCCAGCGCGGTCGACAGGGCGCCTGCGGCCACGGCGTCGGCGCCCAGTTCGGCGGTGACGACGCGGCGTTCCTCGACGTTCAGCGGGGCCGGAAGGGCGCCGCCGTTCAGCAGGTTCACCAGTTCCGACGCCGAGGCGATCGTGAAGCTGCCGGTGATCTGGCCGCTGCCGCCAGTGATGGCCGATTGGATGGTCGGGGCCGAGATCACCTTGCCGTCCAGGATGATGGCGAAAGGCTTACCCAGGTTCTGAGCGGTCGCCTCGGCGAAGCGGCGGGCGCCCTGGCCGTCGAACTGGAAGTCGATGGCGGGACGCTGGTTCTGATCCGAGCCGACGCCCGCGCGGGTCAGATTTTCACCCGACACCAGGATGCGCTTCTTGACCAGATAAGGCGTGCCCTGATCGTCTGTCAGAAGTTCTGCGTCCGGCGGCACGCGGCCAGCCATGGCGTCGTTCAGACCCGTAGGCGAGGTGTCCACCATCTGGAAGGTCAGCTGGGCCGTGCGGCCAACCAGACGCTCCAGCTCGGCCGGATCGCTCTGACCCGGCGCCTGGACGACGATGCGGTCGGCGCCCTGACGTGTGATGGCGATTTCCTTGGTGCCCGAGCTGTCCAGACGACGGCGCACGACCTCGATCGACTGATCGACCGCGGTGGCTCCCATGCTGTTCAGGGCGGCCTCGGTGAAGGCGTAACGGATACGGCCCCCGCCAAGTTTGGTCGCCACGCGGTCGGGCTGACCGGTCGCGCCCATGCCCTGTTGAGCCATGGTGCGCAGGGTGTTGAAGGCCGTGTCATAGGCCGCGCCCTCGGCGACGGTGACGACCACCCCGCCCGGTTCGCGCTGCATGCCGACGATATTGACCTGGTCTTCCCGCAGGGAAACCCGAACGTCTTCCATCAGGTTGGAGACGCGCTTTTCGCGCATCTCGGGCACATCGACCTCCAGCAGGAGGTATGAGCCCCCCTGCAGGTCCAGGCCCAGGTTCAGGCCGTTGCTCGGCAGCCAGTTCGGCAGAGCCTCGCGCTGCGCCGGCGACAGCACGCTTGGGTAGGCCAGGAACAACCCGAGGACGAGCGATAGCGCGACCAGGGTGATCTTCCAGCGTGAAAGCTGAATCATGTCTCGGTTCTCTTCAGGGCCGGCGCGCGCCGCGCCGAGGCGAGGCTATCAGCCCTTGTCGTTGGCGGCGATGGCGGTGCGGTTGCGCACCTCGGCGATCATCGCCTTGACCACGCGGACGTTCACGCCCTGCGAGATCTCGACCATGGCCTCGGCGTCCTCGACGCGGGTGACCTTGCCGACCATGCCGTTGGACAGGACGACTTCATCGCCGCGCTTCACGCCGGCGATCAGGGCCTGATGGGCCTTCATCCGCTTTTGTTGCGGACGGATCATCAGGAAGTAGAACAGGACGAAGATCGCCAGGATCGGGGCGATGTTGATAAACAGGGCCATCAGGCCGCCGTCTTGGGCTGCAGTCATTAGGAAACTCCCCGACGCGGGCCGCGCCTTCATTGGGGGCCCTTCGAAATCAAGGCGCGGAAACTAGGGTGCGCCGGGCCGTTTTGCAACGCGACCTGATGACAAGAACGTCCGGACGCAGCCGCCCGGACGCCTCTTTTCACGTCATCAGCGCGGCAGGACCGTCAACGGGTCCAGCGCGACCGGATCATCGCCGCGCATCTGACGCACTTCATAGTGGATGGATGGGCGGCCGTCGCCGGCGGTCAGGCCCACGGTGCCGATCGCCTGTCCCGCCCGCACCTGCGCTCCGTCGCGCACGGTGGCCGAGCCCAGATGGCCGTAGACCGTGCGCCAGCCGTCGCGGTGAACGATCAGGACCGTCAGCCCCTGCCCCACGATATCATCGCCGACATAGGCCACGGTTCCGTCGGCCGAAGCCTTGACCTCGGTTCCCGCCGAGGCGCCGATGTTGATGCCGTTATTGCGCTCGCCCATGCCGACCGGGCCGAAGCGACGCAGGATGTCGCCGCGCACCGGCCACTGCAGGGCCAACGGCTGGCCGACTGGAGCCGAAGGCGCGACCGGCGCCGTGGCGGCAGGCGCGCGGGTCGGCGGCGGCAGGGGTGCGTTCCCGCTGGGCGGCGGAGGCGGCGGCGGAGCCATGCCGTTGTTCGGCGTCCTGACCCCGACCGGCGACGGTCCGGTGGCGTAGGGATCGGAGCCCCCGTCCACGGCGCTGTCCGGCAGGATGATGCGTTGACCTGAGCTGATGGCGCCGCGCGGTCCCAGACCGTTCAGGTCGATCAGAATCTGCACCGGCGTGCGGAAACGGCGGCCGACGCCGGAAATGGTGTCGCCCGGCTGGATGACATAGGTGGCGCCCGGCATTCCGGGATTGCCGGCAGCGGGAGGCGGCGTCACCGTGATCGGCGCGCCCGTCGAGGGATAAGCAGGTCCGCCCGGAGGCGGCAGGCCGCCGCCCTCGATATTGCCCGCCGGAGCGCGCGGCCCTTCTTCGATCGGCGGCTGTGCGGGCTGCTGCGGCTGAGCCGGTTGGCCCTGATAATAGGGATTGTTCGGATAGGCGCCCGGCTGCTGGCCCGGCTGTTGCGGATAGCCGCCCGGCGTCGTCGGCCGGGTCGAATAGCGCGGCTCGCTCGGATAGGTCGAACACGCCGTGACCGCCAGCGCCCCGCCGACGACCGCCGCCGCCCTGATCCAGCCTGTAAAGCCGCTCATGCGTCTCTCCGTATTAACCATGCCCGTCGGTTTGCCCCGACCCGTCGGAGAATCCAACCCGCTAACCCGCGCAAAAGTGGGGCGGAAAGGTTAATGGAGCGGTGAGATTTCGCCCCTAGCCCTCTTTCGCCGTCCCTTCGACCAGGGGAACGAAGCGGACCTCGCACAGGCTTTCACGCTGAAAGCTGCCGTCCGGTTGGCCGGTGTAGCGGTTCAGCATCTGCACTGAGGTGCGGCCGACCGGGGCGACAAGAATACCGCCCGGCTTCAGTTGTTTCAGCAGCTCCGTGGGCTCGTGCGGCGAGGCCGCCGTCACCATGATGCGGTCGAACGGCGCCTGTTCCGGCCAGCCCTGACCGCCGTCGCCGTGGCGGGTAAAGACATTGTCGATGCCGAGGATTTTCAACCGGTTCTCGGCCTCGGTTAAGAGGCTCTTGTAACGCTCGACCGAATAGACGAAGCGCGCCATGCGGCTGAGCACCGCGCACTGATAGCCGCTGCCGGTGCCGATCTCGAGCACGCGGTGGCGCGGCTGGACGTCCAGCGCCTGGGTCATCAGGCCGACAATATAGGGCTGGCTGATCGTCTGGGCGCAGTCGATCGGCAGGGCCTGATCCTCCCACGCCTGATCGAGGAATTTTTCGTGGACAAAGACGGCGCGGTCGATGGATTCCATCGCCTTGAGCACCCGCGCGTCCGTCACCCCCTGACGCCGCAGCGACAGGATCAAGCGGCCCGCGCGGTCGTCCCTGAGACTCATTTTTCCTGGGGCCCCTTGGGCGGGGCGCCGCCCAGCACCTTCTTCAGGTCGTTGACCGACTGCATGTGCGTCAGGTCGATGTGCAGCGGCGTGACCGAGATGCGGCCCTCGTCCATCGCGCGCAGATCGGTGCCGTCGGCGTGCTCCTGCGGCGCGCCGCGGAAGGCCATCCAGTAGTAGTCACGGCCGCGCAGATCGGTGCGGCGGATGGCGTGCATCTCGCCGATATCGCGGAAGCCCTGGCGCGTCACCTCCACCGACTTGACCAGTTCCGGCGGCAGACGCGGGAAGTTGACGTTCATGACCACGCCCTCCCCCCATTTCTGCTCCAGCAGGCGGGCGACGATACCGGGGCCGAAAGCTTCGGCCGTTTCCCAGTGCGCCACCACGTCATCGTGGAAACGCTCCAGCGACTGCGACAGGGCGATGGAGCGGATGCCGAAGGCCATGCCCTGAAGCGCGCCGGCCACCGTGCCGGAATAGCTGACGTCCTCGCCCACGTTGTGGCCGCGGTTGACGCCCGACAGCACCAGATCAGGCCGTTCGGGCATGATGTCGTTAACGGCCAGGATAACGCAGTCGGTCGGCGTGCCGGTCACAGCGAACCGCTTGTCGCCCAGCTTATTGACCCGCAGCGGCTCGGTCAGAGTGATGCCCCGCCCCTTGGCCGACTGCTCAGTCTGGGGCGCAACGACCCAGACATCGTCCGACAGGGTGCGGGCGATCTTCTCGAGGCAGGCCAGGCCCTCGGCCTCGATGCCGTCGTCGTTGGTGAGGAGGATTCTCATGCGTCGTACTCGTATGCCTTCTCCCCTTGGGGGAGAAGGTGGGCGCTGCAGGCGCTCGGATGAGGGGTAGGTTTCAAGAAACGGAGCGTCGAGAGCGCGGACGCCGCCCCCTCAACCGTCGTGCTCCGCACGCCACCTTCTCCCCCGAGGGGAGAAGGGTTCATGCAGCGCCTCCGACGACTTTCAACCCGCCCATATAGGGCTGCAGGGCGGCCGGAACCGCGATGGTCCCGTCCTCCTGCTGATAGTTTTCCATCACCGCGACCAGGGTGCGGCCGACAGCCAGACCCGAGCCGTTCAGGGTGTGCAGATACTCGGTCTTCTTCTCGCCCGCGCGCTTGAACCGGGCGTCCATGCGCCGGGCCTGGAAGTCGCCGCAGTTCGAGCAGGAGCTGATCTCGCGATAGGTGTTCTGGCTGGGCAGCCAGACCTCGAGGTCGTAGGTCTTCTGCGCCGAGAAGCCCATGTCGCCCTTGCACAGCAGCACCTTGCGATAGGGCAGTTCCAGCGCCTGCAGCACCGCCTCGGCGCAACCGGTCATGCGCTCATGCTCGGCCTCGGAATCCTCCGGGCGGCAGATGGAGACCATCTCGACCTTGGAGAACTGGTGCTGGCGGATCAGGCCGCGCGTATCGCGCCCCGCCGAACCGGCCTCGGCGCGGAAGCACGGCGTCAGCGCGGTCAAGCGCATGGGCTGGGCGACCTCGTCCTCGGACAGGATCTGCTCGCGCACGAGGTTGGTCAGGGAGACTTCGGCGGTCGGGATGAGCCAACGATTATCCTGATGCGCCCGCCCAACCTCTAGAACGAACTCGAAATCACTAGGCGGTTGCGGATGCTGGGTCCGTTGAAGCGGATGAGGATGTTCGCTCAGCAGGCGCGCGATTTCCTCCCAATCGACCCCTACCCTGAACAGATCATCTTTGAACTTCGGCAATTGCCCCGTGCCGAACATCGCGTCGTCCTTGACGAGATACGGCGGGTTCACTTCTTGATACCCGTGCTTATCCGTCTGCATGTCCAGCATGAACTGGCCGATGGCGCGTTCCAGACGCGCCAGTTGGCCCTTCAGCACGGCGAAGCGCGAGCCGGACATCTTGGCGGCGGCTTCAAAGTCCAGCAGGCCCAGAGCCTCGCCCAGATCGGCGTGATCCTTGGCCGAGCCCGTCGTCGTACGGGGCTCACCCCACTTCAGGACTTCGACGTTGTCGTTCTCGTCCTCGCCGTCCGGCACGTCGGCGGCGGCCAGATTCTTCAGCCCGGCCAGCAGGTCGCGCAGTTCGGCGCCCTTGGCGGCTTCGGCCTCGCCCGCCTCGGCGATTTCGACCTTGAGGGCTTCGACCTCGGCCTTCAGGCGGTCGGCCTCGGCCATGTCCTTCTTGCCCATGGCGGCGCCGATGGCCTTGGAAGCGGCGTTGCGCTTGGCCAGGGCGTCCTGACCGCGCGTCTGGGCGGCGCGCAGCTCGACGTCCAGCGCCAGAATGCGCGCGACGACATCGGCGGCGTCATCCACGCCGCGCGACGACCAGCCCGCAACGAAGGCTTCGGGATTGTCGCGAATGGCTCGGATATCGTGCATGGCGTCGCTCTTTCGGCGCTCAAGGGAGGGAGAGCCGAAGGCTGTAGCGCCCCGCGCGGAGTCGGGCAAATGCTGAGGCGGGTTTCGACGCCCCCTTTTCGTAACAGTTGTAGTTGCCTATATGGTTTTCCAACGGCGCGGCGCAGGCTGCGCATACTAGGAGAGCGCACAATGATCGACGTCAGACCCTTCAACACCCTCGGCGGCGCCAACCACGGCTGGCTGAACGCCAAGCATCACTTCTCGTTCGCCAACTACTATGATCCCAAGCGCATGGGCTGGGGGCGTCTGCGCGTCTGGAACGACGATGAGATCGCCGCGCAATCGGGCTTTCCGCCTCACCCGCACGCCGACATGGAAATCATCACCTATGTCCGCACCGGAGCGATCACGCACCAGGACTCGATGGGCAACACCGGCCGCACCGCGGCGGGCGACGTTCAGGTGATGAGCGCCGGGACCGGCGTGCGTCACGCCGAATACAATATGGAGAACGAGCTCACGACGCTGTTCCAGATCTGGATCGAGACGGATCGGCCGGGCGCCCAGCCGTCGTGGGGGCAGCGCGAGTTTCCCAAGAGCGACCGTTCGGGCCGTTTCACCGTCGTCGCCTCGGGCGATCCCGCGGACGAAGCGCTGACGATCAACGCCGACGCCAGGGTGCTGGCCGCCACGCTGAAGGCGGGCGAAAGCCTGTCCTATGATCTGGCCAGCGGCCGCCGCGCCTATCTGGTGCCCGCCGTGGGCCAGGTGGATGTCAACGGCACGACGCTGAACGCGCGCGACGGCGCGGGCATCATGGACGAACCGACGATTACCATCACGGCCAAGGAAGACGCCGAACTGGTGATGGTCGACAGCCTGTAAGCCTGTCGAGGATGCTGATCCTGGGAGCGAGGGCCCCCAGGATCAGCCGCTGGATCAGAGGCCCAGCTTGGCCTTCAGGATATCGTTGACCGCAGCCGGGTTGGCCTTGCCGCCGGTGGCCTTCATGACCTGGCCGACGAACCAGCCGATGGCCTGAGGTTTCTCGGCGACGGCGGCGGCCTTGTCGGGGTTGGCGGCGATGATCTCGTCCACCGCCTTCTCGATGGCGCCGGTGTCCGTGACCTGCTTCAGGCCGTGCTTCTCGACCACCTCGGCGGGGGAGCCTTCGCCGCTCCAGACGTGGTCGAAGACCTCCTTGGCGATCTTGGACGAGATGACGCTGGTCTCGATCAGTTCGACCAGTTGGGCCACGTGGGCGGCGGGCAGCGGGTTGTCGCTGAAGTCCTTGCTGTCCGCAGCCAGACGCGCCGAGACCTCGTTCGTCACCCAGTTGGACACCAGCTTGGCGTCGCGGCCTTTCGCGGCGGCCTCGAAATAGTCGGCCTTGGCCTGTTCCGAGATCAGCACGCCCGCGTCGTATTGCGACAGGCCGTATTCGCTCATGAAGCGGCGGCGCTTGTCGTCCGGCAGTTCCGGCAGGCTGGCCTTGATCTCATCGATCCAGGCCTGTTCCAGCACCAGCGGCAGCAGGTCAGGGTCCGGGAAGTAGCGATAGTCCTGCGCCTCTTCCTTGGAACGCATGGAACGGGTCTCACCCGCCGTCGCGTCATACAGGCGCGTTTCCTGAACGATCGAACCGCCGTCTTCGAGGATCTCGATCTGGCGGCGCGCCTCATACTGGATCGCCTGAGAAATGAAGCGGAAGCTGTTGACGTTCTTGATCTCGCAGCGCGTCCCCAGGAAGCCGAAGTCGCCCGTTTCCTTGAACTTGTCGTAGTTCCCGGCGCGGCAGACCGACACGTTCACGTCGGCGCGCAGATTACCCTTCTCCATGTCGCCGTCGCAGGTGCCGAGGTAGATCAGGATGGTCCTGATCTTCTTGACGTAGGCGACCGCCTCTTCCGGCGAGCGGATGTCGGGGCGCGAAACGATCTCCATCAGCGCCGTGCCAGCCCGGTTCAGGTCGACGTAGGATTCAGTCGGCGACAGGTCGTGGATCAGCTTGCCCGCGTCCTGTTCCAGGTGCAGGCGCTCGATGCCGACGTTGAAGAAGCTGCCGTCCTCGGCCTCCACCTCGACCACGCCTTCGCCCACGATGGGGTGATACAGCTGGCTGATCTGATAGCCGGTCGGCAGGTCGGGATAGAAGTAGTTCTTGCGGTCGAACTGGCTCTTCAGGTTGATCTGGGCGCGCAGGCCCAGGCCCGACTTCACCGCCTGCTCGACGCAATACTTGTTCAGTGTCGGCAGCATGCCGGGGAAGCCGGCGTCGATCAGCGACACCTGCTCGTTCGGCCCGGCGCCGAAGCCGACCGCCGCGCCCGAGAACAGCTTGGCGTTCGAGGCGACCTGGGCGTGGATCTCCAGACCCATGACGATTTCCCAAGCGCCCGTGCGGCCTTGGATCAGTTTGGTGTTCTCAGTCATGCTCACCACCAACGGTCCGGCTTGGCGACGAAGCCCGCCGCGTCTTCGAGGGCGCCCGCGACCTGGAAGACGGTCGCTTCGTCCAGGGCCTTGCCGATGACCTGCAGGCCCAGCGGCAGGCCCTCGCTGTTCAGCCCCGCGGGCACAGAGATGCCCGGCAGACCGGCCAGGTTGGTCGTCACCGTGAAGACGTCGTTCAGATACATCGTCAGCGGGTCGATCTGCTTGTCGCCGATGGCGAAGGCGGCCGACGGGGTGGACGGCGTCAGGATGGCGTCCACCTTGCCCCAGACATTGTCGAAGTCCTCGGCGATGCGGCGACGCACCTTCAGCGCCTTGACGTAATAGGCGTCATAGAAGCCCGCCGACAGCACATAGGCGCCGATGGTCAGGCGGCGCTGGACCTCCTTGCCGAAGCCCTCGGCGCGCGAGGCGGCGTAGAGGTCGTCCAGCGAAGAGAAGTCCTCGGCGCGATGTCCGAAGCGCATGCCGTCATAGCGCGCCAGGTTGGACGACGCCTCGGCCGGGGCCACGATGTAGTAGGTCGGCAGCGCGTATTTGGTGTGCGGCAGGCTGATCTCGACGATCTCGCAACCGGCGGCCTTCAGCCAGGCGACGCCCTGTTCCCACAGCGCCTTGATCTCTTCGGACATGCCGTCGATCAGATATTCCGCCGGAACGCCGATGCGCAGGCCCTTGACCGACTGGCCGACGGACTGAGTCCAGTCGGGGGTCGGGACGTCGAGGCTGGTCGAGTCCTTGGCGTCAAACGAGCACATGGACTTCAGCAGCAGGGCCGCGTCCTTCACCGTCTTGGTGATCGGCCCGGCCTGATCCAGCGACGAGGCGAAGGCCACCATGCCGAAGCGGCTGGCGCGGCCGTAGGTCGGCTTGATGCCGACCGTGCCGGTGAAGGCGGCGGGCTGGCGGATCGAGCCGCCGGTATCCGAGGCCGTCGCGGCCAGACACAGGTCAGAAGCCACGGCCGAGGCCGAACCGCCGGACGAGCCGCCCGGCGTCAGCTCGGCGTTCGAACCCTTGGCCTTCCACGGGTTCTTCACCGGACCGAAGGCCGAGGTTTCATTGGCCGAGCCCATCGCGAACTCGTCCATGTTCAGCTTGCCCAGCATGACCGCCCCGTCGCGCCACAGATTGGCGGTGACGGTCGATTCATACGGCGGCACGAAGCCGCGCAGCATGTTGGAGGCGGCGGTCGTCTGCACGCCTTCGGTGCAGAACAGATCCTTGATCCCCAGCGGCGCGCCTTCCAGCGCCCCGCCCTCGCCCTTGGCCAGACGGGCGTCAGACGCGCGCGCCTGTCCCAGCGCCTTGTCCGCCGTCAGTTCGATATAGGCGTTCAGCGTCGGGTTCGCGGCCTCGATATTGGTCAGGAAGGCCTGGGTCAGCTCTTCCGACGAGAAAGTCCCGGCCTTCAGGCCGTCGACGGCGTCGACGAGCGTCAGCTTGGTCAGATCGGTCATGATTTACTCCACGACCTTGGGCACGACGAAGAAGCCGTCGGCAGACTTGGGCGCGTTGGACAGGACGTCGGCGACCTTGTCGCCGTCCGTCACCACGTCATCGCGCAGGCGAAGCGGTTGAGACACGTTGGAGGTCATCGGCTCGACGCCCTGCACGTCCACCTCGTCCAGCTGTTCGATCCACTGCAGGATGCCGTTCAGCTCCTGGGCCAGCGGCTCCAGGCGGTCCTCGGGGGTCTTGATGCGGGCGAGATGCGCAACCTTGCGCACCGTCGCGGCGTCGATGGCCATGCGGCCCTCCAAAGCATGAAAGTCTGAGGGGGCGGGATTAGCGTTTCAACGCCGCTTCGACAAGGATCGGGCGCCGCCCTTTGTCCAGCTTGACCACGGCGACCAAAGGCCCCCTATCCTGACAGCGCGCCCGGCGCGAGTATGAAGACCTGCCTCAAGGAGACCAACGCCATGAAGATCACCGGCCCCCAAGCCCGCGCCGCACGCGCCCTGGTGCAATGGCCGCGCGACCATGTGGCCCGCCTTTCGGGGCTGGCGGTCGACATCCTGGCCGACTTCGAGCGCGAGAACGTCGATCCGGGCGATGAGGCCCGCAGCCGCCTGCAGGCCGCGCTGGAGGAAGGCGGCGCCGTGTTTCTGAACGAAGAGGACGGCGGCCTGGGCGTGCGGCTGAAGTTCACCCGCAAGGAAGTCCGCTCGATCCGCAACATGGAGAATGAAGGCGGGCCGGTCGGGGATGACGACGTGTGAGTCACTCCCCCTCACCGCTCATCCCGGCGGACGCCGGCACCCAGTAAGAGCCACACGCACGCCGGTCCGCAACTATGGCGCAATGCGGTCAAGGTTTCTGCCTTGAAGCCAAAGCACTGGGTCCCGGCGTCCGCCGGGATGAGCGGAGGTAAAGGGCCGCGCGCTTTGACACGCGCCCCGTCTGGGCCTAACGCGCCCTCGTGCCTGTCCTTGACCTTTCCGAACTGTCCGCCGCCTGCCCGCCCAACACCCCGTGGCTGGGTCTGGATCTGGGCGAGAACACCATCGGCGTCAGCGTGTCTGACACCGGGCGCATCATCGCCAGCCCGCTGGAGTTGATCCGCAAGACCAAGTTCAGCCAGGACGCCGAACAGCTGTTCAAGATCATGGACGGCCGCAAAGTCTCCGCCCTGATCATCGGCCTGCCGTTGAACATGGACGGGACCGAGGGGCCGCGCGCCCAGTCGTGCCGCGCCTTCGCCCGTAATCTGGAGCGGTTCCGGCCGGTCAATGTCGCCTTTCAGGACGAGCGGCTGTCGACAACGGCGGTCGAGCGGTTCCTGATCGACGAGCTGGACCTGACCCGCAAGCGCCGCGCCGATGTGGTGGACCGCACCGCCGCCGCCTGGATTCTGCAAGGCGCGCTGGACCGGCTGCGCCCCTGAGATGGCGGCCATTCTAGCCGGCGTCCTGCCGGTCTTCCTGCTGCTGGCGCTCGGCTATGGCCTGAAAAAGTCGGACTATCTGCCCGACGCCGCCTGGCGGCCGATCGAGAAGCTGGCCATCAATGTCCTTTATCCCGGCTTCCTGATCCCGGCGATCTGGAATGCGGACCTCTCGGGATCGGCCGCGGGCGCGGCGGGCGCCGCCGCCGTCACCGTATCCATCATCGTCTCGACCCTGACCCTGCTGTCCAAGCCCCTGCTGCCCCTCAGCGGCCCGGCCTACACCAGCGTGTTTCAGGGCATGATCCGCTGGAACAGTTTCGTTTTCCTGCCCGTCGTGCAGGCGACCTTCGGGCCGGAAGGCGTGGGCCTGGCCGCCGTGGTCATCGCCGCCATGATCCCGGTCAGCAACATCCTGAGCGTCATCGTCCTGGCCAAGTGGGGGGCGGACCAGCGCGGCGCCTCGCCCAAGGCCCTGTTCCGGGCGATGATGTCCAACCCCATCCTGCTGGCCTGTCTGCTGGGGCTGGCGCTGAACGTCTCGGGCGCGCCGCAGCCGCCGGGCGTGGCCGAGACGCTGCAACTGCTCGGATCAGCCGCCCTGCCGCTGGGCCTGATCGTGGCGGGCGCGGGTCTCAGCTTCCGCGAACTGGCGCGCACCCGCGTCACGGTCGGCGCCGTGGTGGTGATCAAGATGATCGTGACGCCGCTGGCGATGTGGCAGCTGGCGCGCCTGTACGGCGGCGATGAACTGGCGCAGGGAATCGCCCTGCTGTGCGGCGCCGCGCCCGGCGCCGCCTCGGCCTATGTGCTGGCGCGTCAGATGGGCGGAGACGCGCCGCTGATGGCCGGGATCATCGCGGCGACGACGGTATTCTCGGTCATCGGCATCCCTGCGGCCCTGCTGCTATTCCATCTGGCCTGAGTCCCGCCTATAGCGGCGTCTCAATGACCCACGCAGCGCCTGTCACCGATCTCATCAAGGAACGGCTGACGCCGTTTCCTCGCGACCACTTCCTCGCCGCCGGAGACCTCCATCCGCCGGCCGCCTTGGCCTTGCTGGACCTGGCCGACGCCTTCGTCGACTTCAACAGGCAGTCAGCCAAGGGCGTGGACCTGATGCGCGGCCAGACGGTCGTGAACCTGTTCTTCGAGAACTCGACGCGAACCAGTTCCTCCTTCGAGATCGCGGCCAAGCGTCTGGGCGCCGACGTCGTGACCATGCCGGTCGCCTCTTCCTCGGTGAAGAAGGGCGAGACGCTGATCGACACCGCCGTGACGCTGAACGCCATGAAGCCGGAGATTCTGGTCGTCCGCCATGCATCCTCGGGCGCGGTGGACCTGCTGTCGCAGAAGGTCGGTTGCGCCGTCGTCAACGCGGGCGATGGACGCCATGAACACCCGACGCAGGCCCTGCTGGACCTGCTGTCCATCCGCCGCGCCTTCGGCGATGTGGGCGGGTTGAGCGTCGCCATCTGCGGCGACATCGCCCACAGCCGCGTGGCGCGCTCGAACGTCGCCCTGCTGCAGATGATGGGCGCGCGGGTGCGGTTGATCGGACCGCCGACGCTGGTGCCCGGCGACGCCGACCGCTGGGGCTGCGAGGTCTTCCACGACATGAAGGAGGGTCTGGCCGGTTGTGACGTGGTCATGATGCTGCGCCTTCAGCTGGAGCGGATGGCGGGCGCCCTGATCCCCTCGACGCGCGAGTATTTCCGCTTCTGGGGCCTGGACCGCGAGAAGCTGGCCTGGGCCGCGCCCGGCGCCAAGGTCATGCACCCCGGCCCGATGAACCGGGGCGTGGAGATCGATTCCGACGTGGCCGACGACCTGAGCGTCTCCCTGATCCAGGATCAGGTCGAGATGGGCGTCGCCGCCCGCATGGCCGTTCTGGCCGCCCTCGCCCACCGCCGCGCGGGAGGCGCCGCATGACCGCCGCTCAACAGCCCATCGCCCCCAAGGCTCTGGCCATTGTCAACGCCCGCCTGCTGGACCCGGCCAGCGACTATGACGGCCCCGGCGCGGTCCTGATCGAGAACGGCCGCATCGTCGAGGTCATCCACGGGCAGGCGACCCAACGCCCCGAGGGCGTGCAGATCATCGACGCCGAAGGCCGCTGCCTGGCGCCCGGCCTGATCGACATTCGGGTCAAGACCGGCGAGCCGGGCAACGAACCCAAGGAGACGCTGAAGTCGGCCAGCCTGTCGGCGGCGGCGGGCGGCGTCACCACCATCATCGTCCAGCCGGACACCGATCCGGCCATCGACGATCCGGCCATGATCGACCACATCCAGCGGCGCGGCGCCGCGCTTGACCTGGTCCACGTCCGCGCGGCGGGCGCGGCAACGCAAGGCCGCGACGGCGAACGCATGGCCGAGATCGGCCTGATGCACGAGGCGGGCGCCCTTTATTTCACTGACGGCGATCGGGTGATCCGCAACACCCGCACCCTGCAACGGGTGATGAGCTACGCTGCCTCGTTCAACGCCCTGATCGCCTGTCGTCCAACCGAGCCGTGGCTTTCGGAAGGAGCCGTGGCGACCTCGGGCGAACTGGCGACCCGTCTGGGCCTGTCGGGCGCGCCCGCCATCGCCGAGCGCATCCAGCTGGAGCGCGACCTGGCGCTGGTGGAACAGACCGGCGCGCGTTTCCTGATCGACCAGATCTCGACCGAAGGGGCGCTGGAGACGCTGGCCCGCGCCCGTGCGCGCGGGCTGGAGGTCGCGGCCTCAGCGTCGATCAACCACCTGTGCTTCAACGAGATCGACATAGGCGATTATCGCACCTTCTACCGGCTGGACCCGCCCTTGCGTGCCGAGAGCGACCGGCAGGCCCTGGTCGAGGCGGTGCGCGACGGCCTGATCGACGTCATCACCTCGGCCCACTGCCCCGAACCGGCCGAGAACAAGCGCCGCCCCTTCGCCGAGGCCGAGCCGGGCGCGGTGGGTCTGGAAACCCTGCTGCCCGCCGCCCTGACGCTGCACCACGAATACGGCGTGGACCTGCTGGACGTGCTGCGGCCGCTGACGCAGGGCCCGGCGGCCCTGCTGGGGCTGGAGGCTGGGGAGTTGTCGCCAGGGTCGCCCGCCGATCTGGTGCTGTTCGACGCCGGTGCGCCGGTGGTGATCGACGCCGCGACGCTGCGCTCCAAGTCGAAGAATTCGCCTTTTGACGGGCGGCGGCTGCAAGGCAAGGTCTTGCTCACCGTCGTTTCGGGCCGCATCGTCCACAACGCACGTTAAGGGGAGCGAATCACTTGCACGATCTGACGGGGCCGGCGCTCCTTACGCTCGGGCTTGTGGCTGTCGGCGGGTACCTGCTGGGCTCCATTCCGTTCGGCGTGGTCCTGACCCGCGCGGCGGGTGCGGGCGACGTGCGCAAGATCGGCTCGGGCAATATCGGCGCGACCAACGTCCTGCGCACCGGGCGCAAGGATCTGGCCATCGCCACCCTGATCCTGGATGCGGGCAAGGGCGCGGTCGCCCTGCTGATCGCGCGGCATCTGCTGGGAACCGACGTCGCGGGCGCCATCGCAGGCGGCGCGGCCTTCCTGGGCCACCTGTTCCCCGTCTGGCTGGGTTTCAAGGGCGGCAAGGGGGTGGCGACCTTCTTCGGCCTGATCCTGGCCGCGTGCTGGCCGCTGGGCCTGCTGGCGGCGGCGACCTGGCTGATCATGGCCTTCGCCCTGCGCTATTCCTCCCTGTCGGCCCTGGTGGCGGCGGCGCTGACCCCGCTCTACGCCCTGCTGCCCCTGTCCGCGCTGGGCCTGCCCGCGCCCCAGCCCATATTCATTATGGCGGTCTTCACAGCCGTCCTGATCTTCACCCGCCACCATGAGAACATCGGCCGCCTGCTAAAAGGCGCCGAGCCCAAGATCGGGGCGAAGAAGGCGTGACGCCGCTGTCGGAGGCCGAGCGTTTCGCCCGCCTCCGGCTCGCCCGGACCGACCGCGTCGGCCCTGTGGCCTTTTCCCAGCTGTTGCAGCGGTTCGGTTCAGCCCAGCGCGCTCTGGACGCCCTGCCCGATCTGATCCGTAATCAGGGACGCACCAGCTATTCCGTCCCCGCGCCCGAAGCCGTCGAAACCGAACTGGAAGCAGGCGCCCGCATCGGCGCGCGGCTGATCCTATGGGGCGAGGCCGCCTATCCCGAAGCCCTGGCGGCCGTCGATCTGCCCCCGCCTCTGCTGTGGATCCTTGGCGACGCGGCGTTGATGCAGCGCCCCTGCATGGCCATCGTCGGCGCGCGCATCGCCTCGGCGGGCGGCCAGCGCATAGCCCGCGGACTGGCGCAACAACTGGGCGAAAGCGGCCATGTCGTCGTCTCGGGTCTGGCGCGCGGGGTCGATGCGGCGGCGCATCTCGGCGCGCTGGAGACCGGCACGGTGGCCGTTCTGGGCGGCGGCGTGGACGACATCTATCCGGCGGACAACGCCGACCTGTATCGCCAGATCGCCGAACGAGGCTGCATCGCCTCGGAAAGCCCTGTCGGCGCGCGGGCGCAGGCGCGCGACTTCCCGCGCCGCAACCGCATTATTTCAGGCCTGTCGCGCGGCGTGGTCGTCGTGGAGGCTGAAATCCGGTCCGGCTCTCTCATCACCGCCCGGCTGGCGGGCGAACAGGGCCGCGACGTGTTCGCCGTCCCCGGCTCGCCGCTGGACCCGCGCTCCAAAGGGCCGAACGAACTGCTGCGTCAGGGCGCCATCCTGTGCGAGGGGATCGAGGACATAGAGCGAGCCTTCGCCTCTCTGCGAACCCTGAGAGAGCCGCCCGCTGATTCGCCGTTCGACGCCGGGCGACCTGAACAGATCGATGACGAGGTGCTGGATCGGATAGAAGCCCTGCTGTCCCCTTCGCCGGTCAGCCGCGACGAACTGGCGCGCGCCGCCAGATTGTCGATTGCGGAAACAGCCGCCGCCCTGCTGGAGCTTGATCTCGCAGGGCGGGCGACCTTGCTGCCCGGCGGTATGGCCTCGACCTAGGCCGGGGCGGTGCGGCGAGCCATGTCCGCCGCATTCTCAAGAATGCTGGCCAGCCTTTCATCCCCGTCCCAGCGGGCCATTCCGGCCAGTTCCATAGCCATGGCGGCCACATATTCACGAACCGGATAGTCTGTCAGATCAGGGCTTGGCGCCTGGCGGCGTCGCTGTGCTGTCTTGCTCATCGTCAACCCTCCCGAGAACGCCTCAGAGGAACACAACTTACAATGGTTTGCAAACTCGCGTTACCCGGAAAGGTTGCTCACTTGAAATGCGCCGATTGACTTCCGGCCGCGCCGCAACCACGTTCGCGCCCCCTTTTCCCCGATAGAGCGCCATGAATCTCGTCATCGTCGAGAGCCCCGCCAAGGCCAAGACCATCAATAAGTACCTGGGCTCGGACTATAAGGTTCTGGCTTCATACGGTCACGTTCGCGACCTGCCGTCGAAGGACGGCTCGGTTCTGCCTGACGATGACTTCGCCATGCATTGGGAAGTCGACGCCAAGGCCTCCAAGCGCCTGTCCGAGATCGCCGAGGCCGCCAAGGCCGCCGACCGCGTCATCCTGGCCACCGACCCCGACCGCGAGGGAGAGGCGATCAGTTGGCACGTTCTGGAAATCCTGAACAAGAAGAAGGCGCTGAAGGACACGGATGTCCAGCGCGTCACCTTCAACGCCATCACCAAGTCGGCGGTGCTGGAGGCGATGGCCAACCCGCGCCAGCTGGATATGGAACTGGTGGACGCCTATCTGGCGCGCCGGGCGCTGGACTATCTGGTGGGCTTCAACCTGTCGCCGGTGCTGTGGCGCAAACTGCCAGGCGCTCGCTCGGCCGGACGCGTCCAGTCGGTCGCCTTGCGCATCGTCGTCGACCGCGAGATGGAGATCGAGCGGTTCAAGGCGCAGGAATACTGGTCGGTGGAGGCCGACCTGATCGCGGACAGCCCGCCCTTCACCGCCCGTCTGGTCAAGCACGAAGGCAAGCGCGTCCAGCGTCTGGACATCGTGTCCGAAGCGATGGCGACAGCCGCGCGGGAGGCCGTCCACAGCGGCGACTTCACCATCAAGTCGGTCGAGAAGAAGCCGGCCAAGCGGTCCCCCGCCCCGCCCTTCACCACCTCGACCCTGCAACAGGAAGCCGCGCGCAAGCTGGGCTTCACCGCCCAGCGCACCATGCAGGCGGCGCAGAAGCTGTATGAAGGCGTCGACGACACCGGCGGCCTGATCACCTATATGCGTACGGACGGCGTCTACGTGACCCCCGAAGGCATCGCCCAGGCCCGCGAGGCCATCGGCCAGCGCTTCGGCCCCGCCTACGTCCCGGCCGAGCCGCGCTACTACAAGACCAAGGCCAAGAACGCCCAGGAAGCGCACGAAGCCATTCGTCCGACCAACATCCTGCGCAGCCCCGACACCCTGCGGCTCGATAGCGATCTGCAGCGGCTGTATGAGCTGATCTGGAAGCGGATGATCGCCTCTCAGATGGAATCGGCGCGTCTGGACCGCACCACGGTCGAGATCGAAACGCCTGACAGCCAGACGGGCCTGCGCGCCACCGGCCAGGTCGTGGTCTTCGACGGCTTCATCGCCGCCTATGAAGAAGGCCGCGACGAGAAGCAGAAGGGCGCCGAGGAAGACGAGGACGAAGGCGGCCGCCTGCCTGCGCTGAAGGAAGGCGCCAAGGCCAAGGTCGAGGCGATCCGCACCGATCAGCACTTCACCGAACCGCCGCCGCGCTTCTCGGAAGCCACCCTGGTCAAGAAGCTAGAAGAGCTGGGGATCGGCCGTCCGTCGACCTACGCCTCGATCCTGACGACGCTGCGGGACCGCGAATACGTCCGCATGGATAAGAACCGCTTCTTCCCCGAGGACAAGGGACGGCTGGTCACGGCCTTCCTGGAGCAGTTCTTCGCCAAGTGGGTCGAGTACGACTTCACCGCCGCGCTGGAGACCCAGCTGGACGAGGTGTCGGCAGGCGATCTGGACTGGAAAACCCTGCTGCGCCGCTTCTGGCAGGATTTCCACGCTGCGACCCAGGCCGCAGGCGAGCTGCGCACCACGGCGATTCTTGATCACCTGAACGAAGCGTTGGGCCCGCACATCTTCCCCGACAAGGGCGATGGCTCCGACCCGCGCCAGTGCCCGGTCTGCCATGAAGGCCAACTAAGCCTGAAGACCAGCCGCTTCGGCGCCTTCATCGGCTGTTCGCGCTATCCGGAGTGCAAATACACCCGCCCCGTGGCTTCGCCTGACGCAGTCGACGGCGGAGCCGAGAGCGGCGATCGCGAACTGGGCGTCGATCCGGCGACCGGCCAGCCCGTGCACCTGAAGATCGGCCGTTTCGGTCCCTATGTCGAAACGACGCCGCCCGATGCGGAAAAGCCCAAGCGCTCGTCCCTGCCGAAGGGCTGGACGCCGGCGTCAATCGATCTGGAGAAGGCTTTGCGCCTGCTCAGCCTGCCCCGCGACGTGGGTCCGCACCCCGAAGACGGCAAGATGATCACCGCCAGCCTGGGCCGCTACGGCCCCTTCGTGGCGCACGCCGGCACCTACGCCAACGTCGCCGACATTGAAGAGGTATTCGACGTCGGCCTGAACCGCGCCGTGGCCCTGCTGGCTGAAAAGCGCGCGGGTCGTGCGGGTCGCGCCTCGGCTGCCGCGCCGCTGAAGGAACTGGGCGCCCACCCGGAAACGGGCGAGGCCGTTCAGGTCATGGCCGGTCGCTACGGCCCCTACGTCAAGTCTGGAAAGATCAACGCCACCCTGCCCAAGGGCACGGCTCCCGAAGACATGACTATGGAGGCCGCCCTGCCCCTGCTGGCCGCCAAGGCCGGCGCCGCGCCCAAGAAGAAGGCGCCCGCCAAGAAGGCGGCGGCGAAAAAGCCTGCTGCGAAGAAGGAGCCTGCGGCCAAGAAACCGGCCGCTAAAAAGGCCCCCGCCAAGAAGGCCAAGGCTGCGGACGCCGATTAAGATCAAGCGCCCTCGTTCTCATGAACGGGGGCGTTTTTCTTGCCGCCCCAATACCCCTTATGCCGCCGAACATTCTGAGCGGTTTTCCGGTTCAGCGCCCCGCGACTAGTTCATTACGGACGCGGCGCCCCAGAGGATCGCGACCCGGCCAGCTCTCGCCCACTGAGGCTTCGATATAGGGGGTGCAGAAGCGCGAGATGATCATGCGCGGGCGAATCTCGTTCAGGCAGACCTTGTCCCCTTCGCGCGCCCACCGGGCGGTCAGGCGGCGTCCGTCAGAAAACAGGGCGCGATAGGCGCCGTCACGGTCGAACCAGTGCTTGACCCAATCGCCGTCGGGATAGTGGGAAACGACAGTATTTCCAAAGGCCGCCTGCATGGCGTCGACACCCCGTCCGCGATCCGACGCCTGTGCGCCAAGCGGCGCGGCAAGCATCAGCGCGATCAATACGGCAGCGCGCATTCGACATCCTTCTCCCGGTCCCCGAGGCGACCATACAGCCCGCGGCGCCGTTGCCAAGCGAGGCCGTTAGAACGGAAATACTTGACTGAGGCGTAGGGCTTTCCATATACCGCCCCAAGCTCGGAACAGGACTGGCGATGCGCGCCGCCCGCTCGCCCACGAGGGGCGGTTCCGTCAGCTAACGGCGTTTGCGAACGTTATCCTCCGTCCCTTCAGGACTGCATGACTGAGTTTTCCAAGCTGGGCCTTTCGCCCACGACCCTACAAGCGGTCGCCGATACCGGCTACACGACCGCCACCCCCATTCAGGAACAGGCCATTCCAGTGGCCCTGGCCGGACGCGATGTCCTCGGCATCGCCCAAACCGGCACTGGCAAGACGGCCGCCTTCACCCTGCCTATGGTCGACCGCCTGGCCTCGGGCCGCGCCCGCGCCCGGATGCCGCGCGCCCTGGTGCTGGCGCCGACCCGCGAACTGGCCGATCAGGTCGCCGAAAGCTTCGCCAAATACGCCAAAGGCACCAAGTTGAACTGGGTGCTGCTGATCGGCGGCGTCTCCATGGGCGACCAGGTCGCCGCCCTGAACAAGGGCGTGGACGTGCTGATCGCCACGCCGGGCCGGCTGCTGGACCTGTTCGACCGCGGCAAGATGCTGCTGACCGGCGTCGAGCTGATGGTGGTCGACGAGGCCGACCGGATGCTGGACATGGGCTTCATCCCGGACATCGAGCGCATCTTCAAGCTGACGCCGCCGCGTCGCCAGACCCTGTTCTTCTCGGCCACCATGCCGCCGGAGATCACCCGCTTGACGCAGCAGTTCCTCAAGGATCCGACCCGGATCGAGGCGTCGCGCCCGGCCACAACCGCCGACACCATCACCCAGCACATCACCCGCCTGCCGACCTCGGACCCCAAGGCCAAGCGCACCGCCCTGCGCGCCCTGGTCGAGCGCGGCGACGTGCAGAACGGCATCGTCTTCTGCAACCGCAAGTCGGAAGTCGACATCGTCGCCAAGTCTCTGCAGGTCCACGGCTTCGACGCCGCGCCGATTCACGGCGATCTGGACCAGTCGCTGCGGATGAAGACCCTGGCCGATTTCCGCAGCGGCGCACTCAAGCTGCTGGTCGCCTCGGACGTCGCCGCGCGCGGCCTGGACATCCCGGCCGTCAGCCACGTCTTCAACTATGACGTTCCGCACCACGCCGACGACTACGTCCACCGCATCGGCCGCACCGGCCGTGCCGGGCGTCTGGGCGAGGCCTTCATGATCGTGACGCCCGCCGACGACAAGTCGTTGGACAAGGTGCTGAAGCTGATCAAGAAGGAGCCGGTCGAACTGCCGCTGGACGGCATCGACTTCGCCTCCATCAAGGACCGCCCGCGCGACGACAGCCGCTCAAGCCGCGGCCGTGGACGCGGCGAACGCAGCGAGCGCGGCAGCCGTTCGCGCCGTTCGATCGAAGAAGCGCCCGTCGAAGCCGAAACCCTGATCGAAACAGCGCCGACGCCCGCGCCCGAAACCGAAGCGGCGCCTCAACGCGCACGCAGCCGCAAGAAAACCGAAGCCAAAACGACGCCCGTGGCCCAGAAAACGCCTCAGAAGGCTAACCAGGCTGAAGGCCGCCAGGCCGTGTCTCTCGCCGGAAATCCTTTCGGCGATGACGTCCCGGCCTTCCTGCGTCGCCCGGTGGTTTTGGCCGGATAAGGCCGGTCTGCGAACTTAACCCTGCGTTACAGAAGACCGGTATAGCTTTCCGGATCACGCAGCGCAGGGGCAGTTCAGGCATGACCACCCAGGTGGAAACCACGGTTCGCAGTCCGGAAGCCTATGCTCTGGCGCACCGCGCCGTGGACGCCATGCAAGCCGCCGCCGTGTGGCCGACGCCGTTGAACTTCGAACTGTGGCTGCACTACCTGGGCGACCCGGACGGAACGCTGGGGCAGGAAATTTCGCGCCTTCTGGCGACAGGGGCGCCCTTCACCGATTCGACGGCGGAAATGCTGGCCGCCGAATTCCTGCCGCGTGGCCGCCTGTCCGAAGAAATCCGCGATGCCGGCGCCATGCTGAACAGGGAACTGGCAGCCGTGGCAGGCGCCATCGACAAGGCGCGCGAAAGCCAGGCCAGCTACGGGCACACCTTGGCTGACGCCGTCGATCGGATGGCCAGCGCAGGCGACGCCAACAGCCTTGGAGACATCGTGTCCTCACTAGCGGATGCGACCCGCCGCATCCGACGCCATACCGCCGCGCTGGAACGCCGCCTGGAATCCTCAAACCGCGAAGTGACCAAGCTGCGCGATCACATGGAGCAGGTGCGCCGCGACGCGATGACGGACGCCCTGACCAATCTGGCCAACCGCAAGGCGTTCGACGAACACCTGCTGCGGATGTGCGATGAGGCTGAAAGCGTGGGCGGCTCGATCGGGCTCGCGATCATCGACATCGACCATTTCAAGCGCTTCAACGACACCTGGGGGCATCAGACGGGTGATCAGGTGCTGCGCTATGTCGCCAGCGTTCTGGGCCGGGTGTCGCGGGCGCCTCGCATCGCCGCTCGCTATGGGGGCGAGGAGTTCGCCCTGATCTTCCCCGGCGAAACGGCGGGCGCCATCGAGGCGGCGCTGAACGCCATTCGCGAGGAAATCGCCTCCCGCGCCCTGCGCCGACGCTCGACCAACGACGATCTGGGTGCCGTGACCATCTCCGTCGGCTTTGGTCTGCGCCGCCCCGGCGAAACCGCTAGCCAACTGCTGACGCGGGCGGACGAGGCGCTCTATGCCTCCAAGCGCAGCGGGCGCAACAAGGTGACCTCCGCCGCCGAGGCCGTATCCGACGCCGCCTGAGGCTTCACTTTAAGCTCGCCTCTGAACGGCAGGCTGGCATAGTCGCCTGATGCGAAGCCTGCTGTTCAACATCGCCTATTGGGCGCTTTCCATCACCTATGGCCTGGCCGCCGCCTTTGCGGCTCTGGCTCCGGGCCGCAAGGCCACGAGCTGGATCATCCGCCGCTATGTCCGGCGCATGGTGCAGGCCATGAACCTGTTTGCGGGCATCCGCATCGAGACTCGCGGCAAAGAACGCCTGCCACAGGGCGCCTTCATCATCGCTTCAAAACACCAGAGCTGGGGCGACGGCTTCGCCACCTATGACCAGTTCGACGACGTGGCCTTCGTCACCGGCGACCATCTGGAGAAGTTCCCTCTGCTGGGAACGGTGCTCAAGAAGCTGGGCGCCATCGTCGTGAACAACTGCGGCGGCCACGCCGCCCGCGCTGCCCTCAAGGAACGCGCCGGCGACGCCAATCGCGAAGGCCGCAAGATCCTGATCTATCCGGAAGGCCATCTGGCGAAGGTCGGCGAGAAGTTCCGCTACCGCTCTGGCGTCTGGCACATGTACCGCGATTTCGACATGCCGGTCGTGCCGCTGGCGACCAATCTGGGCCTGTTCTGGCCGCTGGAGGAGTTCCACAAGAACCCCGGCACGGCGACGCTTGAATTCCTCGAACCCATCCCGACCGGCCTGCCGAAGGCCGAGTTTCTGGAACGGCTGGAAGCCGCCGTGGAAGGCAGGACGGCCGAACTTATCGCCGAGGCGACGGGTCAGCCGGTCACCGCCGCCGTGCTGGTCGAATCCAAGGAAGAAGCGGCCAAGGCGGTCAGCGCTGCAGCCTAGGCCGCCGGGATCACCGCGCCTTCATATTTCGTGGCGATGAAGTCCTTGATCGCCTGACCGCGCAGGGCGTTGGCCAGGGCCTGGATGCGCGGGTCGTCCTGATTGTCCGTGCGGGCGACCAGATAGTTCACATAGGGACTGTCGGCGCCTTCCAGTTGCAGCGCGTCGGTCTTGGGCTTCAGACCGGCATCGAGGGCGTAGTTGGTGTTGATCACCGCGCCGTCGACCTGAGGCAGGATGCGCGGGATGGTGGCGGCCTCGACCTCCTGGAACTTCAGACCCTTGGGGTTCGTCGCGATGTCACGCACGGTCTGCAGCGGGTTTTGCGGATCCTTGAGCGTGATCAGGCTCGCCGCCTGCAACAGCAGCAGGGCGCGGCCGGTATTCGACGCATCGTTGGGCAGCACCACCTGGGCGCCGTTCGGCAACTCGGCCAGGGTCTTGTGCTTGCGTGAATACAGGCCCAGCGGCTCGACGTGGATGCCGGCGACCGTAATCAGCGTGGTCCCGCGCGCCGCGTTGAACTCGTCCAGATAGGGCTTGGTCTGGAAATAGTTCACATCCAGCCGTTTTTCAGCCAGTTGCACGTTGGGCTGAACGTAGTCGTTGAAGACCTTGATCTCGATCGGCACGCCCTCGGCGGCCAGGATCGGCTTCACCTGCTCCAGGATTTCGGCGTGCGGCACGGCGGTGGCGCCGACCAGCAGAGGCGTCCCCTCGGCCCCCGCTTTCTGGCCCGCGCCCTGACCACAGGCGGCGAGCGTCAGGACAGCAGCGGCGGACAGCAGCAGCAGCGAACGGCGGGTCATGGGGCAGGCTTTCGTAAAATCAGCGGTGCGAGACCTTAGCGACCAGACGGTCGCCGATCATCTGCAGAATTTGTACGAGGATCAGCAGCAGAACTACGGTCACGGCCATGACGTCGGTCTGGAAGCGCTGATAGCCGAAGCGGATGGCCAGGTCGCCCAGACCGCCCGCCCCCACCACGCCCGCCATGGCCGTATAGCTGACCAGGGCGATGGCGGTGACGGTCGCGCCGGCGATGATGCCCGGCATGGCCTCGGGCAGCAGGGCGCGCGTCACGATCTGGAAGGTCGAACCGCCCATGGCTTGGGTCGCCTCGACCACGCCCTTGTCGACCTCGCGCAGCGCCGTCTCGACCAGGCGCGCGTAGAAGGGCGCAGCCCCGACGACCAGCGGCGGAATGGCGCCCGCCACGCCCAGCGAGGTGCCGACCAGCAGCACCGTCACCGGCAGCATGACGATCAGCAGGATGATGAAGGGCACCGAACGCAGCACATTGACCACGAAGGACAAGACGGCGTTCAGCACCGGATTGGCCGCCAGTCGCCCCTTGCCCGACAGATACAACAACACGCCCAGCGGCACCCCCAGGATCACCGTCAGCACCATTGATCCGCCCAGCATCAGCAGGGTGTCGATCGTTGCCTTGCCGATATCGGCCCAGTCCACATTGGCGAACATCAGACCGCCTCCACCACGACGCCGCGCGCGGCCAGTTGCGCCAGAGCCGCCTCGGCGTCGCCCCCGGTAAAGGCCACCGTCATCTGGCCATAGGGCTCGCCCCGGATGCGGCTGATGCGGCCCGACAGGATTGAATAGTCCACACCCGCCGTGCGCGCGACGCGGCTCAATTCCGGCTCATAGGTCGAGGGGCCGCGGAAGGTCAGGCGGGCCATGCGCGCACCAGCGGGGGCGACCGAGGCGTCGACCGCCTCCTCGCCCTCGGCCAGCATGGCGCGGGTCACGGCGTGCTGCGGGTGCAAGAAGACGTCGGCCGTCGCGCCCTGCTCCACGATCCTGCCGTCCTTCAGCACCGCCACCCGATCGCAGACGCGGCGCACCACCTCCATCTGGTGGGTGATCAGGACAATGGTCAGACCCAGATCGCGGTTCAGCCCGTCCAGCAGGGTCAGGATGTCCTCGGTCGTTTCTGGGTCCAGCGCGCTGGTCGCCTCGTCGCACAACAGGACGCTGGGGCCGCAGGCCAGGGCGCGGGCGATGCCGACGCGCTGCTTCTGGCCGCCTGAAAGCTGGGCCGGATGCTTCTTCGCATGATCGGCCAATCCCAGTTGGGCCAGCAGCTGCGCCGTGCGCGCCTTCACCTCGGTTTCGGGCCGTCCTTCCAGCCGCAAGGGGAAGGCGACGTTGTCCTCGATCGTCTTGGCGTTCAGCAGGTTGAAGTGCTGGAAGATCATGCCGATACCGCGCCGTGCGGCGCGCAGTTCGGCCGGGTTTAGGGCCGTGATCTCCCGCCCATCGACGAAGACCTTGCCAGCGTCCGGGGTCTCCAACCGGTTGATGGCGCGGATCAGGGTGGACTTGCCAGCCCCCGAACGGCCCACCACGCCGAACACCTCGCCGCGCGCGATGTGCAGGTCGACGGCGTCCAGCGCCGTGCGGTCGCCCGCCGCGCTGCGATAGCGCCGGGTCACCCCCTCCAGTCGGATCATGTCAGTCGGCGTCCAGAGCAGCGGCGGGAATGATGGTGACGCTCTCGCCGCAGCCGCAGGCATCCGTCTCGTTCGGATTGCGGAAGATGAATTTCGAGGCCAGCTTCGTCACCTCATAATCGATCTCGGTCCCGATCAGGAACAGGACGGCCTTGGGCTCGATCAGGATGGTGACGCCCTTGTCTTCGACCACCTCGTCCAGCGGCTGGATCTCTTCGGCATAGGCGAAGGTGTATTCCTGCCCCGCGCAGCCGCTGTTCTTCACGCCGACCCGCAGGCCGACGTAATCCTTTTCGGCGTTGTCCATGATTTCGCGCACGCGCGCGGCGGCGACGTCCGTCAGGGTCACCGCCTTGGGCCGGGGGCGTCGGGGCCGGGTCGTGGTCTGAAGCTCGGTCATCAGGGACTCCTCAGAACATGTTCAGGGCCAGCTTGGCCTCGTCGCTCATCTTGGAGGCGTCCCACGGCGGATCGAACACCAGATTGGCCTTGGCGCTGCGCACGCCGTCGACCTTCTTCACCGCATCCTCGACCCAGCCGGGCATTTCGCCGGCGACCGGGCAGCCCGGCGCCGTCAGCGTCATCTCGACCAGCACGTCGCGGTCGTCGGACACGTCGACCTTGTAGATCAGGCCCAGCTCATAGATGTCGACCGGGATTTCCGGGTCATAGACGCTCTTCAGCGCCTCGATCAGGTCGTCCGTCAGCTTGTCCAGCTCGGCCTGAGACAGGGCGCTTTTCTGCGGCTCGTCCCAGCTGGCGGCGAAGGCGTCGCTGTCGCTGATGGCGGTTTCGGTCTTGGCGTCGTCCATACTCATCACACGAAGAAGTTTCGCGCCTTGATCAGCGCGTCCACGAAGGCGTCTGTATCCTCCATGGTGTTATATAGGGCGAAGGAGGCGCGCGTGCTTGCGCTCACGCCCAGTCTTTTCGCCAGCGGCTCGGCGCAGTGCAGTCCGGCCCGGACGGCGACGCCGTAGCGGTCCATGATCTGAGCCACGTCATGGGCATGGGCGCCTTCAACGGCGAAGGTCAGCAAAGCGCCCTTCCCTTCCGCATGCCCCAGAATCCGCAACCAGTCATGATCGGCCAGACGCTCGACCGCGTGGCGATACAGGGCTTCCTCGTGCGCCTGAACAGCGGCCGGATCATACTGCGACAGCCAATCGATCGCCGCCCCCAGGCCAATGGCCTCCAGGATCGGCGGCGTCCCGGCTTCAAACCGATGCGGCGGTTTGGCGTAGGTCACCCGGTCCTTCTCGACCGTCTCGATCATCTCGCCGCCGCCCTGATACGGCGGCAGGGCGTCCAGCGCCTCGGCCGTGCCGTACAGGACCCCGATGCCGGTGGGACCGAACAGCTTGTGGCCGGTCAGGACGTAGTAGTCGCAGCCGATGGCCTGAACGTCCGGCGCCGCGTGAACCGCGCCCTGGCAGCCGTCGATCAGCACCCGCGCCCCGGCCGCATGGGCCAGACGGGTGATCTCGGCGACCGGGTTAATGGTGCCCAGCACGTTAGACATGTGGGTGACGGCGACCAGCTTCGTCTTCGGCGCCAGCAGGGCGGCGAAGGCTTCCATGTCCAGCGAGCCGTCATCCTTGATCGGCGCCCATTTCAGCACCGCCCCGCGCCGTTCGCGCAGGATGTGCCACGGTACGATGTTGGAGTGGTGCTCCATCTCGGTGATGATGATCTCGTCGCCCGGCTGGATCGACAGGCCGACGCCATTGGCGACCAGGTTGATCGCCTCGGTGCCGCCCTTGGTCCAGACGATGGTCTCGGCCGAAGGTGCGTTCAGGAAGCGGGCGACGATCTCGCGAGCGTGCTCATAGGCTTCCGTCGCTTCGTTCGACAGGGTGTGCAGACCGCGGTGAACGTTGGCGTAGCTGCCCTCCATCGACGCGACCAAGGCGTCGATCACTGCGCGCGGCTTCTGAGCCGAGGCGGCGCTGTCCAGATAGACCAGCGGCTTGCCGTTCACCTGGCGCGACAGGATCGGGAATTGCGCGCGGGCGGCATAGGGGTCGAACCCCGTCACAGATGCGTTGATCACAGGCGAGCCGTCAGCCATTCCCGCACCACCTCTCTGGCGCCTTCATGCTCGATGCGGTCGACGACCTCGATCAGGAAGGCCTGGGTCAGCAGGGCGCGGGCCTCGTCAGCCGAAATGCCGCGCTGCTGCATATAGAACAGGGCGCTTTCATCCAGCGTCCCGACGGTGGCGCCGTGGGCGCACTGAACCTCGTCGGCGTAGATGATCAGCTCGGGCTTCACGTCGATCTCGCCGCGCTCGGATGTGATCAGGCCGTGGTGCCCCATGCGGGCGTCGGTGTCGTCAGCGCCCTTCTGGACCAGAATCTTACCCTGGAAGACGCCACGCGCCTCGTCGCGGACGACGCCCTTGATCAGCTGGCTGGTCGTGCCGTTCGGCGCGATGTGGTCGATCACCGTGGTCAGGTCGGAATGACGTGCGCCGCCGAGCAAATAGAGGCCGTCCACACGAGCATCGGCGCCCTCGGCGCCGTGACGCAGGCGGGTCTCATGACGTTGCAGCTTGGCGCCCGTGGCGACGACGGTCTGGCGATAGCGGCCGCCGGCCTCCAGCTTGACCTCAGCCTCGGCCACCGAAATGGCGTCATCCGGTTCGTCGGTCAGGACGATGCGGGTCACCTCGGCGTCGGCGGCGACGTCGATCTCGACCTTGTTGTGGGCGACATAGGCCGAGCCCTTGCCCTCGTGCGTCTCTAGCAACAGCAGGCGCGCGCCGGGGCGGGCGACGATGCGCGCCGACGCCGTATGACCGGTGCCCGTCGCATCCGAGATGAAGCGCAGGCGCAGCGTCTGATCGCCCGAGGCGATGTAGTCCTTCACCCCGACCGGGCGGCCGTTGGCGAAGACGATGGCGTCGCCGCCCAGATCATAGAACGGTCCCGGCGCGCCGACGACGGCCGTGCCGGACGGTTTAGGCGCTTCACGAAGAAAGCGCTTCAGATCACTGTATTTCCATTCCTCGACCCGCCGCGAGGGGAAGGTCGCGGCGTCGGTCAGGTCCAGCCGGGCGAGCGCCTTCATGCCGCCTCCGGCAGGAACTTGTCGTAGCCTTCCGCCTCCAGCTCATGCGCCAGCTCAGGCCCGCCCGAAGCGACGATGCGGCCGCCCGCCAGAACGTGCACACGGTCCGGTTTGATGTAGTCCAGCAGGCGCTGATAGTGGGTGATCACCAGCATCGACCGTTCCGGGCTGCGCATGGCGTTCACGCCGTCGGCGACAATGCGCAGGGCGTCGATGTCGAGGCCGGAGTCCGTTTCATCGAGGATCAGCAGCGACGGCTCCAGCAGGGCCATCTGCAGGATCTCCATCCGCTTCTTCTCACCGCCGGAGAAGCCGACGTTCAGCGGCCGCTTCAGCATGTCGAAGTCCATCTTCAGCGACTGCGACGCCGCCTTGACCAGCTTCAGGAAGGCGGGGGCCGAAACTTCATCCTCGCCGCGCGCGCGCTTCTGGGCGTTCAGCGCCGTGCGGATGAAGGTCATGGCCGGAACGCCGGGAATCTCGATCGGATACTGGAACGACAGGAACAGGCCCGCCGCCGCGCGCTCGGACGGATCGAGGTCCAACAGGTCCTGGCCGTTCCACGAGGCGGAACCGTCCGTCACCTCATAGCCGGGACGCCCGGACAGGCTGTAGCCCAGCGTCGACTTGCCCGCCCCGTTCGGCCCCATAATCGCATGAACTTCGCCCGCAGGCACATCGAGCGTCAGACCCTTGAGGATCGGCTTTTCGGCGACGGAGACGTGGAGATTGGAAATGGAAAGCATTCTTAAAACCAAATCACACGCAGGCGCCTTTCACGGCGCAGGCGTAAAAGAGGAGACCGACCCATACGAAAAAGACTAGCGCGATCGGCGCGCTCAGAGATGCTCCGAGACCCCACCGCCAATCAGCACGAAAGGTCGCGATCAATGCGACAAACCAACCGATAGCAAGAACAACAATCACTCCCGCGTGAAAATTCTCGCTCCCGATCAGATTGTAGTTGAACCTCATAATCTGAGCGGCACAGGCCAGCAAAGCGAGCAGAATAGTCCCTGCAAATCGAACTTCAGCCCTTCGAAGAGACCAAGCAGCAATCATCCGACCGAGCCTTCGAGGCTGATCGCCACCAGCTTCTGGGCCTCGACGGCGAACTCCATCGGCAGTTCCTGCAGGACGTCGCGAACGAAGCCGTTGACCAGCAGCGCCACCGCTTCTTCTTCCGACAGGCCGCGCTGCTGGGCGTAGAAAAGTTGGGCTTCGGACAGGCGGGTCGTGGTCGCCTCGTGCTCAAGCTGGGCCGAACCGTTGCGGACCTCGATGTAGGGGATAGTGTGGGCGCCGCACTCCTTGCCGATCAGCAGGCTGTCGCACTGGGTGAAGTTGCGCACCCCGGTCGCCTTGGAGTGGATCGACACCAGGCCGCGATAGGTGGAGTCCGACTTACCCGCCGAGACCGTCTTGGCGATGATGCGGCTGCGGCTGTTCTTGCCCAGGTGCATCATCTTTGTGCCGGTGTCGGCCTGCTGATGGCCGTTGGTGATGGCGATGGAATAGAATTCGCCCGAGCTTTCCTCACCCTTCAGGATGCAGGACGGGTATTTCCAGGTGACGGCCGAGCCCGTTTCAACCTGCGTCCAGCTGACCTTGGAGCGGTCGCCGCGGCAGTCGGCGCGCTTGGTCACGAAGTTGTAGATTCCGCCCTTGCCCTCGGCGTCGCCGGGGTACCAGTTCTGGACGGTCGAGTATTTCACCTCGGCGTCGTCCAGGGCGATGATCTCCACGACCGCTGCGTGGAGCTGGTTTTCATCGCGCATCGGCGCGGTGCAGCCCTCCAGATAGGAGACGTAGCTGCCCTTGTCGGCGATGATCAGGGTGCGCTCGAACTGGCCGGTCTGGCTGGCGTTGATGCGGAAATAGGTCGACAGCTCCATCGGGCAGCGCACGCCCGGCGGGATGTAGACGAAGGAGCCGTCGGAAAAGACCGCGCTGTTCAGGGCCGCGAAATAGTTGTCGCTGACCGGCACGACGGTGCCGAGGTACTGACGCACCAGATCAGGATATTCGCGCAAGGCCTCGGAAATCGGCATGAAAATCACGCCGTGCTTGGCCAGTTCCTCCTTGAAGGTGGTAACGACCGAGACGCTGTCGAACACGGCGTCGACGGCCACCTTGGGCGCGCCCTGCACACCGGCCAGGACTTCCTGCTCCTTCAGCGGGATGCCCAGCTTGGCATAGACGGCCAGCAGTTCGGGATCGACCTCGTCCAGCGACTTGGGCCCCTCCTTCTTCACCGGCGCGGCGTAGTAGTAGAGGTCCTGATAGTCGACGGGCTCGTATTTCACAGCCGCCCAGGTCGGCTCTTCCATCGCCAGCCAGCGCTCATAGGCGGCCAGGCGCCATTCCAGCATCCACTCCGGCTCACCCTTCTTTTCGGAGATGAAACGGACGATGTCGGCGTTCAGACCCTTGGGGGCGAACTCCTGCTCAACGTCAGTGGTGAAGCCGTATTTGTACCGCTCCAGTTCCGCGACTGTGTCGATTGTTTCCTGAACGATAGCCATAGTTTACGCGACTTCCTTTACGCGCTCTTGCAGGCGCGTCTTATGCTTGTCCCAGGCCGCGACCCAGGCGTCGGCAAAACGGGTCCAATCGGCCTCGGTCGTGCCCCAGCCGCCCGAGACGCGTACGCCCCCCGTCGCCAGATGATGCAGGCCCATCGCGCTGATCGCCTTGGACGGTTTGACCTTGCCCGACGAACAGGCCGAACCGGCCGAGACCATGACCCCGACCAGATCGAGGGTGATCAACTGCTGCGGACTGTCCCAACCCTCAACCGCCATGAACAGGGTGTTGGGCAGGCGCTCGACTGCGCCGCCGATGATCGTCGCGCCCGCCGCCTGGACCTTGGCTTCAGCCGCATCGCGCCAGCCGACGTGCGCCATGACGGCGACCAGATCACGCGCGGCGCAATCAGCGGCGAGGCCGAATCCTGTGATGCCCGGCACATTCTCAGTTCCAGCACGCAGGCCACGTTCCTGACCCGCTCCGTGCAGAATGCGGATGGCGGAAACACCGTCCTTCATCACCAGGGCGCCCACGCCCTGCGGCCCGCCCAGCTTGTGCGCCGAGAGGGTCAGGCTATCGGCGTCCAGCGCCTTCATGGTCACCGGGACCTTGCCTGCCGACTGAATGGCGTCGACGTGCAGCCAGCCGCCCGCCGCGTGGACCAGCTTCGCCGCCTCAGTTATTGGCTGGATCACGCCGCTTTCGTTGTTGGCGTGATGGATGGCGACGACCGCGCGCCCCGGACGAGCCAGCGCCTCGGCCAGCCAGTTCAGATCAACCACGCCGTTCGCATCCACAGGCAGCACCTCAACCGGAACGCCGCTGACGGCGGCGGCTTCGGCCACGCACGGGTGCTCGGTCGCGCCGACGATCAGCCGCTTGCAGCCTGCCGCCAGAGCGCTGTGGATCGCCTGAGCGTTGGACTCAGTGCCGCCCGAAGAGAAGATGATCGCCGTCGGATCAGCCCCGACCAGATCGGCCACCTGAGCGCGAGCGGTCTCGACGCGCGCCCGCGCCCGCCGCCCGGCGGCGTGCACGGCCGATGGATTGCCGTTATCGGCCAGAGCCTTGGCCATGATCTCCTGAACCTCAGGACGAACCAGACCCGAGGCGTTGTAGTCGAGATAAATGCTCACGCTGCGGCCTCCATCGAACCCGAGCCCATGCGAGCCCGCCCTGTCCGCTTTTCGATGACGTCCGCGAGGCTGACCCCAGCCAGATAGCGATGGATCTCTGCGCCCAGGTCTTCCCACAGGTCATGGGTGATGCAACGGGCGCCGCCCGTCATACAGCCGCGCGGGGTGCCGTGGGCGGCGCAGCGCGTGGCGCGGATCGGCTCATCGACCGCCAGAACAATATCCGCCACGATCATCTCGCCGGCCTCTCGGGCCAGCCGATAGCCGCCGCCCGGTCCACGCACGCTCTTGACCAGACCGCCTTTGCGCAGGCGCGCGAAAAGCTGCTCCAGATAGCTGAGCGAGATTTCCTGACGCGCCGCGATTTCAGCCAGGGAGACGGCCCGATCGGTCCCGTTTTTCGCCAGATCGGCCATCGCCATGACGGCGTAACGTCCCTTGGTCGACAGACGCATCCCAATACCTCAAAATTCTACCGCTTTTCAGGCTCGCTGTGCTAAGACCCCCGGCCTTGCTGGCGAGCGCATCGTGCAGGGGGGACTTAGAAAGTCCTACCTGTGTGGTCAAGTATTATCCGCTCGCGAAACCACTGTTGATCGTAGGGACCGCCATCCATGCCTGAAGTTATCCTGCCTGGCGCCTCCGGCCGCATCGAAGGCCGCTATTCCCCTGGCAAGCGTCCCGACGCGCCGATCGCCCTGATCCTGCACCCCCACCCCAAGGCGGGCGGGCACATGAACAACCCCGTCGCCCTGACGATGCACCAGTTGTTCGTCCAGCGCGGCTTCGCCACCCTGCGCTACAACAGCCGCGGCGTGGGCAAGTCGCAGGGCGAGTTCGACAGCGGCATCGGCGAACTGGCCGACGCGGCGACGGCCCTGGACTGGCTTCAGGCCAACAATCCCGCCGCCACCCAGACCTGGGTCGCCGGCTATCAGTTCGGCGCCTATATCGGGATGCAACTGCTGATGCGTCGCCCCGAGACCGACGGCTTCATCTCGGTATCGCCGCCGTCGAACATCTATGACTTCAGCTTCCTGGCCCCCTGCCCGGCTTCGGGCCTGTTCCTGCACGGCACGGCCGACACCGTAGTGCCGCCCGCCGATGTCGAGCGCGTGGTGAACAAGCTGCGCACCCAGAAGGGCATTGTCATCGACTACGAGCTGGAAGAAGGCGCGACCCACTTCTGGCAGGACCACATCGGCGCGGTCGAGCGCCGCGTCGGCGCCTATCTGGACAAGCGACTGGAAGAAAAGCCCGCCTGATCCGCATAGCGATATCCTGATTGAAGCGGCGCCCTGATCTTCGGGGCGCCGTTTCTAATTGCGCCGATCGTCAGTGATCGCCTTCCGCAGCGGCCACGGCGGCAGGGCGATGGGCGCGAACGCACCAGACGACGCTGACGATCATCAGGATCATGGCGACTATCTCGATCACGGTCGGGCCGCGCTGTTCCCAGATGAAGCCGTAGATGAAGGCGAACAGGGTCTCGGACACGATCATCTGGCCCAGCATGGTCAGGGGCAGCAGGCGGCTGGCCTGATTCCAGAACGCGTTGCCGATGACGGAGGCGAAGATCGCCACGCCCGCGCTGACACCGATCAGACGCAGCCAGGCGTCGTCCGTCATGCCGCCCAGCATGAACAGGGACGGGATCACCAGCACCAGCGCCAGCGCGCCGGTGACCACGCCGGTCAACAGCGACCACTCATGCGGGGTGACGTTAGGCAGGCGGCCCATCCAGCGGCTGTTGCCGACGGCGAAGGCGGTCCAGGACAGCAGGGCCGCGAGGGCGCATCCCAGACCAATCAGTGTGGCCGCGCCGCTCTGCGCCGCTGCGCCGCCGCCATGACTGAGCGACTGCCACCCGATCAGCCCGACCGCGATCGCCGCCACGGCGATGGGCGGCGCGACGCGCGACAGCGGCGGCGAATCCTTGTCCCGCAGCCCCCACAAGGCCACCACCACTGGCACCATGCCGACGATCAGGGCCGAGGCCGCGACGCCAGCGTAATGCACCCCGACCACCAGGAAGGCGAAATAGACCAGATTGCCCGCCAGACTCAGCCAGACCAGCGCGCCCCACGCCTTGCGTGTCAGGGCCGCTGTCACCCGCCGCCAGCGCGGCGCGATCAGCATGACCGCGATCAGGCCATAGGCGAGGTAACGTCCCGCCGTCAGCAGCAGAGGCGAGGCCTCGGGCACGACCTTGGGCGCCAGGAAGACCAGCCCCCACAGAGCGCCCGCCGCCAGACCGCTGGCGACGCCCCAGAAACGCGATGACGCCGCCATTATTCCGCTCCCGGCTCGACGATCCGACCGCCGGTCATCGGCGCCGGAACGCCTGTCGTACCGGGGAAGCTGATTGGCAGGCCCAGACGACAGCGGGCGGCCAGGAAGGCGAAGGCCTCGGCTTCGATGGAGTCGCCGCGCCAGCCCTTGTCCTCCGCCGTCGAGACGGGGAGGCCGACACGCTCGCGAATGGCGGCCAGCAGCACGGGGTTGTGACGACCGCCGCCGCAGACGACGATCTCCTTCGGCTGCTCCGAACAGCGGGCGACGCCCAGCGCCACAGCCTGAGCGGCAAAGGCGGTCAGGGTGGCGGCGGCGTCTTCCAACGACAGATCCGCCACCGGGTCCAGCGAGAAGTCGAAACGGTCCAGCGACTTCGGGCCGCTCGCCGCGAAATAGGGATAGGCCAGATAGGCGTCCAGCACGGCCTGATCGACGGCGCCCGCCGCCGCCAGACGACCGCCCTCGTCCATCCGCTTTTTCATGCGCGACTGGACCAGCAGATCGACCATGCCGTTGGCCGGGCCGGTGTCGAAGGCCTCCAACTCGCCGTCGGCGCGGATCAGGGTGATGTTGCCGACCCCGCCCAGATTGAGCACAGCGACCGGCCCCTCCATCCCCGCCTTGCGGGCCAGCGCTGCGTGATAGACAGGCGCCAGCGGCGCGCCCTGCCCGCCCGCCGCCACGTCGGCGCTGCGGAAGTCAAAGGCCGTTGCCACGCCCAGCCCTTCGGCCACGCTGGCGGCGTCGATCAGTTGTACGGTGCGGCCGGGCAGGCCCGGCGTCGGCGCCTCGTGCAGCACTGTCTGGCCGTGGACGCCGACCAGATCCAGCGCGCTGGACTTCACCCCGTTCACCGCCATGAAGCCGAGCGCGGCGGCCAGATGCGCATCGGCCACCGCCATGCGCGCGTCTTCGAAGCTGTCCGGTTCTTCTTCGTCGCGCTCCCAATCGAAGGCGTCGTCGATGGCGTCCTCAATGATGGCGCGGGTCTCTGTGTCCAGCTTCATCTCGCCGGCAGGGCCGAAGGACAGGATGTCATGGCCGTCCGTTTCGATCACCGCCATGTCCACGGCGTCGAGCGAGGTGCCGGTCATGAAGCCGAGCACGCGCAGGGTCTTTTTCGGGGAGGTCGTCATGGCGGCTTGACTGCCACGTCAGGGGCGACGTAGCTAGCGCCCATGATCGCGCAACCGGCCCTTTTCGCCGCCTATTACTACGGCCTCTACTAGAGAGCGGCCGCGATCCTTGCCGCCCTTCCCTCGGCGGCACTATTCCTCGGAAGACGGCCGCCGGTTCTGATGCTACGGACCCGACCATGACCGAGCCCACGACCCAAACCGTTTCCGAAACCGCCTTCAAATCGGACTTCCTGCGCCTGATGAAGGCGCGCGGCTATATCCACCAGATCACCCACCCGGTCGAACTGGACGAGGCGGCCGCGTCGGGCGTGGTCACGGGCTATATCGGTTTCGATGCGACGGCGCCCAGCTTGCACGTCGGCCACCTGATCCAGATCATGCTGCTGCGTCGCCTTCAGCAGGCCGGACACAAGCCGATCGTCCTGATGGGCGGCGGCACGACCAAGGTCGGCGACCCGTCGTTCAAGGACACCCAACGCCCCCTGCTGACCGAGGAAAAGATCGCCGAGAACATCGCCGGCATCAAAGGCGTGTTCGAGAAATTCCTGACCTTCGGCGACGGCCCGACCGACGCCATCATGCTGGATAACGACGAGTGGCTGTCGCAGCTGGGCTACCTGCAGTTCCTGCGCGACTACGGCACGCATTTCACCATCAACCGGATGCTGAGCTTCGACTCGGTCAAGCTGCGCCTCGATCGCGAGCAGCCGCTGACCTTCCTCGAGTTCAACTACATGCTGATGCAGGCGACCGACTTCCTGGAGCTGAACCGTCGCTATGGCTGTTCGCTGCAGATGGGCGGGTCGGACCAGTGGGGCAACATCATCAACGGCGTCGAACTGACCCGTAAGGTGGACCACAAGGCCGCCTTCGGCCTGACCACGCCGCTGCTGTCCACCGCCTCGGGCCAGAAGATGGGCAAGACGGTCGGCGGCGCCGTGTGGCTGAACGCCGACGCCCTGTCGCCGTTCGACTACTGGCAGTACTGGCGCAACACCGAAGACGGCGACGTGGGCCGCTTCATGCGTCTGTTTACCGACCTGCCGCTGGATCAGATCGAGCGCTATGAGGCCCTTCAAGGCGCCGAGATCAACGACGCCAAGAAGGCGCTGGCCGACGCTACCACCTCCATGCTGCACGGCGCCGAGGCCGCACAGGCCGCACGCGCGGCCGCCGAGGCCGCCTTCGAGAAGGGCCAACTGTCGGCCGACCTGCCGACCGTCGAACTGCCGCGTGACGAGGTGATCGGCGCCATGATCGCCGCCGTCACGACCAAGGCGGGTCTCAGCGCCTCCAACGGCGAGGCGCGCCGTCTGGCCCAGGGCGGCGGCCTGCGCCTGAACGACGAGGTCGTCAACGACGGCGTCCGTCTGATCAAAGAAGCCGACCTGAACGCCGACGGCGTGCTGAAACTCGGCGCCGGCAAGAAGAAGCTGGTGCTGGTGCGGCCGGTTTAAGGAGAGCGCTGTGACCGACATCACCGAAAACACCCCCGCCCCTGCTTTCGATCTGGCGACTGACGGCGACGGACGGGTGTCGCTGGACGGGCTGAAAGGCAAGAATATCGTGCTCTACTTCTATCCCAAGGCCGACACGCCCGGCTGCACGACCGAAGGGCAGGACTTCTCGGCCCTGATCGACCGGTTCGCGGCGGCGAATGCGGTAGTGATCGGCGTATCGCGCGACACGGTGAAGAAGTTGGACCGCTTCAAGGCCAAGCATGATCTCAAGGTCGCGCTCGGCTCGGACGAGGACGGCGCGGTCACGGAAAGCTGGGGCGTCTGGGTGCTGAAGAAGCTCTACGGCCGCGAATATATGGGCATTGAGCGCGCCACCTTCCTGATCGACGGCCAGGGCGTGGTCCGCCGCGCCTGGCGCAACGTCAAGGTCAAGGGCCACGCCGAAGAGGTTCTGGCCGCCGTCGAAGCGCTTTGATCGGCGAGCGGGGTTCGGAAGCCCCCGCTTGACCTCTCCGTCTCAGCCCGCACTAAGTGTCGCCAGGGATTGCATCCTCAGGGGCTGACATTGACCAGACGCCGATAATCGCGGCGTGACGCGGAGAGCATGAATGTTCAATAAGAACAAACCGTTCGACAACAACCCCTCTGGCGGAATGGGCATTCCCAAGCCGCCAGAGCCGGTCCAGCCCAAGCCGGAGCCCGCAGCGCCGATCGCCGCTGCGCCTGCGCGCGCGCCGGAGGCGGCGCGTCCCGCCGCCCGTTCCTCCAGCCTTTCGACTCTGTCGGCGGGCGTGAAGTATGAGGGCAACATCTCCGGCGCAGGCGAACTTCAGGTCGACGGCTCGCTGAAAGGCGACATCCGCGTGGTGCGCGTGGTGATCGGCGAAGGCGGCGCGGTCGAGGGCACGGTTCACGCCGACATCCTTGAGGTGCGCGGCCGCGTCTCGGGCGCCATCGTCGCCAAGCAGGTCAAGCTGTTCGCCACCTCGCGCGTCGAGGGCGACATCACCCAGGAGCAGTTGTCGATCGAACAGGGCGCCTGGTTCCAGGGCCGCTGCACCCAGGCCAAGCGCGACACGCCGGGCGCCAATATGCTGGAGACCCCTGCTCCGGCCGAAAAGCCCGCCCCCGCCAAGACGGACGCCAAGGTCGAGGCCAAGCCCGCAGCCTGATCGGCGCGAGTGCTGACAACGAGAAAGGGCGGCCCGCAAAGGCCGCCCTTTTTTTATGCACCGGTCAGGCGGGTCAGCCCTCGCGGGTTTCGCCCACCCGAGCCGCCAGCGCGGCCCCCATGAACTGGTCCAGGTCGCCGTCCAGAACGCCTTGCGTGTCCGAGGTTTCGACCTCGGTCCGCAGGTCCTTCACCATCTGATACGGCTGCAGGACGTAGGATCGAATCTGGTGGCCCCAGCCGATGTCCGTCTTGGCGTCAGCCAGAGCCTGGGCCGCAGCCTCACGCTTCTGAAGTTCCAGCTCATACAGACGCGCGCGCAGCATCTTCCAGGCCTGGTCGCGGTTCTGGTGCTGCGAACGGCCCGCCTGACAGGCGACCACGGTGTTGGTCGGAATGTGGGTCAGGCGCACGGCCGAGTCCGTCTTGTTGACGTGCTGACCGCCTGCGCCCGAAGCGCGATAGGTGTCCGTGCGCACGTCCGACGGGTTGATCTCGATCTCGATGCTGTCATCCACGACGGGCGAGACCCCGACCGAGGCGAACGACGTGTGCCGCTTGGCCGCCGCATCATAGGGGCTGATGCGCACCAGACGGTGGACGCCCGATTCCGACTTCAGCCAGCCATAGGCGTTGGGGCCGGTGATCAGCAGGGTCGCCGACTTGATGCCGACCTGTTCGCCGGACTCTTCTTCCTGAAGCTCGACCTCATAGCCGTGCGAGCGCGCCCAGCGGCTGTACATCCGCAGCAGAATGCCCGCCCAGTCGTTGGACTCGGTGCCGCCAGCGCCGGAGTTGACCTCCAGATAGGCATCGTTGCCGTCCGCCTCGCCGGACAGCAGGGCTTCCAGTTCGGCGCGGGCGGCCCGGTCCTTGATGGACTTCAGCTGTTCACGCGCTTCTTCGAGGGTGGCTTCGTCGCCCTCCTCGTCCGCCATTTCGGCCAGCATGATCCCGTCTTCGAGACCCTGCTCCATTTCCTTGACGGCGTTGACCTGCACTTCCAGCCGCGAGCGTTCACGGCTGACGGCCTGGGCCTGTTCGGGATTGTCCCACAGCGTCGGATCCTCGACCCGCGCGTTCAGCTCATCGAGCTTTCTTAGAGCGACATCCCAGTCAAAGTCGCCTCCTGAGCAGAGCGACGCTCTGCTCGATGTCGGCCTTCATGGCCTCGACATCCGATCTCATCGCAAACTCCTGCGAACGGAAGTCCCCCGCAAACAGGACCGCGCGACGCGCGTCCGATAGGGGAAGGACAGGTGAAACGGCGCGCCTGAAAGCAGGCGCGCCGGGTTGGCTGCTTACCTAGAGCGTCAGTAAAGGCCGCTCAAGTCCTCGGCCGGCTCCTTCTTCGGCGGCGGCGGCGCAACCGGAGGCGGCGCGGTCGGCGTCGGGGTCTGGGAGCGGACCTCCTGCTCGCGACGGATGACGTCGTAGTAGTTCTGCGGCCCTTCGGGCTGGGCCGGCGGCGGCGCCTCTTCGCGCAACTGACGCTCAGTGCCTGGACGGAAGGCCTCTTCGATGCCGTTGACGGTGCGGAAGATGGCGTTTTTCGGCTTCACGAACGGCCGCGCAGGCCGCTCTTTCAGAGCATCTTCCATGAAGTCGATGAAGATCGGCACGGCCGTCGAGGCCCCGGCTTCACCACCCCCCAGCGAGCGGTTGTCGTCGAAGCCGACGAAGACGCCGACCACGATGTCCGCCGAGAATCCGACAAACCAGGCCGAGCGGTATTCATTGGTGGTGCCCGTCTTGCCGCCGACCCACGGGCCCAGGCTGCGAGCCCGGGCGCCGGTGCCGCGTTGAATCACGCCTTCCAGCATGGAGGTCATCTGATAGGCGGTGATGGGGTCGATCACCTGGGTTCCGCGATCCTGAAGGCGCGGCGATTCCTGACCGCTGAAGCCTCGTCCGCAGTCGCGGCACTGGCGACGGTCGGCGCGGTGAATGGTCTGGCCGTTCCGGTCCTGAGCCAGTTCGATCAGATAGGGATCGACCCGGCGCCCGCCGTTGACGAAGGCGGCATAGGCGGCGGTGATGCGGTAGGGCGTGGTCTCCCCGGCCCCCAGCGACATGGCCAGGTTCGGCGACATGTCGTCGACGACGCCCATCTTCTTGGACAGGTCGACGACGTTCTTCATGCCCACCGCCTGCGCCAGACGCACGGTCATGACGTTGCGCGACAGCTCCAGCCCGCGCCGCAGCGTCTGCGGGCCATAGAACTGACGGCTGTAGTTCTGGGGCGTCCAGGCGCGGCCGCCGGGGCCGCCGGGGAAGCTGATCGGCGCATCCAGCACGATCGAGGCCGGGGTGAAGTCGCCTTCCAGCGCGGCCGCATAGACGAAGGGCTTGTAGGCCGACCCCGGCTGTCGACGCGCCTGGGTGGCGCGGTTGAAGCTGGACAGGGCGTAGGAATAGCCGCCGACCATCGCCAGGACGCGGCCCGACTGCGGCTCGATCGCGACCAGGGCGCCGTTGACGGCCGGAACCTGCTTCAGAGCGAACTGGCCGTTCTGGCGTTCGACGAAAATCAGGTCGCCGCGCTTCAGCGGACGACGCCCGGCGTTGGACCAGCTGACATCGGCGGCGCGAAGCGCGCCCGCCTGATCGTCCTTGGCCGTGCGGACGCGGATTGAGCCTCCGCTGACGCTTTCGACGGCGGCCGCCTGCCACGAGCGGCGCTCGGGCGGGGTCGTGCGCTTCTGGGCCTCGGCCTGCCAGCCCTCGGCGAAGTCGGTCGTGCCCCAGGCGCCGCGCCAGCCGTGACGACGGTCGTAATCCTCAAGACCCCGCATCAGGGCGTCGCGCGCCGCCGACTGCAGCTGCGGATCAAGCGTCGTGCGCAGGTAATAGCCGCCGCGATTGACCTCTTCCTGACCGAACAGGGCGATGGCGCGACGACGCGCCTCTTCCACAAAGAAGTCGGCGTCGGCGTATTCCGCCCGACGCGGCGCAGAGCGGGTGTTCAGCGGTCGGGCCAGCGCCGTCTTCAACTGCTCTTCCGACAGCCATTTGTTATCGGCCATCTCGCCCAGCACCCAGTTCCGTCGACCCAACGCAGCCGCCGGATAGCGTTTCGGGTGGTAGTTGGTCGGTCCCTTGGGCAGGGCCGCCAGGAAGGCCGCCTCGTCCGGCGTCAGTTGATCCAGCGACTTGCCGAAATAGTTATAAGCGGCCGAGGCCACGCCATAGGAGCGATAGCCCAGGTAGATCTCGTTCAGATACAGTTCGAGGATCTGCTCCTTGGTCAGCGTCGCTTCCAGACGGCTGGAGAGGACGGCCTCCTTGAGCTTGCGGTTCAGGCTGGTCTCGCTGGTCAGCAGGACGTTCTTGGCCACCTGCTGGGTGATGGTCGAGCCGCCCTCCAGCCGCTTGCCCGACATGACGTTGAACACGTTCTTGAACATCGCCCGGCCGATGCCGGACACGTCGATGCCGCCGTGATTGAAGAAATTCTGATCCTCGGCCGCCAGGAAGGCGTGAACGACCGTCTGCGGCACCTGGTCATAGGTGACGTAGATTCGCCGCTCGTCCGAGAACTCGCCGATCAGGGTGCCGTCTCCAGCGTAGACGCGCGTCGCCGTCGCGGGGCGATAGTCCGCCAGTTCAGACGCGTCCGGCATGTCGTGCAGGACCCAGGCGGCGTAGATGGCCACCACCACCCCGGCCAGGGCGATGGCGCCCAGCAGGGCCACGCCCGCCATGACGAACCAGCGTTCGGCTATCTTCACCACGAACTCCGCAAGACGCACCCCATCATCGCTCGTTTATCGCGCGTCGCGCGGCGCGCAAAGCGGAACCGCACTTATCCCTTGTCGCGCAGCAGACGCGCCTTGTCGCGCTGCCAGTCGCGCTCGGCCGCCGTCTCGCGTTTGTCGTGCAGTTTCTTGCCCTTGGCCAGGGCGATCTCCAGCTTCGCCTTGCCCGCCTCATTCAGATAGAGGCGTACAGGGACAATGGTGCGCCCTTCGCGCTGAACGGCGCCGATCAGCCTGTCGATCTGCTTGCGGTGCAGCAGCAGCTTCCGGTGACGGCGCGGCTCATGGTTGAAGCGGTTCGCCATCTTATAGGGCGGGATGTCGGCGTTGATCAGCACCATCTCGCGCCCCTCGGGAGAGACATAGCTCTCGGCGATATTGGCCCGGCCGTCGCGCAGGGCCTTGATCTCGGTGCCCCGCAGCTGGAGCCCGGCCTCGATATGATCTTCGAGGAAATAGTCGAAGCGAGCGCGGCGGTTCTCGGCGATCGTCTTCTGTTTGGGCGCGTCGGCGGCCATCAGGCGACTCCGGCGGCGGCCAGCGCCTTGTCGATGGCGGGCCGCACCGCGTCGGCCGTCAGCGACAGCGGCAGGCGAACCTCTTCCGTGCACAGGCCCATCTTGGCCAGGGCGTATTTGGCGGGGGACGGCGAGTTATCGAGGAACAGCGCCTTGTGCAAACCGATCAGCCGGTCCTGCCACGACCGTGCGGCGGCGAAGTCGCCGGCCTGAATGGCGTCATGCAGGGCGACCATCGCCTCAGGCGCCACGTTCGAGGTCACCGAAATGACGCCGACGCCGCCGTGCGCGGCATAGCCCAGATAGCTGGAATCATCACCCGAGATCAGGTCGAAGGCTCCGTCGATATTGGCGCGCATCCAGCTGGCCCGCGCCACATCGGCGCTGGCGTCCTTGATGCCGACGATGTTTGGGTGCGCCGCCAGGGCCGCCACCGTCTCATTGGCCAGGTCCACTCCGGTGCGACCCGGCACGTTATAGAGCAGGATCGGCAGTTGAACGGCGTCGGCCACCGCCTCGAAATGCGCCTGCATCCCGGCCTGCGACGGACGGTTGTAATAGGGAGTCACGACCAGGGCGCCGTCGGCGCCGACCGTCTTGGCGAAACGGGTCAGTTCGATCGCCTTGTCGGTAGCCGACGAGCCCGCCCCGGCGATGACGCGGATGCGCCCGGCGGCGATCCTGATGCACTGTTCGACCACGCGCTTGTGCTCATCCAGATGCAGGGTGGCGCTCTCGCCTGTGGTGCCCATCGGCACGACGCCGTGAACCCCAGCGGCGATCTGGCGTTCCAACAGGCGCTCGAAAGCGGCCTCGTCCACGTTTCCGTCACGAAGAGGTGTGATCAGGGCGGTGATCACGCCCTTGAACAAGGGGGCGGTCATGGGAACAACATACCTGCGCGGAGAATGGGCGGCGGTCCGCCCGTCACTAATCGGCAAAGGGTAGGTTGCCCGCCGCCTGGCCGCAACCAAAGATGAATGAGGATCAGATATCTAATGATCGCGACGACCGTGGCCGCCGCCCTGGCGATACTGACTCCACCAGCTCAGGACGTCCTGAACAGCACGCCTGTCCCCTACTCCGCCAGCCAGGGCGGAATCATCAGCAGTCAGGACGCCGCCCTGGTTCAGCAGGGGCTGACGGCCGCGCGGGCGCGCGACGTGTTCGGCACGCAGGCCATCATGGCCCGGATTTCCGACCCCTCGGCGCGCAAACTGGTCGAATGGGCGTTGGTCGACACCTCAGACCGGCAGATGTCCTACAGCGATCTGGCGCTGGCGCAGACCGACCTGGCGAACTGGCCGCGCGGCGGATCGCGCAGGGCGGCGGGCGAACGGGCGCTGGACATGGCCGGCCAGTCGCCGGACGCCGTCATCGCCTTCTTCAACGGAACCGCCCCGACCACGGCCCAGGGCGCCATCGCCCTGGCGGGCGCGCTGGAACAGATGGGTCGCCGTCAGGAGGCCCAGGCGCTGATTCGCGATTGGTGGCGCACCCAGAGCTTTGAAGAGGCCCAGCAAAGCCGAATCTATTCGCGCTGGAGCGGCTGGCTGACCAGCGACGACCATGTAGCGCGGCTGAACATGCTTCTGCTGGGCCCGCATGGCCCGGCGACGCGAGCGATGGTCGCTCTGGTTCCGGCCGACCGTCAGACCATCGCCAATACGGTGATGGCGCTGCGCACCGCCTACGCTCCCGACGCGATCGTCGGCGGTCTGTCGCCCTCGCAGGCCAACGATCCGGCCGTGGTGCTGGAGCGCGTGCGCCTGCTGCGCTCGGCCGGGCGCCAGTCGGAGGCCTTCCCGCTGCTGTCCGCCCTGCCCGCCGCGCCGTCGCATACGGACGGTCAGAACACCCTGTGGAGCGAACGCCGCAACTACTTCCTGGACGCCCTGCAACAGGGCAATGCGCGCGCCGCCTACGCCGCCATGAACGGCCACGGCTTCCCCTCGGGCGAGCGCAAGGTCGACGCCGAGTTCTTCGCCGGTTGGGTTGCCCTGACCAAACTCAACGATCCGGCCACGGCGGCCCAGCATTTCGAGGCTCTGCGCAACGCTTCCTCCACCCCGATCACCCAAGGCCGCGCCCTGTACTGGCTGGGTCGGGCGGCCGAGGCGCGCGGCGACCGCGAAGGCGCCCAGCGCTGGTATCAGGCCGGCGCCGAGCACTGGCAGACCTTCTACGGCCAACTGGCGGCGGAAAAGGCCGGGGCGACGACCCTGACCCTGCCTGGCGAGCCGGCGCCGTCGCCGGAAGACGTCAACCGCTTCGAGGGCAATGAGGTGGTGCGGGCGACCCGCATCCTGGGCCAGATCGGTGAAAAGACCCTGATGCGGGTCTTCGCCTATCATCTGGATGACGAGCTCCCTTCCCCCTACGATCTGTCGCAGCTGTTCGACCTGATGCAGGGCTATGGCGACCAGTTCGGCTCGATGATGGTCGGGCGAGCGGCCAGCCAGCGCGGCTTCGTCATGCCCGAGCGAATGTATCCGATCCAGCTGCCGCAACAGGTCGCGGGCATGGCGCCGAACGAGTTCGCCCTGGCCATCACCCGTCAGGAATCCAGCTTCGACCCCTTGGTCCGCTCCCACGCGGACGCGCGCGGCATGATGCAGCTTCTGCCCGCGACGGCGCAGGGCGTGGCGCGCCGCATGGGCCGCTCGTTCAGCGCTGAACAGCTGTGGGACCCGGAGATCAACATGACGCTGGGCAGCTATCACCTGGGCGAACTGATGAACAACTTCGGCGGATCGCCGCTGCTGGCGGCCGTCGGCTACAACGCGGGACCGGCGCGGCCGCCGCAATGGACCGCCCGTTGCGGCGACCCGCGTCAGGCCCAGGTCGATCCCATCGACTTCATCGAATGCGCCCCCTTCACGGAAACGCGCAACTACATGATGCGGGTGATGGAGAACATGCAGGTCTATCGCGCCCGGCTGAACGGCGGCTCGGCCCCTCTGACGCCGTCGGCGGACCTGGCGCGCGGCACCCCGCCGAACGCCGGACCGCGACCCTATCAGCCGTGAGGTGACAGACGACGGGCCGCCAGCCACGGCCCGTCCAACGCCTCCAGCCAGACGGCGTCGAGGTTGAAGACGGTTTTCAGAATGCGCGGCGACAGGGCCGCGGTCGGCGCGCCTTCCGCCGCCGTGCGCCCCTGATCCAGCACCACGACCCGGTCGGCGAAACGCGCCGCCAGACTGAGGTCGTGCAGGCTGACCAGGACCCCGCGCCCTGCGTCGGCGCGCGCGCGCAACAGCTCCATCACCAGAAGCTGGGCGTCCGGGTCCAGACCGGCGATCGGCTCATCAGCCGCCAGCAAAGGCGCGGGAACCGTCAGGGCGCGCGCCAAAAGCACGCGCGCCCGCTCGCCGCCCGACATCTCGGCCACGCCGCGATCGGCCAGATGGCCGACGCCGACCTCGTCCAGCGCGGCGCGGGCGCGCTCCACAGCCGCCTGTCCCGTCAGGAAGGGCGCGCCCAACGCCGCCACCTCCACTGCCGGTAGATTCCAAGCGATAGAGCGGTCCTGCGGCAGATAGGCCGCGCGTTCGCCCCGCTGGCGTTCCGACAGGCGCCGGGCCTCATCGCCGCCCAGCCGGGCCACCCCTTGCGTCAGCGGCGCCAGCCCGAGGGCGGCGCGCAAGGCCGTCGACTTGCCCGCCCCGTTGGGACCGCAAAGGGCCACGAGTTCGCCTGCCCGCACAGAGAAGAACGCGCCGTTCAGCACCTCGGCGCCACCGATGCGGGCGTGGGCGTTTTCAAGCTCAAGCAAAACAGTCACAGCCGCCACTCCCGCGCCGCGCGCCAGGCGATCAGGGCGAATAGCGGCGCGCCCACAAGAGCGGTGAAGACCCCCAGCTTCAGTTCCTGATCCGTCGGCAGCATCCGCGCCATAAGATCGGCCACCACCAGCATCAGTCCGCCCGCCAGGGCCGAGGGCGCCAGCAGCCGCCCTGGATCGCCGCGCACCGCCGCTCGCACCAGATGCGGCGCGGCCAGTCCGACAAAACCAATGACGCCCGCCACGGCGACTGCGGAGCCCGCCGCCAGCGCCGACGCCGCCAGGGCCAGCACCCGCATCCGCCCCATCGACAGGCCGGACGCCCGCGCCGCCTCCTCGCCCAGCGTCAGCATCCTCAGCCCCGGCGACGCCCCGCGCGCTAGAAAGGCTGCGATCAGAAGCGCAGGCGCCACCCAGACGACATCGTTCCAACTGCGGTTCTCGACCGATCCCAGCAGCCAGTTCATCACCTCGGCCGAGGCGATCGGCGACGGCGACAGGTTGAAAATCAAGGCCGTGAGCGCGCCTGCGAAACTGGACAGGGCAACGCCGAACAGGATCAGCGCCTCGGGCGCCCGCACCCGCGCAGCCAGGACGATCAGCAGGCCTCCACCGACCGCCGCGCCGAACAGAGCCGCGCTTTCCACAGCGCCGGGGATCGCCGCCAGCCCCAGCACAATGGCGGTCGCGGCGGCCAGGGCCGAGGTCGCAGACACCCCCAGCACCCCCGGCTCGGCCAGCGGATTACGCAACAGTCCCTGCATCACTGCGCCGGCCAAGCCGAGCGCCGCGCCGACCAGCAGGGCGCAGACCGCACGCGGCGCGCGCACCAGCCACAGCACCTCGCCCGGCCCCGAAGCGGGGTCAGACAGCGCTTGGGCATACTGCGCCGCGCTGAAAGCTGTTTCTCCCAGGGTCGTCGCCACTCCAAGCGCAGCCGCAAGGGCCAGCCCCAGAGCGATATTCAGTCTCGTCGCGCCGGTCATTTCGCCTGCTCCGCCAGCAGAACCGCCGCATCCGCCGCGAACCAGGCTGGACAGGTCAGGGCCGCGCCGGGCAGGCTGGCCGCCGTGCGCTGCGCCGTCGCCCGGCGCATGACCGGATGGCGCCCTGCGCCGCGCCAATCCGACCGCGCCAGATCGAAGAACCCCTTCACATAGAGCGCCGGCGGCGTCAGCAGCACCCGCTCAAGCCCCAGCGGCTGATAACCGGGCTGTATCACTCCGTTGCGGAACCCGGCCGCGCGCAGGATGGCGTCCATCAATGAGCCGGGCCCGCTGGTGAAGCCGCTGGCCGTCACATAGACAGCCGACCGCCCTCGCCCGGCGCCCGACGCCTGTTCCAGCCGCGCCTCCATTTGGCGGATCAGGGCCTCGCCGCGCGCGCGGCGATCCAAGGCCGCCGCCACCTTGCGGATATTGGCCTTTATCCCCTCCATGTCCGACGCATCGTCGATGCCGACCGTGCGGACCCCGCGCCGGTCGAGCGCGTTCAAAAGCCGGGCGTCGCCGCCCCAGTACCGAACCGCCACATCGGGCTGGAAACCTGTCGCGGCCTCCAGCGTCGGACGAACCATCCGTCGCCCTTTCGCCGCCTGTCGCATCCAGGCGTCGGGATCGTCGGCGCGCGGCGACAGGGCGAGCTCCGCGTCAGGCGCGAGGGCCAGGACGAACTGGTCGGCGCACTGATCCAACGCCATCACCCGCAGCGGCCGCGCCTGTGCGGCGGTAGCCAAGGCGGCTGTGATCAGGAGGAGCAGCCCGCACAGACGCCGCCTCACAGGGCGGTCAATCCGTTGAACAGCACGTCCAGCTGGGTGCGGATCAACACGTCCCGCTCGGCCCAGTCGAAATAGGGCTTGGTGATCATCAGGGAGACCAGTCCGTGAACGCTGGCCCAAATCACCTGGGCCAGGACCCGCGCATCCCCGCGAAGCACGCCCTGCGCCACAGCATCCTCGACCACCTCCACGACAGCGGCGAACAGTTCGCCTCCCGCCTTCTGCGCGATGGTCTCGACGCCGTGGCGTGTCTCAATCGCCGGGGTCAGATAGGCCAGACGATAGGCGTTGGGGTGTTCAAAGCCGAAGGCCACATAGCCTTCCGCAATACGCCGCAGACGCGTCAGCGCCGGGGCTGTATCCGCCAGAATGCCCCGATTGCGTTCCGCCAACCTCTCAAAGGTATTGCGGCAGATCTCGTTGAGGATCTCGCCCTTGTCGGAGAAATGCATGTAAAGCGCGGTCGACGACAGCCCGACCTCATCGGCGATCTTGCGGATGGTGGCGCCGTCATAACCGCTTTCGACAAAAATGCGCTCGGCCGCCGTCAGGATCTCGGCGCGACGCTCGTGCCCGTCTCCCTTGGCCTTGCGGTTGGATCGCGACGCGGAAGTCGTAGAAACCGACAATCAACTGGCTCCCTGAACGAGGGACCTGAGTCCCGACGCGAGGTTAACTCGACCGGCCCCTCTAGCCAAACCCAAGCTTTGGGATATCAATGATATTAACATTGGTAAAACTAGGGGGCGTGCGTGGCGGGTTCTGAACAGCGATCGGCTGGGACGGCGCGCATCACCCTGACGCGTTCACAGGCTATAGCCATCGGCGTCTTCTCGACTTTAAGCTTGGCGGGCGCATGTCTTCTTCCACGCCTCGCCTCCTTCTACCTGATATCGGCCCAGGTCGGCTTTCTGGCGCTCGCGATATGGCGCCTCAGTTTGATCGTGGTTCAGGCCAAGGCGCCCCGTCCAAATCCGCCCGGCAGTTGGTCGCATGATGAATGGCCGCATTACACCATAGTGGCCGCCCTCTATCACGAGGCGCAGATACTGCCCCATCTGGTCGAGCGACTTGATGAGATCGATTATCCCAGAGACCGTCTGCAAGGCTTCCTCGCGCTGGAAGCCGACGATCACGCCACTATCGCAGCGGCGTCGCAGTTGAGCTTGCCCGACTGGTTGAGCGTGCTGGTGGTTCCGCCCGGCGCGCCGAAAACCAAACCGCGCGCCCTGAACTACGCCCTGGCGCGCGCAACCGGCGACTTCCTGACGATCTACGACGCCGAGGACGCCCCCGATCCGCTGCAGTTGAAAGAAGCGGCGATGAAGTTTCGCGATGAGGGCGACAGCCTGGCCTGCGTTCAGGCCCCCTTACGCATCCGCAGTCGCCAGAAGAACAGCCCTCACCCCCTGCTCGATCGCCAGTTCGCCGCCGAATACGCCGCCCTGTTCGAGATCACCCTACCCGCCATGGTCCAGCTCGGCCTGCCCTTTCCGCTGGGCGGCACAAGCAATCATTTCCGCGTTTCGGTGCTGAAGGCGCTGGGCGGATGGGACGCCTGGAACGTGACTGAAGACGCCGATCTGGGCTTCAGGATCTGGCGCTCGGGGCTTCGGCTGAGCGTCATCAGCCGCCCCACCTATGAGACGCCGCCCGGTCCGGTGCGTCTATGGCTGCCGCAGCGTACGCGCTGGCTCAAAGGCTATCTGCAGACGCTGGCGGTGCATACGCGCTGGACCGAGGGCATGGGCTGGCGCGGGTGGGCGGCGCTGATCCTGACCATCGGCGCCGGACTGGGGTCGGCGGCGGTTCACGCCGGCTGCATGGCCTGGGTCGCCGTGGTCTGCCTGATGTCGGCGATGGACCGGCAATTGCCGTCCCTTTCAATTATGGGGTGGACGGTGCTGATCGTTGGAGTGGCCGCCGCCTGGATCACCAAACACCGCGGCGCACGGATCGCCGGGACGCCCTATGGCCCGCTCGATATGGCGGCCTCGCTGCCCTATTGGTTCCTGCTGAGCCTCGCCTTCATGCACGCCGCCGTCCGGTTAGCGCTGGAACCGCACCGCTGGGACAAGACCCCGCATCAGGACGATGTCGAGCCGATCAGCGTTCCTGATCCCTATCCCGACGCTGGACGAGCAGCGGCCTGAACGACTATCAGCGCGCATGGCTCCGGTTCTTTCCTCCTCGCCCGAAACCCTCGTCACGCACGGGTGGTCGGACTACGCCCTTCTGGACAGCGGCGACGGCCGCAAGCTGGAACGCTACGGCCGCTACACCGTCGTGCGTCCGGAACCCCAGTGCTTCTGGAAAGCTCATGACGAGGCCGCGTTCGAGCGCGCCAACGCCATGTTCGACCCCCAGCAGGAAGAAGAGGATTCCGGCCGCTGGCGCTTCGACGTCCACGGCCCGATCGACGCCTTTCCTCTAAAGTGGCGCGACGTGCGTTTCATGGGGCGGTTCACCCCATTCCGGCACCTGGCCTTCTTCCCCGAACAGGCGGCCAACTGGGAATGGCTGGACGCCCGCGTCCGCACACTGAACCAGCCGAAAATTCTCAACCTGTTCGGCTATACCGGCGTGGCCAGCCTGGCCTGTTCGGCGGCGGGCGCGCACGTCACCCACGTCGACGCCTCCAAGAAGTCCGTGACCTACGCCCGAGAGAACGCCGAACTGTCGGGCCTGGCCGACCGCCCGATCCGCTGGATCGTCGAGGACGCCCGCAAATTCGTGGCGCGCGAGGTCCGTCGCGGCAGCAAATATGACGGCATCATCCTCGACCCTCCGAAATACGGACGCGGCGCCAATGGCGAGGTCTGGCGTCTGTTCGAGGACATGCCGGAACTGTTGAAAGACTGCGCCGCCCTGCTGTCCGACGATGCCTCCTTCCTGCTGCTGAACGCTTATGCGGCGCGGATTTCCGGCCTGTCGCTGGCGCATATGATGGCCGAGGCGACGCATGATCGCGGAGGCCGCATCGATTGGGGCGAACTGGCTCTGTCGGAGGACGGCGAGCGCGCCCGCGCCATCGGTCTCAGCTTCTTCGCGCGGTGGAGCAACGACGGGGGTCGCGCCTGATGTCCGAACGCCTCATCACTTCCCTGACCAACGACACCATCAAGGCCGTCCGCGCCCTGCACATGCGCAAGGAGCGCGAGGCGACGGGCCGCTTCCTGGCCGAGGGGCTGAAATTCATCGGCGAGGCGCTGGACCAGGGCCGCGCCCCGGTCATGCTGCTGGTCGGCCAGGACGCCCGGCCCCACCCCCTGCTGGACCGCGCCAAGGCCGAGACGATCAAGGCCGGGGGCCAGATCATCGTCGTCACCCACGCCATCCTCGAAAAGATCAGCCGTCGCGACAATCCGCAAACGGTGTTGGGCGTGTTCGAGCAGGTCTATACGCCGCTAGACGCCATCCGGCCCGACGCCAAGCCCTGCTGGGTGGCGCTGGAGCAGGTGCGCGATCCCGGCAATCTGGGCACCATCATCCGCACGGCGGACTCGGCCGGATGCGGCGGCGTCATCCTGATCGGCGACTGCGTCGATCCCTTCTCGGTCGAAGCGGTGCGGGCCACCATGGGCTCGGTCTTCGCCGTCAGCATCAGCAAGGCGACGCGCGAGGAATTCCTGGCGTGGCGGGCCTCTTGGCCCGGCAGCGTCATCGGCACCCGCCTGGACGCCACGCACGGTTATCGCGACAGCCCGGTGCGCCATCCGGCCCTGATCATGATGGGTAACGAACAGGCGGGTCTGACCGACGAACTGGCCGCCGCCTGCGACCTGAACGTCAAGATCCCCATGCGCGGCCGCGCCGACAGCCTGAACCTGGCCATCGCCACGGGCATCATGGCCTATGCGGTGACGGATGCGGCCTACGGCTCCAGTCTCTAGGCCTCGCCTTCGGTCCTGATCCGGCCCATGCCGATCAGGGCCAGAACCGTCAGCAGAGCGGCGACCGTCAGATAGACGCCGACGGCCTGAAGCCCGTAATGGCCCGCCAGCCAGGTTGCGGCATAGGGCGCCAGCGATGCGCCCAGGATGCCCGCCAGGTTGAAGGTCATGGACGCGCCCGTGTAACGCACCGTCGTCGGGAACGGTCGCGCCAGCGCCGCGCCCAGCGGGCCATAGGTGCAGCCCATCAGGCTGAAGCCGATGATGAAGAAGGCGACAACGCCGACCATTCCGCCGCTGCCGAATAGAGGCGCCAGCACAAGGCCGAACAAGGCAATGGCGATTGACGTGACCAGCAGCGTCCTTCTCTGCCCCCACTTGTCCGCCGCCAAGGCCGCCAGCGGAATGAACAGGCCGAAGAAGCAGACGCCCAGAAGCTGAATCGGCAGGAACTGATCACGCGTATAGCCCATGCTGGTCGTGCCCCAGCCCAAAGCGAAGACGGTCATCAGATAAAAGAGGACGAAGGTCGCCAGTCCCGCCAGCGTCCCGGTCAGCAAGGCGAACTTATGGTGCGCCACCAGCGTCAAAGCCGGCGCCTGGACTCGTTCGGCGCGGTCGATGGCGCGCTTGAACTCGGGCGTCTCGGTGATCTTCAGCCGCATCCACAGGCCGACGACAACCAGCAGGGCGCTGGCGATGAAAGGAATGCGCCAGCCCCAGGCCATGAACTGGCCCTCGCTCATCACCTGGCCCAGAACGATGAAGCTCAGGGTCGACAGGATGAAGCCGATAGGCGCGCCCAGCTGCGGGAACATGCCGAACCAGGCCTTCTTGCCCGGCGGGGCGTTCTCGGTCGCCAGCAGCACCGCCCCGCCCCACTCGCCGCCCAGACCCAGACCCTGACCAAACCGGCACAGCGCCAGCAGTAGGGGCGCGATCACGCCGACCGAATGCCAGGTCGGCAACAGCCCGATGGCGATGGTCGACAGCCCCATGGTCATCAAGGCCGCCACCAGCGTCGCCTTGCGCCCCACCCGGTCGCCGAAATGGCCGAAGATGACCGCACCTATCGGGCGAGCGAAAAAGGCGATGGAGAAGGTGGCGAACGAGGCCAGCATGGCCGTCATCCGGTCTCCGCCGGGAAAAAACAGGTCCGGGAACACCAGCACCGCCGCCGTGGCGTAGATGTAGAAGTCGTAGAACTCGATCGTCGTGCCGATCAGGCTGGCGAACAGAACGCGTCGCTTGGAGGCGAACGGCGGTGAAACAGCGGCGTCGGTCACGCGAAATCCTTACGGTTGACGCACGATCATTGCGGCGCGCCGCCGTCAGGCGTCAAGCGGACGCTATCAGGTTCCGCGCGGCTTGGCGCGGGTGGTCGCAGTCGCATTGGCCGGGTCTTCAGGCCAGGGATGGCGTGGATATCGACCGCGCATCTCGCTGCGGACCGCCGTCCATGACCCAGCCCAGAAACCCGGCAGATCCTTCGTCACCTGAACCGGCCGTCGCGCGGGCGACAGCAGGCTGAGCGTCAGGGGAACGCGCCCGCCGCCGACTGTCGGATGGGTCGTCACCCCGAACAGTTCCTGCACCCGGATTTCGACACGCGGTCCGCCCTCGGCCCCGTAGTCGATGCCCGCGCTGCCCAGCGGCGTGATCAGGCGCGTCGGCGCCAGTTCATCCAGCTTGCGCTGCAGGTCCCAGGGGATCAGGCCGCGCAAGGCCTCGGCAAGCCTGCCGTCGCTGATGTCGGCCAGCGATCGCGCTCCGTCGAGCAACGGCCACAGCCAATTCTCGCGCTCCGCCAGCAGACCCTCGTCCGAAACATCCGGCCACGTCGCATCCAGCCCGTGCAGGAAGGCCAGCCGCGCCCGCAACGCGCCCGCCTGCTCGCCCCATTTGAGGGCGCTGAGGCCGCCCGCCATGATCTCGGACTTCAGCGCCGCCGTCATTGCGGCTCGGTCCGGCGCACCGACCACCTTTTCATCCAGCACCAGCGCCCCGATCCGTCGGAAGCGGCGGATCACCGACTTGCCCGACGGTTCTCGCGCCAGCCGATCCTCGACCTCGATCAGACGCGCCAGATCAGCCTCCAGCGTCGTCGCATCCAAAGCCGCCGCCAGACGGATGCGGTCGCGGGCGTCGCCGCCGCCCAACTCAGCCACGGCCAGCCAAGGCTCGCGCGCCAGGTGATCCGTCGGCTCGATGAAGGCGCCGCGCCCGGAGGCCAGCAGCACCTCGCCCGGTTTGCCCTTGGCGCGCGCGATGCGTTCGGGGAAGGCCTCGGCCAGCAGAAGGCCCGCGTCCGCCTCTCCATCCCGACCGCCCCCCGCCGCCCGCGCCCAGCGCTCGGCCAGCTTCATCGCGTCGCGGCCACGCGGCGAACGGTCCCGCGCCAGCCCCTTCAGCCGGTCGTGCAGGTCGACGCCGTTTCCGCCGAGGCCCGGCTCGCTGAGCACCGCCGCGATCTTCGCCCCGCCGAGCGCATCGCCCTGATCCGATGCCACGGCCACCATGTGCGCCAGGCGCGGCGCTAGTGGGATGCGGGTCAGCCTCCGCCCATGCGGCGTCAGATCGCCCTTGGCGTCCAGCGCGCCCAAACGCGTCAGCACTCTGCGCGCCTCGGCCATAGCCCCGGACGGCGGCGGGTCCAGCAGAGCCAGCCCTTCGACCGACTTGGCTCCCCAGCGCGCCAGATCGAGGGCGAAGGCGGTCAGGTCCGCCTCCTGAATCTCGGGCCGTTGATGCGCGACGAGACCGCGGGTCTGTTCCTCGTCCCACAGACGGTAACAGACGCCCGGCTCCACACGGCCCGCGCGGCCTCGCCTCTGTTCGGCCGAAGAGCGGCTGACCTTGACTGTCGCCAGCCGGGTCAGGCCGCTGGACGGCTCGAAGCGCGGCACGCGCGACAGGCCGCCGTCGATCACCACGCGCACCCCCTCGATGGTCAGGCTTGTTTCGGCCAGGGAGGTCGCCAGAACCACCTTGCGGCGGCCAGGCGCGGCGGGCTCGATGGCGCGGTCCTGCTCGGCCTTGTCCAGCGCGCCATAGAGGGCGACGACATCGACCGACGGATCACGCAATCGCTCGTTCAGGCGTTGGACGGTGCGGTGAATCTCGCCCTGCCCCGGCAGGAAGGCCAAGATCGAACCGGTCTGGTCGTGCAGGGCCTGAACCACGGCCTTGGCCATGGCGTCCTCGAACCGCTCCACCGGGTTGCGGCCCAGATAGCGGGTCTCGACCGGGAACATTCTTCCCTCGGCCTCAATCACCGGCGCGCCATCCAGCAGGCGCGACACCCCCGCGATATCGAGCGTCGCAGACATGACCAGCAGGCGCAGGTCGTCGCGCAGCACCGCCTGACTATCTCGCGCCAACGCCAGACCGAGATCAGCGTCCAGGCTGCGTTCGTGGAATTCATCGAACAGAACGGCGCCGACGCCCTCCAGTCCCGGGTCGTCGAGAATCATCCGGGTGAAGACGCCCTCGGTCACGACCTCGATTCGGGTGTCAGGGCCGATCCGGCTCTGCAGGCGCGTGCGATAACCGACGGTTTCTCCTGCCTTTTGCCCAAGACTGGCGGCCATGCGATCGGCGGCGGCGCGCGCGGCCAGTCGTCGTGGCTCCAGGACCAGAATCCTGCCGCCCGCCAGCCACGGCTGATCCAGCAGGACCAGAGGCACGACCGTGGTCTTGCCCGCGCCCGGCGGGGCCGCAAGGACCACCGCAGAGGTCTGGGCCAGGGCGGCCTTCAGCGGCTCCAGAACGGCGTGAATCGGCAACATAAAGCGGCTGTAGCGCCTTCGAAGGGGTTCACGAAAGCGTCGTCGGCGCGTCATCCCTCGTAAACCGCGTTGCGCGCACGGCCTCAGATGGCTAGCGTCCCCGCCCAAGAAGGCGACCCGGGAGGGGTCGTCGCATATGTTGGGGGCGCAACTGCATGTCTGCAGACGGCGTAAAGCCTGCCGGTAATCGGCTATTCCTTAAAAAATCCATCGCCCAAATTCAGAAGGAAGCCGCCAAGAGCGAGCTGAAGCGGACGCTTGGCCCGCTGAACCTGATGAGTCTGGGCATCGGCGCCATCATCGGCGCGGGCATCTTCGTGCTGACGGGTCAGGTGGCTTCGGCCCACGCCGGTCCGGCCATCATGTTCTCCTTCGTCATCGCCGGCATCGCCTGCGGCCTCGCTGGTCTGTGCTACGCCGAACTGGCGTCGACCATGCCGGTCTCGGGCTCGGCCTACACCTATGCCTATGGCACTCTGGGCGAGATCTTCGCCTGGATCATGGGCTGGCTGCTGGTGCTGGAATACGGCGTCGCGGCCTCGACCGTCGCCGTCGGCTGGTCCGGCTATGTGGTGTCGATCCTGAATGACTTCGGGATCAGCGCCAGTCTGTTCCCGACAATAAGTTACCCAGGCGGCGAAGGACCCCAGTGGGCCACCCCACTGATCCAATACGTCGCCTCGGGCGCTGACGCGGGCTTCCCGCTGACGGGCACCTTCAACCTTGTGGCGGCCGTCGGCATCGCCGCCGTCTGCGGCCTGCTGGTGCTGGGCGTGTCGGAATCGGCGAACATCAACAACGCCATCGTCGTCATCAAGATCATCGTCCTGCTGACCTTCATCGCCGTCGGCCTGCAGTACATCAACCCGGCCAATTGGGACCCCTTCATCCCGCCGCAAGGCGAAACCTGGGACCAGTTCGGGGTAGGCGGCATCTTCCGCGGCGCCTCGATCATCTTCTTCGCCTATGTCGGTTTTGAAGCGGTTTCGACCGCCGCCGCCGAGGCCAAGAACCCGTCGAAGGACGTGCCGATCGGCATCCTGGGCGCCCTGTTCGTCTGCACCCTGATCTACATGGTCGTGGCCGCCGTCATGACCGGCGTCGTTCCCTACCTGGAGTTGGCCTCGCCCGCCCCGATCGCCGTCGCCATCGACCGCATGGCCCTGACCTGGGCCGACATTCCGCTGGCCGGCGCGCCGGGCGGCAAGCTGAACATGATCGCCTTCCTGATCAAGATCGGCGCCATCACCGGCCTGTCCTCGGTCATGCTGGTGCTATGCTACGGCCAGACGCGCATCTTCTACACGATGGCGCGCGACGGCCTGCTGCCCAAGGCGTTCGCCGTGGTGCACCCGAAGTTCCGCACCCCGTGGATCGGCACCATCCTGCTGGGCATCGTCATCGCCATCGCGGCGTCCTTCCTGCCCATCTCGATCCTGGGCGACCTGGTGTCGCTGGGCACGGCGACGGCCTTCGCCATCGTCTGCCTGTCGGTCATCGTGCTGCGCATCAAACACCCGGAGATGGAACGTCCGTTCCGCGTTCCGGGCGGCATGGTCACGGCCGTGCTGGGCATCCTGGCGTGTCTGACGCTGGCGTCGTTCAACTTCGTGCCGATGGTTCAGCACGCCATGAACGACAACCCGCTGCCGCTGACCATCCTGGGCGTCTACGCCGTGGTCGGCGCCCTGATCTACGGTCTGTACGGCTTCGCCCACTCGAAGCTGGCCAAGGGCATCGACATCACCGAAGACGTCAAACTGGAATCGGCGGTCGACGCCTTCGGTCACGGCGTCGACAACAAGAAGGACGACTGATCCCGATCAGTCGTTCCGCACACCGCGTCTACAAGTTGCGGCGGCCAAACGGCCTCAAGCAGCGCGAAGCGCGGTAGGCCAAAAAACAGAAAGGCCCCGGAGCAATCCGGGGCCTTTTTCATGTTCGGATGGGATTGCCGAAACGGCCGCCCTCGCCTACAGCCTCGAACGAACCTATGCGGATGTGGCGGAACTGGTAGACGCACCAGATTTAGGTTCTGGCGCCGAGAGGCGTGGAGGTTCGAGTCCTCTCATCCGCACCAGGCTTTCAGCCGTTCAGTAAATCAGCCAGCACCGCCGGCAGCTGTTGCGGCAGATCCTCGGAGATCAGGCCCGGCCCGAAGCGCCGCGCGGCTTCCGAATGCATCCACACCGCTGCGCGCGCCGCATCGAAGCTGTCCATGTGTTGGGCGATCAGGCCGCCGATCAGGCCCGCCAGCACGTCCCCAGTGCCCGCCGTCGCCAGCCAGGGCGAGCCGTCGCCGTTAACCGCCAGGCGGCCGTCCGGCGCCGCTATGACCGTCGCGGCGCCCTTAAGCACCACGATGGCCCCGGCCAGGCGCGCAGCCTCCTGCGCCGCGCCCTCTCGGCCCTGAGCCTCCAGCAGGCCGGGAAACAGCCGCTCGAACTCGCCTTCGTGCGGGGTCAGGACGTCGTCACGGTCCAGCCAGGCGAACAACTGCTCAGGTCGATCGCGAAACAGGGTCAGGGCGTCCGCATCGACCACCAGCGCCGCGCCCGTGCGGGCCAGAGCCGCCAGGTTCAGCGCCGTGCTTTCGATCAGTCCGGCGGCGGGGCCGATCACGATCGCGTCCATCGGATCGGCCAGGGCCTGAAGCTGCTCGGGCGTCGCGAAGCTGGCCAGCATCACCGCCTCCAGCGACGGGGCCAGAACCGGCGCCGCGTCCGGCGGGCAGAATACCTTGACCAGACCCGCGCCGACCCTGAGGCCCGCTCTTGCAGACAGGCGCGCCGCCCCGGTGGACAAGGCTCCGCCCGACACCACGCCCAGTCTGCCGCGCATGTGTTTGTGGCTGTCAGCGCCCGGTCGGGGCAGCAGATGGCGCCACTCAGAGGGACTGTTACCGAACTTCATGTGGATTTCCGTTCACGGATGGCCTTTGAGCACGAAAAACACTTGCCAAATTGTGCGATGCAATGTCCCTTTACCGCCCGAGCGTCGGACCAAACAAGGAGCCGGCTCGGGACTTGCCATGAAGAAGATCGAAGCCGTCATCAAGCCATTCAAGCTGGATGAAGTGAAGGATGCGCTCCAGGACATCGGGGTGCAGGGCATGACTGTGCTGGAGGCCAAGGGATATGGTCGCCAGAAGGGTCATTCGGAACTCTATCGCGGCGCCGAGTACGTCATCGACTTCCTGCCCAAGATCAAGATCGAGGTGGTGGTGGCCGATGACCTGGCCCCGGCCGTGGTTGAGACGATTCAAAACGCGGCCCGCACCGGCAAGATCGGGGACGGCAAAATCTTCATCACCAACCTCGAAGACGTGATCCGTATCCGCACGGGCGAAACCGGCGCCCAGGCCATCTAGACCAACGGCCGCCTCTCGGGGCGGCCGATTTCAATTCCCAGTACAGGACCTCCTCCCCCATGAGCGCCGCCGAAAAGATCCTGCAGGAGATCAAGGATAAGGACGTCCAGTACGTCGATCTCCGTTTCACCGACACGCGCGGGCGCGTCCATCACGTCACCTTCGACATCGGCATGGTCGACGAGGAATTCCTCGAAGACGGCACCATGTTCGACGGCTCCTCGATCGCCGGATGGAAGACCATCAACGAGTCCGACATGCTGCTGAAGCCGGACCTGTCGAGCGCCTTCATCGACCCCTTCTACCAGCAGACCACCCTGTTCATGTTCTGCGACGTGTTGAACCCGGACACGGCCGAGCCCTATAATCGCGACAGCCGCTCGATGGCCAAGAAAGCGCTGGCCTATGTCCAGTCGTCGGGCGTGGGCGATACCGTCTTCTTCGGTCCGGAAGCCGAGTTCTTCGTGTTCGACGACGTGCGCTGGAACACCGCGCCGCACGACACCCGCTACAGTTTCGACTCTACCGAACTGCCCGTCAACACCGGCGCCGAATACGCCGAGGGCAACCTGGGCCACCGCCCGGGGCCCAAGGGCGGCTACTTCCCGGTCAATCCGGTCGACTCAGGTCAGGACCTGCGTGGCGAAATGCTGGCGGTCATGAAGGATCTGGGGCTCAACCCTGAAAAGCACCACCACGAAGTGGCCCCCGCGCAGCACGAACTGGGCCTGAAGTTCAGCGACCTGCTGACCATGGCCGACCGGCTGCAGCTGTATAAATACGTGATCCACAACGTAGCGCACGCCTACGGCAAGTCGGCCACCTTCATGGCCAAGCCGATGTTCGGCGACAACGGCTCGGGCATGCACGTCCACATGTCGATCTGGAAGGACGGCAAGCCTCAGTTCGCGGGCGACAAATACGCCGGCCTGTCGCAGGAATGCCTGTGGTATATCGGCGGCATCATCAAACACGCCAAGGCCATCAACGCCTTCGCCAACTCGACCACCAACTCCTACAAGCGTCTGGTGCCGGGCTATGAGGCGCCGGTGAAGCTGGCCTATTCGGCCAGCAACCGCTCGGCCTCGATCCGCATCCCGCACGTCACCTCGGCCAAGGCCAAGCGTCTGGAAGCGCGTTTCCCCGACCCGATGGGCAACCCCTATCTGACGTTCGTGGCCCTGCTGATGGCGGGGCTGGACGGGATCGAGAACCGCATCGACCCGGGCGCGGCTGCCGACAAGAACCTGTACGACCTGCCGCCTGAAGAGCGTCACTCGATCCCCGAGGTCGCCGGTTCGCTGCGCGAGGCTCTGGATGCGCTGGACGCCGACCGCGCCTTCCTCAAGAAGGGCGGCGTCATGGATGACGACTTCATCGACAGCTACATCACCCTGAAGCAGGAAGAAGTCGCCCGGCTGCAATTGCACCCGCACCCGGTCGAGTTCGACATGTACTACAGCTGCTGATCGCCGTTTCAGCTTGATACAGAAAGCCCCGGACGGTCCGCCGTCCGGGGCTTTTTTATCAGGATAGCCTGAGCGTTTCAGACCTGATCGTAGCGCTCGACCGCCTTCACCAACGCGTCGATGTCATTGGCGCACAACAGGGGACGCAGGGCCTCGAACTTCTCTTCCGGCCAACCATAGACTTCGAGCGCCAGCAGGCTCTCGATCACGGCCTCGGGGAAGCGCTTGCGGATCGGCACGGCCGGATTGCCCGCGACGATGGCATAGGGCGCTACGTCCTTGGTGACGATGGCCCCGGACGCGACCACGGCCCCCTCTCCGATCGTGACGCCCGGCATGATCATCGCCCGCATACCGATCCATGCGCCGTCCTTGATGACGGTGTCGCCCTTGCCCCGATAAGCGTCCAGAATGACCTCGGCGAACGGATAGAGGCTGAACCAGTCCGTGCGGTGCGTGTGGTTGCCGCCCAACAGGATCACCGCCTCTGCGCCGATGCACACACAGTCGCCGATGTGCAGTTGGTCGATATGCCACTGCGGCTCCCACGCGTTCAGACTGTAGGGATCGCCGTACAGATAGCGAACGACACTGTCCTCGAACGAACCGGTCCAGGCGTTGCTGTAATAGCTGCGCCGTCCCTTGATGTGGATGTTCGGGTTGGCGACCGTCTCATGGAGCAGTTCAACCTTGGACCAGTGCCGGTCCGGGGCGGGGTGAGACATCAGTTGACCTCAAGATGCTGAAACAGCGCCCCAATAGGATCAGACCATCAGTTCCCCGGCCTTGTCGTCCTTCTTGCGGCGCAGTTCGATGATGCGGACGCACCAGATGGAGACCTCGTAGAGAAGGACCATCGGGATGGCGAGCATCAACTGGCTGATTGGGTCGGGCGGCGTCACAACGGCCGCCACAACAACCACGGCCACAATGGCGTAGCGACGGCCCTTGGCCATCATCTGGCTGTTGATCAGGCCCGCAAGGCCCAGCAGGGTCATCACGACCGGCAACTGGAAGCACAGGCCGAACGCCAGGATCAGCGCCGTCACGAGATTGAGGTAATCCGACACCTTGGGCAACAGTTCCGCCGCCACATTCTCCCCGATGATCTGCTGACTCAGCGAGAACCACATCACGAACGGCAGCATGACATAATAGACCAGCGCCGCGCCCAGCAGGAACAGCACCGGCGCCGCGATCAGGAACGGCAGGAAGGCGCCCTTCTCATTGCGGTACAGGCCCGGCGCGACGAAGCGGTACAGTTGCCAGGCTAGGATCGGGAAGGCGACGATGACCGCGCCCAGGCCCGCCAGCTTCATCTTGGTGAACAGGATTTCCAGCGGCGCCGTATAGATCAGCCGCACGCTGTGCTGATCAACCTCGGGCACCGGGATCAACCCGGCCGTGCCAAGGATCAGGTTGAGCGGCGACACATGGCCATGCGCGCCCACCGTCTGGTGGAAGGCGGCCGAGACCACATAGGGCTTCACCAGGAACAGGTAGAGCGTCTCTGAAAAGGCGAAACAGCCGATGAAGGCGATGATGAAGGCGACCACGCAGATCATCAGTCGCGACCGGAGCTCGATCAAGTGATCCATCAGAGGCGCGCGCGAAGCCTCGATATCGGCTTCATCGTGTTCAGCGCGGCTCATAGATCGACCTTCTTGGTGCGCTTGACCTTGGGACGCGAGGCAGGCGGTTTCAGCGACGGCGACGGGTCGCCAGATTTCGGCGCCGGCTTGCGAGCCTTGGCCTTGGGCGCGGCCCCGTCAGAGGCGGCCTTCTTCGCTCTGGGCTTCGCTGCAGCCTTGGCTACAGGTTTGGGAGCCACGACAGGCGTGGCGCTATCAGGCCATTCGTCGACGCCCGTGGCTTCAATCTGAGCCTCTTCCTGCACGACAGTTTCAGCGGCCGCCGAGGTCTCAAGCGGCGCTTCAAGCTCCTTGCGGATGTCCTTGAAGGCTTCGTCGGCGTCGGCGCCGAGGGCGTACATGCCCTGCCCCGACCGCAGCGCCTCGACCTCCTTGCGCAGGTCGTCAAGTTCGGACTGACGCGCCATTTCATCGAAGCTGGCGCGGAACTCATTGGCCATGCCCCGCGCCTTGCCGACGAACTGGCCGACCTTGCGCATAAGCATAGGCAAGTCCTTTGGCCCCACGACAAGCAGGGCCACCAGACCGATGACAAGGATTTCGAACCCGCCGATTCCGGGGCCAAGACCACCCATGGTTCAGCGTCTTTCGGCGAAAATCAGCGGTTCAGTTCTTCTTTTTCGGCCTCGGTGCGCGGCAAGGCGCCCGGGGCATCCTTGCCCTTGGCGTCCGTGTCGTCCTTCAGGCCGTCTTTGAAGGCGCGGATGCCCTTGGCCGCGTCGCCCATGATGCCGGACAGCTTCCCGCGGCCGCCGAAAAGGACCAGCACGACAACGACGACAATGGCCCAGTGCCAGATGCTCATGGAGCCCATGGCGATACCTCCTCAAGGGGCGGCCGCGCCCACACGCGCCCCACCGACTGATTGTTGTGCGTCATATAGGCTGAGTGATGGCGATGCGCCAAGGGAGGCTGTAGGCATCGCGACCATGAATCCTAACGATCACGTCATCATCCACACCGACGGCGCCTGCAAGGGCAACCCCGGCCCCGGCGGCTGGGGCGCCATTCTGCAAACCGGCGGCGGCCATGAAAAGGAACTCTGGGGCGGCGAGGCCCTGACCACCAACAACCGCATGGAGTTGATGGCGGCCATCATGGCGCTGGAGGCGCTGAAGCGTCCCTGCCGCGTCGATCTGCACACGGACAGCAAATACGTCATGCAGGGCGTGACCGAATGGATTCGCGGCTGGAAGGCCCGGGGCTGGAAGACCGCCGATAAGAAGCCGGTCAAGAATGAAGACCTGTGGCGGCGCCTGGACGAGGCCCGCAACCGCCACGAGGTCAAATGGCACTGGGTCAAGGGCCACGCCGGCCACGCCCTGAATGAGCGGGCCGACGGACTGGCCAATCGCGGCGTAGACGAGTTGCGGGGGCGTTAGGCCGCCCGCACCTTCAAACGCGGACCGGACACCGATTCGACGATGACGCTCTCGCCTGCCAGAGGCGCGGCGCCCTCGATCTCAGCCGGCCATTCCGACCCCGACACGAATACGCGCCCGCGTCCATCGACAAAGGCTTCGACGACCCGAGCGCGCTCGCCGATCAGACGCACGTTGCGGTCGTTGATGTCCGGCTGATCCTTGGGATTCACGCGCTTGATCAATCGGCGCGACATTACCGTCGATGCGACCGTCAACGCCGCAAATACGCCGATTTCGATCGGAAGTCCCAACTGAGGCGCCAGGGCGGTCAGCAAGGCGGTCAGCCCCGCCGAGACCGCCGGCCACAACAGCCACTCGGTCGAGGCCGTCGCCTCGATCCCCAGGAGGACGACCCCGATCGCCAGCCATAGCCAGAACGGCTGCGACGCATGAAGCGAAACGATCCAGTCCATGACCTACTCCGTCGTCGGCACGGCGCCGCCGGATCGACGCGGCGAAACAGTGCGGCTGGGGGGCGTCGAAGCCGAGGAAGCCGCCGCGGCGCGAGACGGTTCGCGACGGATGTCCGACCGGCTCTGTTGCTGTTCCTTGGCCAAGCCTACCAGTTCGCCCAGGCCCGCGATGGTGCCCACCAGACCGCCCATTTCGGCGGGTACGATGACCGTCTTGGCCGTCGGGTTGCGGGCCAATTCACCGAACGCCTCGACATATTTCTGGGCCACGAAGTAGTTGATGGCGTTTACGTCGCCGCGCGCGATGGCTTCCGACACCATGGCCGTCGCCTTGGCCTCTGCTTCCGCCTCACGTTCACGGGCTTCAGCATCGCGGAACGCAGCTTCCTTGCGGCCCTCCGACTGCAGGATGGCGGACTGTTTGGCGCCCTCGGCGCGGGCTATGGCGGCCTGCTTCTCGCCTTCCGCCTCGGTGATGATGGCGCGGCGCTCTCGCTCGGCCTTCATCTGGCGGGCCATGGCGTTGGTGATGTCGACGGGCGGGGTCAGATCCTTGATCTCGATCCGATTGACCTTGACGCCCCACGGCTCGGTCGCCGCATCGATGACGGTCAGCAGGCGTGAATTGATGTTGTCGCGCTGGAACAGGACTTCATCCAAATCCATGGAACCGACCACGGTCCGCAGATTGGTCGAGCACAACTGGGTGATGGCGTAAGGCAGATTCTCGACGCGATAGGCGGCGGCCGAAGCGTCCATGACCTGAATGAAGACGATAGCGTCGACCTTCACCATGGCGTTGTCCTTGGTGATGACCTCCTGCGTCGGGACGTCCAGCACCTGCTCCATCATGTTCATGCGGCGGCCGATGCGTTCTACGAACGGGGTCAGGATGTGGATGCCCGGCGTCAGGGTCTTCGTGTACTTGCCGAACCGCTCCACCGTGAACTCACGGCCCTGGGGCACGATCTTGATCACGCTGAACAGGAAAATGAGCGCGAAGATCGCGAACATCACGAAGAAAATCAGCGAAAAATTCATTAGGCCCTCCGATGTGGAGACTAGCTTATCCGCCGGACGCCTGCTGCGCCATCGAATCCGGTTCCCTCAACATGACATCACCGTCAGCCATCCGGCGCGCCATGCGAATGATCCGCCGCGTTTCGTCCCAATCCACCTTGGCCAGCGCGGCCTCGAACGGGAAAAAGGCCGCTTCAGCCGCGTCATCGGCCGCCACGGGCTCGCCCGCGATCCAGCGCGCGGCGTAGTCGATCAGGACATAATGACGCCCTGCCTCTGGAAACAGGCCGTCCACCACGTCGACCAGACCGATCAGCTCGGCCTCGACGCCGGTTTCCTCATGCAGTTCGCGCAGGGCGGCGTCTGCCAGGCGCTCGCCCGGCTCCAGCCGTCCGCCCGGCAGGCTCCACTCGCCCACGCGCGGCGGCGTGCCGCGCCGGATCAGCAGGACTTCGTCGCCTTTCAGGCACACCACGCCCACGGCCGGCGTCGGAATCATGTTTTGCCCCCAAATTGACCGCCAGAAGGCATGGTTTTGCGCTTCCACCACGTCGCGCCTTTTGCCACAAGGCCGATATGACCCTCCCCACGCCAGAATCCCTCGCTGAACTCAAGGCCGCCCTGCCCGACGGCTGGACGCAGGACGCCGCCGAGATGGCGCCGTGGCTGACCGAATGGCGCGGCCGCTGGACCGGCGAGACGCCGCTGCTGCTGCAGCCGCGCACGACCGAGGACGTCGCCCGCGCCGTCGAGATCTGCGCCCGTCATGGCACCGCCATTGTGACCCAGGGCGGCGGCACCGGACTGGTCGGCGGTCAGATTCCCTATGGCGAGGTGCTGCTGTCCACGCGCAAGCTGCGGACGGTGCGCGACGTGACGCCGCTGGACGACGCCATGACGGTCGAGGCGGGCGTGACCCTGCTGGAGGCGCAGGAACTGGCCAAGGAGAAGGACCGCTTCTTCCCGCTCAGCCTCGCGGCCGAGGGGTCGGCCACCATCGGCGGCGTGATCTCGACCAACGCAGGCGGCACGGCGGTCCTACGCTACGGCATGATGCGCGATCTGGTGCTCGGCATCGAGGCCGTCATGCCCGACGGTCAGGTGTTCAACGGCCTGAAGCGCCTGCGCAAGGACAACACCGGCTATGACCTGAAGCAGATGTTCATCGGCGCCGAGGGCACGCTGGGCGTCATCACGGCGGCGACGCTGAAGCTGTTCCCCATCATGCGCAGCCGCGCCACGGCCATCGTCGGGCTGGAGAGCCACCACGACGCTGTCGTGCTGCTGGCCCGCGCCAAAGCCGAAACCGGCGGCGGGGTCGAGGCATTCGAGCTGATGAAGCGGCTGGGCATGAGCCTGGTGCTGAAGAACATCCCCGACACGCGCGAACCGCTGGAGTCGACGCCGCCCTGGTATGTGCTGATCGAGCTGGCCTCAGGCGAGCCGAACGGCGCCGAGGCTGCGATGGAGCGCCTGCTGACCGCCGCCTTCGAGGAAGGTCTGATCGTCGACGCCGCCATCGCCCAGAACGACGCTCAGAAGGCCGAGTTCTGGCGTCTGCGCGAAGAGCATTCGGCCGCCCTCAAGCCCGAAGGCGGCGGCTGGAAACACGACGTTTCGGTTCCCGTCTCCCGAATCGCGGATTTCATCGACGAGGCCACGGCGGCGGTCGAGCAGTTCCATCCGGGTTGCCGCGTGTCGGTCTTCGGCCATGTCGGCGACGGCAATCTTCACTATGACGTGATCCCCGGCGTGGGCGAGGACGTCGCCGCCTTCATCGCCCGCTGGATGGAGGGATCGCAGGTCGTGCACGATGTCGTAGCCCGTTACGACGGCTCCATTTCGGCTGAACACGGCCTGGGGCGGCTGAAAACTGACGAGGCGCGACGTTACAAATCGCCTCTCGAAATCGCGACCATGCAGGCGATCCGGCAAGCCATCGATCCCCAGCGGATCATGAATCCGGCGGTCCTCTTCTGATGAGTTGCGACCGTATGTGACGTTTCAGGCGGTTCAAAACCTCATGGAAGCGGCCTATGAGGCCCGCTCTTGAGACGCATACGGAGTCGATCGTCTTGCTGATCGTCCTGTCCCCAGCCAAAAAGCTGGACTTCAACCCGCCCGCCATCGACGCCCCCGTGACGCCAAGGCGATGCGCCGATGAAACGGCCGAACTGGCCAAGGTGACGCGCGAACTCAGCCGCGCGGACCTGCGCCGCCTGATGTCCATTTCCGATGCCCTGGCCGAGTTGAACTATCAACGCTTTCAGGCCTTCGACAATGAGACGTCCGAGGGCGCGCTTCAGGCCGTTTTCGCCTTTGCGGGCGATGTCTATGACGGGCTGTCGGCCCGCACCCTGTCTGTCGAGGATCTGAACTGGGCGCAGGATCACCTGCGCATCCTGTCGGGGTTCTATGGCCTGTTGCGGCCGCTGGACGCGATCCAGCCCTATCGGCTGGAGATGGGCGTACGGCTGAAGACCAAGCGCGGCGCCACCCTCTATGATTTCTGGGGCGAGCGGATTTCGCTGCGCCTCAACGAAGACGCCGGAAAACTGCCCGAGCAGACGCTGGTGAACCTGGCCAGCCACGAATATTTCGGCGCAGTCGATGCGCGGGCGCTGAAGCTTCCGGTCGTGACGCCCCACTTCAAGGAGAAGAAGGACGGCGAGGCCCGCATCATCTCCTTCTACGCCAAGAAGGCGCGCGGCGGCATGGCCCGCTTCGCCATCGAGAACCGGCTGGAGAAGGTCGAGGACCTGAAGGCCTTCGACCGCGACGGCTATCGCTTCGACAAGACTCTATCGACGGACACGGACTGGATATTCATCAGGGAAGGAAATTCCTGATCGCCAGATTGAACGACTGCGGTTAGGTTGCGTTGCAGCATCATCTTCCACGGGTTCTTTCTGTCATGTTCGCGATGAACGATCTCAAAGGCCGCGTCGCGGTCGTCACCGGCTCGACCTCGGGCATCGGGCTGGCGTTTGCGCGGGCTGTCGCCCTGTGCGGCGGCGACGTGATGCTGAACGGTCTGGGCGACGCCGACGCCATTGAGAAGACCCGCGCAGATCTGGCCGCCGAGACCGGCGTGCGCGTCCTCTATCACCCCGCCGACATGACCCAGCCGGATCAGATCGAGGACATGATCGCCACGGCCCATCGCGAACTGGGCCGCCTCGACATCCTGGTCAACAACGCCGGCATCCAGCACGTCGAGGCCGTGGAGAACTTCCCCGCCGATGCATGGGAGAAGATCATCGCCATCAACCTGTCCTCGGCCTTCTACGCTACCAAGGCGGCGATCCCGATCATGAAGGCGCAGGGCCGCGGCCGGATCATCAACGTCGCCTCGGCTCACGGCCTGGTAGCCAGCCCGTTCAAGTCCGCCTATGTCGCGGCCAAGCATGGCGTGATCGGCTTCACCAAGACGGTGGCGCTGGAGCTGGCGCAGGACAACATCACCTGCAACGCCATCTGCCCCGGCTTCGTCGAGACGCCGATCGTCGCCAAGCAGATCCAGGATCAGGCCCGCACCCGCAACATGAGCGAAGAAGACGTGATGAAGAACGTCATCCTGGGCTCGCAGCCGACCAAGCGGTTCGTCACGACCGACGAACTGGCCGGAATCTTCCTCTATCTGGCGTCGGACCTCGGCGCCTCGGCCAACGGCGCCCACTTCTCCGTCGACGGCGGCTGGACGGCCCAATAGGTTTCATTCGGCCACAAGGGCCGCAAGGCGGAGAGTTTGATGGCGACCAAGCGCAAACCCGTCTGTCTGGCCCTGCAGGGCGGCGGCGCTCACGGCGCCTTTCAATGGGGCGTGCTGGACCGGCTGCTTGAGGCCGATGTGCTGGACGTGCGCGCCGTCACCGCGGCCTCGGCAGGGGCGATGAACGCCGCCGCCCTGATCACCGGACTGGAACGCGGCGGCGCCGAGGGCGGACGTGAGGCGCTGGACCTGCTGTGGCGTGAGGTGAACCAGTCCGGCGGCCGCAACGTCTTCGGCGACAGCTCTGTCTGGTCCAAGGCCCTGACGCCCGACTGGCTGAAGGGCACGCCGATGTGGCAGGCGGGACAGACGCTGGCCCTGTCGATGAGCCCCTACGCCTTCAACCCCTTCAACCTGAACCCGCTGCGCCGGGTGCTAGAGCCAGCGGTTGATTTCGAGGCCCTGCGCGCCTCTTCCATCCAGATGTTCGTCTCGACGACAGCCGTGCGCGCGGGCCGCTCGCGCATCTTCAAGTCCGACGAAATGGCGCCTGAGGTGCTGCTGGCCTCGGCCTGCCTGCCCCAACTGTTTCAGGCGGTTGAGATCGAGGGCGAGCCCTATTGGGACGGCGGCTATCTGGCCAATCCGGCGCTGTGGCCGCTGTTCTACACCGACACGCCGGACGATCTGCTGCTGCTGCCGCTCAATCCGTTCCAACGCGACGAGGCGCCGCGCGAGGCGGGCGAGATCAACGACCGGCTGAACGAGATCGTCTTCAACGCCCCGCTGGTCGCCGAACTGCGCGCCGTCGCCTTCGTTCAGGACCTGATCGCCGAGGGCAAGCTGAAGCCCGACGAAGATCGTCGGCGCGGCATTCGCATCCATGTCATCGAGGCGGACGAATGGCTGGGCGGCGAGTCCCTGCACTCCAAATTCGACACCGAATGGACCTATCTGAACAAGCTGAAGCAGCACGGCCGGACGGCGGCCGGAGCCTGGCTTGAAAACTGTCTGCCTAAGGTCGGCAAGGCCTCCAGTGTGGATGTGAAAGCGCGCTTTCTCTAGCCGACGAAACCCGCCGCGCGACGCAGGCGGTCATTGATCGCCTCGCCCAGTCCCTTGGCCGGAATGGGCGACACCGCGATCCCGGAAGGCTTCATGCGATCCGCCTCCCGCAGCAGGCGGAACAGATTGGCCGCCGCCTCACGCAGGTCGCCAGTCGGGCTGAGGTTCCAACGCGGATCGCCGACGTCTGGACCGAACCCCAGCAGGATTTCGCCGTCCTCGACGCCTTCCGCCTCGATCCGCACCGGGGCGTCGGGCGCGTAATGCAGAGTCAGCCGACCGGGCGAGCGATGCCCCTGCCCGCCTTCATCCAGAGGCCCGACCACGGCCTGAAGTTCTTCGCGGGTGACAGAGCCCGGACGCAACAGGGACACCTTGCCGTCCAGCACAGAGACGACGGTGCTTTCCACCCCCACGGCGCAAGCGCCCCCATCGACAGCGGCGCCCACGGCCTGACCCGTCTCCTCCAAGGCGTCAGCAAAGGTCGTCGGGCTGGGCCGTCCGGAACGGTTGGCCGAGGGCGCGACAACCGGCCCGCCGAAGGCGCCGATGACCGCCCGGGCGCGCGGATGAGCCGGGACGCGCACGGCCACGCTGTCCAGCCCGGCCCGCGCCAGATCGCACACCCGATCACGGTCCCGCACGGGCGCGACGATCGTCAGCGGACCTGGCCAGAAGGCTTCGGCCAGCGCCCGCGCCTTGGCGTCGAACACGGCGATGCCTTCGGCGTCCACGGCGTTGGCGACATGAGCGATCAGGGGATTGAAGCGCGGCCGCCCTTTGGCCTCAAAGATGCGCGCCACCGCCTGAGGATTGGAGGCGTCGGCCGCCAGCCCATAGACCGTCTCGGTCGGCAGGATCACCAGACGTCCCGTCTTCAGCGCCTCAGCGGCGATTTCTGGGCTGTCGCCCCTGGCGGGTCGGTCGGCGGGCACGGTCGCTCTTTCCTTACGCGGCGTCAGCCGTTCAAACAGGCGCGTACAGTGCGCGGAAACTCGACCAAAGTCCAAGCAGGCTTGCGCCCAACAGCGCAGGGGCCGACAGAAGCGCAACGTCTTTCTGAGGATAACCGATGAGCTACCGCGCCCCCGTCCGTGACATCGCCTTCGCCCTCGACGCCGTGGCCGGGATCGGCCAGGTGGCGGCGACCGGCGCCTTTCCCGATTACGACGCCGATGTCGCCTCGGCCGTGCTGGACGCCGCCGGTCAGTTTTCCGAAGAGGTTCTGGCTCCGCTGAACCGCCCCGGCGACCTGGCGGGCGCCAAATACGCCAACGGCGCCGTCACGGCCGCCCCCGGTTTCGCCGACGCCTATCAGCAGTTCGCTGCGGGCGGCTGGACCAGCCTGACCGCCTCGGTCGAGGCCGGCGGACAGGCCCTGCCCAAGGCGCTGGAACTGGCGGCCTATGAGACGGTCCACGCCGCCAACATGGCCTTCGGCCTGTGCCCCATGCTGTCGCTAGCGTCCATCGAAGCGCTGGAGCAGGTCGGCAACGAGCATCAGAAGACGACCTATCTGCCCAAGCTGGTCAGCGGCGAATGGACCGGCGCCATGGTGCTGACCGAGCCGCACGCGGGCTCGGACCTGGGTGCCCTGACGGCGACGGCGGTCCCCAACGGCGACGGCACCTACGCCCTGACCGGCCAGAAGATCTTCATCACCTGGGGCGACCACGACGCCACGGACAACATCGTCCACCTGGTGCTGGCCCGCCTGCCCGACGCGCCTGCCGGACCGAAGGGCATCAGCCTGTTCCTGACGCCCAAGTTCGCCGTCAACGCCGACGGTTCGCTGGGCGAGCGCAACGCCTTCCGCCCGGTCGGCGTCGAGCACAAGCTGGGCATCCACGCCTCGCCCACCTGCGTCATGAGCTATGAAGGCGCCCGCGCTGAACTGGTCGGCCAGCCGAACCAGGGCCTGGCCCATATGTTCGTCATGATGAACGCGGCCCGTCTGGCCGTCGGCGTCGAGGGCGTCGGCATCGCCGAGCGCGCCTATCAGCACGCCCTGGCCTACGCGCTGGAGCGCCGTCAGGGCCGCAGCGTCTGGACCGGCGAGAAAGACGCGCCGATCTTCGACCACCCTGACGTACGGCGGATGCTGTCGGTGATGAAGGCCAAGGTCGCCGCCGCCCGCGCCATCTGCCTGTCGACCGGCGTCGCCGCCGACCTGGCCCGCCACGCCAGCACCGAGGAAGAGCGCAAGGCCTGGAAGGGACGCGAGGACCTGTTCACCCCCATCGCCAAGGCCTGGTCCACCGACATCGGCTGCGAGGTCGCCTCCATGGGCGTTCAGGTCCACGGCGGCATGGGCTTCATCGAGGAGACCGGCGCGGCCCAATACTATCGCGACGCCCGCATCACCCCGATCTATGAAGGCACCAACGGCATCCAGGCGATGGATCTGGTCGGCCGCAAGCTGTCGATGGACGGCGGCGAGTCGGCCAAGGCCCTGATCGCCGAGATGAAGACGACGCTGGCCCAGATCGACCGCCTCTATACCGGCAAGCCGGTCGAACGTTTCGCCACCGCCATCGAGGCGGTCGAGGACGCCACCCTGTGGCTACTGGACGCCAAGTCGGACGCAGCCCGCGCCGCCGACGTGCTGGCGGGCGCTGACGCCTATCTGAAACTGATGGGCGATGTGGTCGGCGGCTGGATGCTGGCCAAGGGCGCCCTGGCGGCCAAGGCGAAACTGGACGCCAATGACGGCGACGCCGCCTGGCTGCAGGGCAAGCTGGACCTCTACGAAGTCTATGCCGCCAACGTCCTGGGCCACGTCTCCAGCCGTCTGGCCGCCGTCGGTCAGGGCGGGGAACTGCTGCAACGGATGACTGTGGACGCGCTGGCGGGCTGATCCGGTCGTCGAAGACTGTTCAAACGGCAAAGCCTCCTGCATCGTGCGGAGCAGGAGGCTTTTTTAAAGATGATCTTGCCAACTATAGCACTCGCGTCCGGCCTTGCTCTTGTTCAGTCTCCCGACAAAGCAGAGCAGCAGCCCGAAACGCCGCGCGTGGCCTGGTCTATTCCTCCGGCTCCAACCGAAGAGGATTTTCCTGAAGCTTTGCTGACCCTTAACCTGGCAGGAAAAGCGGTGGTGATGTGCGTAGCTGATGCCGACGGCTATGCGCGCGAATGCGTCGTAAACGCCCGCCCGTCCGGCCTTGGTCTGGAGCAACACGCTGTCGAGGTCGTCAAGCGCGGCCGCATCAAAGCCAATTGGCCCGGTGATACGCCTGAGAACCTGAGCTTTTCGGTAAGGCTGCCTTTCACCTCTTACATGCCGCCGCCTCTACCTCCGACAGATCGCTGGACAGGGCCTTCCCCAACCTCGGAACAAATCGAACTGGCGACCCGAACCTCCGACGAGATTCGCGCGATACATAATGAGCCGTTGAGCGACGACATCATTCCCTTAGCGCTGGACGAGGCGCTCAGAACGGAAGTGGCGCCCGAACAGGCCGCCTTCATCCGCAGCCTCTATCAACGTTATGGCCTCTCCTCGCGAGAGGCCCACGCCCTGAACATCCGCATGATGGCCCGGATGATCGCCCTGACCGAAACGCCAAGGCCTATTGAGTTTGCTTATTATTCTGACGAGCCGGAGATACAGGAAATGATGCGTGATGCCGAAGCCGGCGAAGGCGTTCTCGCATCGACCTGGCGGATCCGAACGGCATACTGCGAACGTTTCGACTGCTCTGTGGAATACCCTGAAGAACCTGCAGCCCCCGATCATTGGCGGCTACGCGACGACGAGCCATTCACGCCGCCTCAATCCCCCGACTGATCCAGAAGGGCGATCGTCTCGCGCACATAGTCGGCATGGACCACAACGCCCAGGTCGATGCCCTGGCCGCCGCTCTGGACCTCCTGCACCAGCACTCCGGCGATGAAGGGGTGGTCGGGAGCCGGCGCGCCCGGCACGCGCCGCGCCGCCGGAGTCCAGAAGACGGGTCCGCCGGAGTTGCCCTGCGCCACCACGAAATCGAGCAGGAAGGTCGGGAAATGCCGGATCGGCGTCAACGGCCATGAACTGATCCGTCCCAGCCGCAGGATCGGGAAACCAGCCCGGTTGGCCGACAGCCCATGCGGATAGCCCAACGCCATCAGCTCATCCCCAGGCCCCATGCGCCAGCGGTCAAACGCCCCCGCATCGGCCAGCCAGCCCGACGGGATCGCCGCCTGCGCAAAGGCGGGCGGCGCTGAGATCTGCATCACCGCCACGTCCCGTTCGGGGTGAGAGGTCCAGACTGGTTCGCCCGCCGCATCGCGGATGGTCAGGGTTTCCGGCGTGAATTTCCAGACGCCGTCCGCCTCGGCCGTCCGCCAGCCTATCCGCGCCTCACGCCCCGGCATGACATCCAGCACATGGCGCGCGGTGACCAACAGGACGCGCGGCGTCCCATCCGGGCGCGGCGCCGCAATCAGGAAGCCCGTGCCGACCTTTCGCTGGCCGCCGTCGATGGACTGATCCAGTTGCACGGTGGCGTTGATGACCCCGACGGTCAGATCCCATTCGGGCGGCGCAGCGGCGACGACGGCCGGTTGTTCGGGCGGAAGATCCTGAATGACCATGACGCCATTTGACGCCGAGCGTCGCCGGGCACAAGGTCCGGCTCAAATCATATTCCAGGGGGAAGCCAAAGCCATGAACCGCCGCGAACTGATCGCCTCGACCGCCGCCGTCGGCTTGGTCGCCGCCTCCCCCGCCCTTGCCCGCCAGAGTACCGGAGCCTCGATGTCCAAACCCACGCCGCCCGTCGCCAAGAAGGTTCCTGTCCGCATCGAGCAGCTGGGCCGTGTCCGCGTCGACGACTATCAGTGGATGAAGGACGACAACTGGCAGGCCGTGCTGCGCGACCCGTCGCTGATCAAGGCCGACGTCAAGGAGCACCTGACGGCCGAGAACGCCTATCGCGAGGCCATGATGGCCTCGACCCTGCCGTTGCAGGCTCAGATGTTCGAAGAGATGAAGGGCCGTATCAAGGAGGACGACAGCTCCGTCCCCGCCGCCGACGGCCCCTGGGAATACTACGTCCGCTACAACACCGGCGACCAGCACCCCCTTTATTGCCGCCGCCCCCGCGGCCAGAAGGAGGGCGAGGTCATCCTGCTCGACTGCAACAAGCTGGCCGAGGGCAAGGCCTATTCCGAAGTCTCGGCGACCGAGCACAGCCCCGACCACGCTTTGTTCGGCTATGCCGAGGACGCGCAGGGGTCCGAAGTCTACAAGATCTATGTGAAGGATCTGGCCACCGGCGAAGTGCTGCCCGACCCGATCGAATCGGCCAGCGCCAACTTCACCTTCTCGCCCGACAGCCAGTGGATCTTCTGGACCAACCGCGACGATAACGGTCGCCCGGACAAGATCTTCCGACGCCCGGCGCGCGGCGGCGAGACCGCCCTGGTCAACGAGGAAACCGACGAGGGCATGTTCCAGGGCATCGGCCGCACCGCCGACGACGCCTTTATCGTCATCACCATCGGCAATCAGGAAACCTCGGAAAGCCGCACCATCCCGGCCGCAAACCCCACGGCGACGCCCGTGGTGGTCGAGCCGCGCCACGTCGGCCGCCTGTATGACCTGGACCACTGGGGCGACCGCTGGGTCATCCGCACCAACGCCGACGACGCCATCGACTTCAAGGTCATGGAGGCCCCGACCGCCTCGCCCGGCAAAGCCAACTGGAAGGATCTGATCCCGCACACGCCCGGCCGCTTCATCGAGGGCGTGGCCCTGGTGAAGGACTATCTGGGCCGCCAGGAACGCGCCGACGCCAACACCAAGATCGTCATCCGCGACCGAGCGGGCGCCGAACATGAGATCGCCGTGGACGAGCCCGCCTACGCCCTGTCGCTGGGCGGGGCCTCGGAGTTCGACACCACGGTCATGCGCTATGGCTACAACTCCCCGTCGACGCCGACCTCGACCTATGACTACGATCTGAAGACGCGCGAGCGCACCCTGCGCAAGGTTCAGGAAATCCCCTCGGGCCACAACCCGGCCGACTATGTGGTCGAACGGCTGAACGCCCCGGCCTCGGACGGCGAACTGGTGCCGGTGACGGTGCTGCGTCGCAAGGGCACTCCGGTCGACGGGTCGGCGCCGCTGCTGCTCTACGGGTACGGCTCCTACGGCATTCCGATGGCGGCGAGCTTCTCGACCAACCGCCTGTCGTTGGTGGATCGCGGCTTCATCTACGCCATCGCCCATATTCGCGGCGGCTCAGACAAGGGCTGGAACTGGTTCCTGACAGCGCGCCGCTTCACCAAGAAGAACACCTTCACCGACTTCATCGCCGCCGCCGAGCACCTGATCGCGCAGAACTACACCAGGGCCGGAAACATCGTCGCCGAGGGCCGCTCTGCGGGGGGGCTGCTGATGGGCGCCATCACTAATATGCGGCCCGAACTCTGGGCCGGCGTGATCGGCGGCGTGCCCTTCGTCGACGTCATCAACACCATGAGCGACACCAGCCTGCCTCTGACGCCGCCGGAATGGCCTGAATGGGGCAACCCGCTGGAGGACGCAGCGGCCTATGACTACATCCTGTCCTACAGCCCCTACGACCAGATCGATGCCAAGCCCTATCCCGCCCTGCTGGCGACGGGCGGCCTGTCCGATCCGCGCGTGACCTATTGGGAGCCTGAGAAGTGGGTGGCGAAACTGCGTCCCGCCTCGATCTCCGGCAAGCCGGTGCTGCTGAAGATCAACATGGAAGCGGGCCACTTCGCCTCGTCAGGCCGGTTCGACTATCTGAAGGACATCGCCCACGATTACGCCTTCGCCGTCTGGGCTGTCGAAAAGGGCTGGGAGAAGGCCTGAGCAAGGCAGGCGCGCTGCATCAATGCGGGGGACATCGGCGCGCGCGACGCCCCCGCCTCCACCAGAGCAGCGAGCCTCGGAAAAACGTCGCTAACAACTGAATTCGCAGATTTTTATCAAAAAGCGCGACAATGCGCTTGACCGAAGCGATGACGCCCCGTATCCGCTCCTTCCTCTCCTCCTCGCGGGGAGAGCAACGCGGGTGTAGCTCAGTTGGTTAGAGTGCCGGCCTGTCACGCCGGAGGTCGCGGGTTCGAGCCCCGTCACTCGCGCCACTCCTCTCAAGGCTTTGAGGGAGTGGCGCACCGCCCTTCCCTCTTCTCCTGAAATCGAAACGGTACACCGGAGGCGCGCATAACGGCCGCCTGCCGATTTCGTGTGCGGTATTCTCCCCGTTCCTCGTCCATGAGCGCCAGTTCCTAGGCTCTTCCCGGTTTTCAACGCTCAAGGAAAAAAGGCGGCGAGCCCGAAAGCTCGCCGCCTCGCTTAAAATCTCCGTGGAGACTTAGAAGTTAGCCGTAACGCCGAAGAAGAAGTAACGGCCCATGGCGTTGTAGAGTTGCGGATAAGTGTTGTTGTTACCCGTCGTACCAACCGAGTAGGACAGCGGCGGATCGGAGTCAAAGACGTTATTCACGCCCATGCGCACCGAGATATTGTCCCGCATCTGCCAGGTTCCAGCCAGATCGAAATAGTTCTGGGCATCCAGTTCTCGATCCAGGCGGCCTGCAGCAGCGTTGTTCAAGCTCCCGTCTGCACCCAGAACAGCAATTTCAGCCGGGCCATAATAACGCCAGGTGCCGTTGATATTCAGACCATCGATCGGAGTTCCCCAGTCAACGCGCATACGATGGCGCCATTCCGGGTTCGGCACGCCGCACTGGTTGGCGTAGAAGCCCGCGCAATCATACACCGAGTTGTCGAAGCCTAAGCCCGTATCGGTTTCGAGCTTCTCGATCCAGGTGCCGACCATGGAGAAGCCAAGCGTACCTGCCCGCTCCCAACCGAAGTCGGCCAGATCGACATTATAGTTGGCTGCGATGTCGACGCCAGACGTCTTCAAGCCCCCAATGTTGGTATTGAGGTCGCGCACATTACCCGACCCGATCCACAACTGACCATTTGCGTTTCTTTGAATGTTATCGCAAGCGGCCTGCAGACCAGCCGTATAGCACGCATCAAGCGAGTTTTGCTCGCCAATAGAAGAGATCAGATTATCGACCTTAATGTTGAAATAATCAACAGTCAGATTGAACCCTGGCAGGAATACAGGCGTAAAAACAACGCCCAGGGTCAGAGTATCCGACTCCTCAGGATTAAGATCAGCAGATCCACCTTGAAGAACATTGTACTGACCCGCAGGGCTGCTCAATGCACCACTTTGCGACTGAGAGTCTGAGACCTGCCAAGGATTGTTACCGATACAAGATGCCGGAATGCTTCCATTAACGCCATCCGCATCGTCATTCAGGTCATCACAAGGGTCGTTGTCCATATCGAACAGGTTGAAGCCCTGCGCGGTGAACAGCTCAATGACATTTGGCGCCCGAACAGCACGCTGCATGCTAGCACGGAAGCGGACCGACGAAACCGGCGCCCAATCCGCGCCGAACTTCCAGGAATCAGTACCGCCGCCTAGCTCATACTCTGAGTGACGATACGCCAAGTCGACCGACAACTGATCAGCAAAGGCCATCCCCTCCGCGATCGGCACCTGAGCTTCGACAAAGACGTCATACACCTGATTGGCGCCGTTTAGACCCAAGGTCGGGCCGCCTTGGCCAGCCCCATCACCGGACGTGAACGAAACGTCAGGGGTCAGATCCAGGGCGTCACGGCGATACTCAGCACCAAACGCCGCCTGGACGCCTCGCGAAGCCCACGGCGTCTTCAAACCGTAAGCACCGAGATCCGCCGTCATAGAACCCGTCACAACCTGCTGGGTGGTCCACCCCGTCGCAACCAAGGGGACCTGCAGATAGTTCAACGCCTCTTGGGTCACGCCACCTTCTTGGAAGATGTTATACGGGACGCACTCGGCATCGATGCCGGCCAACACAGACGAACACACCGGATTACCGGTAACCGGATCTGCTACAACATCCAGAGCCCGTGCTAGGCGCGTATTTGAGAACTCGTTGCGATAGATGTTGGTAAACTGCGAGCGAGAATACTGAATTGCAACATCGTAGCTCCACGCATCATTGAGATCACCGCGAGCGCCCACCACACCTCGATAGGCTTGATAGCGAATATCAGACTGGCGCCCGCCGCCCTCAACGTTACGACGACCGATAAACATCGGCACATAGTTCGGATCGTCGAGCAGACGGAAAGCATCAGGGTTTGTTGCGTCCGACAGCTCGGGCAGATCAGTCGCCGGATTGATCCAGACGAAGGTATCGTAGGCGGCTTGAGCCGCCGCACCACAACCGATAGCCGCCGCCTGGACAGCATTCAGAAGCGGATTATCGCAGTTCACATATGAAGATCCATCCGTAGTGCGGAATCCACCTTTGAATTCGCCAAAGAAATTCCCGGACGGCGCAATCTGGGCGACTGTAGAATAGTCGCTGAACATCAATTGCGTATAAACTTCAATCTTGTCAGTAACGTCATAATGTCCGAACGCTCCTAAGGTGTAGCGCTCATCTGGTCGCTGAAAATAGTTCAACGGCCCGAAGTTATAGGCATCCGCACCCGAGTAGTCTCGGAATCCGCCGTTACCAAGCGTCAAGTCGAAGCTCGGCATCGGGTTTACATCAACGCCGCCAATCTTGAATTCATTGCTCCCAAAATCGGAGAACAAACCTGGATAAGACGTGCCTGAACCCGCGCACTGGAAAGAGTCTGGCGTACCTGCTGCGGGGGCGCCAAGGGAGCAGGCCGAATAATCGTAATCCCGTCCAAGAACCTTATTGTTCTTCCGGTAGCCCGCATACAACGTGATGTTGCCGCGATCATCAGGGGCATTGACGCCCATCAAGATATTTATCTCGCGGCTGAAGCCCGTATAGACGTTATCGTCTGGCATCATGTATTGTGACGGGTTTCCAGCAGCTCGATCGGCTAGAACGTCGCGAACGTTACCTACGCCGTCATAATTATTATTATGCTGATTAAAACCGTACTGCGCGTCGATTTCGATACCTTCAAAATTACGGCGCATGATGAAGTTCACCACGCCAGCGACGGCATCCGAGCCATAGACGGCTGAAGCCCCGCCGGTCAGAACTTCAACTCGCTCGACCATCTGACCAGGAATCTGGTTCAAGTCGGCGGCATCGTCCTGAGGCGAGCCATAGCCCATCCGCTTTCCATCTATCAGCACTAGGGTGCGCGACGAGCCCAAGTTCCGTAGCGAGACGGTCGCCGTGCCCGAGGCGCCGTTAGCGACGGTCGAGTTCTGCGCGGCGAAGGCCTGCGGTAGTTGCGACACCAGGTCCTCGACGCGCGTCACGCCTTGAACGTCGATATCCTCGCCCGTCACCTGCGTCACCGGGCTGGTGGTGGTGAGGTTTGGTTGACGCAGACGCGATCCCGTAACAACGATGTCGCTGACTTGGCTGGGTTGATCGGCCTGAGCAGCCGCCGTGGTCTGAGCCATCGCCGGCGCGGCGAAGCCGGCCAAGGCGAGACCCGCGATCATCGTCGACGTCAGCAGACGCTCGCGTTTGATCTGAAGCTTCAAGGTTCATCCTCCTAAGTGGTGATCGACTCCGGTGAAGTCCCCCTCCACCCGTCGACCACGGATAACCTCGGATGGCATCCAGGCTGGACGTTCCGCCGATATCCAGACAGCAGGGTAGGCATGCTGATCGAATATAGGCCACGCAAATTACATGACAGTTACGATTGCGCCTCTCATATGTCGTAATTTCGCCACGCTATGACGAGCATGAATTTGAACGCGCTTCGAGCATAACGGACATTTCCTTGTCAAAACTGAAATTTCGAATGGGGCTAAAATGCGACTAATGTTGACCCTTTGCGCCGCCACAATCAGCGCGTTCGGCCTCAGCAGCGACGCCGTGGCGCAAGTTCACACCACTGAACGCTCCGCCATGCTGAGTGCGCTGTCGGAGTGCCGGGCCATGCCGGATGCAGCAGCGCGTTTGGCCTGCTTTGACCGAACGGCGGACGCTTTGGATACGGCTGAACGCCAGGGCGATTTGGTGGTGATGGAGCGCCAACAGATTCGCGAAGCGCGTCGTCAGCTATTCGGCTTTACCGCTCCGGCTCTGCCCGCTCTTTTCAGCAGAGGCAGTGATGGAGAGCAGGGCGAATCCGATCTCGATTCGGTGGAAACGACCTTGCTGGGCGCGGGCCAGGATCATGAAGGGAAATGGACCTTCCGGCTGGCCGATGGCAGCGAATGGCGACAAATCGATTCCGCCCCGGTTCGTTTCCAGAATCGAAACGGGACAGAAGTGCGCGTCCGTCGCGCCGCTCTGGGCAGCTTTCTGCTGACTGCGGGAAAGAGCCGCGCCGTACGGGTGAAGCGGCAGTAGGTTGAACTTAAGGCTGACGGCGCGCAGAGAAGCTGGCCATGATCCCTTACGTTCGCCAGTTCGACTTCGCCTATGGACGGCGCGATCAGGTCTCGCCGTTGATCCAGCGCGTCATTGCGGACAACCCCGGGCCTTTCACCTTCACAGGCACGGGGACCTATATCATCGGCCGGGATAGGCCTGACGCGGGCGTGGCGGTCATTGACCCTGGCCCGCTGGATGACGTTCACTTGGACGCCCTGCTGCGCGCGGTGGCCGGACGCACGGTCAGTCATGTGCTGGTCACCCATACGCACCGCGACCACGCCCCCCTAGCCCGCCCGTTCGCAGAAGCGGTCGGTGGCGCGCCGATCCTGGCCATGCAGCCGCCCGCGCGCACCATTCACGCCTCGGACAGCGGCCTGGATGAGGATGACGACGAGGATTTCCGTCCCGATATCGTCCTGACCGGCGCAGAACGGATCGAGGGCGACGGCTGGACCCTTGAGGCGATGGCGACGCCCGGCCATGCCTCGAACCACATGGCCTTCATTCTAAGGGAAGAGAACGCCCTGTTCAGCGGCGACCATATCATGGGTTGGTCGACGAGCGTCGTGGCGCCGCCTGACGGTGACATGACGGCCTATATGCAAAGCCTCGACGCCGTACTGACGCGCGGCTTTTCGACCATCTGGCCCACACATGGCCCAGCGATAACCCAGGTCGCGCCCTTCCTGAAGGCCTATCGCGCGCACCGACTGGAGCGGGAAGCCCAGATCATGGCCCGACTGGCGGCAGGCGACCGGATCATCGCGCAAATGGTGCCGATCCTGTACGCCGCCGTGGATGCACGCCTTTGGCCCGCCGCCAGCCTGTCGGTGCTGGGCCACCTGATTAAGCTGCTGAAGGAGGGACGCGTTCATGCCGAGCCTGAAGCCCAGCTTGGCGCCCACTGGCGACTGACTGAAGGCGATTAGGGCGTCAGTTCAGCCGCCACCGCCTTGGCGAGGCGGCAGGCTTCATCACCAATTTTCAGCCTGTCTCGTCCGGCGACGCGCACATCTGTCCGGCCAGGGCGGATGCGAACGGTGACGTCGTGGGTGACGCCGAACCAGGCGCTCTGCTTACGCCCATCAACTCGGAAGGGAGACGTGCCGAACACGGTGAAGCCTGCCTTTTCAAGCGCCCAGGCGGCCGTTTCAGGCGCAACCTGCGTCGATGCAGGCTCAAGTCCCGCACAGGCCCGAGGATGGCTGTCGTCTGTGCCGGCGAGGCGCCTTTCAGCCGCAAGGCCCCGAGCGAACGCGGGCGGCTCATTCACATCCGTGGTCACATCGCGCGGCGCGTCGGTGAAACGACGCTCCTGAAGCACATAGCCTGCGATCGTCGCGCCCGCGATCAGCAGGGCGGCGCCGGCGATACCCATGAGACGACGCTCGCGAAACGCCAGCAGGCAGGCGACCAGAGCCGCCGCCAGACCGAGGTAGGCCAGAATGCGTCCGACCGTGAGCGCCAGCACCCCCATGCCGAAGTCCGTGCTCCACAGCTCGCCTCGGGTTCCTGCGGACGCAACCAACAGCAGGCCCGGCGCCAGCAGCGTCGTTGCAAGAAGCAGCTTGGCGAGCGTGTTTCCCTTGGGGCGGGGCGTCGACATGGGATCCTCCCTAGCAGTCAGCCAGCGGCGGGCAATTGATAGTCCTTCATCCGCTCTCTCAGGGTCTTCTTATCAATCTTGCCCGTGGCGCCCAGCGGAATGTCGTCCACGAAGACGACATCGTCAGGCATCCACCATTTGGCGATCTTGCCCTGCAGGAAGTCCAGATGCTCCTGCTTGTCCTCGGCCTCGCCATCCTTGAGCTTGATTAACAGCACGGGCCGCTCGTCCCACTTCGGGTGCGCCGCGCCGATGACGGCGGCCAGGGCGACCTTCGGGTGGCCCACGGCGATGTTTTCGATGTCGATAGAGCTGATCCATTCGCCGCCGGACTTGATCACATCCTTGGCGCGGTCGGTGATCTGCATGAAGCCGTAGGCGTCCACGCTGGCGATGTCGCCCGTGTCGAAGAAGCCCTCGTGGTCCAGGATGTCCCCGCCCTCGCCCTTGAAATAGGCGCCGGCGATGGTCGGTCCCTTGACCATGACCCGGCCGAAGGTCTTGCCGTCATGGGGCATTTCCTGCCCGCCGTAATTCTTGATCTTCAGTTCGACGCCCAGCGGCGGCGTGCCCTGCTTCAGACGCCAGGCCATCTGCTCGTCATAGGGCTTGGCCTTCAGCTCAGGCGTCAGGTTAGCGATGGTGCCGATCGGCGACGTCTCGGTCATGCCCCAGGCGTGAACCACCTCGACGCCGAACTGGTCCTGAAAGCCTCGGATCAGGGCCTCAGGACAGGCGGACCCGCCGATCAGAACCTTGCGCAGGGTCGAAAACTTCAGCCCGTTCTCGACCATATGACCATACAGCCCCTGCCAGACCGTCGGCACGGCGGCCGAGAAGGTCACGCCTTCGGTCTCGATCAGTTCATAGACAGAAGCGCCGTCCATCTTGGCGCCCGGCATGACCAGCTTGGATCCGGCCGCCGGCCCGCCGAAGGCTATGCCCCAGGCATTGGCGTGGAACATCGGCACGATGGGCAGGATCACTTCGCTGGGCGTCGCCCCCATGACCGTCGATTGCAGGCCCAGCAGGGTATGGATGAAGTTCGAACGGTGCGAATACAGCACGCCCTTTGGATTGCCGGTCGTGCCCGATGTGTAGCAGAGGCCGCAGGCGGTCTGCTCGTCAAAGCCGCCCCAGACGACGTCGCTGCTGACCTGTTCCAGAACGGTCTCATAGGCCTCGGCTTTCGGCAGCTTGGCCTGAGGCATGTGGGCGGCGTCGGTCATCACGATGACCCGCTCGACCGTCGGACAGTGCGGCAGGACGGCTTCGAGCAGCGGCACGAAGGTCAGGTCGGTGAAGATGACCCGGTCTTCGGCATGGTTGATGATGTAAGCCAGTTGCTCGGGAAAAAGACGGGGGTTCAGGGTGTGGCAGACGGCGCCGATTCCCATGATCCCGTACCAGGTCTCCATGTGGTTGCCGGTGTTCCAGGCCAGGGTGGCCACACGGTCTCCCGGCTTGATCCCCCAGGCCAGCAAGGCGTTCGAAACCCGGCGCGCGCGATCATGAATGGCGGCGTAGGTGGTGCGGACGATCGGCCCTTCGACCGAGCGGGTCACGACCTCGCGTCCCCCGTGCCAGTTCTTCGCGTGGTCCAGGATCTTGTCGACCGTCAACGGCCAGTCCTGCATCATACCCAGCATTCGGCATTTCCCTCGTATGTGCGCCTAATTGAAAGCAGCGCTTGTCGCCACGCTAAGACAGGTGAACCGCCACAGGCAACGTGACGCAAGGGAAGCCTGCCCGCGACAGATCGCCTTAAAACCGCCCACGCCGGGCTTGCCTTACAACGCGTCCGGAGGAAGTAGAGCGCCCATGACCATCTTGATCGCAATCACCGGCGGTTCGGGCTCGGGCAAGAGCACCCTGGCCGAAGCCCTTGTTTCCTCCCTGCCCGACGGCATAGCCACGCTGTTGCGGGAAGATTCCTACTATCTGGACGCCGCGTCCATTCCCGGCTTCGACGCCGCGACGCATGATTTCGACGACGTGGCGGCGCGCGATCACAATCTGCTGATCGCCGATCTGGCTGCGCTCAAGAGCGGACAGGCCATAACGGCGCCCGTCTATTCCTTCATCCATCACGGGCGAGAGGCGCAGGGCGAACCGGTCAGCGCCACTGACGTGATCGTGGTCGAAGGCACGCACCTGCTATGCACGCCCGCCCTGGCGGCGCTGTTCGATATCAAGGTGTTCGTCGATACGCCTGCGGACATCCGCTTCATCCGACGCCTGTTGCGCGATCAGACTGAACGCGGCCGCACGGCGGAATCAGTCATTCAACAGTACCTCGGCACCGTCCGGCCCGGCCATGAACGGCTGACCGAGCCGTCGCGAGTCCACGCTGACTTCATCGTCGCCGACGCCACGGCGGCCGTGCGTCTGGAAGACCCCCAGGCCGTCGTGCGACTGGCCGCGCCCGTCCTCGCCCACCCCCTGCTAGAGACCTGGCTGGCGTAACGACGGTCAGGCGTGACGTTTTACGATCCCGTTGCAATTGCGGCGACTTAAAGGCAATCTCCGGCGAAAGGCTGGTGAACGCCATGACGGCCCCTATCAACGATATCGACGACCCTCGGCGCACGGCGCTGGTCCGGCAGGCGCGGCAGCATTTTATCACCGAAGGCTATGTCGGCACGCGGATGGAGCCGATCGCACGAGAGGCCGGCGTCTCGACCGCCACCCTTTATGCGATGTTCGAGAATAAGGCCGCCCTCTTTGCGGCGGTGATCGAGGAGGCGGCGGCCGACTTCACGGTCAGAATGTCAGCGGTCCAGAACTGCACCGGGTCGCCGCAAGAGCGTCTGCTGGGCTTCCTCACAACCTATGCCGACTTCATGAGCGACGCCTTCGTCCAGGCCATTTTCCGCCTGGTCATCACGGAACGGTCGCGATTTGAAGCCTTGGCCATCGCCTTTTTCGACAAGGCGAAGAACGATTTCGGCGGGCCGCTGATCGTCGCGCTGAACGAGATGGAGGCCAGCGGCGATCTGAAGCTGGAAAAGGCCTCCTGGGCGGCAGGGCAACTGATGGGAATGATCGAGCATCCCGTCTTTTTCGTGCCCATGGTCACGGGCGGCCAGGTCCGCGCCCAACGCGCAACGGCCGAGATCGCCGCCGACGCCGTGCGGACCTTCCTGTCACGCTATCAGGCCTGAGAGGCCGTTTTTACGGCCACAGGCGGCTGGTCGACCAGGTCTCCGCCACGCGATCGAACCGCAGCCGATCATGCAGGCGGAACGGACGGTCCCGCCAGAACTCGATCTGCTGAGGAAGAACGCGCCAGCCGGTCCAGCGGTCCGGACGCGGCACCTCCTCGCCTTCGAACCTCGCCGTCTGTTCGGCGACCCTCGCCTCCAGCGCATCGCGGCTGCTGAGAGGGCGAGACTGGTCTGAGGCCCAGGCGCCGATGCGGCTTTCCCGCGCCCGGCTGGCGAAATAGGCGCTGGCCTCCTCGGCGCTGATGCGCTCGACCGCGCCGCGTACGCGGACCTGGCGTCGCAGGCTCTTCCAGTGAAACAGCAGGGCGGCCGCCGGATGGGCCCAAAGCTGCTCTCCCTTGGCGCTCTCCTGGTTGGAGAAGAAGGTGAAGCCCCGGGCATCGACATCCTTCAACAGAACCATGCGGACGTCGGGCATGCCTTCTGCATCGACGGTGGCCAGAGCCATAGCGTTGGCGTCGTTCGGCTCGCTGCGCTTGGCCTCTTCCAGCCATTCGACGAACAGGCCGATCGGCTCATCACGATCAAAGATCGTGTCATCGGCGTTGGCCGCCAACTGGGCGGCGTAATCGTCTGCGGATGGGCTGGGCGGGATAACCGACATAGTCACTAACAAGGCTTCCTGAGGCCGCATAAAGGCGCGGGCCATCCCTGGCTGACATGGCTCCTGTGTCAATAGCCCAAAGCGTCGCCGCGCACCCTGTTCCGCGCTGGCGCATCGAAAGACGGTTAACCTCGTCTTGACCATAGTCCCGCACGGTGTCGCCATGAACGCGCAGCCGTTTCTTTCCATGGCCGAGGCACGGATGCTGTTGAGGCTGCGCGGCCCCGCGGACGCCGATGGGCTGACGGCGGCGTTTCGCGCCGCTGTGAAGGCCGTTCACCCCGACCATCCCGATGGCGACGCCGAGCGGTTCAGAAGAACAGTCGCCGCCTACCGCCTGCTGCAGGCGCAACTCCCCGCCCTGCCCGCGCCTGTTCGCGTCGAAAGCCGAGCCGAGACGCCCCTTCCTGCGCGCCAGGTCATCCCGGCCCTGATCGTACTGACCCCCATGCAGGCGCTGAGCGGCGGAACCGTCTGCGTCAGGGCGTCAGGCCGCCAGCTGCTGGTGCATGTCCCGCCCGGCGTACGAACGGCGGATCGTATTCGCCTGAAGGACGTCAAGGGACTGATCCCGGTCTTGATCCGCCCTGCAGATGGCCTGTCGGTGCTGGGCGCGGACCTGTTCATGGACTGGCCGATCGCCTCGCGGCTGATGCGAGACGGCGGACGGATCGAGATCGACACCCACGCCGGGCCGCAACCGGCATGGCTGGTGCCGGACATGACCGCGCCGGTTCGCCTGCGCATGCCGGGCCTGGGCCTGCCCGCGCGTGGCCGGCGTCCTGCAGGCGACCTGTTCGTGAAGCTGATTCCGTCTGACGAACTGCCCTCAGCGGCCGAGGATATGCTGCTTCGGTTCACTCGGGTCTGGACGCCGCAGCGCATGGCGGCTTAAGCCTCGCCGTCATGTCGCACAACACCTTCGGCCATCTGTTCCGCATCACCACCTGGGGCGAAAGCCACGGCCCGGCCATCGGCTGCGTCGTCGACGGCTGCCCGCCGCTGATCCCGCTGACCGAAGCCGACATTCAGCCCTGGCTCGACCTGAGAAAGCCCGGCGGCAGCCGCTTCGTCACCCAGAGGCAGGAGGCCGACCAGGTCCGAATCCTGTCCGGCGTCTTCGATGACGGAAACGGTCCAGTCACGACCGGCACGCCGATCAGCCTGATGATCGAGAACACCGATCAGCGGTCCAAGGACTATGGCGAGATCGCCCGCGCCTTCCGCCCCGGCCACGCCGACTACGTTTATCAAAGCAAATACGGCGTGCGCGACCATCGCGGCGGCGGCCGTTCCTCCGCGCGCGAAACGGCCAGCCGCGTGGCGGCCGGCGCCGTCGCCCGCAAGGTGCTGGGAGAGAGCATCGTCATCCGCGCGGGCGTGGTCCAGCTCGGCCCGCATCGCATCGCCGACGACGCCATCGACTTCGGCGCCGTCTACGACAACCCCCTGTTCGCTGCCTCGGCCGAGGTCGTGCCCGCCTGGGAAGAGTATCTGGACGGTGTGCGCAAGGCGGGCTCGTCCATCGGCGCCGTCGTGGCGCTGGAGGTCAAGGGCGTGCCCGCCGGTTGGGGCGCGCCCCTCTACGGCAAGCTGGACGCTGAGCTGGCTGCAGGCCTGATGTCCATCAACGCGGTCAAGGGCGTCGAGATCGGCGCCGGTTTCGGCGCAGCCGAGCTGTCGGGCGAGGACAATGCCGACGAAATGCGCCTGGGCGCGGACGGCCGGCCGGTTTTCCTGTCGAACAAGGCGGGCGGCGTACTGGGCGGCATTTCTTCGGGCCAGCCCCTTACCGCGCGAGTTGCGTTCAAGCCGACCTCCTCCATCCTGACCCTGCGCCAGTCGATCAACCGCGACGGCGCCGAAGTCGATCTGCGCACCAAGGGCCGTCACGATCCGTGCGTCGCTTTGCGCGGCGTGCCGGTGGTCGAGGCGATGGCCGCCATCGTCCTGGCCGACGCCATGCTGCGGCACCGGGCGCAGGTAGGCTGAACGTCAAAGAGGCCTACCCCGCCTGCGTCGCCTTCACCTTGATCTCGACGCCGATGGCCTTGGACACCCAGTCGCCGCCCGCGTCGGACATCATGCCCATGTTCAGGGCCGTGCGGTCCAACTCCAGCTTGCCCGCAACCGTCGCCGTCCCGTTCGCCTCGTCGAAGGTGAAGGGCAGGACGACCGGAACCGTCGTCGTCTTGATCCGCAGAGTTCCGGCCGCCTCATAGCGGTTTCCGCCCAGCGCCTTGAACGCCGTCGCCTGGAACCGGGCGGTCGGATAGGTCGCGGTATCGAACCATTCGGCGCCCGGCAGGCTGCCTTCCTGGGTCGCGTCGCCCGTCTTCGCCGAACCGGTCTGGACCGTCACTACGGCTTTCGAGCCCGCCAGATCGGCCGGGTGGAACCACACTTGCGCGTCCCACTGCTCGAACCGGCCGGTGAACGCCTTGCCGGTGTGGGTTCCGGCGAACTGAATGGTCGAGACGGCCTTGTCCACGGTCCAGGCTGCGGCCGTGCCCGGCGTCACGGCGGCGTCGACTGCAGGCGCCGCGACGGGCGCGGAGGCGACCGCCTGCCCTTCCGCCCTCAGCGCAGGCCTGGCCGCCAGACCGAAGGCGGCGCCGATCACAACCACGAAAGCAACGCCCGCCAGCCGCTCGGCCCAGCGCAGGGCTGGCGTCGGTTCGGGCGCAAGGCCGTGACTGTCGTCGCCATGCGGCAGGACCGGGATCATGTGCGACAACACGCCGTCGCGGTCGAAGAACTGATGCTTCAGCGCCGCTCCGACGTGCAGGACGACCAGAACGATGGCGCCCCAGGCCAGCTTGCTGTGCGCGCCCATGGCCATCCACGCCGTAGCGCGGCGGGCGGCTTCAGAAGCGTGCTCGATGAAGGGCAGGTGCGGAATGGTGAACAGGCCGAACCAGCTGGTCGCCACGGCCAGCGGCGTGTCCGTGACCACGGCCCAGCCGGTCGAGACATAGATCCACCCCGTCAGCGGCAGGGCCAGCATCAGGGCATAGAAGGCGGCGTGCGTCGCCCGCGCGGCGAACTGCTCCCACCCCTTCATGGCGCCCGGCAGAGCCGGGACCGGGTGCGTAAGCCGCCACACGATCCGCAGCACCGTCAGCGCCAGAATCAGAAAGCCGATCGACTTGTGAATCTGGAAAACGCGATAGGCCAGCGCCTGAGTGTCCGGCTGAGCAATGGCGTCGCTCATCCACCAGCCCATCGGGATCATCGACAGGATGGCGACCGCAATCAGCCAGTGCAGGGCGATGGCGACGGCGCTGTATCGGCTGGGGCGGCGGGTCATGAAAACTCTCGCGTCAGTCTGAACATGAAGAGGGCGGGACCAAACGGCCCCGCCCCTTCGTCGTGGTTCGCCTATCAGGCAGCCGGTGCGGCCGGAGCGGCTTCTTGAACGAACTCGGCGTCGAAGCGAATCGTCACCTCGTCGCCGACCGGGCCCAGCGGCATACCGAAGTCGGTGCGCTTGAACTTGCCCTCAGCCGCGAAGCCGATGGCCGGAACAGGCATGAAGGGGTGCTTTTCCAGATCGCCGTTGAAGGTGGCGTCCAGCGTCACCGGCTTGGTCACGCCCAGGAAGGTGAGGTCGCCCGTCACCTTGGCCGTGCGCGCGCCGGTCAGCTCGACCTTGGTGGACTTGAAGGTGATCTGCGGGAAGGCCGTGGCGTTCAGGAAGTTCTTGTTCTTGGCGATGTCCTCGCTCCAGCTCTTGAAGCCGGTGGCGGCGTGGGTGCCGACGTAGTCGCCCTGATAGTTGGCGTCGACCGAGGTCGGGTCGATGGTCGCCTCGACCGTGCTGTTGGCCAGGTTGGCGGTATCCAGCGTGATCTTGGCGTCGAACTTGTTGAAGCGCGCCGTGTAATTCGAGATCGAGTTATGCGGCAACGACCACTGCAGCGAGGCGTGGGTCGGGTCCATCACATAGACGCCCGAGGTGGCCTTCAGCGCGACCGGAGCGGTCGAGGCGGCGTCGGTCGTCGGTGCGCCGGCGGTATCGGCGGGCTGGCTGCAGGCGGCCAGCAGGGCGGCGGCCGAAACGGCGATCAGGGCGGCTTTGATCTTCATGGGGGAGAAAACCTCAATCAGGCGGTTGAAACGATAACTGGACAGAAGGTCCGCAAACAGGTCGTGTGTCAGCTCGGCCTCGCCGTCGCGACTGCAACAGTATAAGTTGCCATTGACGCGCTTCAAGTCCCTGCATCACGAAAATCGTCATCCGGCTCACGAAAAAAGGATTGAGGTGCGTCCGGCGACGACGGCGCCTATCCTTGCGACTCACATGACCATCCGCCGTCTCCCCCCCGAAACCGTCAACCGCATCGCCGCAGGCGAGGTGGTCGAACGCCCGGCCAGCGCCATCAAGGAACTGGTCGAGAACGCCATCGACGCCGACGCCCGCAGCATCGAGATCCAGGCGGACGGCGGCGGCCTGACCCGCATCCTCATCGCCGACGACGGCAAGGGCATCCCGCGCGACGAACTGCCTGTCGCCATCGAACGCCACGCCACCTCGAAACTGGAGCCGGACGATGCAGGCGACGTGGACCTGCTGCGCATATTCACCCTCGGCTTCCGGGGCGAGGCCCTGCCCTCCATCGGCTCGGTCGCCCGGCTGAACATCACCACCCGCGCCCGGGCCGAGACGGGCCTGCCCCAGAACGACGCCTGGGCCGTCTCCGTCGAAGGCGGCGCCCAGCGCCCCCTGTCGCCCGCCGCCTTCCCGGGCCCGCACGGCGCGCGGGTCGAGGTGCGCGACCTGTTCTACGCCACCCCTGCCCGGCTGAAGTTCATGAAGTCCGAGCGGGCCGAGGCGATGGCCATCTCGGAAGAGATCAAGCGTCAGGCCATGGCGCACGAGGCCGTCGCCTTCACCCTAACGCTGGACGGCAAGACCACCCTGCGCCTGCCCGCCGAACACCCCGGCGACGAGGGGCGACTGAAGCGGCTTGGCGCCCTGCTGGGCCGCGATTTCGAGGCCAACGCCCTGTTGATCGACCAAGAGCGCGACGGCGTGCGCCTGTCCGGCTATGCGGGCCTGCCGACCTATTCGCGCGGCAATGCGGCGCACCAGTTCCTGTTCGTCAACGGCCGCCCGGTGCGCGATCGCCTGCTGCAGGGCGCGCTGCGCGGGGCCTACGCCGACTTCCTGGCGCGCGACCGGCATCCGGCGGCGGCCCTCTTCATCGACATCGACCCGCTGTATGTCGATGTGAACGTCCACCCGGCCAAGGCCGAGGTGCGCTTCCGCGATCCGGCGCTGGTGCGCGGCCTGATCGTCGGCGCCCTGCGCCACGCCCTGCACGCGGCGGGACACCGCGCCTCGACCACGGTCGCTGCAGACGCCCTGTCAGGGTTCCGGCCGCATACGGGCGATGCCCTCTACAACCCCGCCACGCCGCAGTCATTCAGCAACGCCGCGCCGGGCTGGAGCGGCTGGCAAGGCTGGTCGCAACCGGCCGCCGCCGCCCAGAACCTCCCTGGCCTCAACGAACGCTCTGGCCGCGTCGAACACACATGGAGCGGTGAATCCGCAGCCCCCAGCTTCCGCACCTTGGGCGAAATCCAGGCCGAACATGCCGGTCAAATCGCGCCTGGCGCCCCTGCCCCCGTCGACCTGATCGACTATCCGCTGGGCGCTGCGCGGGCCCAGCTTCATGCGAACTACATCGTGGCCCAGACCCGCGACGGCCTCGTCATCGTCGACCAGCACGCCGCCCACGAACGTCTCGTCTATGAGCGGATGAAGGCCCAGATGGCCGATGGCGCCGTCACCCGCCAGGCCCTGCTGACGCCCGAAGTGGTCGAACTGGACCCCGCCGAAGCCGAGCGCGTCGCCGCCAAGGCCGATGAACTGGCCGAAATGGGCCTGATCGTCGAAGCGTTCGGCGCGGGCGCGGTGCTGGTGCGCGAAACCCCGGCTCTGCTAGGCGACACCGACGTTCAGGGCCTGATCCGCGACATCGCCGACGACCTGTCCGAACACGGCGCCGCCCTGTCGCTGAAAGAGCGCATGGCCGAAGTCTGCGGCACCATGGCCTGTCACGGCTCGGTCCGCTCGGGCCGTGTCCTGTCGGCGCCCGAAATGAACGCCCTGCTGCGCCAGATGGAGGCCACGCCCCACTCCGGCCAGTGCAACCACGGCCGTCCGACCTATGTGGAGCTGAAGCTGCACGACCTCGAGAGGCTGTTCGGGCGGCGCTGATCTTTTCGTCGCCCTACCGCTTCGCTACTTGAGGGCATGGCTCCTTCCGTCCTCTTCGTCTGTCTCGGCAACATCTGTCGCTCGCCGCTGGCCGAGGCCGCCTTCCGCGAAAAAGCGCGTCGCCTGAAGCTGGATGTGATCGCCGATTCCGCAGGAACCGGCGGCTGGCACGTCGGCGCTCCGCCCGACCCGCGCGCCCAGGCAGTCGCCCTGAGGAACGGCGTCGATATCTCGGCCCTGCGCGGTCGCCAGGTGAAGCCCGCCGACTTCCGCCGCTTCACCCATCTGGTGGCGATGGATCACGAGAATCTGGCGAACCTGCGCCGCCTCGCCCCGCCCGACGCCACGGCGAAACTGAGCCTGCTTCTGGACCACGTCGAGGGCCGCGCCGGTCAGGCCGTGGCCGACCCCTATTTCGGCGAGGACGACGGCTTCGACGTCACCTGGGCCGACGTCACGGCGGGCGCCCGCGCCCTGGCCGCCGAGCTCAGGCGTCTCAGAGGCTGAGCGCCTCGACCAGACCGCTGGCCTTGCCGCCCGACGCGACTTCGCCGCCGCCGAGGGCGTAGACTGTTCCATCCACGCTGGCCGCCGCCAGACCGTGACGCGGGGTGCGCATGGCCGGTCCCGCCGTCCAGGCGTCGCGCGCCGGGTCATAGAGCCAGGTCTCGGCAAAGACCCCGCCGCTTCGCCCTTCTAACCATTCACCACCGAAGGCGACCAGCCTTCCGCCCGCCTCGGCCATAGCCAGACCGCCGCCGACCTGCTTTCCGGTCGCGGGCGAGGCAGGGATCGGCGCCAGGGTGTCCCAGCGGTCGCTGGCGGGATCATAGCGGTCCAGCCGCCCGGTTCCGCCGCCGTCCACCGTGCGGCCGCCCGCCACGAACAACTTGCCGTCCAGCACGGCGCCCGCCGCGCTGTTGCGGGCCATCGGCGCCGGACGCGCCGTCTCCCAGCGATTGGCGGCGGCGTCGAAGACCAGATGGGTCGCCACGTCGCCCTGATCGTTCCACTGACCGTTCGCCTCGCCCTTGGGCGAGCGGCCGGTGATCAGGTGCACCCGATCGCCCACCGATAGCCCGACCGTCTCGCACAGACGCTCGGGCATCTCACCCACCTGAGCCCAGACGCCCTGATCGATGGCCCATATATCCGTCATGGCCGTCCATTCGCCGCCGTCGCGCCGGTCGTAGCCGCCGAAGGCCCAGATTCGTCCAGCCGCCGCCGCCAGCATCGGGTGATGGCGCGGTTGCGGCAGTCGCGGCCCCTCGCTCCAGAGGTCGGCCTTCACGTCATAGACGGCGGTTCGATCATTGATGTGCAGCCCGCCTGTCGCCGCGCGGACCAGGCCCCCTGCGACCGTGATCCGCCCATCCAACGCGGCGCAGTAGATTTCCTGCGTCGGCCACGACATCGAGGCGCGCGGCGCCCAGCCCGTCTGCGCGAGAGATACGGAGGGCGCCGCCGCGACAGCGGCGCCGGCGGCCAGAAAGGTGCGGCGGTGCAGGATCATGGCGCCAGCCTAGCCGTGGCTGTCGTCCTGCGCTAGAAGTCCGCCCCCTTCCCCCAACGGGATCGACCATGTTTGAGATTGTAGCCACGGCATAGGCCCGGACGCTGATCGTCCCGAGGCCTCCTGAGCCCGCCCCGCGCAGCCTTGCGCCGGGCGCGTGTCTTCTCATGCCTTGGAAATCTCAATCCCATGAACCTGTCACGTGCGGAGCAACGCACGCTCCACGCCCTCGCCCAGGGCGGTCGCATCCTGCTGGAACGCGACGAACAGGGCCGCATCCTGGCCGCCCGCTGCTTCACCCGCGAAGGCTGGGTGCTGGACAGCTGCAACCTTGATCAATGGCGCAGCCTGAAGCGCAAGGGCGTCATCAAGTCCCGCAATGGCGGCCCCTATGTCGTCAACCGCGACGGCCTCAGCCGCCTGCGCAGCCGGGCCGACAACCGGACCTCAGGCCGAGGCTTCTGACGCCCTGAGGAACAGGACGCGCGCGGCGCCATAGTCGCGCGCGTCCAACCGCTCATAGCCGGGCGTGTCGATCTCGGGCTCGTCCGAGCCGCGCTCGAAGACCACGATGGCGCCCGGCGCCAGCCAGCCGCCCTCCAGCAAGCGCGCCAGCGTCTGTTCGCCCAGTCCCCTGGCGTAAGGCGGGTCCAGAAACGCCAGGGTGAAGGCCTCGCCCGCCGAACCGGGACGCGGCCCCAGGTCAGTTGCGCTGCGCCGATGCACACGGCACCGGCCGAACAGACCATAGGCGTCCATATTCTCACGAATGGCGCCGCGCGCGCCGTCGTCCGTATCCACGAACAGGCAGAAGGCCGCCCCGCGCGACAGAGCCTCGAACCCCAGCGCGCCCGAACCGGCGTACAGGTCGATCACCCGCGCCTCATGCAGGCCCTCGGCCCAGGGGGCGTGCTCCAGCACGTTGAAGATCGCCTGACGCGCCCGATCCGAGGTCGGGCGCGTGTTCTGCCCCTCGGGCGTGACGATGGCGCGCCCCTTAAGGCTACCCGCTACGATGCGCATGGATCAGCCGCGTCCGCGCGGGCCGCCGCGACCGCCGCCGCCCGAAGGCTTGCCGCCAAAGGGTCTGCCGCCAGAGGGCTTGCCCCCGAACGGCTTGCTTCCAAAAGGCCTACCCTCGCCGCGAGGTCCGCCGGGCCGGTCGCCCGACCGCTCGCCAAAGCGGTCGTTGGGACGCGCGTCGGAACGCCCGCCTGCGCCGCCGGAACGGCCGAAAGGCTTATCGCCGGGCTTGCCGCCGGGGCGACCGCCCTTGGGCGGGCCGCGACGGTCGTCGATGAACTGGTCGGCGCGCGGTTCACGCGGCTTGAACGGGCGGCGCGGGCGGTCGTCGTTCCCGGCGCCTTCCCCCTCGCCCGGACGGGCGCGCGGCTTGAAGCTCTTGGAATGCTCGAACCTGGGCTTGGCCTTGGCCCAGCCTTCTTTCTTGGCGGGTTTGCCGAACTCAGCGCCCTCCTCCGCAGCCGTCTCGGCGGCGCGTACGCGGCTGGGCTTGCGCGACGGGTCGGACATGGCTGAACCCGATTTGCCGCGTACGATCGGAGCGCCGGTGCGGCGGCCGGGCGTCGGAGCGAGCGTCTCGACCGTATTGCCGGTGGGCAGGTTCTCGGGGCGGATGTGCTCGGCCAGCATCTCGCGGATCACGCGCGGGCCGACTTCCTCGACCGCGCCGACCGGCAGGGTGCCGAGTTGGAACGGGCCATAGGCCAGGCGGATCAGGCGATTAACCGTCAGGCCGACGCTTTCCAGCACCTTACGGACTTCGCGGTTCTTGCCCTCGGTGATCTGGACGCTGAGCCACAGGTTGGCCGAAGACTTCTCGCCCTCGGCCTTTTCCTTGGCCTTGTCGATGGTGGCCTCGACCGGGCCATAGCGGACGCCGTCGACGACCACGCCGTCCTTCAGCTTGTCCAGCTGTTCCTGAGTGATGCGGCCGCGCGCACGGGCGCGGTACTGACGCACCAGAGCCGTGTCCGGCAGCTCCAGCGCCCGGCTCAGTTCGCCGTCATTGGTCAGCAGCAGCAGTCCTTCGGTCGCCAGATCAAGACGGCCGACCGAAATCACGCGCGGCATACCGCTGGGCAGGGCGTCGAACACATTGGGGCGGCCCGCCGGGTCGTTGTGGCTGGTGATCAGGCCCGCAGGCTTGTGATAGCGCCAGACGCGCGTGGCCTGGGCCGCCCCGATCGGCTTGCCGTCGACGGTGATCTTGTCGTCGCGCTTCACCAGCACGGCGGGCGTGGCCAGGATGCGGCCGTTCACCGCCACCTTGCCCAGACCGATCAGCCGTTCGACCTCGCGGCGCGAGGCGATGCCCGCGCGGGCCATGACCTTGGCGATTCGTTCGGTGCGTTCCGGCGCCTTGGCTTCGGGTGCAGGCTTGCCGCCGGAACGGCCCTCGGCGCGGTCGCGGGGCTTCCCGCCCGGCTTGCCGTCCTTGTCGAAGGGCTTTCGCGGGCCCTTGTCGGCGAAATTACGGGGACCGCGCGCGCCGTCGTCTTGACGGGAGCGGGGCTTCTTGTCGTTGTCTTTGGGATGGCGATCCATGATGAGCGGTTCATGAGCATGGCGCTCGATCTGGCGCAAGCGGCGGCTGAGGCTGGCGAGGTGCCGGTCGGGGCCGTGATCGTGGACGAAAACACCGGCGAAGTGCTTGGGCGCGGGCAAAACGGGCCCATCACAGCCCATGATCCGACCGCCCATGCCGAGATCATCGCTCTGCGCGATGCGGCGGCGACGTTGCAGAATTATCGCCTTACGGACCTGACTCTCTATGTCACGCTGGAGCCGTGCGCCATGTGCGCGGGCGCCATCAGCCACGCCCGCATCGGCCGGGTGGTCTGGGGGGCCGACGATCCCAAGGGCGGCGCCGTGCTCCACGGCGGGCGTTTCTTCGACCAGCCGACCTGCCACTGGCGGCCGCAGACTGAGGGCGGCGTCATGGCCGACCCTGCGGCCGAGATGCTGCGCGGCTTCTTCCGTTCACGGCGGAAACCCCGGGCAGGAACGCCGGGCGACACCGGGCGTTGAAGCTCCAAGCTTGACCTTGAGAGGGCCTCCATTGCCGACCCGCATCCTATGGCCGACCGTCGCCGTTTCCGCCCTCGTTCTGTTGTCAGCCTGCGGGCAGGAGCCCCGCGAGGCGCCGACCGACAGCGATACGGTGCGCCAGCGGGCCGTCGAGGCCCAAACCGCCCGTCGCCGCACCGGCGCCGAGCTTCAGGACCGCGCCCTGAACCGCGTCGTCCATGCAGTCTACCTGTGCAACAACTCTGAGCGGCTTTCGGTCGATTTCGACAATCCGCGCCAGATGGCGACCGTGCGCAACTCCAACGGCGAAGCGGTCGATCTGTATCAGGAGCGCGCCGCCGACGGGATCTGGTATCGCGCCTCGGGTTATGAACTGCGCGGCAAGGGCGTCATGGCGACATGGAGCGCCGGCGACCGCGAACCGACCGAGTGCCGGGCGGTGGATTAGGCCAAGGCCGCCAGCCGCTCGTCCAGCCGCCGCCGCACCTCGGGCCAGTCGTCGTCCAGGATGGCGAACTGGGCCGTATCGCGCGCCCGGCCCGTCCAGGTGGTCTTGTGCTTGCGCAGCACGCCCTCGTGGGTCGCGCCCAGCTTGCGTATGGCCGCCTGACTGGCGGCGTTCAGGGCGTCAGTGATGATCTCGACCCGGATCGCCCCGTTCGAGAAGGCGTAGTCCAGCAACAGACGCTTGCAGGCCGGATTGATCGCGCCGCCGCGCGCCTCCGGCCGGTAGAAGGTCGAGCCGATCTCGCAGCGCCGGTGTTCGGGCCTGATCTCATAGAGGCTGGTTGTGCCGACGACAGCGCCGTCGCTGCGCCGCCGCACGGCGTAGGCGATGCGCGATCCCGTCGCCATCGCCTTCCTCGCCGCCTCCCACCAGCCGTCGAAATGCGGCCCATAGGCCGCCCCAACCATGCCGTTCCAGGCGTCGCGATCGCAATCCAGCGCCGCCCTCACATCATCCTTCAGAGCCTCGGTGAACGGCTCCAGCCGGACGAAGGCGTCTTCAAGGACGACGGGCGGCAGGTTCACGCCGCGCCCTCTCCGATCAGGAAGGCGCGCACCGCCTCGGCGTTCACATTCTTGTCGGTGAAGGCGTCGCCCACGGCCCGCGCCAGGATCAGCGTCAGGCGCCCGCCCTCGGCCTTCTTGTCCCCCGCCATCCGCCCGATCAGGGCGTCGGCGGCGAAGCGATGGTCGATGTCCGACAGCCGCGTCGGCAGGCCCGCCGCGCGGATGCCCGCCTCAGCGCGATCAGCCTCGGACACCGAACACAGACCCTGCTGCGCCGAATAGCGGAAGGCCATAGCACAGCCGAGCGCCACCGCCTCGCCATGTGTCAGGGTCTCGCCGAAAGCCAGTTCGGCCTCCAGGGCGTGACCGAATGTGTGGCCCAGGTTCAGCAGGGCGCGGCGGCCCGCCTCCTTCTCGTCCTCGCCGACGATCTGGGCCTTGATCTCGACCGAGCGGATCACCGCCCGTTCCAGAGCGTCAGGATCGCCCTTCGCTCCTGCTGCGCCCCCAGAAGGCGATGTGTCGCCCAGCCAGTCGAAGAAGGCCGCGTCGCAGATCAGGCCGTGCTTCAGCACCTCGGCCCAGCCCGAGCGCACCTGACGGACCGGCAAGGTGGCCAGCGCCTCGATGTCGGCCAGCACCCGACGCGGCTGGTGGAAGGCGCCGATCAGATTCTTGCCGCGCGGGGTATCGATCGCCGTCTTGCCGCCGACCGAGGAATCCACCTGAGCCAGCAGGGTCGTCGGAATTTGCACGAAATCGACTCCGCGCATGAACAGGGCCGCCGCCAGGCCGGCCAGATCGCCCACCACGCCGCCGCCCAGGGCGACGACCATGCTCTTTCGATCCAGCCCTTCGGCCAGCAGTCGATCCAGAACGGCCTCAAGCTGTTCAAACGACTTGGACGCCTCGCCCGCCGGAACCGTCACCAGCCCCGTCGCCAGCCCCGCCGCCGCCAGAGACGCGCGCACCGTTTCGCCGTGGATGGCCGCCACCGTCTCGTCGCTGACGATGAAGGCGCGCGTGGGCTTCAGCGCCGCGACCTCGGCGCCCGCCGCCTTCAGCAGGCCCCGCCCGACAACGACCTCATAGGGGGCGAAAGCGCCGCCTGCGACCGGGATCGTCGTCGTCATCGCTTGGTCTCCTGCCGCCCGAACCGGCGCAACTGTTTCAGAATGGCGTCCACGGCCTGACCGTGCGAGCCGCCGCCCACATCGACCGTCACATCGGCCTGTCCGTAGATGGGGTAGCGCGCCTTGGCCAACTCGTTCAGCGCAACCAGCGGATCGCGTCCGCGCAACAGGGGGCGCGTATCGCGCCGGCCTACACGTTCGGCGATCACCTTCAGATCGGCCCGCATCCAGACGCTGACGGCGTGTTGCTTCATCAAGGCGCGCGTGTCGGGGTTGAGCACTGCGCCGCCCCCGGTCGCCAGCACGATCGGCGGCCCTTCCAGAAGGCGGCGCATCACCCGCGCCTCGCCCGCCCGGAACTCGGCCTCGCCGCGCGACGCGAAGATTTCGCTGACGGTCATGCCCGCCGCTTCCTCGATCACCTGATCCCCGTCGGCGAACGGCAGGCCCAGTCTCTGAGCCAGCCTCCGCCCCACCGTCGATTTCCCGACGCCCATCAGCCCCACCAGGGCTATGGTGCGGACCGAAGACAGCGGGAAGGAATCAGGCGAGGCGTCGGAAGGCATGGTCCGTATACCCTCTACACGAGACGCCGCCCGGCTCCACACCTCAGAAGAGACGACCTGACACGGCATGACACCGCAGATCGAAGCGTTCCTAGAGATGATGGCGGTCGAGCGCGACGCCTCGCCCCATACGCTGGCCGCCTATGGCCGGGACCTGGCGGACGCGGAGACCTGGCTGGGCGACGCCGGGGGACTTATGGCTGCGCCGCAGGAGGCGCTGGAGGCGTGGTTCGCCGATCTGTCGCGGCGCGGGCTGTCGGCCGCCACCGCCGCACGCCGCCGCGCCTCCGTGCGCCAGTTCTACCGCTTCGCCCTGGGCGAAGGCTGGCGGCCCGACGATCCCTCGCGCCGCCTCGACGCGCCCAGACAGGGCCGCAGCCTGCCCAAGACCTTGAGTCGCGACGAGATCGAGGCCCTGCTGGCCGCCGCCGGCGCCGCAGACAGCGCAGCAGGCCTGCGCCTGATCGCCCTGGTCGAGATGGCCTACGCCTCGGGCCTGCGAGTCTCCGAACTGCTGGCGCTCAAGGTCGAGGCCGTGCGGCGCGATCCGGCCTATCTGATCGTGCGCGGCAAGGGCGGCAAGGAACGGCTGGCGCCCCTCAACACCGCCGCGCGTGAGGCGATCAAGGCCTGGCTCGACGCCCGCGACGCCGCGCGCAAGCCGAACACGCCCGACAGCGCCTGGCTGTTTCCCTCCCACGGCAAAAGCGGCCATCTGACCCCGCGCCGCTTCGCCCAACTGCTGGATCAGGCGGCCATCACCGCGGGGATCGATCCGGCCCGCATTAGCCCCCACGTCCTGCGCCACGCCTTCGCCACCCACCTGCTGGAAGGCGGCGCCGACCTGCGCGTGGTCCAGACCCTGCTGGGCCACGCCGACATCTCGACCACCCAGATCTATACCCACGTCGCCACTGACCGCCTGTCCCAGGTGGTTCACGCCAACCATCCTCTGGCGAAGGACGACTGAACCCGCGCTTGCTCCGAAGCGTTCCGCGCTCTAGGTTCCGCCGCCTTCCGTAGCGCAATGCGCGCTTCCTCCTCACGGACGCCTAATGGCCACGCACTATCTCGAATTCGAAAAGCCGATCGCCGAACTGGACGCCAAGATCGCCGAGTTGTCGCTGCTGGCGCCGACCAGCGGATCGTTCGAGACCGAGATCGCCGCCCTGCGCAAAAAGGCCGACGCCATGCGTACGAAGGCCTACGCCAACCTTGACCCGTGGATGCGCACCCAGGTCGCGCGCCACCCGCAGCGTCCCCACTTCATCGACTACGTCGACGGCCTGTTCACCGACTTCGTGGAACTGCACGGCGACCGTCAGTTCGGCGACGACCAGGCGATCCTGGGCGGTCTGGCGCGTTTCCGCGGCCAGCCGGTCGTGATCATGGGCCATGAAAAGGGCCACGACACCCAGACCCGCATCACCCACAACTTCGGCATGGCCCGCCCCGAGGGGTATCGCAAGGCCGTCCGCCTGATGGACATGGCCGAGCAGTTCGGCCTGCCGGTCCTGACGTTTGTCGACACCGCCGGGGCCTATCCGGGTCTGGGCGCCGAGGAGCGCGGCCAGGCCGAGGCCATCGCCCGCTCAACCGAGCGCGGCCTGACGCTGGGCGTGCCCTCCATCGCCACGGTGACGGGCGAAGGCGGTTCGGGCGGCGCTATCGCCATCGCCGCCGCCAGCCGGGTGCTGATGCTGGAGCACTCCATCTATTCGGTCATCTCGCCGGAAGGCGCAGCGGGCATCCTGTGGCGCGACGGCTCGCGGGCCAAGGACGCGGCCAACGCCATGAAGATCACGGCGCCGGACCTGATCGAGCTGAAGATCGTCGATCGCGTGATCCCCGAGCCGCTGGGCGGCGCCCACGCCGACCGCGAAAAGGCCATTCAGAACGTCGGTCAGGTTCTGGAAGAAGAACTGAAGGCCATGTCCGGCCTGTCGGCTGAACAGCTGAAGAAGCAGCGCGCCGACCGTTTCTACGCCATCGGCCGTCTGGGCTGATCGAACGCAGCGAGCCGTTGCCAGGCGGCTCCTCGGCGTCGAAGCTGCGCCGATGCGATTCGTCCAAGGCTCAGTGATGCGTGATTCGAGGCTCCCATGCGCGGCATGAACGGGGTCGGCGAAACCCTGCGCGAAAGCGCGGTCTTCAACTTCGATGGGGCGATGACGATGGTCGTCGACGACTCCCCTTTCGCGATGGAGTTGACGGCGCAGGCGCTGCTGGGTTTCGGCATCAAGGTGCGCCACACCTGCGCCGAAGCCGCCGAGGCCATCAAGATTCTGCAGACGCATCCGGTCGATCTGATCCTGGTCGACTGCGAAATGCCGGGCATGAGCGGCTATGAGTTCGTGCGCTGGCTGCGTCGCTCGGGGCTGGAGCCGAACGCCTATGCGCCCGTCATCATGACCGCCGCCCACGTTCGCCGCTCCAAGGTGTCTGAGGCGCGCGACTGCGGGGCCAACTTCCTGATCACCAAGCCGTTCAGCGCCGGGGTGCTGCTGGAACGCATCGTCTGGGTGGCGAAGGATACGCGCCCCTTCCTGGAGGTCGGCGATTATTTCGGCCCGGACCGTCGCTTCAAAGAGGAACCCTGGCCCGGTCCCGAGCGTCGTTCCGAAGAGATTCGCAAAGCGCAATTCGAAGCCCAGCGCAGAGGCTCGATAGAATTATGACCGTCATCACGCACAATCGCCGTCGCTCGCGCCTGTCGACCCTGATCGACCAGCCCGGCGGCGTCAGCGTCGGAACCGCGCTGAAGCAAGCGCACGCCAATCTGGCCGAGTATGAGGCCCGCAGCCGAGAGGTTATCGAGGAACAGGTGTCCGCCTTGGCGGGCATGAAGCCGCCCTCCAGTACGGACGAAGCCTCCGCCGCATTGGATCAGGCCTATGCTCGCTCCAGCGCCGTGATCGATGCGGCCGGGCCGTTCGAGATGAAGGACATCTGCACCGCCGCCGCCAACCTGTGCGATCTGATCGACGCGGCGCCGGAAGATCAAAGCTTCGACTGGCGCATCGTCACCGTCCACGCCCAGGCGCTGCGCCTGCTGCTGACACTGCCGGCCGAGGCCAACGACGCCCGCGCCCAGGTGCTGGAGAGTCTCAAGGACGTGCTGAAGGCCAAGGTCCCCGGCGGCGCCAAGGGCTAAAGCCGGATCAGGTCTGAGGCGCCTGCGTCCTGGCGCCCCGCGTCTGCTTGCGCCACAGGGCCGCATATTCTCCGCCCTGACGCGCCACCAGCTCATGGTGCGCCCCGCGCTCGACGATGCGGCCGGCCTTCAGCACCAGAATCTGATCGGCGTCGGCCACGGTGGACAGTCGGTGCGCCACCACCAGGGTCGTGCGCCCTGCCCTCGCCTTGCGCAGCGTCTTCTGAATGGCGGCCTCGGTGCGGCTGTCGAGCGCGCTGGTCGCCTCGTCCAGGATCAGGATGCAGGGGTCGGCCAACAGGGCGCGGGCGATGCCGACGCGCTGGCGCTCGCCGCCTGACAGCTTCAGACCCCGCTCCCCGACGCGGGTCTCCATGCCTTCGGGCAGGCCGCGGATGAAGTCGGCCAATTCGGCGCCCTCGGCTGCGGCCCAGATCGCCGCCTCGTCCGCATCGGGCCGGGCGAAGGCGATGTTGGCGGCGATGGTGTCGTTGAACAGGGCCACGTCCTGCGGCACCAGGGCCACGGCGGAACGCAGGGACGCCTGGGTCAGGCCGCGCGCATCCCGACCGTCGATCAGCACCGCGCCTTCCTGCGGGTCCAGCAGGCGCAGGGCCAGTTTGACGATGGTCGACTTACCGGCGCCGGACGGACCCACCAAAGCGGTCGTCGTGCCGGCGGGCGTGACAAAGCTGACGTCGTCCAGCCCGGCCGCCCGCGCGTCGTGCCGGAAGCCCACATGATCAAAGACGATCTCGGCGCCGCAGCCGCTTTCAGGCCGGGTCAGGGCCACCGCGTCGGACGCGTCGGCCACCTGCGGCGCCTGGCGCGTCACCTTAAGCATCTCCTCCATGTCAATGAAGGATTGTCGGATTTCTCGATAGGCGAAGCCCAGGATGTTCAGCGGCGCATAGAGGGAGATCATGATCAGCACAGCGGCCGTCACATCGCCCGGTCCCATGCGCCCGGCCGCCGCCTCGAACCCGGCCATGACCGCCATGACGCCCAGGCCGACGTTCATGATCAGGCCCTGGATCAGGTTCAGCGCGGCCAGCGAGGTGTTCGCCTTCAGCGAGGCCTGAACATAGGTCGACAGGGATCGGTCATAGGCCTCGGCCGCGCGGCTTTCGGCGCCGAACGACTTGACCGTCTCATAGTTCAGCAGGGCGTCCACCGACAGGCCCGCCGCCTCGCTGTCGGCGGCGTTCATGGCGCGCCGGTGTTCCAGCCGCCAGTTGGCCATAGCGAAGGTGGTGACCGCATAGACCAGCACGACCGCCACCGCGACCGCGCCGAAGCGCCAGTCGTATTTGCCGCCCAGCACCGCCGCCGCCAGCACCAGCTCCAGCACCGTCGGCCCCAGGTTGAACATCAGGATGCGCAGTAGGAAGTCGACGGCGCGCGATCCCCGATCCATCACCCGCGACAGGGCGCCGGACCGCTTGGTCTGGTGAAAGTCGAGCGATAGGCTGAGGGCGTGGGCGAAGGTCTCGGCCGCCGTCTTGCGCTGGGCCGCCGCGCGCACCGGCGCGAACACGACGTCCGACAACTGCGGCGTCGCCGCTGACAGGAAACGGACCAGGGCCCAGCCCACGGCGAAGGCGGCGAAACCCAGCCCCACAGACGCCGCCGGACCCTGATCCGCCGCCAGATGATTGACCGCCGCGCCCAGCACCAGCGGAGCCAGAACGCCTAGCCCCTTGCCCGCCAGTGTCAGCAAAATCGCGCCCGTCACGCGCCACGGCAGTTGCGGTGCGCCGGACCGCGCCACCACGCCGATCAGGCTCTTCAGCGCCTCCAGTGTCGGCGGCGCCTCCTGTTGAGAGGCATCGACCCCGGCGTTCATGGCCTTGGTCGCGACATCGCCGCGCCGTCCCGAGCGCTCACCCCGCATCGCCGCGCTCCGCCGTCGTCATGCCATCGAGGCGGAACCGGAGCGCCACCTCAGCTCAGGCTCGCCACGGCGTCGATGAGGGCGTCCACCGCCGCCTCTTCGGTCGCCCATGAACAGACAAAGCGCACCGAACCATCGTCGAACTGATAGCAGGCCCAACCGGCGGCGTTCAGCGCCTGATGCGCCTCGTCCGGCATCCGCACGAAGACCGCATTGGACTCTACCGGATGAGCGAGAACGAAAGACGTCCGGGCCTCGATGCCGTCGGCCAGGCGCTGGGCCATCAGATTGGCGTGGGCGGCGCCCGACAGCCAGTCGCCGCTTTCCAGCAGACCCAACAGCGGCGCCGCCAGCAGCCGGCCCTTGGACGCCGTCTGCCCAGCCTGTTTCAGCCGGTTGTCGATCCGCCGCGTCAGGCTCTTGTCGAAGATCACCAGCGCCTCGACGCAGTGGGCGCCCGCCTTGGCGCCGCCGAACGACAGAATATCCACGCCGAGCCGCGCGATATCCTTGGGGTCGAAGCCCGCCGCCACGGCGTTGGCCAGCCGCGCCCCGTCCATATGGACGCCCAGCCCCGCCCGTTTGGACGGTTCGATCAGGTGGCGAAGCTCTTCCTCGGAATAGACGGCGCCGTACTCCGTCGCCTGGGTCAGGCTAAGCGCCGCGGCAGGCTGGCGGTGACCGACGACCGGCTCTTCCAGAGCGGCGTGCAGCGCCGCTACGTCGACCTTGCCCGAATAGCCGGGCAGACCGATCAGGCCGACGCCTTGGCCGAAGAAGCCAGGCGCGCCGGTCTCATCGGTGCAGATATGGGCTGCGTGGTGCGCCAGCACCGCCTCATACGGGCGCGCCAGCATCGACAGGCCGATGGCGTTGGCCGCCGTGCCGCTGAACAGGAAGCGCACCTCGGCGTCGGCGTCCAGCGTCTGACGGATCAGATCAGCGGCCCGCGCCGAAGTCTCATCCGCCCCATAGGCCCGCGTGAACCCCGTATTGGCCGCAATCAGGCTCTGCAGCGCCGAAGGCGCCATGCCCGCCGTATTGTCCGAGCCGAAATCAAAACGCACGGATCACTCTCCCCCTTGGCCCGACAGTCCGTCCTGAGCCGCATCATTCTGTAGCGGGGCCATGACGACCCGCGCAAACTTGGCGTCCTTCGCCGGCACCTCGACCTGGTGCGGGAAGGGAATCTCGATACCGGCCTCGTCCAGAGCCTCCTTGCCCGCCTGCATCAGGTCGGACTGGGTCTGCCACCAGTCGGCGTTGTTGACCCAGGCGTGCAGGGTGATCTGGACCGCGCTGTCCAACAGACCCGTGACGCCGGTCCACGGCGCCGGGTCCCTCAGGACCCTGTCGTTCACCTTGGCGACCGACGCCAGAACAGCACAGGCGTCCTTCAGGTTTTCACCGTAGCCCACGGTGAAGTTGATCTCGATGCGGCGCGTCCGCTGCCCCGTTACATTGACGATGACGTCGCTCAGCACCTTGGAATTCGGAATGACGATCTTGTGGTTGTTGGCGTTGGTCAGCTGGGTGGTGAACAGATCAAGCTTCTGCACCGTGCCGGAGGCGCCGCCCACGTCGATGGCCTCGCCCACGCGGTAAGGACGCAGGATCAGCAGCATCACCCCCGCCGCCACATTCGACAGCGTCCCTTGCAGGGCCAGGCCGACCGCCAGCGAGGCAGCGCCCAGAACGGCGATGATCGAGGTCGTCTGCACGCCCAGGCGCTGCAGTACGGCGATCATGCCGATGATGATGACCACCACCCGCACGATCTGCACCATGAAGGCCAGCACCGTGGGATCGCGCCTCACCAGCCGCGTCCGGCCCAAAATTTTCCGCGCCGCGCCCGAAGCCCAGCGGGCGGCGAGCAGGGTCAGGACAAAGATGATCGCCGCAATGGCCAGGTTGACAGCGAAATCGCCCAGCAGATCCATAGCCTTGGCCAGGATAGCGGCGTCCATGCTCAGCCTCTGCTCGCCGGCGGCCATCGCCTGAGCCAGAGGCTCGGACAGTACGACGGGACTATGCAGGAAATTCATGAGCATGAACCGGGTCTAACGCACGTGGAGCCGATTGGAACCCCGATGCTCAAGCTTTTTCACCTGCGCTGACCCGACCGCCGCCGCGCTCGATGGCGTCCAGCAGGTCGAGCACCGTCTCGAGCGTATCCGCCTCACGCGCGGGCTTGTCCCAGCGGATGCGGCTGACCCGGGGAAAGCGCATGGCGACGCCCGATTTGTGCCGCGTCGAGCGCTGAAGTCCCTCGAAGGCGATCTCCAGCACCAGGCCGAAATCCCGTTCGGCGCGGACCGCGCGAACGGGGCCGAACCGATCGGTGGTATGGTCGCGTACGAATTTGTCGATCTGTTTCAGTTCCTCGTCGGTGAAGCCGAAATAGGCCTTGCCGACCGGCGTCAGCGCGCCCTCGTCGGTCCAGACGCCGAAGGTGTAGTCGGAGTAGAAGCCGGACCGCTTTCCGTGGCCGCGCTGGGCGTACATCAGCACCGCGTCGATGACGTGGGGGTCGCGCTTCCATTTGAACCAGGGCCCTTTCGGGCGACCGGCGACATAGAGGCTGTCGCGGCGTTTCAGCATCAGACCTTCTGCAGCGGCGCCGACCGGCGGATCGGCCCGCAAAGCCGCCAGATCGTCCCATGTCGCGTGGGTCAGCAGCGGCGACAGCGCCAACCGGTCGCCCGTATGCCCCGCCACCAGTCGTTCGAGCCGCTCTCGACGCTGGGTCAACGGCAGCGCGCGCACATCCTGCGCGCCGTCGGCAAGCAGGTCGTAGGCCAGGATGGCCGCCGGATAGTCCTGCACCAATCGCGCGCTGGCCGTCTTGCGGTTCAGCCGCTGCTGCAAGTCGCCGAACGGAGCGACAGCGTCATCGCGCACGACGAGCAGTTCGCCATCTACAGCGCCATAAAAGGCCAGGGCCTGAACCACATCGGGAAACGCCGCAGAAATGTCATCGCCGGTGCGGGAATAAAGCCTCGTCACCCCGCCTTCGCGCACCGCCTGAACCCGCACGCCGTCCCATTTCCACTCGGCCAGGAAGTCTGTCGGATCCAGACGGGCCACATCAATCGCTTCATCCAGAGCGGTCGCCAGCATGACGGGACGGAAGCGGCCGGGAGCCTCGGCGCTAGGGCGCTCGCCCCGCCCTTCCAGCCAGGCGAACAGGTCGCCATAGGGCGCAGTAAGACCGTGCCAGACTTCTTCGATTTCGGCCACGTCGACTGGCGGCAGAACGGCGGCCTGTTCGCCGCCTTCCGGCCTCGGCGGCTGGCTGACGGCGTCGGGCCGCATCATGGCGGCGGCGGTGCGCGCCAGGCGCGCCGATACGCCGACGCGCAGACCGCCTGTGACCAGTTTCAACAACGCCCAGCGTCCCTTGGGCTCCAGCGCGTTCAGCCAGCCTTCGATCAGACGGGGCGCTTCCTGTCGTCCTGCGCCCTGAAGCGCGTCCACGACCTCGCCTAGCGACGGCTCGCGGTTGGGGCGATGGTCGGGATCGGACGGCCAGATCAGGGCGACCGTCTCGGCCAGGTCGCCCACATAGTCGTAGGACCAGCCGAACAGAACAGGGTCGACCCGCGCCTCCGCCGCCTTACGGATCATCGCCGGTTTGGCTGCAGAGAACGCCAGGTCGCCGGTCAGCGCCGCCAGCGCCCAGCCGCGATCCGGATCCGGGGTGGCGCGGAGGTAGTCGCGCAGGAGAACCAGCTTCGCCTTGCGCGACGCGGTAAGCGACAGTCGATCAAGCAGTTCGGCGAAACGGCGCAACTCGGCTCCTGAGATTCGGGCGTAGCCTTATGCAACGCCGAACCTCGCAAGCGTTTCCGTAACCGTCAGGCGGCCTCGTTCTCGATAAGCACTTGCAGCGCGGGCCGACCGCCCTTGGCCTGGGCCATCAGGCTGGCCAGGCTGCGGAAATCAATCGGCTTGTTCAGATAGGCGTCGGCGCCCGCCGCCATGCCCGCCTCGTGATCCTCGTTCCGGGCCGAAGCCGACAGGACGACGATCGGCGTCTCAGCATTGACGCCGCCTTCGCGGATCAGACGGGTCGCCGTCAGACCATCCATGATCGGCATGTTCACGTCCATGATGATCAGATCAAAGGCCTGATGACGGGCGATATCGACCGCCTCCTGGCCGTTCTCCGCCGTCGTGGTGCGGCGTCCGGTCGAGCCCATCCACGCCTCAAGGATCATGCGGTTGACCGGGTGATCCTCCACGACCAGCACCTTCATGCCGTCCGGTTCGATGCTATCGGCATCCGCGTCGGCCTGAGCGGCCTCATCTTCCCAGCAGACGACCTCGCCCTCGACAGCGAAGGTGAAGACCGAACCCGAGCCGACCTGAGACTGCACCGTGATGTCGCCGCCCATGATGTTGGCCAGGCGCCGCGAAATCGTCAGGCCCAGACCCGTGCCGCCGAAGCGTCGTGTCGACGAAGCGTCGATCTGGGTGAAGGGCTGGAACAACTGATCCATGTCGCCTTCTGAAATCCCTGCGCCGCTGTCGTGCACCGCGAACTCGAACGCCACGCGGCGCTCGGAGATACGGCGGCTTCGCGTCACAAAGCGGATTTCGCCGCTCTCAGTGAACTTCACCGCGTTGGACAGCAGGTTCTGCACCACCTGACAGACACGCAGGGGATCGCCGCGCACGACGGCAGGCGTATCGCCCTCAAACTCGGACACGAACCTCAGCCCCTTGGCCTCGGCCTGCGCCTCGAAGGGACCGACGATGCGGCGGTGAAGGTCGTCCAGCTGGATGTCGATGGACTCGAAATTCATCCGCCCCGCCTCGATCTTGGTCATGTCGAGGATGTCGTTCAGCAGGCTCAGCAGATTGTCGCCGGAGTTGCGGATGATCGCCAGATATTCGCGCTGGGCGCCGTCCAGCCGCGTCGCGCTCAACAACTGGGCCGCGCCGAGCACCCCGTTCATCGGCGTGCGCAGCTCGTGAGAAATGACACCCAGAAAGTTGGATTTAGCCTCGTTGGCGGCGTTCGCCTTGTCCCGAGCCGCTTCCAGTTCTTCGATCAGATGAGCCTGATGCTCCTGGAAGGCGCGGATGCGTTCCTCGCGCAGCATGGTCATCGTCACGAGGACGAACAGGGAGGCCGCCGTGAACGGCGCCAACATGACGAAGGGCCAGAAGGCCGGATCGCCGATCAGGGTCACAGCAATGATGGCCGCCGCGACGCCATAGGGCGATGAAATCACGATGGCCTGTTTAGGCGAGCTGCGCAGCTGGGCGAACACGAGCACATAGCCCGAAATCAGCAGGGCGATGGCCAGTTCGCGGCCGAAAAGCGAGGGCGAGAACCACGCCATAAGCGGCGCCGCCGCCCAAGCCGCCGTGGTCACGGCGCCGACAATGGGGAACACCTTACCCCAGCCTGCTTCAGCATTCTGACTGCGGCTGATCCGCTTTTCAACGACGCCGCGCAGAGCCCCCGCGGCGAGGGTGCCAGCGAACCACAACAGGCCATACAGCAGACCCACGGTCGCGATCAGCCCAACGGCCCAGCTGGTGATGATCAGATAGCGGAGATAGTGGGTCTGCAGGATGGCGGACAGGGCCTGGGCGGCGCTGCCGGCCTCCTGGCTCTCAAGCCCCTTCCCTATGCCTTCTGAACCCACCATGGCGACGCCCCCGCTCGCTGCAAATATTCTTCGGGAGCGGACGCTATGGCCAAATGTTCTAAGAGGATGTGAATGAGGAGAACTACGTAATCTCAAATCGGTGAATATCAGGTCCCGGCTTCGCCCGGCGTCTGAGCGCGGATCGACAGGGCGTGGACCGGGCCGTTGAGCTCGGCTTTCAGCGCGGTGTTGACCGCCCGCTGCCGCGCGACGCGATTCATGCCTTCAAAAGCCGCCGAAACGATCCGCAGCTGGAAATGACTTTCCCCGCCGTCCTGGGCGTCGATTCCCCCTTCGTGGTGGTGACCGGCGTGTTTCCAGCTGTCGTCCTCCAGCTCAATCAGGCTCGGAGCGAAGGCCGCAGCCAGTTTTTCACGGATAATCGTCGCTACAGGGCCGTTCGACATGGTCATTCCTTGAAGCCGTCCAAATCAGCCCTACACTTCGGAGGATGTCTGCGTCTTTTCAATACAAGCCTCGCTTCACCGATATCCGCGTGAAGCCCCCCCGGCCCGAGGAGGAACAGGCCGAGGCCGATGTCCTGCACCTGAAGCCCGGCGAGAAACGCTGCGAGTGGCCTGACTGCTCGCGCCCGGCGACGGCCAAGGCCCCCAAGTCGCGCGAGCAGATCAATGAGTTCTACGATTTCTGTCAGAGCCATGCCGGGCAGTATAACAAGGGCTGGAACTTCTACGCCGGCATGAACGAGGGCCAGATTCGCGCGGCGCAGGAAAACGAGGCCATGACCGGCGGACGGCCGACCTGGCAGATGAAGGCCGGGCCCCAGACGCGCGAGGCCGCCGCCTTTGCAGCCAAGTTCGGCACGAACAACAACTCAGGCGCCGGTTCATGGCGCGACAGCTTCGGCCTGTTCGGACGCAGAACCCAGGAAGCGCCGGTCGCCGCCGCCCCCGAGCAGCGTATGGGGCGGCTGGAACGCGCCGCCCTGGCCGACCTGAACCTGGAGCCCGGCGCCGACAAGGCCGCCGTGAAGGCCCGCTATCATGAGCTGCTGAAACGCTTCCACCCGGACACCAACGGCGGCGACCGTGGAGCGGAAATGAAGCTTCAGAGCGTCATCAAGGCCTGGAAGACCTTGAAAAAGGCCGGTTACGCCTGATGGACCGAAGCAGGCCCGCGCCGCCGGGAGCGGCGTCGACACGCGTGACCTGCCCGCCCTGTTGAGACGAGTCCCAGATTTCCGCGAAGACGTCGGCGCCGCTTTCGCCGCGCATCACCCGACGGGTCTCGCGGATCGCCTCAAGGAAGGTGTCGGCCTCAAGCGCAAGCATTTGAGGCGTCCGGCCGGGCGCGTCGTACACATAGCAGAAGAACTGCGGCAGCGTGGTCATCTCAGCCCCTCCCCGATGGGAGCGATGCGGCAATTGTTAACATCGAGCTGTGGATATTCCGAATCACAGAACCGTTGTTTCTGAGAGGCGTTGAGACAGCTTCAGCCCCTTCACAGCCCACGGAGTCTGTCTCATGGAAATCCTGTACCGCGCCCACGCCACGGCTTCCGGCGGAGGCCGCGACGAGGGCCGCTCGGCCACCGACGACGGCAAGATCGACGTCCGCCTGTCCGTACCGACCGAAATGGGCGGCAAGGGCGGCGACGGAACCAACCCCGAGCAGTTGTTCGCGACTGGCTACGCCGCCTGCTACCTGGGCGCCCTGCGTCTGGTGTCAGGCAAGGCGGGGACGCCTGTCGGGCCGGACACCAAGGTCGAGGCAGGCATAGGTTTCGGCAAGAACACCCGCGGCGAAGGCTTCAACCTGGATGTGACGCTGAAGGTCACGGACCACGGACTGGACGAGGCGGTTATCAACGACCTTACCCACAAGGCGCATCAGGTCTGCCCCTACTCCAACGCCACGCGCGGCAATGTCGAGGTCGCCCTTTCGGCGGAATAATGCGGCCGGCCCAGCGCGAATAATCAATCCGGCCCCTCGCGCGTGTTGAGCCGCGCGCGCGAGGGCGCTAGGTGGATGGCCATGACCTCTCCGCTCGACGCCTCCCCCGACCCGCTCGTCACGCTGGAACCGCATCGCAAGGTCACGCTGAAGGAGGCATTCGGCATCGACTCCGACATGGTCGTGCCCGCTTTCGAAACGCGCGACAGCCATGTGCCCGAGATCGACGACTCCTATCGTTTCGATCCGCAGACGACGCTCGCCATCTGCGCGGGCTTCGCCCACGACCGCCGCGTGATGGTCCAGGGTTATCACGGCACCGGCAAGTCGACCCACATCGAGCAGGTCGCCGCCCGCCTCAACTGGCCGATGGTGCGCGTCAATCTGGACGCCCACGTCAGCCGGATCGACCTGATCGGCAAGGACGCCATCGTCCTGAAGGACGGCAAGCAGATCACCGAGTTCCGCGAGGGCATCCTGCCCTGGTCGCTGCAACGCCCGGTCGCCCTCGTGTTCGACGAATATGACGCGGGCCGCCCCGACGTGATGTTCGTCATCCAGCGCGTGCTGGAGGCGCAGGGACGCCTGACCCTGCTGGACCAGAACCGGGTCATCCGTCCGAACAAATGGTTCCGCCTGTTCGCTACCTCCAACACGGTCGGTCTGGGCGACACCACGGGCCTGTATCACGGCGCCCAGCAGATCAATCAGGCCCAGCTGGACCGCTGGAACATCGTCACCACGCTGAACTATCTCGACCACGACGTGGAAGCCGAAATCGTCGCCGCCAAGGCGCCCGAGTACGACACGCCGGACGGCCGCCGTCAGATCGCCGCCATGGTCCGCGTCGCCGACATGACGCGTAACGCCTTCATGAACGGCGACATCTCGACCGTGATGTCGCCCCGTACGGTCATCACCTGGGCCCAGAACGCCATCATCTTCGGCGGCGACCTGGCCCTGAGCTTCCGCCTGACCTTCCTGAACAAGTGCGATGAGCTGGAACGGCCGACCATCGCCGAATTCTATCAGCGCGCCTTCGGCGAGGACCTGCCGGAATCCGCAACGCGGGTGAAGATCGCCTGACGCCCTCGCGCATCGTTAAATGAAAAGGCCGCCCTCCGATCCGGAAAGGCGGCCTTTTTGTTCAGCCGTGCTGACGGCTCAGCGCAGGCTGGACGCAAACATCCGCGGCCGCGAACGCCGCACCAGCCACAGGTTCACGGTCGCCGCCGCCAGCACCAGCGCCGCCACGGCCTGGTGCAGGACGCCCAGCGTCACCGGCACGGCGTGGATCAGGGTCATGACGCCCAGCCCCGCCTGGAACCACAGCGCGCCCGCAAAGACGACCGCGGCGACGCCCAGCCCGCCGTCCAGACGCCCGCGCAGGGCCTGGACCGCATAGAAGGTGCCGGCGAACAGCAGCACATAGGCGCCCATCCGATGGTTCAGTTGCACCAGTCCCTGATCATGCAGGAAGGCCAGCGCTCCCTGCCCCCATGCGATCGGCGGGAAGAAGGCTCCGTTCATCAGCGGCCAGTCCGTGTAGATCAGGCCCGCCTTGGCGCCCGCCACCAGACCGCCCAGCAGGCACTGGATGAAGACACCGCCCAGCAGCAGTCCCGCGCCCCAGGTCCAAGCCCGCGACGGGCGGTTGGCGTCCACGCCGGCCCATGCTTCCAGCCCCGTCCAGATCAGACCGGCGAAAATCAGGAAGGCCAGGCCCAGATGGGTCGCCAGCCGCTCCGGCGCCACATCGACGCGCTCGGCCAGACCGCTGGACACCATCCACCAACCGATCAGCCCCTGCAGGCCGCCCAGAGCCAGCAGCACGGCGCAGCGGCCGATCAGGCGGCGCGGGATCACCCGGAACGCAAGGAAGGCGATGAAGGGCAAGGCGAAGACGGCGCCGATCAGACGCCCCAGCAGCCGGTGCGCCCACTCCCACCAGAAAATGTACTGGAACTGCGCCATGCTCATGCCGGCGTTGACTTCCGTGTACTGGGGGATGGCCTTGTACTTGTCGAACGCCTCGACCCAGTCAGCGTGGTTCATCGGCGGCAGGGCGCCCATGATGGGCTTCCATTCCGTGATCGACAGACCCGATCCGGTCAGGCGCGTCGCCCCCCCGACCACGATCATGGCGAACACCAAGGTCGCGCAGAAAAACAGCCACAGCGCCACAGCGCGGCTGCGATCCAAATCCCCAATACGCTTCATTCGACGCCTGCCGTTCGCCCCGATATGCTGGCCGCCTCTTCACAGGCGGCGGAACCGAGGGATATGCCCCTCCCGCGTGGCAAGATCGAGTCGCTTTCTTCGCCAAAGCGTCGCACAGCAGTCAGGGAGCGCCGGTCGGTGCAATATATCGAGATCGCCATCGCCATCATCGGCGCCGTGGCCCTGGCGTGGATCGCCGACCTTCTAACGGGACGCCGAGGCATCGGGGCCGTCATCCTGGTCGCCCTGGTCAGCGCGGCGTGCGGCGCCTTTCTGGCCATTCGCGTCTTTGCGGTCGCCGCACTGACGGACTGGGAATGGCTGTTGTGGTCGCTGGTGACCACGGTCATCGGCCTGGCGGCCTTCTTCCTGTTCAGGAACAAGCGCTGATGGCGCCCCGCGCACGCCGGTTCGTCGCCACCGTGGCGGTGGTGTTCTTCCTGATCTTCTGGATCTGGGGGGCCGTGACTGTGCACGACCTGCTGCCCAAGGCCTGGTGGATCGATCTGATCTTCTTCACCGTGGCTGGGATCGGCTGGGGCGTGCCGCTTATTCCCCTGCTGCGCTGGGCCGAACGGGAATAGAGGTTCGGCCGGACCGCCCCGATGTCAGGGCGGCCCGGCCTTCTTATCAGAAGCGGACGCGCACGCCGCCGAAGACGCCGCGACCGGCCGTGCCGTAGCCCAGCACGGTCTGATATTCCTCGTCGAAGGCGTTCTCGATCCGGCCATAAACTTCCAGATTGTCGTCGATCGGATAGGAAGCCCGCAGGTCGACCAGAGTGAAGGCGTCGACCTTCACCGCGTTCTCCAGGTCATTGAACGACTCGCCGACGTAGCGAACGGACAGGCCCGTCTTCAGGCCAAAAGCCCAGTCGTAGTCCGCCGCCAGATTGCCCATGTGCTCAGGGCGGCGACGCAGGCGCTTGCCTTCGTTTTCGCCGACGGCGTTCTTGGCGTCCGTCCAGGTGTAGTTGGCGTTCAGGTGCAGGCGCTCGGTCACGTCGAAGCGGCCGATCAGCTCGACGCCCTTGGCCTCGGCCTTCTGGATGTTCTGATAGTAGCCGCCGTAGGGCTGGCTGCAGATCGGGTGAAGGTCCCCAGGCAGGCAGTTGGCGTAGTCGATCTCATTGTCGCTATCGCGCTGGAAGTAGGTCGCCGAGACGACAGCGCGGTCGAACAGTCGCTGTTCGACGCCGATCTCCCAGCTGTCGACCTCTTCCGGCTGCAGATCCAGGTTGCCGTATTCGCTGTAGAGCTCGTACAGGCCCGGCGCGCGGAAGCCCTGTCCCCAGCTGGCGCGCAGCACGGTCGCGCCGTCGTTCAGCGACCAGGCCGCCGCAACCTGCCCCAGCAGATTGTCGCCATACTGAGCGTGATCGTCATAACGCAGCCCGCCGGTCAGGGTCAGGCCGTCCAGCACGGTCCACTGAACCTGACCATAAACGCTGTTCAGCTCAGCCTCGCCGCGCCCGTAGTCGGCGTTGGGATTCCAGTCGCCCAGCGAGCGGGACTTCATTTCCGACTTTTCGTGCTCGACGCCGAAGGTCGCGTTCAGCGTCTCGGTGACGGCGAAGGCGCCCTGATATTCCCAGCGCCGGTTCTGACCTTCGGCGTCGAAGGTCAGGGTCTGGATTTTATTGTCGGGGTTGAAGTTGCGGCGATCCGTATCGGTGTGGGCATAGCCGATGCGGTTGCGGAAACGGCCATCCAACAGGTCGAAGTTCAGACCGGCGTAGGCGACCAGTTCCTGGGTCTTGCCGTAATCGCGGCTGTCGCCGTTCCAGGCGTCCAGATCCGCGCGTCCGCTGGACCATACCGAGCGCAGATCCACAGAGACGGCGTCGGTGATCTTCAGATTCAACCGACCTGACAGGCCGGTGTTGTCATAGCCGTCGTCCTCGGTCCCCGTGGCGTAGGCCGAATAGCCGTCGGTCGAATAACGGCTGGCCGCCAGGCGCCAGCTCAGGCGCTCATTGGCGCCGCCGACGCCGCCGCGGAAATAGGTCGTTCCGCGCGCGCCGGCCTCGGCGTCCAGGCTGCCCTGGAAGGCTTCCGTCGGCTCGGTCGTGACGATGTTCACCACGCCGCCGATGGCCTGGCTGCCCCACAGGGTCGACTGGGCGCCGCGCAGGACCTCGATACGCGCGGCGTCGCCAACCAGCAGGTTGCCGAAGTCGAAGCCGCCCTGGGTCGAGGACGGATCGTTCAGCTTGACCCCGTCGATCAGCACGACGGTGTGATGGCCTTCGGCGCCGCGAATACGCAGGCTGGTCACGGTGCCCGGCCCGCCGTTGCGGCTGTAATTGACGCTGGGCGTCTGCGCCAGAAGCTCGGCCACGGCCGTCGTCTGGCGCGCTTCGATGGCGGCCCGCGTCAGGACGGTGACGGAAGCTCCGACCCGCTCGATCGGCTGAGCTGAACGGTTGGCGGTGACGACCACGTCCTCGACGGCGGTCGCGCCGGCGCGGCCCGCCACGTCAGGGGCGGCCGCCTGTTGATCAGCGCCTTCCGCTGCATAGGAAGGGGCGGCGGCCAGAAGGCTGGCGGCGGCCAGGGCGGCGAATGCGGTCCGGTTCAATCCGGTTCTCCATATGACGACGCCGCGCCCGACCGACCGCGCTCTGACGAGCAAAGGCGGCCGCTGACGCGGCTGGTTTCAAGACTGTCGTCACACGAGTTGCCTCGACCGCCCGGCACATCCCGACCGCGCGGAGAACGACGGCGACAGGCAGGTCTCCTGGCTCGCGGATCAAGGCCGGTGCGCGTCGCCTTCCCAGTGGTCGATCAGGTCGAAACCCTTCGAGCCGCCAGTGGCGTTTGACGCGCGGGCTAGCCGCTTACAGTTGCGGGAACAGCCGGAGTTTCACACTCCATTCCCTTTTAACCCCCCGTTCGGAGGGACCTGACGCGGTCGCCGCAGTAAGGCCGCTTGCCGCTGAGGTCAACCTGGCCGCCATTGCGGCAAAGCAGAGCGAAGAGGCGGCGCCCAGGAAAAAGGGGCGCGGAGATGATCTCTCCACGCCCCTGATCCTTGTTGAACTGAACCGACGTCAGACGGCGGCGGTTTGCGCCTGTCCGTCCGGACTGTCCGCTTCGGGAATGTCGTCCAGTTCGCCTTCCCACTTGGCGACCACGGCGGCGGCGACGGAGTTGCCGACGACGTTGGTGGCCGAGCGCCCCATGTCCAGCAGGTGATCGACGCCCAGCACGATGGCGATCCACGCCTCGGGCAGGCCGAAGTAGGTCAGGGTGGCCATGATCACCACCAGCGAAGCGCGTGGAATGCCGGCAATGCCCTTTGACGTCACCATCAGCAGCAGCAGCATGAAGATCTGCTGCGACACGCTCAGATGCACGCCGTGGGCCTGCATGATGAACATGGTGCCGAAGGTGCAGTAGAGCATCGACCCGTCCAGATTGAACGAATAACCCAGCGGCAGGACGAAGCTGACGATGCGACGGCGCACGCCCACCTTGGGCAGGGCCTCAAGGATACGGGGATAGGCCGCTTCCGAACTGGCGGTCGAGAAGGCCAGCAGGGTCGGGGTGCGGATGGCCCGGAACAGCGGGACGACCCGCTTGCCCAGCACCACGGCGCCCGCCACGAACAGCAGGCCCCACAGCGTCGCCATTGACCCGTAGAAGCCCAGCACGAACTTGGCGTAGGTGCCCAGCATCTCCAGCCCCTGCGTGGCGATGGTCGAAGCCAGGGCGGCGAAGATAGCGAAGGGCGCCAGCTTCATCACGAACTCGGTCACCTTCAGCATGATGCTGGCGGCCTGTTCGACCAAGTGCAGCACCGCCGGCGCCTTGTCGTCCAGGGCCGCGACCGCCGTGCCGACGAAGACCGAGAAGACCACGATCTGCAGGATCTCGTTCCTGGCCATGGCGTCGAAGATCGAGGTCGGCACCAGGTGGGCGATGAAGCCGTGCAGCGAGAAGGCGTCGGTCGAGGCCGCCGGGGCCGTCGCCGCCACCGCTTCCGGCAGGTGCATGTTCGCGCCCGGCTGCAGCAGTTGGACCATCACCAGACCCAGCACCAGCGAGACGATCGAAGCGCCGATGAACCAGGTCATGGTCTTCACGCCGATCCGCCCCACCGAGGCGGCGTCCTCCATATGGGCGATGCCCGCCACCAGGGTCGTGAACACCAACGGCGCGATGATCATCTTGATCAGCCGCAGGAAGACATCCGTCACCACGTTGAGATTAGAGGCCGCGGCCGAAGCCTGATCCCCCGTCAGAAAATGATTCAGGCCCCAGCCTGTCACAACGCCGAGGACCATCGCCCCGACGATGAGGTAAGCGAACATACGTTTCATACAGTCGTCCAGGTTCGCGGCGCAGAAACCCCCAACGCCGCCGTTACACCAATGGAGGGCCCCACCGCCCGCATCTCAGCCGCAGCGAATAGCCGATAAAACCTCTATGGCACATCACATATTTTTGCATGGACAGGCCTGCGTCACACCGCAGCCTGAGCCTCGTCCAGCAAAAGTCGGTCACGCCAACCGTCATAAGCGACATCGACATTGGCCGGAAGCTCTCGCTTCAATCGCTGATAGTCCAGATCGATATGCAGATTAGTTAGCACGGCCTGCTTCACGCCCGTCTGCGCGATCCAGTCCAGCGCCTTGTCGACATGGGCGTGGGTCGGATGAGGCGTGTAACGAAGGGCGTCCAATATCCACAGGTCAGCCCCGCGCACTGCTTCCAGCGCCTCGTCATCAAGGTCGGACACGTCGCTGGAATAGACCACCCCGCCGATCCTGTAACCGACAGATCGAATCGGACCGTGCGCCTGGTCGAAGGTGACGACAGGCAGATCCCCTCCCGGCCCCGGCACGCTCCAGCGACAGCCGTGCGGCGGAAGCGGACGCGCCTCAACGATGGCCGGATAGCCGTGCTGGCTCTCGAAGATGTAGTCGAATCGTCGTGTCAGGGCCGCATGGGTCGGCTCATCCATCCAGGCCGGAATGCGTCCCCGCGCATGGGCGGCGAAGACCCGCAGATCGTCGATGCCGTGGGTCTGGTCCGCATGGTCGTGGGTATAGAGGACCCCGTCGATGCCCCGGACATCCGCCATCAGCATCTGCTGGCGGAAGTCAGGCGAGGTGTCGACGACCACGCTGGTCACGCCATCGGGACCATGAAGACGGGCCAGCATGGAACAGCGGGTGCGCCGGTTGCGCGGCTCGGCCGGATTGCAGTCTCCCCAGTCGCCGTCGCCGCGGGGCACCCCGCCCGACGAACCGCACCCCAGGATAACGATCTCCAGTTCTCTCATTCGGCGGGCCGGGGGATACGGTCGAACAGGTTGAAGAAGGCGTCGGTCGTCAGGCGATCCGCCTGTTCCGGCGTCCATCCTCGAATCTCGGCCAGCTTGGCCAGCACCAGGCCGACATAGGCCGGCTCGTTGCGGCGGCCCCGATGCGGGATCGGCGCCAGATAGGGGCAGTCCGTCTCGACGATGATACGGTCTTCGGGCATCCGGCGGATCACCGCCCTCACCTCTTCGGCCGCCTTGAAGGTGGCGATGCCGGAAACAGAGAACCAACCGTCCAATTCCATCGCTAGTTCAGCCAGTTCCATGCCGCTGGTGTAGCAGTGCATGAGGAATTTGAACGGCGCCCGCCCATGTTCTTCGCGCAGGATGTCGGCCATAACCTCATCCGCCTCACGGGTGTGGATGACCAGCGGCAGCCCGGTACGGCGCGCCGCCTCGATATGCTGTCGGAATACCGCCGCCTGCACGTCGCGAGGGCTGAGGTCGTAATGGAAGTCCAGTCCGCACTCCCCGATGCCGATGACGCGCGGACGCTGCGCCAGCTCGACCAGACAATCGGCCGTCAGGTCGGCGTAGTCCTTGGCCTCGTGGGGATGCACCCCGACCGTGCACCAGATGTCGGCGTTGTTCATCGCCAGCGCGTGGGTCGCGTCAAAGGTCGACAGCTTGTCCGAAATCTCGACCATCAGCCGCACGCCCGCCTCTCTCGCGCGCGCGATCACGGCGTCGCGGTCTTCATCGAACTGGGGCGCGTGAAGATTGACGTGACTGTCGATGATCATTTCAGGTGAACGCCCTCATACCGATGCCTTGACGCGGGCGATGTCGGCCAGGGCCCCGGCCAGCACATCGCCCTTGTCCATATTCAGGCCCGCCGCGCGGTCCGGCAGTTCCGACAGCCGCCCCCACAGCTCAGCCCACAGGGCGCCCTCGCGGCCGCCGGTCTCGACCGCACGCCGCTTCACCGCCGCGATCAGCCGATCCATCAGGGCGTCGAACCGCGCCTGACCTTCGGCGCCGCGAAAGCCGTCAGCCACGGCCAGTTGCTCGGCGCGGTCCACAGCGCCGCCTTCGACCCAACTGCGCGCCAGACGATCCGTTTCGGACATGGCGCCGGACGCCAGATCCAGCGCGGCGCCCGGCGAGCCGCCGGCCATACGCGCCGCCTCATCCGCCTCCGACGGCGACACGCCGGTGCGGCGCTGGACCAGCTCTGCCAGACGATGTTCGGGCCAGACCGGAAAGCTGAGACGGCGACACCGCGAGCGGATGGTCGCCAGCAAACGGCCCGGCGCGTGCGTCACCAGGAACAGAACCCCGCTTTCAGGCGGCTCCTCAAGAATCTTCAACAAGGCATTGGCGGCATTGACGTTCAGGTCGTCGGCAGCGTCGATGATCGCCACCCGATGCCGCGCCTGGGACGGGCTTTTGGCGAAGAACTCCGGCAGGTCGCGGGCCTGTTCGACCGAGATCGACTTCTTCTGCTTGCCGCCCTCGATCAGACGCTCAAGCACCAGCAGATCAGGGTGCGACTGAGCCGAAACCAGACGACTGACGGGATCGTGCGGCGCGGCGCCGAGCGGCCCGCGCGAAGGATCCGGCGCCGCGCCCAGCAGACGCCGCGCGGCGCGGTAGGCGAAGCTGGCCTTGCCCGATCCCTCGACGCCGCACAGAAGCCAGGCGTGGTGCAGACGGCCACGGTCCAGCGCGTCCAGAAAAGCCTCTTCGGCCTTGAGGTCGGCGATCAGATCGAACCGGTCGCGCGGATGCTCGCTCAAAGCAGCCGCGCCTCCACCACCGTCCAGAGGCGTTCGGACACCTCATCGACCTCGCCCGTCGCGTCGATGACGACACAGCGGTCGGGGTGGCGCTCAGCCACTTCCAGAAAGCCTTCGCGGAGCTTCTGATGGAAGGTTATGCCCTTGGATTCAAAGCGCGTCTCGAACAGCCCGCGACCAAAGGCGCGTTCCAGGCCCACATCCACCGGCAGGTCGAACACCAGGGTCAGGTCCGGTTGATCGCCGTCGACCACCGCAGCGTCCAGCGCCTCGATCAGGCTCTCGGGCGCGCCGCCGCCTGCGCCCTGATAGACGCGGCTCGAATCGGCGAAGCGGTCGCACACCACCCAATGTCCTGCTTCCAGCGCGGGGCGGATCGTGCGCTCCAGATGGTCGGACCGGGCGGCGTACATCAGCAGGGTCTCGGTGCGTGCGGACCAGCGGTCCGCCTCGCCCGACACGGCGATATTGCGGATTTCCTCAGCCCCCGGCGAGCCTCCCGGCTCCCGCGTCTGGACCACGTCCAGCCCAGCGGCGCGCAGCCGCTCGACCAACAGGCGCGCCTGTGTGGTCTTGCCAGCGCCTTCGCCGCCTTCGAACGTGATGAATCTGCCTCGCTGCACCCGCGCACAATGGCGACCCGCGCGACGGACGCAAGACCCGTCAGCCGCCTATCAACAGGGCGTCGCTGAAACCGCGCGCAATCACGGCCTGACGCGCGCGTTCAGCAGCCGTCGCATCGGGCCAGGGACCGACGACGACACGAAACAGGGTCCGGCCGTCCCGGTCGAGGTTCTGGATAGAGGCGCGGTCGCCGAGGCGGCGGGCCACCCGGTCTGCGCCGCGCCGATCCGAATAGGCCCCGGCCTGCACCCAATAGGCGGCGGCAGGAGCAGCGTAAGACGGAACAGGCTGAGGCGCAGGCGCCTGAGCCGACGCGGGTGGCGGCGCCGTCGCGACTTCATAATAAGGACGCGCTCCCGCCTCTCGGCTCGGCGCGGCGTCGTTGCGGGCAGGCGCCGCTTCTGCGCGCTGCATCGGCGTCCCGCCGCCCTGACGCGGGGCCCGGCCGACATAGCGGACCCGCACCTCGCCCACCCCCTGATTCAGCAGGCCCAACTCCTCAGCCGCGCCGCGCGACAGGTCGATGATCCGCCCGTCGACGAAGGGGCCGCGATCATTGACGCGCAGGATGACCCGACGCCCGTTCGCCCGGTTGGTGACCTCGACCAGACTGGGCAGCGGCAGGGTCTTGTGAGCCGCCGTCAGGCCGTTCATGTCGAAACGCTCGCCCGTCGAGGTCGAGCGGCCGTGGTGATAGGAGCCGTACCATGACGCCTGTCCCACCTCGTCATAGTTGGGCTGCTCCTTCGGGTGATACCAGCGGCCACGGACCTGGTAGGGCCGCATGGTCCCGGAAACGATCGGCGCGGGGTCGGTCACCACCGGCGGCTTCAGCGGCGCCTCGCGCCCTCCGCCCAGGCTGGCGCACGCCGCCAGGGTCGAAAAGGCGGCGGCGACCACCGCCGCTCTCAGGATCCGGGCCCACATGGTTTCGACGCACTCCGACCGACTGACAGGCCCTCCTTATGCGCCCGAACGGTTTCCGGTTTGGTTAACGTCGCGTTTGCGCCTATGAGCGCGGCTGAACGTCGCGCGTCTTCTTCCCTCCCCCTCCCCGAAGCAGATTTTGGCCCCATCGCTGTATCAGACCCGTTCCGGGGTCTTCATTCTCGCCACCCTGTGCTGCGCCCTATGGGGCAGCGCCTTCCCTGCGGTGAAGGGCGGCTACGCCCTGCTGCACATCGCCCAGGACGACATCGCCAGTCAGTTGGTTTTCGCCGGGTGGAGGTTCGCCCTGGCGGGACTGATCCTGCTGTTCGTCGCCGCCGCGCTGAAGAAGCCGGTGCTGAGGCTTGAGCGACGCCAGACGGCGCAGGTGGCCCTGCTGGGCCTGACGCAGACTGCGATCCAATACGTCTTCTTCTATATCGGCCTGGCGCATGCGACCGGCGTGAAGTCGTCGATCATGAACTCCACCAGCGTCTTCTTCAGCGTGGTCCTGGCTCACTATCTGTATGCCGACGACCGCCTCAACGGACGAAAGGCGCTCGGCTGCCTGATCGGTTTTCTGGGCGTCGTCGTCGTCAATCTGGGCGGGTCAGGCCTTGGGTTCGACTTCAGCTTGCTGGGCGAAGGTTTCATCGTCATCGCCGCCTTTGTTCTGGCGGCGGCCTCCATCTACGGCAAGCGCGTCTCGCGCCAGTTGGATCCGATGGTCATGACAGGCTGGCAGTTGTTCATCGGCGGCGCCGTACTGACCGGAGCCGGGTGGGCTGCGGGCGGCCATCTGGAGACGCTGAACGCCGCCTCGGGCGCGCTGTTGCTCTATCTGGCTCTGTTGTCATCGATCGCCTTCGCTGTCTGGAGCATACTGCTGAAACACCATCCAGTCGGCCTGATTGCGGCCTTCAACTTCCTGATTCCCGTCTTCGGCGTGACTCTGTCCGCCGCCTTCCTGGGCGAGTCGATGTTCAAATGGAGCTATCTGATCGCCCTGATCCTGGTCTGCGGCGGCATCTGGCTGGTCACCCGCTCCACACGCGCGGCGACCTCGGCCTGACCCGCGCTTTCTGCTTGGATCACGGACAGCTTTACGGCTATGCACGCGAGCGCGCCGAGTCGCGCTGGACAGGTGGCCGAGTGGTTTAAGGCAGCGGTCTTGAAAACCGCCGTAGGTGGAAGCCTACCGTGGGTTCGAATCCCACCCTGTCCGCCATCCGAGCCGATGCCGCCTTTCGAAGAATGAGGCCTACAGCCCTGAAGCCGCCTCGCTTTAGGCCGCCAGCTACATTCTCAAGCGCCCGGAACGAGAAGACTCACGTTTCCTCGTCCAGTCAGAGCTTACGCTGAAGCCGCGCCAAAGCTAATCATCGTTCGTCGTGACAATCGCCTCATATCTTTCCAGATGATAACGAATCTGGGGATCGGACCGATAAGATTGAACGGATCGAGTTTGATCAATGATCAACACGCTTTCATCATCTAGCCGGTAAGCTGGCCAGTCCGTCGAACCATTCCTGTTTGGATCGCCATTCTTTGCAAAGTTCGTCCAGTACTCGCCAAGGAGGTTGGAGATCGCGATATCGTCAGCGTCGCCCTGCCCCTCGCTGAACTGGCTGCCGAACACAAGAGGAACCTCATCGCCATGATTGGCGCCCGGCTGGCGACCCCGACGTTCGCTGGAAAGAAACGCGTAGCGATAGACATAGGCCGCCCGCCCCTGCCGGGCTGTCTCGGCGGCCAGGAATTGAGCGGGCGCGTGGAAAGCCGTGTCAGAGAACCACTTCTGCGCCAATTCCCGATCATCCAGCGAACCATAGACCGCACGCGCCTCGCTCGGGTCCTGCCCATGCAGGACGCTATCGAGCGGTAGCGGAAAGCGCGCCGCGACGCCCTCCTCCCAGCTCGTCGAGCCGATCATAAGGGCCGCCGGCTGATTGCGACCTTCGCGAAAGATGCGGCCGGGATTATCCGGCAAAACTCGACCGTCGATGACCGGGATCATGGCGTTCGCCATCTCAGTCTCTGTATAGACGAGAACATCCTGCCAGGGCAGCGCCCTCAGGCCATCCGCTTCTTTATCCGCCGGAAGGCCCAGGACCCGCGCCATCGCTCCCCCATCAGCTTCCAAAGACATAGCGGCCGGTGTTGAGCGAGAGAGATAGCGGGGATAGTCAATGCTGACATTGCCGCTCTGAGCGATGGCCTTGTGAAATTTTCCAGCAGACAGCGGCGACGCCATCAAGGCCGTCACTGCAACCGAGCCGGAAGACTGACCGAATATGGTGACATTATCCGGATCACCCCCGAAGGTCGCGATGTTGGCCTGAACCCAATCCAGGGCCGCCATCATGTCCATCAATCCATAGTTAGCCAAAGGCTCATCGGATTGAGCCGCGGTAAGCGAAGGATGAGCAAAGAGCCCCAGGCGATCCAGACGGTAGTTGATGGTCACGACAACAACGCCGCGTCGCGCCAGCGCGGAGCCATCGTAAAGAGCGCCTGAACCGAAACGTGCATTACCGCCGTGGATCCAAACCATCACCGGCGCCTTGGTCTGTGCATCCAGTTGCGGGCTGTAGACCGCCAGACTGAGGCAGTCTTCGTCCATGCCGAACGCCGCGACCCTATTTCCCCTCGCAACCGACTGCGGACACGCGGGGCCGTGCCGCGAAGCATCGCGAACGCCGTCCCAGGGATGAGCCGGCGCAGGCGGACGCCAGCGCCCCTCGCCTGCCGTCGACGCAGCGAAAGGGATTCCGCGAAAAATCGTGACGCCGTCCGCCATGACGCCTCGCAAAACGCCGCTGGACGTCGTCACCTCCGGCGCGCGCGGCGCGACCTCAGCGTGAACACTGTTCGTCGCCAAGAATATCGCCAAGGCCGCTAGGCCGCTCGAAACCCCGACTCGCGTCAACATACAGACACCCCCGAACAAACCACCCTCCATTCACCGCCAGAAAACGAGAAAAACCTGCAAAGCTATTACTTTCAAGACGATTAGATTTTAAGCTCCATGAACATTTTCAATGACCAATACTTTATAACAGTATAAATATTTTGTCTCGCAGACAAACTGGAAAATTATCTTACATCCATCGAGCGTCAACTACACTGATCTTCAATTGTGATTTTTGTCAACTTCCCTTATGCAATTTGTCTGGACAAAGTTTATTCGGGATGACCAAATGACACATCAATGAGTCATTTGGGGGAAAACGCCTCATGAGTGTCTTCAGCCGTGGGTGGGTTTTCGCTGATCGCGCCCAACGAAATGGCGGCATCGGATGGCACCAAGCGAACGACCTTCCTGGAGGGCGCTCGTTCGTCCCGGAGGCGGCGGAATGACGCTGTCGCGTCGCCTCTTTCTTGCAGCAGGCAGCGCCAGCGTCGGCGCAGCTTCGATAAGGCCAGCAAAGGCGCGAAGCGAGCCGGTTCTGGACGCTGTCGTTATCGGAGCGGGTTTGAGCGGCTTGGCGGCCGCCAGAACCCTGGAATCCGCAGGGGCCCGCGTCGCAGTTCTGGAAGGCGCCTCCCGGGTCGGCGGCCGCCTGTTCACCCTTGATGATTTGCCCGGTCGGCCGGATGCCGGCGGCATCCAGATCGGCAGCAACTATCATCGCCTGATCGGTTTCGCCCGCGAACTGGGCGTAGAACTGGTCCCTGGCGGAGAATTTGATCGAGCTGCGCTCTATCACGTGCGGGGCGAAACGGTGACCGCGGAGCATTGGCCGAATTCGCCAGCCAACCTTCTGGAGGGCGCTGAACGCAACCTTCCCCCGATCGCGCTCAGCGGCCTGTACGCCCGGCGCCTTCCCGGCCTGTCCAGTGTGGACTCTTGGCGAGGTGAAGAAGGCAGACAACTTGATATCGCCTATGATGCAGCTTTGAGAGCGGCGGGCGCCAGCGAGGAAGCTGTGCGCTTAATCGCAGCCAATCTCGATCGACACGGCATGGGCGCCTACTCAGCTCTGAATGGAGCCCGCTCAGCGACCTTCTATGCGTCAGCAGGCCCCCAGGCCTCGCTCAGCGTGGTCAGCGGCGGCTCTCAGCGCCTGCCTGAGGCCATGGCCGCCGCCATGACGGCTGAACCACGACTGGGCCAGCGCGTGACCGGCATCGAAGAGACTGCACGCGGCGTCAAAATCCACATCGACGGAGGCGCCCCGCTCATCGCCAGGCAGGCCATCTGCACCATCCCCTTCGCCGCGCTTCGCGAAATCAGCGTGGAAGGCCCCTCGTTTCCGGCGATGCGAGACGTCATCGCCACCCTCCCCTACAGCCAGGCCAGCTTCGCCTATCTGTCGGCCAGCGAGCCGTTCTGGAACCACGACGGTCTGCCCCGGATGATCTGGAGCGACGATCCGATGATCGGTCGCGTATTCGTCCTTGGCGATTCCCCCGCCATGCTCAAGGTATGGCTAAGCGGCGCGGACGCTCTTGCGGTGGACCGCATGCCGTCTGCGGACGCCGGGGCGGCCATCATCGCCCGATTGGAAGCTGTTCGCCCTTCGGCGCAAGGCAAGCTGAAGCTGGAACGTCTTTTCAGCTGGAGAAAAGAACCCCTGGCGCGCGGCGTCTATCACCATATCGGCGCCGGTCAGGCCGACATGCTGGCGCGTGCGGTCGTCGCTGAAGGTCAGCGTCTGCATTTCGCCGGTGAGCACATGGCCCGTTCGGCCACCGGCATGGAAGGGGCGCTGGAATCCGGCGCCCGCGCCGCAGAGACAGTACTCGCCCAACTGTAAACGCCAATGAGTTGGGAGGCTCTTGGCGCTGTCGAACAGAAAACCAAATACAAAGGAGGAGGAACCCATGAAGTACAAGGCCGCGCTGAGCATATCCGCCGCTGCATTCGCACTTCTTCCTATGACCGCCGCGGCTCAGACAAGCCAGACGGCGTCGCAGGACATCAACACTCAATTCGAAGTCGACGAGGTTGTCGTCACCGCGCGCAAGCAGGCTGAACGACTGTCGGACATTCCACTGGCGATCGCCGCCTTCGATGCGAACCGGATTCAGAATGAAGGCATTCAAGACCTCAACGATGTCGCTCGCCTTACGCCCGGCCTGAATTTCACGTCGGTGATCGGCGAGTTCGTGCCTACGCCCATCGTGCGAGGCGTGGCTCAGACGGACCTGTTCGGTTCCGACCCGAACGTCGCCATATTCATCGACGGCGTTTACACAGGCGCCCGCGAAGCCCTGAACTTCGCTCAGGCGGACATCGAGCGTATTGAAGTCGTCAAGGGACCGCAAAGCGCGCTCTATGGTCGCAACGCCTTCTCGGGCGCCATCAACATCATCTCCAAAAGACCGTCTGACAGCTATTCAGGTCGGGCGGAGCTCACATACGGCACGCATGGTCGCCTGGCGGTCGTCGGCTCTGTATCGGCGCCGCTGATCAAAGACGTCCTGGCGGTCAAACTGACCGCGTCTCATAGCGAATACGAGGGCAGCCACCGCAACGTGACCGGCGGCCCCACGCTGGGCGGTTACGCCTATCGCACTTTTCAGGGGACCACGCGCTTCACGCCGAACGCCGCAACCGAGATCATCGCCGGCCTCTACTATTCCGATGACAAGATCAGCCCCCCGGCGGTGTCCGGACTTAAGCCGAACTGCGAACCCTCAAGGGGCGTAAATCAGGCCTGGTGCGGCGTGCTGCCGACCCTGGACAAGAACGAGTTGAGTTCGCACCCCGACGCCTATGGTCAAACGCGCGAGACTCTCCATGCATTCCTGGATGCGCGCGTCGATCTGGGCGATTGGCAACTTGGCTGGATTACGGGATACAACGATGTCGAGCTTAGCGCCCTGACAGATGCGGGCCGCGGCATCCAGCCCGTGTATATGTATCGCACGCCGACCGGCGCGATCCGCACCTTTGAGACTGACATACTGCGCGAGGAAGGCACGCCTACCTTCCGCGAATTCAGCCAGGAAATTCGTCTGACCTCGCCCCAGCACGCCGCCGTGCGCGGCAGCATCGGCGCCTACTATTTTTCCGGCACGCAGGTCCGTCCGAACTTTGATGGCGTAATCACCGAACCCCTGCCTGCGGACTTTGCCGCCACCTTCCCGGTTCCAGGTCCCTGGGGCACCTTCTTCGACGGCGTCCACTTCGATAAGACCGTCGAGCGTGAGGTCAAAAACCTGTCGGCTTTCGGCTATCTGGAAGGCGATGTCACAGACAAGCTGACGCTGCGAGGCGAACTGCGGTACGGATACGAACGGCAACACACGACCCGGCCCGCATCGAACATCGGCCAGCCCAGCGCGGCCATAGACAAAACGCTGAGCTTCCGCACCTGGACGCCGCGCGTCAGCCTTCAATACAAGCCCAACCGCGACCTGCTTCTCTACACTTCGGCCGCACGTGGCGCGAAGCCCGGCGGCTTCGACCTGAACGCGCCAACCGAGCAATACGACCCTGAATACAATTGGACCTATGAGGTCGGCGCCAAGGCCAGCCTGCTGAACGCGCGCGTTGTTCTGGACCTCAACGCCTTCTTCATCGACTGGACGCAGATTCAGATTCCGGTTCTGGATCAGACCCAGGCGCCGCCGATCGCCGTGACCCGCAACCTCGGCGACGCAGAGTCAAAGGGCTTTGAAGCCCAGATCAATCTGCGCCCGACGCAAGAACTCAGCGCCAGCCTGGGCGTCTCCTATACCGACGCCACCTACAGCCACGCCATGAACGCCGGCTACGCCAATTTCCCGTCGTTCGGGCCCGACGGCGATGTCAGCGGTCAACGACTGCAGGCCGCTCCCAAGTGGCAACTCACTGGGTCGCTGGGTTACCGCCGGCCTGTGCTGAATGACTACACGGGCTTTTTCCACATCGACGCATCTTATCGGGCCGAGTCCTTTATGGACGCCACCAATCTGACAGTCATTCCCAGCCGCTCTCTGGTCAACGGCCGGTTCGGCATGGAAAACGAGCGCTTCCGCTTCGAGGCCTTCGTTGAAAACCTCTTTGATGACCGGCGGCCTACCTTCGCCTTCCGCGATGTGTTCCTGAATAACTACGTCGACGGCGCTTCGGTGGTCTTCCCCCCGCGCATCACGGTCTCCCACCCCAGAGGGCGTGAACTCGGCATCCGCACATCCATGCGTTTCTGAGAAATGGCGGCGCAACTTGCGACACCCCGGTTGCGCCGCCTCCTTCTCCAACGAGCCTCGTCATTTTCCTCATTCCAATTTTGGGATCGCCGCAACGCAAGTTTCCACTTGGCTATGCGTCAAAAATGATCGAACGTGTCAGCATAAGGCCTATTGGTATATCAATTAAAATGGCCGAAAATTAAGGGGAGATAGATGCTTCATTACCGGAATAAGTGCTTTCTGATGCTTTCGGCGGCCGCAGGCGTCCTGACGTTCGGCATGCCTGCTGCGGCTCAGGAGTCCGAACCATCCCGTCCGACCCAAAGCGGCGTCACTGCAGTAAGCGACATCCTGGTCACGGCCCGACGGCGAGAGGAATCTCTGCAAGACACCCCTCTGGCCATCGCGGCGGTTACGTCGGAAGAGCTGAAATCGGCTCGGGTCGAACGTCTGGCGGATCTGGCCAAGATCGCCCCTGGTCTCAGCTTCACTCCCCTGTTCGGCGCCCAGAACCAGCTTCCCATCATTCGCGGCGCGGCCCAGACCTATGGTCAATTGAACGTGGGCGTGTTCCTGGACGGGGTCTATCTGAGCGGCAAGGCCGGCGTCGATATCGAGATGGCCGACCTGGAACGCATCGAGGTCGTGCGTGGTCCCCAATCGGCCCTCTATGGCCAGAACACCTTCGCCGGCGCCATCAACTACATCAGCGCCCGGCCGTCGGCCGAGCTCAAGGGACATGTCGAAGGCACGGTCGGCGACAACGGACTGCGCAAGCTGACCGCGGGCGTCAGCGGCCCAATCACCGACACCCTGCGGTTCAGCGCCGGCGCCTACGGCCGTGAATTCGACGGCTGGTACGTCAGCGCCATCGATGGCGGCAAGGTGGATTACAGCCAGACCTATGGCGGAATGCTGACCCTGGATTACGCGCCGACGGATCGTTTCTCAGCCATCCTGCGCCTGACGGCCAGCGATGAGGACTCCGGTCAACCTGCATCCGAAGTCCAGCGCACAAACGCCTATCCCGGCGCGGTGGCCGGGGGTCCGGCCGGCACCATCCGCAACCAGTTGTATGAAGGCGAGATTCAGCCGCTGGGCCGGCGCATCAACGTCAATACCAAGCGGACCACTTTCGAGGTCGGCGACTATGGCACCCGCCAGGACACTTTCCGCGCCAGCCTGGATCTGAACTACGATTTCGACGGCGTCTCGCTGAAGTCGATCACCGCCTACGCCAAGCGCAACGCCGAGTTCACCTATGATGGCGACAACACCATCTGCGACCGCGCGGGCGGTTGTACGAACTTCGGCTATCCCTTCGCGCCGGGCAGCCTGATTCCGGTGGGCACGTCCGGCTTCGCCACCTCTTCAGCTGAAGAGACCTATACCGACTTCAGCCAGGAGTTGCGCCTGTCATCCAACGGCGACGGTCCGCTGAGCTGGCTGATGGGAGCCTATTATTACGACGGCGACAGCAATGTAATTCAGCGCAGTCTGGCCGCGGCGACGGCTGGCGCTTTCGGCTTCCCGAACATCGTCAACACCACCAAGAGCTGGTCGGTGTTCGGCTCGGCCTCCTACGCCTTTACCGACAAGCTGACGGCGACGCTGGAGGCGCGCTATCAGAAGGAAGAACAGACCTATCATCAGGCGCCGACCAGGGCCGGGAGCGACGCTGCGTCCCAGTTCCGCACGGACCTGGAAAAGGACTTCGAGTTCACCACGCCGCGCCTGATCGTCGACTACAAGATTCAGCCCGGCAAAATGATCTACGCCAGCGTGGCGCGCGGCGTGAAGACGGGCGGGTTCAACCCGAACCTCAACATCTTCCCGGACCAGCGCACCTTCGAGCCTGAAACCAGCTGGAACTATGAGGTGGGCGGCAAGTTCGACTGGATGAACCGTCGGCTGCGCACCAATGTCGCCCTGTTCCACACCGACTGGTCGGACCAGCAGGCGGCGTGCCAGAATCCGGCGTCCGCCTTCCCTCCGGGCACGACCTCGACGCAGCGCACCTACACCTGCAACGTCGCCGAGGCGAAGGTGACGGGGCTGGAGATGGACGGGTCCTTCTACCTGAACGACTATCTCTCGATCGTGGGCAGCTATGCCTGGACCCGCGCGCGCTATGAGAAGTTCGCCGACGCCTCGCTGGACGGAACCCTGGCGGCGCTGGGCCTTCCAGCCTGGGATTTCGACGGGCGCCACCTGCCCTATGTGCCGGATCACAAGATCACCCTGTCGCCTCGCTTTGAAATGGCGGCCTGGGGCGACTATCGCTTCGAAGGGCGGCTGGATGTCCAGCACCAAAGCAAGACCTATGTCCGCGCCGACAACATGCAGTATTTCGGCGCCAAGACGACGGTCGATCTGCGCCTGGCCCTCAGGTCCGATGCTCTGAGCTATCAGTTCTTCATCAACAACCTGCTGGACGACGACACGCCGACGGCGGCCGTACGCTTCTATGATTCCACCAATTTTTCGGTGGCGTCGCCCCTGGTCACCGGCGCCGACCGACGCATGATGGGCGTCAGCCTGGGTTATCAGTTCTAAGACGCTTCAGCCCCGAGGCCGACAGGCCTCGGGGCTGAAGCCCCTGCGCCGCCGACACCGCCGGCGAACCTCTCTGTTGTTCGGAGTCGACCTTGAAATCCTATCTGAAGACGACCGCCGCCGCCCTGATCGCCGCCTCGACGTGTTTTGGCGCTCAATCCGCTGCTGCGGCCGATCTTGACCTGAGCCAACCGCGCGATGTCCTGGCGGCGATGCGCAAGATCAACTGCTCGACGATCGACGCCAAGCCCCTTGTCTATCACTGGAGCGGGAACGTGTGGTCGCGGGTCGAGGGCGAGCCTGACCGGCTGATCTTCAAGGTCGAGGGGATGAATGTTCGCCATTGCGCCACGGTTCAGGATCCGGTTCGAGGTCAGGGCTTTCGTCTCGTCTCTCGCGAATTGATGCTTTTCCTCGACCCGGTCACCGGCGAAAAGATCGATCGCTGGAAGAACCCGTGGACGGGGGCTGAGGTCGCCGTGGCCCACGTCGCCAACGACCCCGTGAACCAGAGGCCGTTTTTCGAGCGCGACGCTGAAGGCGGACCTCTAGCCTCCCTGTTCCGCATCCAGGGCGAGCGCGTCTTCATGGCGGCGGAAATCCCGCTCTTCTACCCCAACCCCCTGGCGGGCGACTATCAGGACTATGTCGGCAATCAGTATCACGCGATGGAGATTTTCGACTTCGCCGCCGACCGCCGCACCTTGATCAGCAGCCGCACGGACACGGCGAACGCCATCCTGTCGTGGGTGCGTATCGCCCCGTGGATGCCCTTCATGAAGATGGGCAGCCGTCCGGGCCTGATGGTGTTCAACGCCATGTCGCAGCCCGTCGATGGCATTGAGGCCCTGCCGCCCGTGCTTCGCAACGCTATCGCCGCCGACTATCCGGCCTATGCCGCTCCGCCGCCGCTGGATGACGCCCGGCCCAACGCCACAAGCTGGACCGTGGCCCGCGAAGGCATCGACGCAGAGCGCCGCGCCTCGCCGCCCCCTGCGCGCCAGGCCGGTCACTGATCATGAAAAAGCCCTCGAAGAGCGATCTTCGAGGGCTTTGAGCATCATCAGACCGAGAAATCAGCCGACGCGCTTTTCCTTGATGCAGGTGCGCTTGATCAGTTCGTCGTTCTCGAACCAGTGCCAGGTGCGGGCGCGATCATTGCCGTCGGCGGAAAGCTGGATCATCTCGTAGAGATACGCATTCGGCATATCCTTGCGCTCCCAGCGCAGCATGATGGTCTGAGGGTCGGCTTCCCAGCAGTTGCCGATGATCCGTTCGTTGTCCCACCAGATCTTGCCGTCGCGATAAGTCGACGGGAAATGGATTTCCTCCGTTCGTCCGTCATCCCAAGTGTAGGTGTTGATCTGATAATATTCGGTGGCGCTCGGAAACTGGCACTGAAGGCGCGATTTGTGACGATCGATCACGTTATTATCGGTATCAACGTGAATATAGACGCCTTCCCAGACGCCTTCGTGGCGCGCCAGAAGGGGCATTTCCTTGCGGAGGTCGGCCATGGTGTTTCCCTCGGTATCTCATTGACGCTGTCGAACGCTCAGCGAATGATATAAAGATATACCCAATAAGACTTTTACGACAAGCCAGGAAGGTGATCCCTTGTCCCATTCTTTTGCCGACGGCGCCCTGCTGCTGAGCATCGCCGATGATGTGGCGCTGCTGACGCTCAACCGGCCGGACAAGCGCAACGCGCTGACCCAGGCGATGTGGCGCGCCCTGCCCCGCGCGATCGAGACGGTCGCGAATGATCCTGCGGCCAAGGTGCTGGCCGTCACAGGCGCGGGCGGCGCCTTTGCTGCAGGCGCCGACATCGGCGAGTTCGAAGCCGTCTACGCCACACGCGACAGCGCCGCCGCATACGCCGCCGAAATCGCCGAGGCGATGGAGGCGCTGGCTGATCTGTCCAAGCCGACGATCGCCGCCATTTCCGGTCCCTGCGTCGGCGGAGGTCTGGGCCTGGCCCTGTGCTGCGACATCCGCATGGCGTCGGACAAGGCGAAGCTGGGAATCACGCCCGGCAAGCTGGGTCTGATGTACAGCCTGGGCGACACCCGCCGACTGGTTGAGGCCGTTGGACCATCGACCGCGAAGGACATCCTTTACACCGGCCGTATCCTGTCCGCTCAGGAGGCCCTTAGCCTTCGACTGATCGACTCCGTCTGCTCGCCGGAGGATCTGGACGGCGCCGTCGCCGCCAAGGCGCAAGCCATAGCCTCGGCGTCGCAATGGTCCGCGCGGCGCACCAAGGCCGTTGTCCGGCGGATTCTCGATGGTCAGACCCAGGACGACGATACGACCCGCGCCTGGTTTCTGGACTCGCTGGAGGGCGAAGACTTCCGCGAGGGCCGCGACGCCTTCCTGCAGAAGCGGACGCCGACCTTCCCCTATCGGTAAAGCGTCAACCAGCGAAATCCGGCGGCGTCTCGACCGGCGCCGCCAGTATGTCCGCCAGGTCGAGCGCGTCAGCCTCGCTCCAGGCCATGACCTGAACGGACAGCGGCAGGCCATCCGCCATCCCCGCCGGAAACGCCACCGCTGGCAGGCCCGCGACATTGGCCAGGGCAGTGAAGTCCGCCTGGCTGACCGGAACCGCCGCATCAAAGGGAAACGCCGGCTGAGGCGCTGTGGGCGACAGCAGGCCCGCATAGTCGGACAGCCGCCCCCTCAGGCGATGAGCCGTCGCCTCCAGCTCACGATAGGCCTTGGCCAGGCGCGGCGCCGACTGACGCGCGCCCCAGGCCAGACCGCCCGCGAACTCCTTTGAAAACCCTTCAGGACGTTCAACCAGAGCCTGCTCGTGGACGACGTGGCCCTCGACTTCGGAGATCAACAGCCCCAGCCGACGCACGGCGCCGAAGTCATAGTCATCCAGACGGATCGTCTCGATCGCCAGTCCCAGGTCGCGGGCCAGCTGGACACGATCCGCAAAGGCGGAAATCACCTGCGGCTCCACCTCGACCTGGCCCGCGAAATCCAGAACGGCCCAGGGCGCGCCGCTCGGCGCCGCCCCAGCCTGCCCCTGCATCATCGCCTCGAAAACAAGGCGGCAGTCCAGCGCAGAGCGAGCATGGGGACCGACATTGTCCAGCGTCCACGACAGCGCCATGAGCCCCTCGGTCGAGACCCGCCCCCGGCCCGGCTTCAGCCCGAAAATTCCGCAGTAGCCAGAGGGGATGCGGACGCTGCCCATAGTGTCTGTGCCCAGCGCCGCCGCACAAAGACCCGCCGCCGCCGCCGCGCCCGAACCGCCTGACGAGCCCCCGGGCGTGAAATCGAACCGATGCGGATTATGACAACGGCCGAAAGCCGGATTGTCGGTCGTGGCGCCCAGAGCCCCCTCATGCATGTTCAACACGCCCAGGATCACGGCCCCGGCGGCCTTCAACCGCGACACGCAGACGGCGTCACGCTCCGAGACCTGATCGCGATAGGCCTCGACGCCTGCGTGCAAAGGCAGGCCGACGGCCGCGATATTGGCCTTGATGCCGATCGGAACGCCGTCGATGGGCGACAGGGGGCGCCCCGCCGCCCAGCGCTTGCCGCTGGCCAGGGCCGCCGCCCGCGCGCCTGCTTCATCCACAGCCAGAAAGGCGTTGAGGCGCGGGTTCAGCCGCTCGATCCGGCTCAGATAGACCTCGACCGCCTCCGACGGCGTGACGGCGCGCTCTCGGAACAGCGCCGCCAGGCCGGCGACGCCCGCCTCGACCACCGGATTGGAAAAGGCCACGGGGGGCGCTCCCTTACTTGTTGAACCGTTCGTCGATCAGGCGGATCGGCTTCTGTCGCACGTCGATCTGGGTCAGGGCGGCGGTGGCGCCGCGCTCTACCAGTTCAATCACCGGCTCGATGCCAATCTTGCGCTTCAGGATATCCCCGAAGGCCTTCGCCGTCGCTGGCGACAGGTCGGTCGCCTCGGCCACGACGATGAAGCTGTCGCGATCCTGAGCGTCGCGGGTCGCACGGCAGATGAACTCCTTGGCGAAGGCCGGATGCTCGTCCAGCATCGGACCGACGCCCTGCGGGAAGATGTTGATGCCGCGGATCTTCACCATATTGTCCGAGCGGCCCATGAACCCCTCGACCCGGCGGTATTCGACGCCGATGGAGGACTTGCCCGGCTTCCACTGGGTCACGTCGTGGGTGTTGAAGCGGATGATCGGATAGAGGTCGTCCTTGAACAGGCAGGTGCAGACCATGTCGCCGACCCCGCCGTCCTCGATCACCTTGCCGGTGTCGATGTCGCAGACCTCCAGATACTGGGCGTCTTCCTGGACATAGAGACCGTCGCGGTCCGGGCCCTCGGCGGCGATCAGGCCGGTGTCGCCGACGCCGTACCAGTCGAAGCATTCGGCGCCGCCCCACGCCTCGCCGATGGCGGCCTTGTCTTCGCGGCCCATGTGGCCTGAGATCATCCGCACCGGAATGTCGCGGCCCGGCTCCAGCCCCATCTCGCGGGCCACAGTCGCCAGCTTCTTGATGTAGTCGGCGAAGCCCACGATCACCGTGGCGCCGAAGTTCTTCATGATCTCGACCTGCTGCACCGAGCGGGTCTCGACGCCCGTGCCCGCCGACAGGAAGACGGCGCTGGTCCAGTGGGTCACGGCCTCGCGCACATAGTGGCCGCCGTTGATCATGCCGTGGCCGTAGACCGAGTGGACGATGTCATCGGGGCGCAGGCCCTGGAAGCGATAGAGGCGCGCCAGGAGGATGTTCTGCACCTCTCGGCTCTTGGGCCCGAACAGCAGGACCTGCGGCTTGCCCGTCGTGCCTGACGTGGTGTGCAGGATAACCGGCGGTCGCTGCTCATAACCCTCGAACCCTGCAAAATCGCCAAACGGCGGCTCCCGGTCCAAGCTGGCCATGATATCCGACTTGTCGAAGATCGGCAGGCGCGGCAGGTCTTCCAGCGAGCGGATATCGCCCCGCTCGATGCCCTTGTCGCCCCACAGGCGGCGATAGAAGTTCGTCTGCCAGGCCCGGTCGACGCAGCGCATGAAAAGCCGGTTCTGATGGGCCGTCAATTCGTCACGACTGACCGTCGTCGCATAGCGGGTGAAGGCGTCGCCGATGGGGTGGTCGGCGGTCAGGCCCTCGGGGGTCATGTCCTGCCAGTAGTGGCGATGCAGGTCGGTCATGCGTCTTCTCTCCCCGCAGCCAGGCGGAAAGCTCTGGCGGCGTCCTCTAACAACTCGAAATCGTCGATCAGCGCCGCCAACGGAGCGTGAACATGCGGCAGGCCGCCGAACCTCAGGCAGGCGGCCGCCTTGGCCATGTGCTGATCACGGCTCAACGGCCAGTCGGGCGCCCCGAACTGGGCTTGAAGCAGCAGGCGCGCCTCCCGCCCGTCAGTGAAGCGGGCGACAGCCTCGGCAGGCGCAAAGGCGGCCGGGTCGGGATTGTCGTTCACGACCACTTCGATCCTGCGCGCCAGATCCAGCACGGCCGGATCGGCCAAGGAATCCTCTGTGAAATCATCCAGCCCGACCGGCCGCCCGCGCATCAGGGTCACAGCCGACAACCACGCGGCGCACAGGCGGGCATAGGCGACGCTCATGCCTTCCATCGCCGGGCGGCCGACCAGATAGCGGATGATCGGCGGCGCGCTGTAGGTCAGACGCTCCAGCGTCGCAGGCGTCAGACCGTGATCGCGCATCAACATCTCGGTCGCGACGATACAGCCCTGAGCCGCGCGGCCAGTGGGATAGGGCTTCCAACTCACCTCGGCGATGCGGAAGCGGCGCCCCAGATCAGCCAACCCGTCGTCGAGATCGAAACGTCCCTCGAAAAGGGGCAGATAGCCGAACTTGCCGTCAATCGCGTGCAGCGGCCCCGGCAGGCCCGCGCGCGCCAGGTCCATCGCTGAAACGGCGTTGCGCGCCGCCTGTCCCATCTGCACGGGCAAGGTCGCCTTGCCCTCCACATGGGCCTGCATCGAACCCGAAGCGAACGAAAGGGCGTAGCCGAACGCGTCCAGCGCGACATGGCGCGGAGGCTGGGTCAAGCTGATCAAGGCCGCGACGCAGCCGAAAATTCCCGCCGTCGCCGGGCGGAAAAAGCGCAACGGATCAGACGCCGCGACGCCTAGCGCCGCTGAAACATCCACCCCCGCGACCAGAGCCGTCAGCACAGCCTCGCCGGTATAGGGACCGGATCGCTCAACCTCGGCGAACAGGGTCGCGACAATGGTCGCCAACGGATGCACGACCGCTGGTTCGTGGACGCAGTCGAACTCCTGACTGTGAATCTGAAAGGCGTTGACGAAGGCGGCCTGGGGCGCCGGCAACCGCTCGTCTGCCCGCCCGAGAACGGAACACCGGCCTCCTTCGCCCCAGGCTCGGGCGGCGGACAGCACGGCGTCAGCGAACGGAGCGTTGCGCCCCGCGACCCCGACGCACAGGCTGTCATGCAGGAATGTCTTGGCGGCGGCCTGAGCCGCAGCATCGACATCGGTCCACCGCAGGGACAGGGCGTGGTCGATCAAACGCTCGCCGGGATTGGTCATCGCGCGCCCTCGCCCATCGCTGCAATCGCCCAAAGATCAGCCAGTGTCGCCCCGTCGCCCAGGGCTAGGGCCGCCGCGATCAACTCATCGGCTTCCGCTTCAGCCAGGCCGCCCCAGGCGAACAAGGCGTGCGCCTTGGCGATCAGGGCCGGTTCATCCAGCGGCTTCTCGGGATCGCCCAGCGCATCGGGCGCCTCGGCGCTGGCGACACCGCCATCGGCCAGAACAGCCTGCGCGACGGCGCCGAAGCGGGCCGGATAGCGGGCGTCGCACCCTGCGTTCCGGCCCAGTTCGATCTGGGCGCGGACCGCCGCCACAACGGGATCGGAGATGACGTCCATGGTGAAACGTGTCAGGGCGGCGTCGCCGTACAGCCAGGCGACGGCCGCCGCGTGCTGCAACGAGAATTTGGCCTCGCCTGAGGTGCGCGGGGTCAATCGATCGCAAAAGGTCAGGGCGTCGCCATAGGCGCCGATCCGCAAGACCCGCAGGGATCGCCCTGCGGCCTGCTCGCGCAGGGCCAGAACCGCATCTATGGCCGCATGTGCGTGACGACAGGCGGCATGGGGCTTGAAGCTGACCCCATGGATCGCCCACGTCTCAGCGCCGTCCGTAATGTCGTCAGGCGAGCCATCCGGGCACAGCCCGTGAAAAAAGCCGTGCGGCCCCTCGAAAATCTCCAGCGGTCCGGCATAGCCGTCACGCGCCAGAAAGGCCGACGCCAGTCCGTTGGCGGCCGCGCGTCCATCGTGCAGGGCCTTGGTGAAGACCGGCTCATGCCGCACCTGCCACAGACCGAAGGCCTGCTGTCCCGCATTGCCGAGAGCCCAGGCCGTCCGCAACAGATCAAGTCCCAGCACAGAGGCCGCCCCGGCCGCCGCGCCGAAGCCTCCGCAACTGGCCGTGACATGGAACCGGCTGGCGTGGTGCGGTCCGACGGAGCGACCGACGCGGATCATGGCTTCATAGCCGCGCACTGCGGCGTCCAGAACCGCCGCCCCATCGTCCACGCCCGCCGCGTCCGCGGCCGCCAGAACGGCGGGAAAGATCACTGGCCCCGGATGCAGCAGACCACGCTTGTCCACGTCGTCCATTTCCAGCAGAGCGCCCGCCGGACCATTGGCCAGGGCCGCCGCCTGAGGACCGCAACGCCGCCCCCGGATCACATGGCACGGCCCTTCGCCTTCCAGCATGGCCAGACGACGCGGCTCAGCCGCGCCGGGCTCAGCCGAGCCTGCTATGGCGCAGGCCAGCCAGTCCAGCAGATGCAGCCTGGCTCTGGCGCGATCGGCGGCCATTGGCGGGTGCGCCAGACGTTCGGCCAGACGCAGGGATAAGCTTTCCCTTTGCCTGGACATAATGCCAAAAGATGATTCCGTCGCACGAAGGTCAGACATGAGCCAACCTCGCTACCGCCAACTGGCCGATTCCCTGAAAGCGGACATTGTTGCGGGCCGTTATCCCGTCGGCAGCCAGCTGCCGCCCGAATATGAGCTGTGCGAGCTGCACGACGTATCCCGCCATACCGCCCGCGACGCCCTGCGCCTGTTGCTGGAAGAAGGACTGGTCGAGCGCCGCCGGGGCGTCGGCACCACCGTTCTTCGTACGCGCGGCTCCCCAGCCTTTGTCCAGCCTCTGGGCGGCGTGACGGAGCTTATGCAGTACGCACGCGAGGCCCGCCTGGAAATCCGCAGCGCGGGACTGCGCCGTCTGGACGCCGACGAACAGAAGCGGCTGGACGTGAAGTCCGACGACGCCTGGCTCATCGTTTCCGGGCTGCGGCGCAACGAAGGCAAGCCGGTCGCCCTGTCCCAGATCTACGTCGCCCCCGCCTATGCAGACATCGCCACCCGACTGCGTGATTGGGACGGCGCCCTGCACGAACTGATCGCACAGGATTTCGGCGTCACAGTCCATCGGATCGAACAGGAAATCGTGGCCCTGCCGCTGGACGCCGAACAGGGACGCATCCTGAAGGCCGAGCGCGGCGGGGCCGCCCTGCAGACCCTTCGTCGCTACTATGACCGCGACGACGCCCTGATGCTGGCGTCGGATACGACCCACCCTGGCGCCCGCTTCGTCTACGCCATGAGCTACAGACGCGACGCCTGATCCACCAAGGCCGACACCGCCCTTCATCGCCAAAAAACCGCATCAGGCTTCGCAGGCTCGCCAGGCAGGCGCGCGTCGATGCGTGCCGGCTCGTTCCGGAATCGCAGCGGCGTACCCACCACCTCATCGCCGTCAGCATCCACGCCGAACATGCCGCGCTGGGCCGTCGCGGGATCAGCGAAGGCTTCTTTCAGGGTACGAACCGGCGCGAAGCAGACGTCGCGCCCCTTGAACCAGTTCTCCCAATCCGCACGCGTCCGGGCGATGAAGGTCTCGCGCAGAAAGGTCCGCAAGGGCTCCTGTTCCGGGCCGGGCGGCAGGGCCGCGACCGCGATCAGATCAGGCCGGTCCAGCGCCGTCAGCAGGTTCGTGGCGAACTTCAGCTCTGAGCCGCCCAGAACGATCCACTGGCCATCGGCGCATTCATAGAGGTTGTAGAAGGCTGCGCCGCCCCAGGACCGCTCGTCCTTGGGATTGTGCGCCTGACCCGTCGCGAAAATGCGGCCCGTGACGTTGGGCGTCCAGGCCAGGGTGCTGTCGTACATGGAGACGTCGAGATAGTCCCCCTGCCCGGTCGTGGTCCGCCGCAGCAGGGCCATCAGCACGCCCGACAGGGCGGCCAGCGAAGAGAAGGCGTCAGCCACCGGCATATGCGGCATGGCGGGCTTGCCGTCCTGTCCTTCGTTGAGCGAGACGACGCCGGCCAGGGCCTGCACCGCGACATCATGCGCAGGCAGATCGCGATAGGCGCCGTCCTGACCAAAGGCGCTGATGGCGCAATAGACGACGCCGGGATTATAGGCGCGCACGGCGTCGTAGCCGACGCCCAGCCGATCAGCCACGCCGGGACGGAAAGCTTCGACGATCACGTCCGCCTCGGCCGCCAGGGCGTGGAAGGCGGCCAGACCCTCGGGCGTCTTCAGGTTCAGACTGACGCTGCGCTTGCCCCTGTGGGTGTTGCGGAACCAGACCGAAGCGCCGTTCTTGACGTAGCCGATGTGACGCGTCGGCTCGCCCTCGCCCGGCGGTTCTATCTTGATCACGTCGGCGCCGTGGTCCGCCATCATCAGCGTCAGCATCGGTCCCGGCAGGAACAGGGACAGGTCCAGAACCTTGACGCCTTCCAGCTTCATCAGGCCGCGCCTTCATCCAGCAGTTCGGCGTTGTGCTCGCCCATCAGCGGGGCGCGGACGCCCGAGGCTCGCCTACCGTCGATCTTGATCGGACAGGCCAGCAGGTGCAGCCCCTCCGGCCGTTCCGGATGGTCGACCACATCGCGCATACCGACCTCGGCGACGTAAGGGTTGTCCAGCGCCTCCTTCAGGCCGCGCACGGGTGCGAAGGGGACCTGACCGCCCAGAAGGGTCAGCCAGTCGTCGGTCGGCTTGGTCTGCATCACCGCGTCCAGCGCCTCAGTCAGGGCCTCGATGTTCGCCCGGCGGGTCGGGATGTCGGCGAAACGCGGGTCGGCTTTCAGGTCCGGACGCTCGACCACGGTGCAGAAGGCGTCCCAGAATTTGGGCGTCTGGCACATCAGCATGGCCCAGCCGTCGGCCGTCCGAACCAGTTGCGACGGAGCGATGGAAGGATGAGCCGCGCGCGGCATCCGCTCGATCTCATAACCCTCGTTCATGGCCCAGGTCGCTGGATAGGAGGTCTGGTGCAGGGCCACGTCGAATAGGGACACGTCCACGTCGCAGCCCGCGCCCGTCCGGCGCGCGCCCAGGATCGCCGAGACGACCCCTAGCGCAAACACTGACCCGGTCATGAAATCGACCATCGACAGGCCAAACCGGATGGGAGGACCGTCCGGCTCGCCCGTCAAGCTCATGAACCCCGCCTCGGCCTGCATCAGATAGTCGTAGCCGGGCCAGGTCTTGCGCGAGTTGTCGCGACCGTAGGCCGACAGGTGGCCGCAGACGATCGACGGCTTGATCGCCTTCAGGTCGTCATGGGTGATCTTCAGCTTGGCGGGCTGATCGCCGCGCAGGTTGTTGACTACGGCGTCGGCGGCGCCGACCAGGCGCTCGAAGGCGGCCCGGCCCTCGGGTGTCTTCAGCTCGATCGTCACCGACTTCTTGCCGCGCGAGAAGGTCTGGAAGAAGTGGCTGTCGTTCTCGCCCAGGAAGAAGGGACCCGTGGCGCGACTGACGTCGCCGCCCATCGACACCGCCTCGATCTTGATGACCTCGGCGCCCAGTTCGCTGAGCAGTTGGGTGCCGTAGGGGCCTGCGCCATATTGTTCGACGGCGACGACGCGGACGCCTTCCAGAGGACGATTCATCAGACCTTGTTCCGCGCGATCAGCTGTTTGGCGATGATGATGCGCTGGATCTCGTTCGAGCCTTCGCCGATGCACATCAGGGGGGCGTCGCGATACAGGCGCTCGACCATGAACTCCTTGGAATAGCCGTAGGCGCCGTGGATGCGCATGGCCTCGGTGGCGACTTCCAGCGCCGTCTCGGAGGCGAAGAATTTGGCCATGCCGGCCTCCATGTCCACGCGCTCGCCACGGTCGTAGAGACGCGCCGCATCCTCGACCAGAAGCTCGGACGCGCGGACCTTGGTCGCCATCTCGCCCAGCTTGGTCTGGATGGCCTGATGCTCGCAGATGGGCTTGCCCATCGTCCTGCGTTCCTGGGAGTAGCGCACGGCTTCCTTGAGGGCGCGTCGGGCCACGCCGACGCCGCGCGCGGCGACGTTGATGCGGCCGATCTCCAGCCCGCCGGTAGCCATGAAGAAGCCCTGCCCCTCCTCGCCGCCGATCAGGCACAGTTCGGCGTCGCACTCATAGCCGTCAAAGGCGATCTCGCCGGTGTCGACGCCCTTGTAGCCCAGCTTGGGCAGTTTGCGGCCCGCCTGCACGCCCGGCAGAGGTGCGCGGGTTTCCGGGTCGATCTTGGGCGTGATCAACATGCTCATCCCCTTGTAGCGGGGGCTAGCCTCGGGATCGGTCTTCACCAGCAGGGCCAGACAGTGGCCGTTGACGACGTTGGTGATCCAGGTCTTGGCGCCGTTGACGACGTATTTGTCGCCCACGCGGCGGGCCGTGGTGCGGATGCCCTGAAGGTCGGTGCCCGCGTCCGGCTCGGTCAGGCCGAGGCAGCCGCGCAATTCGCCCGCCGCGAACCTGGGCAGCCAATAGTCCTTCTGCTTCTGGGTGCCGAACTTCTGTACGACGATGGCCATCATCAGGTGGGAGTTGAACACGCCCGTCAGGCTCATCCACTCTTCGCTGATCCGCGCCACAATGCGCGAATAGGTCGTCGCCGACAGGCCCAGCCCGCCGTACTCCGGATCGATCAGAGCGCCGAACAGGCCCAAGTCGATCATGTCCTGAACCAGTTCCGCCGGATACTCGTCGTCATGCTCCAGCTGCATGGCGACGGGGGCGACCTTCTGCTCCAGCCACTTGTCGATGGCGTCCAGGATGGCGCGTTCGTCGGCCTCGGTGATGTGGGATTCGCTCATCAGTAGTGGCCCACCTTGTCCTCGACGGCGTTGCCGCGCGCGGGGATCAGCAGGTTGCGCTTGAAGGTGCACACGACCTCGCCCCGCTGGTTCCTGCCGATGGTGTTGATGGTGACGATGCCCTGGCCAGGACGCGACTTGCTCTCGCGTTTCTCCAGCACCTCGCTCTCGCCGTAGATGGTGTCGCCGGCGAAGACGGGGGCGGTGAATTTGACCTCGTCCATGCCCAGGTTGGCGATGGCCTTCTGGCTGGTGTCGGTCACGCTCATGCCGATCAGCAGGGCCAGGGTATAGGGACTGACCACCAGGTTCTTCTTGAACTCCGAAGCGGCCGCGAACTCGGCGTCGAAATGCATCGGATGGGTGTTGAGCGTCAGCAGGGTGAACAGGTGATTGTCGTATTCCGTCACCGTCTTTCCGGGGCGGTGCTCATAGACGTCGCCGACGACGAAATCCTCGAAATAGCGGCCGAAGGTCTCGCGATAGCGTTGCGGGCCGACCTGTTTGACGTTCTGGACCATGATTGGACTCTCAGCTTCTTTTTGCGGTGTCGAGGACGCGCTCGGCGGCCCTCAGAATGGGAAGATCGATCAGCTTGCCGTTCAGCAGGGCCGGGCCGCCCTCGGCCGCCTTAAAAATCTCGATGACCTTGTTGGCGTGGTCGACCTGGGCCGGCGTGGGAGTCAGCGCCTCGTGCACGCCCTTGACCTGATCAGGATGGATGCAGGCGCGGCCGGTAAAGCCCATAGCCCGCACGCGGCGCGTCGCTGCGATCAGCCCGTCCGGATCGCGGACATCGAGGAAGGGCACGTCCAGAAGCTGCACCCCCGCCCGCGCGCAGGCTGCGACCAGCCGTCCCCGCGCATAGGCCAGGGCGTCCCATTCCATGTCCGAACCGATATCGACCGAATAGTCGGCGCCGCCGAACAGCACCCCCTGAAGTCCCGGCGCGGCGGCGATGTCCCAGGCGTTCTTCAGGCCCTCGGCCGACTCGATCACGACCCAGAGCGGAGCGTGATCCGGCCCCAACTTCTGCGACAGCAAGGCGAACTGATCGGCGCTTTCAGCCTTGGGCAGCATGATCAGCGTCAGGCCTGAAACGCCCTTCAAGGCCTCGACGTCCGCCTCGAACCAGGGCGTCCCCACGCCGTTGATGCGCACCGCCGCCGGGCGCGTAGCGACGAAGGCCGCCGTCGCCGCCCTCGCCTCATCCTTGGACTGTGGCGGGGTGCCGTCTTCCAGGTCGATACAGGTTACGTCGGCGCCTGCCGCCAGCGCCTTTTCAAACCGCTCGGGTCTGGCGCCGGGAACGAAGAGAAGAGAACGGTGGATCATGGAACTCACACTTAATTGTCCGGACAATCTAGGAGGCAGAATTTGTCCGGTCAAACAGTTTCAAACGGCTTCAGACTGAAGGCGGCGGAACAGCGGCGGCGAAGGCGGCGGCGATCTCTTCGCGCGAGGCGATCCAGATATCCGACCGGGTCTTCACATGATCCAGAAAAGCCTTGAAGGCGCCGATCCGACCGGGGCGGCCGATGATCCGCAGATGCAGACCCAGGCTCATGTAGCGAGCCCCCAACTCATTCGCTTCGTCGTACAACTGGTCGAAAGTGTCGATGGCGTAGGCCGTCCAATTCTGGGGCGTCAGCGACGGCGCCAGCCAGAACTTCATGTCGTTGGAATCGATGGCGTAGGGCAGCACAACCATCGGCGACTTCGACCCGTCCGCCATCTCGACCAGATCCCAATAGGGGAAGTCGTCGGAGTAGTCGTCCATATGATAGGCGAACCCCTCCTCCACCAGCAGGCGCCGTGTGATGTCGGTATGGAGATAGCGCGACAGCCAGCCTGACGGACGCTTGCCGGTCGTCTGCACCAGCGAGTCGCGGCCCTTGCGGATATAGTCGCGCTCGGCCTCTTCCTTCATCCAGTACTGGTGCGCCCAACGCCAGCCGTGGCAGCAGACCTCGTCGCCGCGCGCGACAATAGCCTCGGCCAGCCAGGGCGCGCGTTCCAGCGCCAGGGCCGCTGCGGTCCAGGTCGCCTTGACCCCCGCACGGTCCAGTTCACGCAGCACGCGCGGCGCCCCGGCGCGGATGCCGTACTGATAGTTGCTCTCATTGCCGTGGACGCGCATCGCCCGCTTGGGCGAGGCCGACAGTTCATCGACGGGCTCCGGGCCACGGTCGCCGTCAAGAATATTCTGCTCGGCGCCTTCCTCGACATTGACGACGATGGATAGGGCCAGCTTGGCGCCGTTCGGCCAGGTGAAGCCTTCCGGCGCGAGGGCGGGCGTGGCGGGCGGGCGGTTCATTAATGCGGCTCCTCTCCGCCCGAGACGTTGAGGCTCTCGGCGGTGATGTAGGCGGCCTCCTCAGAGCAGAGGAAGGCGACGGCGTTGGCGGTGTCCTGGGTCAGACCGGGGCGCTGCATCGGGATGCGTGCGGCCATCTTCTGCAGATAGTCCTCGACCGAATCCGCCCCGGTAACCTTGGCGAAATACTCGTTCTGCCACGCGCCCAGACCAGTGGTGACGTGGTTCGGGCAGACGTTGTTGACGGTGATCCCCAGCGGGCCCAGTTCGATGGCGGCCGAGCGCACAAGGCCGACAAGGCCATGCTTTGACGCTGTATAGGCCTGAGCATGAGGAAAGCCGGACTTGGCGGCCTGACTGGCGATGTTGACGATGCGGCCGCCTTTTTTCTGCGCCGCCATTATGCGGGCGGCCGCCTGAAGGCCGAAGAAGGCGCCGGTCAGATTGACGCCGATGACAGCGCTCCAGTCGTCTGGCTTCACCTCAAGCAAGGGCTTCATGATGTAGCCGATGCCGGCGTTATTGACCCAGATATCCAGGCCGCCGTGCGCCGAGACCGCATGGTCGGCCAGGGCCTGAACCTGAACCGGATCACGCACGTCGCAGGCGAAAGTCGAGGCCGCCCCGCCCAACGCGCGCAGATCGTCGGCGATGGCCTCCATCTCCTCGGTAGCCCCGATCATGGCGCCGGGCGTCGCGGCGTCGCGCGAGGCGCCAATATCGGAAACGACCACCGCCGCGCCCTCTGACGCCAGGCGGACGGCGATAGCTTCGCCCAGACCGTGACGGCGGCCCGATCCGGTGACGACCGCAACCTTGCCGGTAAAGCGACCCATCAGAGCCGCTCGGTCAGAACAAAGACGACATCCGCCATGCCCTGGAAGTCGCCGGCGATCTTCTGCATCAGGGGCGTGGCCACGTCCTGGCCGAACGCCTCCATGTCCGCCACGTCGATGATCTCGAAATAGGCATAGGGCGGCGGCGCATCCGAACCGAGAACGGCGGTAGAGCGAAACACCTCGAATCGCTCGATGGACGGAAGGCCCGTCACGGTCGGAATGTCCGTCGATCGCGCCCAGGCTTCATAGTCGGCGACCGACACCCCAGGCTTCAGATTGAAATAGGCGATGATCCGGGTGCCGGCCATCTGCGTCCTCCCCTATCAGGCGGCAGCCTTGCGCCGCCGTGTCAGATAAAGATATAAACATAGACCATTTGCTTGGGAAAGCCCGGAAGCGAGGTTTGCATGACCGCCTCCCCCTCCATCGCCAACGCCGGTCCGGCCCAGACCTATGACGGGCCGCCGGACTATCAGGCCGTCGGACGCCACGCCGTCTTTCCGGAAACGGACCACGACGAGGTCGCGCGGCTGAACTTTCTGGCGCAGATGAATCGGCACCTGTCGACCCGCGTGATGCCGTTCGTGAAGACGGCGTGGGAGCAGCGTGTAGAGCCGAATCTGGTCAAGACATCCGGACAACCGAAGTCGCGCCATGATGTCCGTAAGGCGCTGACCGCCGACCCCATGTTCCAGACCTGGTCCGCCCTTCGTCGCCTGACGATGGAGCAGCGCCAGCAGGCTGGTCGCTGGACTGCCGTGCGTCAGGCCGAAAGCCTGGCCGCCAAGGTCCGTGACCTGACCGAAGGCGATCCCCGCCTGCAACTGGACCCCGACCTGCCGATCCCGCGCTATGTTTCAGCGGTCGATCACCACTGCATGCCCGGCAGCTATCATTCGGAACTGTTCGAGGGCGATGTCAGCGTCGCCGCCAGCTATGATCACGGGATCTTCGCCACCACCGGCGGCATGCTGGGCCGCTATCTGGACGGCGGCGGTCAGGCCGTGGCCGCCTGGATGAAGAAGACCCATCCCGATTTCCAGCCGCGCCGCATCCTCGATATCGGCTGCACCCTGGGGCACAACATCGTGCCGATCGCCCAGGCCTTCCCCCAGGCGGAAGTGATCGCCATCGACGTGGGCGCCCCCATGCTGCGCTATGGGCTGGCGCGGGCCAAGTCGCTGGGCGTCGAGAACATCACCTTCGTTCAGGCTGACGGCTCGGATCTGTCGCGTTGGGGGGACGGCCATTTCGACTGGGTGCAGACAACCATGTTCCTGCACGAACTGTCCTACGCCTCGATGAAGGCGATCTTCGCCGAGAGCCATCGCGTCCTGGCGCCCGGCGGCTTCGTCCTGCACGTCGAACAGCCGCAGTACACGCCGGATATGTCGCTGTTCGAACAGGCGATGCGCGACTGGGACTGCTTCTACAACAACGAGCCCTTCTGGAGCACGCTGCACGAGATCGATCTGGACGGCTGGCTGGTCGAGGCGGGCTTTGCGCGCGATCGCCTGCTGCATGTCGGCGTGACCGCCGTGGTCGACCGGGAGTTGTTCCCCGACGCCGCAGACGACGACAGCGAAGATTTCGGCCGCAAGGCCGCCTGGCACGTCATCGGAGCCCGCAAATGAGCCTGCCCCTCGCCCTCGACGTCGCCTCGGCCAAGCCGGCAGGCAAACGCCCCTATTTCATGGAGCAGGAGGTCGAGCGGGTTCTGGGCATCGCCATGGCGGCGGTGCAGGAACTGGCCGTCGCCCGCCAGCGCATGGACACCCTGGAGCGGATACTGGAGGCCAAGGGCGTGATGACGCGCGACGAAATCAACGCCTTCCGTCCGGACGCCGATCAGGCCGCCGAGCGAGGCCTGTGGATGCAGGAATACCTGGTGCGCATCCTGCGCAACGTACAACAGGAAGGCGAGGCCATCAAAGCCGACGCCAGGGGCGACATCCGATCCGAAGAAGTGGCCACAGAGCTCTCGGAAGACGCCTGATGCAGATGCTACGCGCGGCGACCCTGACGACGCCCGACCCTCAGGGCGCCGCCCGCCGCTATGGCGAATGGCTGGGTTATGAAACGGTAGAGACCAGCTTCATCGAGGCTCCTCTGGCCGCCAGTTGGGGCGCGCCCGCCGTCGAAGGAAAATGTCAGGTCGTTTGCAGGCCGGAATCGGGCGCGCCGCTTTTCGTGCGTTTCGTCGAAGGAGAGGCGCCGCAGTCCTATCGCCCCTTGCGTTCCTTCGGCTGGGCGGCGACCGAGATCTGCGTCTCAGACGTTCTTGCCGTGCATGACCGGATGCAGCAGCCGGGCTGTCCGTTCGAAGTGATCGGGCCGCCGCGCCGTCTGGACGGCATGCCCATGATCCACGCCATGCAGGTGCGCGGCCCGGATGGCGAGATCGTCTATCTGACGCAGATCGAGGACGACCCGCCGGGGATGCGCCTGCCGCGTGCGCGCAGCCTGATCGACCGGATCTTTATCATGGTCCTGGCCTGCTCGGACCTGGAAGCCTCCAAGAGCTGGATCGAAGCCGTCCTTGGCGCGAAGACGACGCCCACGATGACGATCACCTACACCATGCTGGCCAAGGCTTTTGACTTGCCGGTCGAGCGCAAGCACCCGATCGCTATGGCCCTGCATGACAGCGACGGCTTCCTGGAGTTGGATCAATACCCGGAAGCCGCCGTTCAGCGGCCGCGTGGCCAGGGCAAGCTGTTTCCCGGCGTGGCCATGACCACCTTCGTCCATCCCGACCTGAAGGCCGTGGGTGCGCCGTGGTTTTGCGCCCCGAGCGTGCGTGAAGGCGCGATCTACGAAGGCAAGGCTGTCGGGACCGTGGTCGGCCCCGACGAAACCCTGATCGAGTTGGTTCAGGCCTGATCGAACCGGCGATAACGCCCCATCAGCAGCAGCAGCACCGCCGAGATCAGCAGCAGCACCGCCGAGACGTGTAGAGGCCCCGCATAGGAACCGCTCTTGTCGAAGCCTGCGCCGAACACCACCGGCCCGAACCCGGCGCCCAGGGCGAAGAAGCCATAGAGGGCGCCATAGATGCCGCCATAGCCCTTCATTCCGAAATAGCGCGCGACCAGGAAGGCCATCAGGTCGTATTCCAGACCCGCCGCAAAACCGATGACGAAGATCGACAGCGCCGTCACCGTCACATCCGTTCCGCCCGCCGCCAGGTGCCAATAGGCCAGGGCGGGAATAGCCAGGAAGATAAAGGCCACGCCCGGCGCCCAGAAGCGGTCGATCAGCCAGCCGCCCAGGATACGCCCGATAATCACCGACAGGCCGATCAGCGAGGCCAGCCAGACGATGTCCGAGGCGCCGAAACCGGCCTGCCCCAGGATTTTCTCCATGTTCGGGATCGAGCCGCCGACGGCGAAGCTGACCAGCAGGAAGGCTGCGCCCAGCAGCCAGAAGCGCCATTCACGCAGGGTCTGGCCGAACGTCAGCCCCGGCGTGCTCTCGGACAAGGCCGCCTGACGTGCGCGCCGCTCGGCGACGCTTTCACCGGCGGCGGCGCCCTTGTCCTTGAACCAGAAATAACCGATCGGCAGCGCCAGGATCAGAGGCAGCGCGCCGATCGCCACATAGGCGCCGCGCCAACCGAACTCAGCCACCAGCCAGGCCGTCAGCGGCTTGACCAGGAAGCCGAACAGGCCGGTTCCCAACAACGCCACGCCCAGGGCCAGGCCCTTGCGCGCCTCGAACCAGTTATTGACGGCCCGCGTCCAGGTGATGGGCAGCGTCCCCGCCCCCGCCACGGCCATGACGGCCCAGGTGGCGTAGTAGAGGACCAGCGAGCCGTTCGACAGGGCGAAACCCATGAAGCTGAAGCCGAACAGCACGACCGAGATCAGCGCCACCAGTCGAACGCCGAACCGGTCCGCCAGCATCCCGACCACAGGCGCCGCCAGCAATACCGTCAAGGTCATGACCGTCAGCCCGGCCATGATCTGTCCGAAGCCCCAGCCAAAGGCCTGGGCCAGGTGGGGCGCCAGCGCGCCGGTCGTATAAAGGGGGACGGGCGACAGCCCCAATCCGATCCCCAGCATGGCGGCGACCACTACTGGCCACCCCTGGCGGAATTCGCCGTATCCGCTCGCCTTCTCGTTCATTTCGCCTCTTCCCTGTTTTTCTTTCGGCTTCTGCTTTGTCCGACCGACGCTTCTAGACGGCGCCCTTGTCGACAAGTTTCTGGATCACCTTGCGTTGACGCTCGGCGTAGAATGGAGGCGTCGGCGTGATCGGCGCGCCTCCATCGTCCAGCAGGCTGTTGCGCGGCTGAATGTCGAAGCCTTCATAGGCCTCTCGCCATAATTCCATCGGCTGACGCGACAGGATGTTAGCCATGCCGGGACGACGACGGTAACGGCGCAGCCCTGCGATATCGATTTCGGCGTAGCCCGTCATGCTCTCGCCATAGCCCGCCTCGGCCAGCACCAGACCGCGATAGTCGATGACCTTGGAACTGCCGTCGGTCGAGGCGCGCGGGATGGAAATGCCGTCGATGCCGGCGCTGTTGGCCGACACCACATAGGCCAGATTTTCGATCGCCCGCGCCTGTTTGGCGATGTTCTTGGGGCTGGGTATCGGCGAAGCCGCCTCGCTGGTCGGATGAATGATCACCTCGGCCCCGCGAAGAGCCAGGGCGCGCGCGATTTCGGGGTAGAGAATCTCTTCCGACGAAATGGCCGCCAGCCGCCCGATCTCGGTATCGACGACCGGGAAGAGGGCGTCCTTGCCGTAGACCTCCACATAGCGGTCGTAGACGTCATAGGGGCTGGGCGCGAACATCGACACCAGACGCCGGTTGCGCAGCACCGTCTCGCCCGAGGGCGCGACGACGAACGAGGTCTGGAAATAGAGGCCGGGAAAATGCGGATCGCGCTCATAGGCGTTGCCGCCGATGAAGACGTCGGCCTCCGCCGCGATCCGGCCCAGGGCCTGATACTCGGGGCCGTCGATTTCCAGCGCCGCCTTTTCCGCCCAGACCGCCGCCGGCTCGCCCATCGGGAAACCCGTCAGAAAATATTCCGGCAGAACCACCAGCCGTACATCGGCGCCGATAAACCGTTTGGAGCCCAGAATCTGCATCCGGATGCGCTCCAGAGAGCGGGCCATGCGTTCGCGCGCTGTCTCGACCGTCTGATCCGCATTCACGGCGTCGCAGACCGTCTGCAGGGCCAGGGCGATGTAGGGTTCGGGAATTGACATAGAAGTTTCAGACCAATCTGTCATATTGATATAATTAAGGGCGCGTCATGCGACGCCATGATCCTTTCAACCGCAAGAAAGCTTCACGATGACCGGCGACGCCTGGCCCTTCCCCTCTACGCCCCAGTTGGATGAGAGCCTGCCGACCCCGCTGTATCACCAGATCTATCTGGTGCTGCGCGAGCAGATCCGGTCGGGCGCCATTCCCGCCAACGCCCTGCTGCCTGGCGAGCAGCACATGGCCAAGATTTTCAACGTGTCTCGGATCACGGTGAAGCGCGCCCTGAACGAACTGGCCGCCGATGGCCTGCTGAACCGCCATCGCGGCCGGGGCACCATCGTCACCAACGCTGCAGCCGTGCCGGTGGTGAAGGGCTCGTTCGACAATCTGCTGGAAAGCCTGCGGATCATGGGACTTGAGACGGAGATCGAGGTGCTGGACGTCACCGACATGCCCGCCGACGCCCTGACGGCGGATGCCCTGGAGGTGTCTGTCGGGACGCGACTGCAGCGCGCCGTGCGGCGTCGCAAGCTGCAGGGAGAGCCTTTCTCGCACCTGGTGACGCACATTCCCGGCGAGATCGCCGACCGTTTCTCGGTCAGGGACATGGCCACGACCTCTCTGCTGGTTCTGCTGGAACGCAGCGGGGCGGCGGTGTTTGATGCGGAGCAGTCGATTACGGCGGTTGCTGCTGAGCCGCAGGTGGCTTCCGCTCTGGGCGTGGCTCTGGGCGCGCCGCTGCTGAAGGTCGAGCGTGTCATGCGCGACGTGAACGGACGGCCGGTGCAGCTCATCCACTCCCACTATCGCTCTGACCGCTTTCAATATCACGTCAAGACCCACCGCAGAAAACCCCCCGCCGCCAATGAGGGCGGGAAAGCCGATAACTGACCTTGCAATCCTGACACAGTTCAAATGATATAGGAATATGTCATTTGAAGGCGCAGCCATGAGCCGTATTCCCGAGGGCCAGAAGCCTTTTCCGCACCCAGCGACCGACCTTGCCATCCGCAACCCAAGGACCGGCCATCGCGACGAAGTCATCCGTCAGGCTTCGTCTGAAGACGTACGAAAGATCGCTGAACGGCTGAGAGAAGGCCAGATTTCATGGGCGAAACTGGACTTTCCGGCCCGCCTTGAAACGCTCTCCCGTTTCGCCGAGGAACTGGCGCTGCGCCGCCCCGCCCTGACTCAGGCGCTTGAGGCTGACACTGGCCGACGCCGGATCGCGGGAATAGAGGCCGGCGTCATCGACGGCATGCTGGCGGGTGTACGCCACGCCGCTCAATCATTCGGACAAATGGAATGGCGACACGGCCTCGCCGCGCCGCATATCCGGCATACCAGCCAGTGGACGCCTTACGGCCTCGTCGGCGTCATCAGTCCCTGGAACTTCCCGTTCCTGCTGTCGATGATCGACGCCCTGCCCGCGCTCGCCGCGGGATGCGCCGTTTTGGTCAAGCCTTCTGAAGTAACGCCGCGCTTCGTCGGCCCGGTGATGGAAGCCGTCGCCGCGACGCCCGGCCTTGGCGAGGTTTTCGGCTTTGTTCTGGGCGGCGGCGAAACCGGTCAGGCCCTGGCGGCTCAGGTCGACTGCGTCTGCTTCACCGGTTCGGTGTCCACCGGCCGAAAGGTGGCCGTCCAGGCCGCTCAGCGCTTGATCCCAGCCTTTCTGGAGCTCGGCGGAAAAGATCCGATGATCGTCCTGGAGGGCTCAGATCTGGACGCCGCGACCGACGCGGCCCTGCGCGGCTGCGTCCTGTCCACCGGCCAGGCCTGCCAGTCCATCGAGCGCCTCTATGTGGCGCGAACCATCTACGACGATTTTCTGGAGCGCTTGGTCGCCAAAGCCGCCGCAGTACGGCTGAACCATCCGGACATCACGAGCGGCGACATCGGCCCGCTCATCTTCGAAAAGCAGGGCGCCGTGCTCCAGGCGCAAATCGACGACGCCAAGGCCAAGGGCGCCCGCGTCCTGACCGGCGGAACTGTCGAGACTCTCGGAGGCGGCCTATGGCTGCGTCCGACCGTCATCGCCGACGTCGATCACACAATGGACGTGATGCGTGAAGAAACGTTCGGGCCCCTCTTGCCTGTTATGGCGTTCGACGACGAGGACGACGCCGTGCACCTGGCAAACGACAGCGATTACGGTCTTTCCGGCGCCGTCTTCGCTCCTGATCTGGATAAGGCCGAAGAGATCGGGCGGCGCCTGGAAGTCGGCGCGATCAGCCTGAACGACGCCGCCCTGACCGCCCTTTTTCACGAAGCAGGCAAACAGAGCTTCAAAGCTTCCGGCCTCGGCCCGTCGCGCATGGGCGCCGACGGCCTCGGACGATTTCTGAGACGCAAGGCCCTGATCGCCAACACGGCCCGCCCGGCGCCGCTGGCGGCCTTTCGTGAGGAGCCGGACCGCTAGAGGATCGATAGCTCCTTGGGCAGGTCAGCGCCAGAAACGCTCAGCCAGAGCATCGCCGTCAGCGGCCTGTCGACGGCCTGTCGACGGCTCGACCTTGGTGTCTACGGGCTGATCGAGGTCGATGCCCGCCAGATCATAGCCGCGTCGGAAATCCATGATGTGACGCTCCATCCAGTCGCGCGCGGCGACGGCGTCGCGCTGGCGTAGCGCGCGCAGGATTTCCCGATGCGCCTCTAAGACGCGCGCGGGCGACAGGTCCGCCGTCCGAGGGTGGCGAAACAGTTTTTCCAGCGACGGATAGAACAACAGCGACACCGGCTCGCGCGACATCAGCAGCACCCGATTGCAGGCGGCCTCAGCGATCAGGGCGTGAAACTCGACGTCAAGGGCGATGATGGAGCGGCCTTCGGCCAGGGCCTTCTCCATAGCGACGACATTGGCTTCCAGCCTTTCGACGACCGCCGCGTCGATCAAAGGTACCGCCATTTCGACCGCCCAGACCTCCAGCCTCAACGCCACCTCCCACAACTCGCGGAAGGTCACGCCCTGCATCAGCAAGGCGCGCGAACCGCGCGGCGCCAGGTCTTCGTGATGAGGCAAAACGGCGTGCAGGCGCCGTCCCGCTTCTCGCCGGACAAGGCCGCTCTGTTCCAGGGCGCGCATCCCTTCGCGAACCGTATGTCGCGTGACGCCGAACTGTTCAGCCAGTTCCGTTTCCGTCGGCAGAGGCGAGCCCATGGGAATCCGGCCGCTGAGAATTTCCTCCTCCAACGCCCGGTGAACCGCCTCATACGCCTTGGGGATCGTCAGGCGCTTCAGGTGATTTGCCATCTAGACTCTCTTTGTCCAACAATCCAACAATAGGCTATCAGGCATCGACTGGTCCGCCAATGCGGGAGATTGTTCGTGCCGGACCGCCCATGACCGCAGCCTTGGAGCCCTGAACGCATGAGCCATCCCCTGATTGTCCGTCGCGACCTGGATTTCATGCTGCACGACTGGCTGAAGATGGAGACGCTGTTCCAGGCGCCCGCCTTCGCCGATCACAGCCGCGAGAGCGTCGACGCGGTGCTGGACCTGTCGGAAAACCTCGCCGTCGATCTGTTCCTGTCTCACTACAAGGCGGCCGATGCGGCTGAGCCTCGGCTGGAGGATGGGCGGGTGATCACCCTGCCCGCGATCAGGACCGCTCTGGAGCAATACGCCGAGCTTGGCCTGTTCTCGGCGGGCTTCGGCGAGGAACTGGGCGGACTGGGCTTGCCCTATCTGGCCTGTTCGGCGTCGTTCGCCTTATTCGCCGCCGCCAATATCGCCACGGCGGCCTATCCGATGCTGACGACAGCCAACGCTCGCCTGATCGCCGAGTTCGGCACGCCAGCTCAGACCGAGGCCTTCGCCCTGCCCCAGATCACGGGCCGGTGGTTCGGCACCATGTGCCTGTCGGAGCCGCAGGCCGGCTCGAACCTGGCGGACGTGCGCACGCGCGCCGTGGCCGACGGCGAAGACGAGTTGGGCTCCCGCTATCGGCTGTCTGGCAACAAGATGTGGATTTCGGGCGGCGATCAGGACATCAGCGAAAACATCGTCCATCTGGTGCTGGCCAAGATCCCGCTGGACGACGGCGCCCTGCCGGACGGCACCAAGGGGCTGTCGCTGTTCATCGTGCCCAAGGTTCTGCCGGACGGTCAGCGCAACGACATCAACGTGGCAGGCCTGAATCACAAGATGGGCTATCGCGGCACGGCCAATTGCCTGCTCAACTTCGGCGAGGGTGAAGGCGCGATCGGCTGGCGCATCGGCGAGCCGGGGCGCGGCCTGCAACAGATGTTCCTGATGATGAACGAGGCGCGCATCGGTGTCGGTCTGGGCGCCGCCGCCCTGGGCTATCGCGGCTATCGCCATGCGCTCGCCTATGCGCAGGAGCGCGTGCAGGGACAGCGCCCGGGTCAAGCCGGTTCGGTCGCCATCATCGAACACCCCGACGTTCGCCACATGCTGCTGACGCAGAAGGCCTATGCCGAGGGCGCGCTGGCGCTGTGCCTCTATTGCGCCAAGCTGGTCGACCAGCCAGACGATCCTGACGCCACCGCCCTGCTGGGCCTGCTGACTCCGGTGGCCAAGACCTGGCCGTCGGAATACGGCCTGGCCGCCAACGACATCGCCATCCAGATTCATGGCGGCTATGGCTACACGCGCGATTTCGATGTGGAGCAGCTCTATCGCGACAACCGGCTGAACCCGATCCACGAGGGCACGACCGGCATCCAGGGTCTCGACCTGCTGGGCCGCAAGCTGTTGCGCGCGGACGGAGCCGGGCTTGCGGTGCTGGAACGCCGTCTGGGCGAAACCTGTGGTCAGGCGGCGCAGAGCGCCGATCTGGCCGACGCCGCCGACACCCTGCGCGCCGCCTGGCAAGACATCCTGCGCGCTCTGCGGGCGATCCAGAACCTGCCCGAGGCGACCCGGATGGACAATGCGACCGCCTTCCTGCGCGCGTTCGGCCATGTCGTCACGGCCTGGCTGTGGCTGGATCAGGCCAGGGCGGCCAGCCAGGCGCCCGCCGACGCCTTCCATGCAGGCAAGCTGACCGCCTGCCGCTATTTCTTCGAGTTCGAGCTTCCCAAGGTCGGGCCGTGGCTGGCCGCCGCCGTGTCAGCCAGCGACCTGACCGGCGCCCTGAGCAACGACAGCTTCTGATCCCTCCTCCCCTCCTGCATCCTATCGAGATCGACCATGTCTGACGTCTTTATCGTCTCCGCCGTCCGCACCGCCATCGGCGCCTTCGGCGGCTCGCTCAAGAACCACGCCCCGACCGAACTGGGTGCGCTTGTGACGCGCGAGGCCATTGCGCGCTCGGGGCTCAATGCTGAACAGGTCGGCCATGTCGTCTTCGGCCAGGTGATCCCAACCGAGCCGAAAGACGCCTATCTGGCGCGTGTCGCTGCGGTGAACGGCGGCGTTCCGCACGCGACGCCCGCCATGACGGTGAACCGGCTGTGCGGCTCGGGCCTGCAGGCCATCGTCTCAGCGGCGCAGGCGATCCGGTTGGGCGATTGCCAGGTCGCGATCGGCGGCGGCGCCGAGGTCATGAGCCGCGCACCCTTCCTGTCAACCGGCATGCGCTGGGGCCGCAAGATGGGCGATGAAGTCCTGATCGACGCGCTGAACGGCGCTCTGACCGATCCGTTCGGCGACATCCTGATGGGAGTCACGGCCGAAAACGTCGCCGAGCGTTACGGAATCAGCCGCGAGGACCAGGACCAACTCGCCGCGATCAGCCAGGCCCGCGCCGCCCACGCCATCGCCGAGGGCCGCTTCACCAGCCAGATCCTGCCCGTCCAGATCAAGGTGCGCGGCAAGCCTGCGGAATTCGCCGTCGACGAGCACGGCCGCGAAACCACGGTGGAAGATCTGGCCAAGCTGCGCCCCATCTTCCGCGCCGAGAACGGCACGGTCACGGCAGGCAACGCCTCGGGCATCAACGACGGCGCGGCCGCCGTCGTCCTGGCCGACGAAGCCACGGTCAAGGCTCAGAGGCTCAAGCCGATGGCCCGTCTGGTCGCCTATGCGCACCAGGGCGTCGATCCGGCCTATATGGGCATCGGCCCCGTGCCCGCGACCCGTACGGTTCTTGAGCGCGCCGGGCTGAGCGTCGCCGACCTGGACGTGATCGAGGCCAATGAGGCTTTCGCGGCCCAGGCCTGCGCCGTCAGCCGCGAACTGGGCTTCGACCCCGCCAAGGTCAATCCAAACGGCAGCGGCATCTCGCTCGGCCACCCGGTCGGCGCCACCGGCGCCATCATTACCACCAAGCTGGTGCATGAGTTGCAACGGATCGGAGGGCGTTACGGCCTGGCCACAATGTGTATCGGCGGCGGTCAAGGCATCGCCGCCATCTTCGAACGGGTCTGATCAGCAGTTTCAAAGGGGACGGATGAACTCCATCCCCTTCGCCTGATCTTAAAGAACTTCGAACAGTCCCGCTGCGCCCATGCCGCCGCCCACGCACATGGTGACGACGACATAGCGGCCGCCGCGACGGCGGGCTTCGATCAGGGCGTGGCCGGTCATGCGGGCGCCGCTCATGCCGTAGGGGTGGCCGATGGAGATGGCGCCGCCGTTGACGTTCAGCCGCTCGTCCGGAATGCCGAGCTGATCGCGGCAATAGAGCACCTGAACCGCAAAGGCTTCGTTCAGCTCCCACAGGTCGATGTCGCTGACCTTGAGGTTGAAACGCTCCAGCAGGCGCGGCACGGCCACGACCGGGCCGATGCCCATCTCGTCCGGCGCGACGCCCGCTACAGCCATGCCGACATAGCGGCCCAGCGGTTGCAGGCCACGGCGCTCGGCTTCCTTCGCTTCCATCAACACGCAGGCCGAGGCGCCGTCCGACAGTTGGCTGGCGTTGCCCGCCGTCACCGTGCCGTCCGGGAAGACGGTGCGCAGGGCGGCCAGCCCCTCGGCCGTGGTGTCGGCGCGGGCGCCCTCGTCCTGTTGCAGGGCGACGTCGCGCCAACTGACCTCGCCGGTCTGTTTGTCGACGACCTTCATGCGCGAGGCTAGAGGCACGATCTCATCGTTGAAACGACCCGCCGCCTGCGCCGCCGCCGTGCGCTGCTGAGACTGCAGGGCATAGGCGTCGCACGCCTCGCGCCCGATTCCATAACGCCGCGCCACCGTCTCAGCGGTGTCCAGCATGGACATATAGGCGTCCGGCTGATGCTGCAGGACCAGAGGGTCCGGCTCGATGCGGAGCTGTTCGGTCTGGACCATCGAGATGGACTCCACCCCGCCCGCCACCGCGATCTGCATCTGGTCGACGATGATCTGCTTGGCCGCAGTGGCGATGGTCATCAGGCCCGAAGAGCACTGGCGATCCATCGTCATGCCCGCGACCGAGACGGGGAAACCGGCCGCCAGGGCCGCGTTGCGGCCGATCGTCTGCTGCACGCCCTGCGGCAGGGAGCAGCCGATGATGCAATCCTCGATCTCGGCCGGATCGACGCCTGCCCGCTGAACGGCATGGCTCAGGGCGTGGGCGGCCAGAGTCGGAGACGGCGTAGCGTTGAAGGCGCCGCGATAGGCCCGCCCGATCGGGGTGCGGGCGGTCGAAACGATGACAGCGTCGCGCCTCATGCCGTCACCGGGCCTTCCACGCCCGCCGAGGCCATTTCCTGGGCCGCCTGCTGGAAGCCGAAGGCGGGCACCGCCTCGCCGGCGCGGTCGCTGGCCTCGGCCCAGCGCGCGATCAGCTGTTCGCCGGCGTCCTCGGCCCCGCCGATGCGCACGCCCTGCGTCAGGGTGATGTTGGACGTGGCGAAGTGGCCGGCGCCCGCGCACAGGATGGCGCGCGTCGGGGCGTCCTCGCTGACCAGGGCCAGCAGGCCGGGGCTGACCAGGGCCGGGTCCAGCGCCTTCAGCACCTCTTCGGACAGGATGCCCGCCGTCATCTGCGTCGCCGCCGTCGGGGCCAGGGCGTTGACCTTGATGTCATATTTGGCGCCTTCGATGGCCAGGGTCTGCATCAGCCCGACCTGGGCCAGCTTGGCCGCGCCGTAGTTGGCCTGGCCGAAGTTGCCGTACAGGCCCGACGACGAGGTGGTCATGACGATGCGGCCATAGGTCTGGGCGCGCATGATCTCCCACACCGCCTTGGAGCAGATGGCGGCGCCCATCAGGTGCACGTCCACCACCAGTCGGAAGTCGTCCATCGTCATCTTGGCGAAGCTCTTGTCGCGCAGGATGCCGGCGTTGTTGACCAGGATGTCGATCCGGCCCCAGGCCTGCATCGCCGCATCGACCATCGCCTGGACCGCGTCCACATCGGTCACCGACCCGGCCGCCGCCATCGCCTGACCGCCCGCCGCCACAATCTCGTCGACCACGCCCTGCGCCGCCGCCTCGGCCAGATCATTGACCACGACCCGCGCGCCCTGCGAGGCCAGATACAGAGCGTGACAGCGGCCCAGACCCCCGCCCGAACCCGTCACGATCGCCACTCGGTCCTTCAGCAACATCCCTGCAAACTCCTGTCTCGAAACCAATAGAAACCGATCACCGTGCGCCGTATTCAGCGCGCAGCTTCAGCTTGTCGATCTTGCCGGTAGCGGCCAGCGGCATCCGCTCCAGCCGATAGACGGCGTCGGGGATCCACCATGACGCCACCCGCCCTTTCAGCGGCTCCAGCAGAGCCTCGTCGTCTTCAGGCGCTTCGGCCGAAACCTCCACCAACAGGATCGGACGCTCGCCCCATTTGGGGTCACTTTTGCCGATGACCGCCGCCAGCGCCACCCCCGGCAGGGCGCCGACGACGGCTTCGATCTCGGCCGGGTTGATCCATTCGCCGCCGGACTTGATCAGATCCTTGGCTCGGCCGGTGATGGTCAGATTACCCTCTTCGTCCAGCCGCGCCAGGTCGCCAGTGGCGAACCAGCCGTCCGCGTCGACGGCGTCCTGATCCTGACCGAAATAGCGACGGACGACGGCGGCGCCCCGCACCTTCAGATGGCCCTCGAACCCGCGTTGTTCGGGCAAGGGCTGCCCCGCTTCATCCGTCAGCAACAGGTCGACCCCCACCGCGGGACGCCCCGAGACGCCCGCTGACCGACGCAGTTCCTGCGGCGAGGCGACCGTGCCGGAGGGCGACAGTTCGGTCATGCCCCAGCTGGTCTGAACGATGACTCCCAGCCGCTTCTCGATCCGCTCCATCAAGGCCGGAGCCAGCGGCGCGCCGCCCATGATGATCCGTTCCAGCGACGGCAGCTCCAGCCCCGCCGCCTCGATGTGCTCCAGCAGGGACAGCCAGACGGTCGGCACGCCAACGCCCGCCGTGACGCCCTCGGCGATGATCAGACGCGCCAGACTGGCGCCGTCCAGCCGCCGCCCCGGCAGCACCAGCTTGGCCCCGACCGCCGCCGTAGCGAACGGGAGGCCCCAGGCGTTGGCGTGAAACATCGGCACCACGGCCAGCAGGCTGTCGCGACTGGTCACCGCCATGACGTCGGCCTGGAGTACGCGCAGCGTATGCAGGAAGCTGGAACGGTGGGTGTAGGTCACGCCCTTGGGCGCCCCGGTCGTGCCCGAGGTGAAGCACAGGCCGCAGGGCGCGGCTTCGGGGAAGTCGCCCCACACGACCGGAGGATACGCCTCGGCCAACAGCGGCTCCAGCGCGGCGACCTCGGCCCGGCCATGCGGCAGGACGGAGATCGCCTCGGCCTGATCCAGCACCAGTATGCGCGAAAGCGGCGACAGGTCCGCAACACGGCTGGCCAGATCGATCAGGTCGGGACTGATGAACAGGATTTTCGCCTCGGACTGGGCCAGCATGGCGGCCAGTTGCTCGGCGGTCAGGCGCGGATTCAGCGTGTGGCAGACCGCGCCCATGCCCATGATGGCGAACCAGGCCTCGACATGGCCCTGAGTATTCCAGGCCAAAGTGGCGACCCGCTCCCCCCGCCCCACACCCCAGTGACGCAGAAGCGCGGAAATCTTCAGGCTGCGGCTGCGCAGGGCGGCATAGCCGATGCGCGCAACTGAGCCGTCGTCACGCGCCGTCGCCACCTCGGCGTTCGGCCGCCATTTGGCTGCATGGTCCAGAAATTTGTCGAGGGTCAGGGGAAAGGACTGAACGTCCCCGTCGTTCATCATCATGGGTTGCGTATCCCTTCGGGCGCGCGTCGGCGCCGCTAACGCGAAACAGGAGGCGGTCAGGCAGCCGCCATCAATCGTCGGACAGAGCTCCGGTCATTGCGGCAAAGGCGGCGGCTTCGCGCGAACCGCCAGCCCCTTCGCAGATGGCCCCCTCGCAGATGGCCATGAAGCCGGCCGCCATGAAGCGGGCCATGCGGGTCTTCACCGCTTCAAAATCGTCGGAGTCGCACAGGCCGCCCGACAGGCGGTTGATCCGACCCGTCCGCGCCAGCGTCAGCATCAGGGCGCCGGTGACGAAGTGGTAGCCCCAGAAGATGTCTTCCTCGGCGCAGTCCGGCAGGGCCCGCTTCAACAACTCGATCAGCTTCAACACCACCGGATCGAAGTGGAAGTCCATCAGCTCGGCCCCATAGGGCGTGTTCGAGGACAGGGCGCCCAGTACGCCGTAGTTCTTCCAGTTCTCTCCGCCCTGGCTGTAGAGGTCCAGGTCCGTATCGAGGAAGGCGCGAAGGGCCGCCTCGACCGTCGGACGACCGCCCTCCGCCGCCGCCTCGCAGTCTTCCAGCGCCTTCATCCGCAGGGCGACGGTGACGCCCGCACGCCGAGCGATGACGTCGTCGTAGAGCTTCTTCTTGTCGGTGAAATAGTAGTTCAGCAGGGTGTGGTGGACACCGACCCGCTGGGCCACATCCTTCAGCGTCACCCCGTACAGGCCGTGCACCGAGAACAGATACTCGGCCGCGTCGAGAATCTGCTCCATGGTTTCGGCGCGCTGCTCGACCTTGCTGCGCGGACGGCGAGGCCGAGCCGCAGGCTTGCGGGGTGCGACAGGAGATTCCGGAGGGGCATCAGACGCCATGACGTTCTCTTTATTCACTGGCAGGCGGGCGTTTTCGGCGGCAAGGCGGGAGACAGGACCCCGAAGTTCCAGTTCCAGGCGATCCCCCCCGCCGCGCGGCGGCGGCAGACTACGGCTTCGTGGGTCTCGTACATGTCCGGCATCAGATGGTCCCGCACCACCGGAGTCTCCTCAAAGGCCATATAGAAGCGGCCCTCGCCATAGGCCGGCCAATCCGGCTGGTTCGGCGCAACAGGCGCGCCCGTCCGCGCGAAACTCGCCCAATAGGCCATCATGGCCTGAGACAGACCGCGTTCGCCTTCCGTCTCGGGAATAGCAGGCCAGCGCGGCGGCGTCCGATCAACATTGCCGAAGACATAGGGAATCTCGGATGCATGGAAGGCGTGCAGATCCGCCTCGTCCATCGCCGGATAGCCGTGGTCGAAGAAGTAGAGGAAACCGGGCTGGCCCGTGCGTTCCTGGCGGCGCGCCAGGCGCTCGGCGGTCCAGCCGTAGAGCCCGTCGCGCGGCGTCGCCAGCAGGCTCTCCTTCAGGTCCGAAGACGGATAGAGCTTCAGGAAGGTCTCGGCCAACGGGCCGTAGCTGGCGCGGATGGCCGCCTCATAGGCCTCGGCGTCCGCAGGCGGCGCCGGCGGCAGCAGGAACCGCAGCGAGCGGATCTCGCCCTCGTTGAAGCCCGCCATCAGCGGCACGGGCGCCTGTTCGCCCCGGTCGAAGACCTCGACCAGCTGTTCCGGCAGGATCTTGCCGTCGATCGTGCCCCACGGGGCATAACCCTTGGCCAGAGACGCCGTCGTCAGTTCCTGAGCGTCCATGCCGCGAAGGTCCGCCAGGTTCTGACGTCCCAGCTGGGCCTGCAGCCAGACGCCCACCGTCTCTGCCGCCGGGTCGCCGTGGCGGGTGGAGCGCAGTTCAGGCGTCGAGATCATATAGGCGCTCTGGGCGATCGCCTTGTGGAACAGGCCGCGCGCCTCGGGCGATGCCATCAGATACATGACGCTGAGCGCCCCGGCGGACTCTCCGGCGATGGTGACATTGCCCGGATCGCCCCCGAAGGCGGCGATGTTGCCCTTGATCCATTTCAGGGCCGCGACCTGGTCGAGCAGCCCGTAGTTACCCGAGATTTTCTGTCGCGATTCAGCGCTCAGCTCGGGGTGCGCCAGATAGCCCAGCACCCCCAGCCGATAGTTGATCGACACCACCACCATGCCCTGGGCGGCGGCCATGCGGGCGCCGTCGTACATGGCCTCGTTCGAGGCGCCGGTGGTCAGGGCTCCGCCGTGGATCCAGACGAAGACCGGTGCAGCCTCGGCGCCCTGCGGCGCCCAGACGTTGAGGAACAGGCAGTCCTCGCTCATCGTCGGCTCTTCGCCGGAATAGATGCTCTCGCCGCGCGCCACCGGCTGATGACAGGCGGCGCCGAACCGGGTCGCATCGCGCGTCCGGGTCCAGGGCGACATCTCGGCGGGCGGACGCCAGCGGCGCCAGCCTGTAGGCGGCAGGGCGTAAGGCACGCCCCGGAAAACGTCGACCCCGTCGACGGCCTCGCCCTGCAAAGGTCCGGCCGGAGCCTGGACCACCGGCCCTGCTTCCGCCCACGCAGGCGACTGAACAGCGACGCACCCGAGGGCGGTCAGGCCCGCCAGAAGATGAACTGCGGCTTTCATTACGACACAACCTCCTTTTGCGACTGGAGCCGGATTTTCCGCGCCAGACCGAGGAACATCACAATCGCCAGCCCATAGAAGGGCAGCAGGCAGTAGAAGGCCATCTGCAGCGAATTATCCGGATGGCTGGCCCGGAAGAAATCGCTGGCGGCGCCCAGGAACGTCGGCCCCAGCCCCAGACCGATCAGGTTCATCACCAACAGCAACAGGGCGCCGGCCAGGACCCGCTGATTGGGCCTCACCTCTTCCTGCACAAGCGTCACCGCCGGAGACAGATAGAAGTAGTTCAGCGCCATCGGCACGGACAGGAACAGCAGGGCGACACGCCAGTCCGACGCCCAGACGAAACCGGCGAAGAAGGGCGCGGCCACAATCAGTCCGACGGCGGGCAGATAGGCATAGGCGGTCTTGTAACGACGGCTAAGGCGATCAATCAGCCAGCCCGAACCGAAGATGCCCAGGCTGACGCTGACGCCCAGCAGCAGGGCGTACCACAGCGCGATCTCCTGCAGAGTCATGCCCTTTTCGCGCATCAGGAACAGGGTGGCGAAGTTCATCAGGGCATAGGTGACAAACTGGGTCGCCCCGCTGGCCAGAGCCATGCCCCTTAGCACCGGATTGGAGAAATACATCCGGCAGGTCGCCATGAAACCCGGCGCGGGCTCAGGCGCAGCAAGCGTCTGCACGGCTTCTTCCACGGCCTCAACCGGTTCATCCAGCCCGCCCTTCTTCGGCTCGCGCACGAAGAACCAGACGATCAGGGCGGTAACGACCCCGATGACGCCCACCCAGATGAAGGCGTCGCGCCAGGAATAGGCGGCGGCGACCGAGGCCCCGAACGCCACGCCCAGTGCCGATCCGATCGGCGGCCCCAGGTTGAACAGTCCCAGAGCCGTGCCGCGCGTACCGGGTCGGAAATAGTCGGAGATGATGGCGTAGGACGGCGGCACGCCCCCCGCCTCGCCCACACCCACCATCATGCGGGCGGTCGCCAGTTGCGGATAGTTCTGAGCGAAGCCGCAGGCCGCCGTCGCCGCGCTCCACAGGGCGCAGGCCAGGGACAGCACCCTGACCCGGTTGGTCCTGTCCGCCAGCCAGCCCACCGGAATGGCGAGGATGCAGTAGAACATCGCGAAATACAGGCCGCTGATCAGACCCAGCTGGCCGTCGGTGACGCCGAGCTCGTCCTGGATCGGCTTGGCCAGGATCGACAGCAGCTGCCGATCCAGAAAGTTCAGGACGTAGACGAAGCAGAGAAGCGCCAGAACGAACCAGGCGCGGGCTCCCGGACGCCCAGATTGCGCGCCCGGAACGGCCGAAGGAGTTGCGGCGGCCATCGATCAGAACTCATAGCCGACGCGCACGCCGAACGTGCGCGGACGCTGACGACCATAACGCCCGTCGATGAAGGCTTCGGGGTGCACGTAGTTGATCGACCGGTCGTCGAACAGGTTCTCGACATAGGCCCCGACAGTGAACTGCGTGAAGGCGAAGGCGACGTTGGCGTTGACCACCGTATAGCTGTCGGTGTCGTCATAGGTCGGCAGCGGCACAAGCGGGCGACCTGGCGTGTTCGGGAAGGCGTTGGGGAAGCTGCCGACGTGCGACACCGCCACCGACGCATTGCCCATGACGCCCGCCATCGGCTGCCACTCATAGTTGACCCGCAGAGAGCCCGACGCCTTCGGCCCGGCAAGACGCGCACCCAGAACGGCGCCCGAGATGGCGGCTTCCTGCACGCTCAGATCATCGACCTTGGCCTCGTTCAAAGAGCCGGTCAGGGCCACGGTCCAGCCGTCGGCCGGCAGGGCCACGACCGACACTTCCAGCCCCTTGCTGGTCGCGCCGCCGATGTTGGTCGCGAACTGGATGGAGTCGGATACGCGGTTGGCCTGAACCTGGATGTCGTTCCAGTCGACCCAGTACAGAGCCGCATCGGCATACACCTTGCCCCCGAACCAGCGCCCCTTAACCCCGATCTCGTAGTTGATCAGGTTGTCAGAGGAGGCCCCCGTGGGAATGACGATGTCATTGGGGTCGATCTGGCTGACCGTCCCCGCCTGGGCGTTGATGATCGGCGGGCGGAAACCCGTGGAGATCGCCCCATAGGTCGTGATGGCCGGCGTCGGCCGCCATGACAGGCTCAGGCGATAGGACGGCCCGTCTTCCTTGGCCTTGACGCCCTCCGCTGCCGCATAAGGACCGGTCATGGTGATCGGCGTATTTGTGAAACCCCAATAGGCCAGGGTCAGATAGTCGGAGCCATAACCGCCCGCCTCGGTGAAGCCCTGAGCGTCGGTCTTGCCGTAGCGCAGGCCGCCGGTCACCCATAGGTCGTCCGTGAAGCGATAGGTGAGTTGGCCGAAGGCGGCGACTTCATGGCTGATGAAGTGGGTGCCCATGCGCTGATAGTATTCGTCCGGCAGACCGGTCAGACCGCGCGCTGCGAGAAACTCGGGGTTCGAGCGATAGTTGTAGTCCACGTCACGACGCTTGCGGAAATAGAAGCCGCCGACCGACCAGTCGAACTTGCCGCCCGGATCAGAGACCAGCCGCAGTTCCTGCACAAAGGTGCTGTCCCAGGCGTCCGCATCCAGGGCGAAGGGGAAGGCCTGGGCGTAAGAGCCCGCCAGATCGACATAGAACAGCCCCTCATAATCCGAATAGGTCGATGAACTGGTCAGCCGCGCGCCGTCGAACTGGTATTCCAGCGTCGCGTTATAGTTCGTCATGTCGCTCTGGAAGCGGTCCGGACGGTCGGTCAGGCGGACGTATTCGCCGAGGTTCGGATTGGTCAACGAGGAGTCGTGCGGATTGCTGATCTCACGCGAGTACATCAGGCGGGCCGAGAAGCGGTCGGTCGGCTCCCACTTGAGGATGGCGCGGCCGCCGTACTGGACCAGGGTGTTGGCGTCTTCGATGCCGGTGCCGATGTTGTCGACCCAGCCCTCTTCATTGCGCGAAAAGCCGACGATGCGCAGAGCCAGCTCATCCTCGATCAGCGGCACGTTGACCATGGCGTTGTAACGTTGACGCAGACCGCCTTCGGCCATAACGCCCAGATCAACCAGCGCGGAAGCGTCTAAGCCCGACGGATCCGGGTCGTGAGTCAGAATGCGCAGCGCCCCCGCGAGCGAACCCGACCCGAACAGCGTCCCCTGCGGCCCGCGCAGGAACTCGATCCGCTCAACGTCATACAAAGTCGGGTCAAGAATTGTGGAGTTGCCGTTGGACGAGATTGGCAGTTCGTCCAGATAGATGGCGACGGTGCTTTGCAGATTGGCGCCATAGCCGTTCGTGGCGATGCCGCGCGCGGTGAAGTTGTTGAAGTTGGCCGAGGCCCGGTTCAGCACGACGCCCGGCGTCGCCGTGGCCAGACCGTCATAGTTGACGATGCCGCGCTGCGTCAGCTCCTCCTGGGACAGGCTGGTGATGCTGACCGGCACGTCCTGAAGACGTTCGGCGCGGCGAGTAGCGGTGACGATCACGTCCTCGACCTGCGCGGTCGACTGGTCGCGGCCTTCCGCCTGCGACACGGCCGAAGATTGATCCTGCGCCCAGACCTGGCCCGGCGCCAGAGCAGCGGCAGGCGCCAACAGGCACGCCGAAGCGAGCAGTAAAGCCTTCATCAGATTTTCCCTCCCATGCGCCGTTTATTTCCGTCAGCGCTTGAGCCGGATTGGGACACGCATTAGCGCGGGAGTCAACATTCGCTCGCGTGATAGCGAATGTTATTGAAATCGCCCTGAACTCCGGTGAAGCTTGGCTCAGAGGAGAGCGCCATGCCCATAAAATCACTAGAGAATCGCACTGCCTTCATCACGGGAGCGTCCAGCGGGCTGGGCCTGCGATTCGCTCATGTCCTGGCTCAGGCAGGCGCGCGCGTCGCCCTGGCGGCGCGTCGGACAGACCGGCTGGAAACGGAAGTCGCCGCCATCCGCGCCGCAGGCGGTCAGGCGATTGCCGTCCCTCTGGACGTGGCGAACGCAGAAACGATCGGCGCCGCGATGGATACGGCGCAGGCCGCCCTCGGTCCCCTGTCCATTCTGGTGAACAACGCAGGCGTCGGCGGCGAAGGCGCGGCCCTGTCCATGCCTCTGGACCGGCTGGACCAGACCTTCGACGTCAATGTCCGAGGCGTCTACATCGCCGCGCGCGAGGCTGCCCGCCGCATGATCGACAGCGGCGTAGCCGCACAGGGCGACGCGCGCATCGTCAACATCGCCTCGATCGCCGGGTCGGTCCAACTGCCGGGCCTGACCGCCTATTGCGCCTCCAAGGCCGCCGTCGTGTCGATGACCAAAGGCATGGCGCGCGAATGGGCCCGGCGCCTGATCGCCGTCAACGCCATCGCGCCCGGCTATATCGAGACTGAGATCAACGCCGACTGGTTCGGCACCGAACAGGGCCAGGCTCAGATCAACGGCTTTCCCCGTCGCCGCCTGATGGACGAAGACGCGCTGGATCAGGCCCTGATGCTTCTGGCGGGTCCTGCGGCGCGCTTCATCACGGGTTCGATCATCACTGTCGACGACGGCCAGTCGCTTTAGGGCCGCCGCAGCGCCGAGCAGTTCCCGCCATCGTGACCTCTATCCGCCGCAACCCATCATGGAGTTGACGGGTTCACTGAGCATGACTGGATTTGGCGGATATCTGCTTTCGGCGCTCGACGACCTGTTCAAGATGATCATCGGACACCGGCGCCTTCTATGACCTCTGGAGGCAGGGAGATAATGGCGGAATTCTCAATCGGCGATCATGTCAGCTGGAATTCAGAAGCCGGCCGGGTGAGCGGTAAAATCATCCGCATCCATCGCCAGGACTTTGATTATAAAGGGCACAGGCGACATGCATCACACGACGCGCCCCAATACGAAATCGCCAGCGACAAGACCGACCATGTCGCGGCCCACAAAAAAGACGCCCTCACCAAGCTGTCCTGGGCCGTTGAGGCGCGTCTTAAACCCCGATCAGACGCAGCATCGTGCGCGCAACGGCAAAGGCCAGCACTACGCCCAGCGTCACGCTGATCGCGAACACCGCACGAAAGTGACGGTGCAGGAAGTAAAGGATGTTACCGGCCATCGACGTCGTTCCAGATCATTAACGACAGGTTGACACGAAAACCGGATAACGCCGCTACAATCGTCCGTGATCAGACCAGCCGGCTCTGCACCAGGGCCGCCGCGATGAAGCTGGCGAAGAGCGGATGCGGGGCGAAGGGGCGGCTGCGGTATTCCGGGTGGTACTGGACGCCGATGAACCAGGGGTGGTCCCGGCGCTCGACCGTTTCCGGCAGGACGCCGTCCGGCGACATGCCGGCGAAGAACAGCCCGCCCTTCTGCTCCACCGCCTCGCGGTAGTTGATGTTCACCTCATAGCGGTGTCGGTGGCGTTCGTTGATGTCGGTCTGACCATAGATCTCGGCGATCTTGGAGCCCGGTGCCAGGGTCGAGGCGTAGGCGCCCAGACGCATGGTGCCGCCCAGGTCGCCGCCATGCTCGCGCTTGACGCGCTCATTGCCCTGGACCCACTCGGTCATCAGGCCGACCACGGGTTCATCCGCCGGGCCGAACTCGGTCGAGGTCGCCTTGGGGAAGCCCGCCAGGTTTCGCGCCGCCTCGATCACCGCCATCTGCATGCCGAAGCAGATGCCGAAATAGGGAATCTTGCGCTCGCGGGCGTAGCGCGCCGCCTCGATCTTGCCCTCCGCCCCACGCTCGCCGAAACCGCCGGGCACGAGGATGGCGTGGGCGCCTTCCAGACGCTCGGCGCAGGCCTGCGGGTCGCCTTCGAAGGTGTCGGCCTCGACCCAGTCGATGTTGACCTTGGCGTTGTTGGCGACGCCGCCGTGCTGCAGCGCCTCGATCAACGACTTATAGGCGTCCTTCAGAACCGTGTATTTGCCGACCACGGCGATGGTGACCTCGCCGTCCGGATGCAGGCGGCGGCGCACGATCTCGTTCCAGCCGGACAGTTCGGGCGCCGGGGCGTCGTCCATGCCGAAGTGGGCCAGCACCTGGGTGTCCAGACCCTCGCGGTGATAGTCCAGCGGCACGGCGTAGATGTCGGCCGAGTCCATCGCCTGAATGACGCTGTCGGGACGGACATTGCAGAACTGGGCGATCTTGCGCTTTTCATCGGCCGGGATCGGCTCTTCACAGCGGCACAGCAGGATGTCGGGCTGGATGCCGATGGAGCGCAGCTCCTTGACCGAGTGCTGCGTCGGCTTGGTCTTCATCTCGCCGGCGGTCTTGATGAAGGGCAGCAGGGTCAGGTGGACGAAGCACGACTGGCCGCGCGGCAGGTCCTGCTCCAGCTGGCGGATCGCCTCGAAGAAGGGCAGGCCCTCGATATCGCCGACCGTGCCGCCGATTTCGACCAGAACGAAGTCCACATCCTCGCCCGCGTCCGTCTTGGCCGGGTTCAGGCAGAACTGCTTGATCTGGTCGGTGACGTGCGGAATCACCTGGACGGTCGCGCCCAGATAGTCGCCGCGACGCTCTTTCTCGATGATCGTCTGATAGATGCGGCCGGTCGTGATGTTGTCCGACTTGGCCGCCGAGACGCCGGTGAAGCGCTCATAGTGGCCCAGGTCGAGGTCGGTCTCGGCGCCGTCGTCGGTCACGAAGACCTCGCCGTGCTGATAGGGGCTCATCGTGCCCGGATCGACGTTGAGATAAGGGTCCAGCTTACGCAGGCGGACCTTATAGCCACGCGCCTGCAGAAGAGCGCCGAGAGCGGCGGAAGCGAGGCCTTTTCCAAGAGAGGAAACCACGCCGCCGGTGATGAACACATAGCGAGCCATGGGCGGACACCTTACTCCATGATTCGTCCTGAGCGGAGAGGCTCTGAACAAATCCAACTGTTGATCAAAAGAAGAAAGCGCGCCTCACGGCGCGCTTCCTCGAACTCGATGGCGACGTCGCCCTTACTGGGCGGGCGCGCCCTGACCGGCGGGCAGGCTGGCTTCCAGATCGTCCAGCGACGGCGCAGCCGGAGCGGCCGGGGTCGCCGGAGCGGCTTCAGGCGCCGGGGCCGTCTGCTCAGGTTGATCCAGGGCGATGGAGCCGACGGCGTCGGCGTCGATCACCGAACGCGACCCGCGCGCATAGTTGCCTGCGATCGTCAGGCCGATGGCGCAGACGAAGAAGGCAACCGCCAGAATCGACGTCACGCGGGTCAGAAGGTTGCCCGCGCCACGCGCCGTCATGAAGCCCGACGGCCCGCCGCCCATGCCCAGGGCGCCGCCCTCGGAACGTTGCAGCAGGATCACGGCCGACAAAGAGACCGAGATGATGATCATCGCGACGAGCAGAATGGTCTGGAGCATGGCGTCATTCATGTGGGCGCAAAAGCGCGCCGATCAAGCGGCGGCCTCTAACACCGTTGAGGGTTTCGAGCAAACAGTCCGCGCGGTCAGGCCGCGCGGATGATGCCCAGGAAGTCGTCGGCCTTCAGCGAGGCGCCGCCGACGAGGGCGCCGCCGACCTCGGCCACGGCCAGGATCTCCTTGGCGTTCGACGGCTTGACCGAGCCGCCGTACAGGATCGGCGCGGCGCGGCCGCCCTCCCCCAGCTTGGCGACCATGGCGGCCCGCACGGCGGCGTGGACTTCTTCGATCTGTTCCAGCGTCGGCGTCAGGCCGGTGCCGATGGCCCAGACCGGCTCATAGGCCACCGCAAAGGCCTTGCCCGCCAGCGAGGCCGGCAGCGAACCGGCGACCTGACGGCTGACGATCTCGACGGCCTGCCCGGCTTCGCGCTCCTGAAGCGTCTCGCCGATGCAGATGATCGGCTCCAGACCGGCGGCCAGGGCGGCTTCGACCTTGGCGGCGACATCGGCGTCCGTCTCGCCGAATCCGGCGCGTCGCTCCGAGTGGCCGAGAATCACCAGACCGGCGCCCGCATCGCGAACCATCCCGGCCGAGACCGAGCCCGTATAGGCGCCCGACGCCTCGGCGTGGCAGTCCTGCCCGCCGATTTCGACAACGCCGCCCTTCAGCGTCTGCGCCATCCGATCGATCAGGGTGGCGGGCGGGCACAGGGCCACGCGGCAGGCCGCAGCCTGTTCCTTCAGCGCCTTTTCGAGGGCTTCAGCCTCAGCCAGGCTCGCGCCCAGACCGTTCATTTTCCAGTTGCCGGCGACCAGCTTCACAGATTGTTTCATGCGGCCTGTCTAGTGGCGAGCGCGACAGAAGCCAAGATGTCGTCAGGCCTCACTTGCGGCGGCGGCCCCGCACCCCCTATACGCGACCCTTGGCGCCCCTTTGACGCCGGCCCTCGTCAGGTTCTTTTCGATGATCACGTACTTCCGAAACTTCGCCAAGTCGAAATGGGCCGCAGGCCTGTTCGCCCTGATCATCCTCAGCTTCCTGATCGTCGGGGCGCAATCCGACATCTTCGCCAATCTGGGGCCGCGCCACATCATCAGCGCCGGGGACCGCAGCGTCGATTCCAACCAGTTCCGCGCCGACTTCGAGCGCGTCCGCGCCAATCTGCAGGAGCAGGCCGGTCGTCCCGTCAGCTATGACGACATGGTCAAGGAGAACCTGCACCAGCAGTATCTCGACAGCCAGACCCAGCGACTGGGCTTCCTGGACTGGGCCTACAAGGCCGGCATCCGTCCGGGCAAGGAGCTGATCCTGGCTCAGATCCGCAAGATTCCCGCCTTCTTCAACCAGATCACGGGCCAGTTCGACAAAGACCTGTACGCCCAGGCCCTCGCCCAGCAGAACCTGACGTCGGAAATGCTGGAAGACGACCTGCGCGACCAGTATGTCACCGCCCACGTCGGATCGGCCGTCTTCGCCGGCCTGCAGGCGCCGCGCGTCTACGCCGCCCTGCTTGCGGGCCAGGCGCTGGAGACGCGCGACGGCCGCTGGTTCTCGGTCACTCAAGCCATGGCGGGCCGCGCCGGCGCTCCGACCGACGCGCAGTTGACCGCCTTTATGAAGGAAAACGAGGCGCGTCTGCTCAGCCCCGAGTTCCGCATGATCTCTCTGGTCCTGTTCTCGCCCGGCCCGAACGACGCCCCCCCCGCGATCACCGAAGAGCAGATCAAGGAGCGTTATGAGTTCCGCAAGGCCGCCCTGGCCGAGCCGGAGAAGCGCACCTTCGTCACCCTGACGGTCCCGACCAAGGAAGCCGCCGACAAGATCGCCGCCGACCTGCGCGCTGGTAAGAACCCCGCCGAGGTGGCCAAGGCCAACAACATTCAACTGGGCGACTACAAGGCCACGCCGCAGGCCGCCGTGGGCGACCCCGCCGTCGGCGCCGCCGTCTTCGCCCTGGCCGCCGATCAGGTGTCGGCGCCGATCCAGGGCCGTCTGGGCTTCACGGTCGCCAAGGTCGCCACGATCCAGGCCGGCGAGGCCGTGTCGCTGGAAACCGCCCGCGCCGCCGTGGTTCAGGAGCTTCAGGCCGAAGCGGTGAAGGCCGCGACCTACGCCAAGGTCGAACAGTTCGAGAAGGCGCGTCAGGAAGGCAAGAACCTGGCCGACGCCGCGACCGCCGCCAAGGCCCGCGTCATCCAGTTGCCGCCCTTCACCGAACAGGGCCAACTGCCGGACGGCCAACCGATGAACGCCCCGCGTCAGGTTCTGGAAAGCGCCTACGCCCTGTCCAAGGGCGGCGAGAGCGACGTCATCGACGCCGGCGACGGCCAGTATTTCGCCGTCCGTCTGGACGAAATCCGCCCGTCGGCCCTGCCGACGCTGGACGAGGTGCGCGCGCCCCTGGGCCAGCAATGGACGATGCGGGAAAACGCCCGCCTGCTGTCGGCCAAGGCCGAAGAGCTGGCCGGTCGCGTCCGCGCCGGCGAAGACATCGCCAAGGTCGCCGCCGACGCAGGCGTCCAGTTGACGGTCCGCACCGCCGTCCAGCAAAGCCGCGAGTCGCAGGCTCAGGTCGGCGATGGCGTGCTGCGCGGTCTGTTCGGTCAGGCCAAGGGTCAGGTCTTCTCGGGCCAGCAGGCCCAGGACAGCTTCGTCGTCGGTCGTGTCGACGCCATCCACGCCGCCGATCCGGCTCTGGCGGCGCCGCTGGCCGAGCAGGCCCGTCCGCGCCTGACCGAGGAACTGGCCAACACGATGGCTGACCGCACCATCGCCGCCGCCGCCGCGCGCACCAAGTCGCGCAACGATCCGGCCCTGGCCCTTCAGGCCCTGGGCGTCGAGGCCCCCGCCGCTCCCGCCAAGAAGTAATGCAGCAAGAACGCGACGCCTTCATCGCCGGCCTGACGGCGGGCCGCCCTCAGGTTCTGGTCCGCCGCCTGATTGATGATCTGGAGACCCCCGTCTCGGCCTTCCTGAAGGTCGGGCACGGGCGGCGCTACGCCAGCCTGTTCGAGTCGGTCGAGGGCGGCGCCGTCAACGGCCGCTATTCCTTCGTCACCCTGTCTCCGGACGTGGTCTGGCGCTGCCGGGACGGCAAGGCCGAGATCGCGCGCGGCGCCGACGTCCTGTCGGAAACCTTCACGCCCGAAGACCGGCCCGCGCTGGAATCCCTGCGCGCCCTGATCGCGGCGACGAAGTTCGAGCTGCCCGCTGACCTGCCCCCCATGGCCGCCGGTCTGTTCGGGGTCTTCGGTTACGACATGGTGCGGCTGCTGGAGCCGCTGGGCCCGGCCAACCCCGACCCGCTGGACCTGTCCGACGCGGTCATGGCGCGTCCGGCCCTGGTCGCCATCTTCGATTCGGTGAAGCACGAGATCGTCCTGATCGCCGCCGCCTATCCCGACACGGTGACAGACCCGGCTCAGGCCTACGCCGCCGCCCAGGCCCGGCTGGAGGACTTTGAGGACCGCCTGCGCGGCCCCCTGCCCATCCAGCGCGAGGTCGAGCCGGTTCCCGCGCCCGATTTCCATTCAGACGTGGACGAGGCTGCCTTCGGCCGCATGGTGGCGCGGGCCAAGGACTACATCGTCGCCGGCGACATCTTCCAGGTCGTGCTGGCGCACCGTTTCTCGGCGCCGTGGGCCCAGGACCCGTTCGCCTTCTATCGCTCGCTGCGTCGCGGCAACCCGTCGCCCTATCTGTTCTTCCTCGACTATGTGGATTTCCAACTGGCGGGCTCCAGCCCGGAAATCCTGGTCCGTCTGAAGGACGGACGCGTCACCATCCGCCCGCTGGCAGGCACCCGTCCGCGCGGCGCCACGCCCGAACTGGATCAGGCGCTGGAAGCCGAACTGCTAGCTGATCCCAAGGAACGGGCCGAGCATCTGATGCTGCTGGACCTGGGCCGCAACGATGTGGGCCGCGTTTCCTCGCCCGGCTCGGTCGAGGTGACCGAAAGCTTCGTGGTCGAGCGCTACAGCCAGGTCATGCACATCGTCTCCAACGTGAACGGCGCCGCTGATCCCAAGCTGGACGCGGTGGACACCCTGCTGGCCGCCCTGCCCGCCGGCACCCTGTCGGGCGCGCCCAAGGTGCGGGCGATGGAAGTCATCGACGAGCTTGAGAGCGAAAAGCGCGGCGTCGGCTACGGCGGCGGCGTCGGCTATATCTCGGCCAATGGCGAGGCGGACATCTGCATCGTCCTGCGCACCGCCATGTTCGCCAAGGGCCAGATCTTCGTTCAGGCAGGCGCGGGCGTCGTCGCCGACAGCGACCCGGCCGCGGAGTATGCTGAAACTCTGGCTAAAGCCCGCGCTCCGATGAAAGCGGCCGAGGACGCGTGGCGATTCACCGCGACCACGCGCGGCCAGGGTTCCGACGGCTAGGGATTGGAAACCGTGGCAGCCTGGTCAAACACTACGCCGGGGCCCACGACCATGGTCCCGGCCAGAAGGATCGCCGTCGTCGCGGCGAAGGCGGCCGCCGCCAGCAGGCGCAGCGGCTTGGGTTGTTCACTGGGCGCCTCGTTCAACAGGGCGCGGGCGTCACGGATGCATTCTACAGGGGTCAAGACGGATTTCTTCCGATGGCGATGCCCCTCTATCGCCCGGACAGCTTAACGTCCGCTTTCAATCGGCCCGTTTGCCTTCCATGCTTGGGCCGCCCTGCCTCCCCGTCTTCAAGAAGACTTCGCCATGATCCTCGTCGTCGATAACTACGACAGCTTCACCTACAACCTCGTCCACTACCTCGCGGAGTTGGGCGCCCAGACACACGTCGTCCGCAACGACGACCTGACCGTCGAAGAAGCCTGGGCGCTGAAGCCCGAGGCCGTGCTGCTATCGCCCGGCCCCTGCGCGCCCGACCAAGCGGGCATCTGCCTGTCGCTGATCGAGACGGCCGCCGAGACCATGCCCATCCTCGGCGTCTGCCTGGGCCACCAGTCGATCGGCCAGGCCTTCGGCGGCGAGGTGGTGCGCGCCAAGACCCTGATGCACGGCAAGACCTCGCCCATCCTGCACGAAGGACGCGGCGTGTTCGGCGGCCTGCCCTCGCCATTTACGGCGACGCGCTATCACTCGCTGGCCGTGCGCCGCGAGACCCTGCCCGACGCGCTGGAGGTCACCGCCTGGACCGACGACGGCGAGATCATGGGCCTGTCGCACCGCTCGCGACCGATCCACGGCGTCCAGTTCCACCCGGAATCCATCGCCACCGAACACGGCCACGCGATGATCGCCAACTTCCTCGATCTGGCGGGCGTCAAGCGATTGGCGAACATCTGATGGACAGCATCAAGCCCCTGCTGGCCAAGCTGGTCGACGGACAGGTGCTGACCCCGGACGAGGCCAAGCGCTTCTTCGCCGCCTGCCTGCGCGGCGAGCCGACGCCGTCACAGGTCGCCGCCGCCGTCACCGCCCTGCGCATCCGCGGCGAGACGGTGGACGAGATCGTCGCCTTCGCCAGCGCCATGCGCGACGCTGCGCGCTCGCTGGAGCACCCGTTCGATCAGGTGATCGACACCTGCGGCACCGGCGGCGACGGCCAGCACACCTATAACGTCTCGACGGCGGCCTCTTTCGTTCTGGCGGGCGCAGGGCTGAAGGTCGCCAAGCACGGCAACCGCGCCATCAGCTCCAAATCCGGTTCGTCCGACGTCCTGGCCGCCCTGGGCGTCAATCTGGACGCCACGCCCGCCCAGCAGGCGCGGGCGCTGGATCAGGCGGGCATCGCCTTCCTGTTCGCGCCGACCTATCACGGGGCCATGCGTCACGTCGGGCCGGTGCGCGGCGAGATCGGCTTCCGCACCGTGTTCAACCTGCTGGGGCCGTTGTGCAATCCGGCAGGCGCGACGCATCAGGTCATGGGCGTCTATGACCCCGCCCTGCTGGAGCCGCTGGCCGAGGTTCTGGGCCGACTGGGCGCCCGGCGCGCCTGGACCGTCAACGGTCAGGGTCTGGACGAACTGACCACCACAGGCCCGACCGAGGTGGCCGAGTGGAAGGACAGCGTCGTCCGCCGCTTCACCGTCACGCCCGCCGACGCCGGACTGCCGCTGGCCACGCTGGACGACCTGCGCGGCGGCGACGCCGAGCATAATGCGGCGGCCCTGACAGCCCTGCTGGCGGGCGAGCGCGGGCCCTATCGCGACATCGTACTGCTAAACGCCGCCGCCGCCCTGGTGGTCGCCGGGCGGGCCGAAGACCTGAAATCGGGCGCCGAACTGGCCGCGAGCGTCATCGACGATGGCCGCGCCGCCGCCGCCCTGGCTGAACTGGTGCGCGTCTCCCACGCGCCGATCGAAGACGAGGACGCCTGATGAGCGACGTTCTGGACCGCATCGCCGCCTACAAGCGCGAGGATGTCGCCGCCCGCAAGACCGCCGTCTCGCAAAACGCCATCGAGGCGCGCGCGAAAGAGGCTTCGCCCCCGCGCGGTTTCCGCGCCGCCCTGGCCGGCCGTTTCGCCGAAACCGGCCGCCCGGCCCTGATCGCCGAGATCAAGAAGGCCAGCCCGTCCAAGGGCCTGATCCGCGCCGACTTCGACCCGCCCGTGCTGGCGCAGGCCTATGAGCGCGGCGGCGCGTCCTGCCTGTCCGTCCTGACCGACGGCCCTAGCTTTCAGGGTGACGACGCCTATCTGACCGCCGCACGCGCGGCCGTCGCCCTGCCCTGCCTGCGCAAGGACTTTCTGGTCGATGCGTGGCAGGTGGCCGAGAGCCGGGCGCTGGGCGCCGACTGCATCCTGATCATCATGGACATGGTGGACGACGCCCTGGCCGCAGACCTGCTGGCCGAGGCGACCCGCTGGGGCATGGACGCCCTGATCGAGACGCACGGCGCCGACGAAATGGCGCGCGCCGCCAAACTGGTTCAGGGCCGCGACGACGCCCTGATCGGCGTCAACAACCGCTCGCTGCGGACCTTCGAGGTGGATCTGGCCACGACCGAGCTGCTGGCCGCGCTCAGCCCGAAAGGCGCGTTGCTGGTCGCCGAAAGCGGCCTGTTCACGCCCGACGACGTGGCGCGTGTCGCCAAGGCTGGCGCCCGCGCCCTGCTGGTCGGCGAAAGCCTGATGCGACAGTCGGACGTGGAAACTGCGACTCGAGCCTTGCTGGCCTAAGTCCTCAAAAAACCGCTCATCCCGGCGGACGCCGGGACCCAGTGCTTTGGCCACAGTCACAGGCCTAGCCACGGTGACGCCCGCACAATCGGCCAGGAACTGCGCACGAGGTTCTTACTGGGTCCCGGCGTCCGCCGGGATGAGCGGGGTGTGAGGTGATCAAGCCGCCTTCGCCGCAATCACCCGCAGCACGGCGTCCGCCGCCAGTTCCGACGGGTCCTGCCCGCCGCGTCCCATCAGGTTCAGCGCCTCGGTCTGACGACGCGCCTGATCGGCCGCTGCCTCGGGATCGGTCAGCAACCGCCCGACCGCCTTGGCCAGGGCCTGCGGCGTCGCCTCATGCTGGATGAACTCCGGCGCGATGGCCTCATCGGCGGCGATGTTGAACAGGGTGATGTGCTTGGCCGTCACTAGCCGCTTCATCAGGACGTAGCTCAACCCGTCGATCTTATAGGCGATGACCATAGGCGCGCCCGCCAGCGCCAGTTCGGTCGAGACCGTGCCGCTGGTGGCCAGGGCGGCGTTCGCGGCCTTCATGGCGTCGTACTTGTCGGCTTCCGGCGCCACATGAGCGCGGAAGGGCCAGGCGGCGACCCGGCCCGCCACGTCAGCGGCCACCGTGCCCGCCGCGACGACGGCGACCTCCAGCCCCGAAATCTGCGCCTTCAGCTGTTTGGCCGCCTGCTCATAGACGGGCGTCATGCGCGTGATCTCGCTGGGGCGGCTGCCCGGCAGGACCAGCAGCAGCGGCGCATCCGCCGCAATGCCCCGCGCGACGCGGAAGCGGGCGCCGTCGGCCCCCGCCATGTCGACGTGCAGCGCCTGCGAGCCGACGACCGTCGTCGGCAGGCCCGCCTTCTCGAACCACGGCGCGTCCAGCGCATAGAGGGCCAGCAGGTGATCCACCGCCCCCGCCAGCGTCTTGGCCCGCCCCGGCCGCGAGGCCCAGACCTGCGGCCCGACGTATTTGATCAACGGCGTCTTCGGCGAGGCGGCGCGGATCGCATGAGCCACGCGGATGGTGAAGCCCCAGCTGTCGATCAGAACCACGGCGTCCGGCTTCTCCGCCGCCGCCAGCGCCGCCGTCTCGGCCACGCGCTTCTTGACCCGGCCGTAGGCCTTCAGCCCCTCGATCCAGCCCAGGATCGACAGTTCGGCGATGTCGAAGGGGTTGGCGACGCCCTCGGCCGCCATCTTGGGGCCGCCCACGCCGACGAAGACCACATCCTTGCCCAGCCGCGCCTTCAGCGCCCGCGCCAGCCCGGCGCCCAGCGCATCGCCCGACGCCTCGGCCGCCACCAGCATGACCTTCAACGGACGGCTCATCGCGGCTCTCCCCACACGAACAGGCCCAGACGGTCGGCCGCCTCGACCAAACCTTCGTGGTCGATGACGATCAGCCGCCCCTCGAACCCGCCGATCCCGGCCAGACCCGCAGCGGCGGCCAGTTCGACCGTCGTCGGTCCGATAACCGGCATGTCGACGCGTAGATCCTGGATCGGCTTGGGCGCCTTGCCCAGCGCCCCGCGCGCGAAAGCCTGCGAACCGCGCAGGTCGGCGGGCAGGTGCGCCACGCGCCGCAGCATCTCGTCCGTGCCTTCCTGAGCCTCGACCGCCAGCACCAGTCCGTCGCAGACGACCGCGCCCTGACCGATATCCAGTTCGCCTGATTTTTCAGCGACGTGCAGCGCCTTCTTAAGGTCCGCCAGTTGCTCCGCCGTCGGCGCCACGCGGCCCAGCGCGCCCGCCGCCAGCATCTCGCCGCCCAGAATGTCGTCCGCGCCCTCGACGGCGAAGCCTTCGTCCTCGAATACCGACAGAATCTTGCGCAACAGGGCGTCGTCGCCCTTTGACGCCGCCGCGATGATGCCGGGCAGCAGGGATGCGCCCTTAAGATCGGGCTTCAACGTCTTGAAATCCGGGCGGTTGACGTAGCCCGCCAGACAGACCGCGCGGCAGCCCTCGGCCCGCATGGCCTTCACGATCTTGCCGATCTCGGCCATGCCGAAGTCCTGTCCCGGCCAGCGGTACAGGTGGGCGTCGGCGAAGCCCTTCAGGCGGATGATGAAGACCTCGCGTCCCTCGGCCTCGCAGCGCTGGGCGACGCGGATGGGCAGATCGCCCGAACCCGCGATCAAGGCCAGCTTGGGCGCGCCCAAAGCCGGGCTTGTCATTCCGCGCCCGGCAGGCACAGCGGGCGCTTGCCGCCGTCACGGATGAAGGACGTGATCTCCATGATCTCGGGCAGGTCGGCATAGGCCTGCTCGACCCGGTCCAGACGCTCGGCGAAGACGCCGTCGCCCTCGAACAGGTCACGATAGGCAGCCAGCAGGCGGCGCACCGCGTCCTTGCCGTAGCCCTTGCGCTTCAACCCGATCAGGTTGAGGCCGTGCAAGCTGGCGTGGTTGCCCCAGACCGAGCCGTAGGGAATGACGTCGCGCGTCACGGCGGCCAGGCCGCCGACGATGGCGCCCTGCCCCACCCGGCCGTTCTGATGGATGGCGCACAGGCCGCCGAGGAACACCTTGTCGCCGACATGGACGTGGCCGCCCAGGGTGGCGTTGTTGGCCATGGTGACGCTGTCGCCGACCACGCAGTCGTGGCCGACGTGGGCGCCCGTCATGAACAGGTTGTTCGAGCCGACGCGGGTGACGCCCGATCCCACTCCAGCATGGGGCGGCGTGCCCCGGTTGAAGGTGCAGTGCTCGCGGATCAGGTTGTTCTCGCCGATCTCCAGCCGCACCGGCTCGCCCTTGTAGCCGCCGTGCTGCGGGTCGCCGCCGATGACCGCGAAGGGGTGGATCGTCGTGTTCGCTCCAACGTTCGTGTCTTGCTGGATCACCACATGGCTGACCAGACGCACGCCGGGGGCCAGCGCCACGCCCGGTCCCACGGTGCAGAACGGGCCGATCTCGACCCCGTCCGCCAGGGTCGCCGAGGCGTCCACCACAGCGGTCGGGTGGATGGTCACTTGGCGGGCTCCGCCACGGTCACGACCATGGCCATGAACTCAGCCTCAGCCGCCAGCTTGCCGTCGATGAAAGTCTCGCCGCGGAACTTGTAGGCGTCGCCGCGCGCCTTGATGACCTTGACCTCCATGCGCAGTTGGTCGCCCGGACGCGCGGGCTTGCGGAAGCGCACGCCGTCGATCGACATGAACATGATGACCTTGTCGGCCACCGCGACATCCAGCGACTTGGACATCAGCAGCGCGCCCGTCTGGGCCATGGCCTCGACGATCAGCACGCCCGGCATGACCGGGTCGATCGGGAAGTGGCCGGGGAAGAAGGGCTCGTTATGGGTGACGTTCTTGATGCCGACGATGGAGGTCGCCGCCACGAAGTCCTGCGCCTTGTCGACCAACAGGAAGGGATAGCGGTGCGGCAGGCGACGCATCACCTCGGCGTAATCGATCTTGTTGTCTTCGCTCATTCTTTCGATTCCTTCGCGCCCTTCTTCTGGGACGCCTGTTTGGACAGCCATACCGTCTCGCGCAAGAACTGGCGCAAAGGCTTGGCGGGATAGCCGGACCAGATTTCGCCCGGCGGAATGTCGGCCAGGACGCCGCCGCCGGCCGCGACGCGCGCGCCTTCGCCGATGGTGATGTGGTCGCCCACGCCCGCCCGGCCGCCGAAGATGCAGTTGTCGCCGCTGGTGACCGAACCCGAGATGCCGGTATGCGCCGCCATCAGGTTGTTGCGGCCGATGACGCAGTTGTGGCCGATCATGACCAGATTATCGATCTTGGTGTTCTCGCCGATGACAGTGTCGTCATAGGCGCCCCGGTCGATGCAGGAATTGGCCCCGACCGTCACCCCGTCCTGCAGGATGACGCGACCCAGTTGGGGAATATCCACCGGCCCGGCTTTCGACCCGGCGGCGCCGAAGCCCGCCTCGCCGATGCGCGCGCCGGCCAGAAGCTTCACCCGGTCGCCCAGCAGGGCGAAGCCGACAGTGACGCCAGCGCTGATCAGGCAGTCGCGGCCGATCTGGACGCCCGGTCCGATCACGGTGTTGGCGCCGATGCGGCTGCCGCGCCCGATGCGGACCCCTTCGCCCAGGATCGCCCCCGGCTCGACCACCACGGTGTCGTCCTCGGCGGCCTCGGCGACCGTAATGGCGCGGTCCAGACGGATCGGCCGGTGTAACAGGGCTGACGCCCGCGCCCAGGCGGCCTGAGCCTCGCCCGACACGATGATAGCGGCGTCAGCAGGCGCCGCATCCACGGCCGACGGCGGCACGATCACGCAACCCGCCTTGGTCTGCGCCAGGGCGGCGGCGAACTTTCGGTCGCCCAGAAACGCAATCGCGCCCCGGTCCGCACTGGACAGGGGCGCAACGGCCGAGATGACGACTTCGCCGCCCCGGACGACCTCCCCGCCGATGTGCTTGGCGAGGGCGGCGACCGTCAGGGGCGACAGGGTCTGGAAGAACCTCGGATCGGGCATGGCCCGTCTTACGACTGCGGCTGGGCCGGAACCGGCATGCGGTTGAAGCTCAGCGTCGGCAGCTGGGCGTTCAGGCGCTGGATCACGGTGTCGGTGACGTCCATGGCCGGATTCAGGATGAAGACGCTCTCGCGGTCGATCATGATGCCGCAGCCCTTCTCCTGATAGACGGCGACCAGCAGGGGCTCGATGGCTTCCGAGATCTTGCGGCGCTGTTCAGCCAGGGTGTAGCGCAGTTCATTCTCGCGCGTGGCTTCCAGTTGCTGGGCTTCCTGGATGCGTTGCTGCAGTTGCTGGCGGCGCTGGTTCATCTGGTCAGCCGGGATGGTCGCCTGACCCTGTTGCAAGGCCTGAGCCTCGGTCTGGATGGTGGTGGCGTAGGGCTGGATCTCGCCCTGAACTTCCTGCGCCAGCTGTTCCATGCGGGTCTGGACGGCCTGACCGACGGTCGACTGGGCCAGGACGCGCTGGTTGAAATAGACGCAGACGCCGGGGATGACCGGGCCGGGGTTGGCCGGGCCCTGCGACTGGGCCAGGGCGGCCGAGGCGGTCAGCGAAGCGAGGGCGAAGGCGCCGATAGCGATGAGTTTCATAATCTAAGCCTTAGTGACGGCGGTCAGGCCGCAGTTAGAATTGGGTGGAGGTCGAGAAGCGGAACGTCTCGGTCTTGTCGTAGTCTTCGCGGGCCAGAACCTTGGAAAGGTCGAAACGGATCGGCCCCATCGGCGAACGCCAGTGGATGCTGATGCCCGCCGCCGCGCGCAAGGCCAGATCGTCGACGATGTTGGGGTTGCGAAGCCCCGTCGACGGGTCGACCAGATAACGGTCATCCAGCTTGCCGATCGTGCCGACGTCCGCGAACAGCGAGGTCTTTATGCCGTATTCATCGGGCAGCATGTTCGGCACGGTCAGTTCGACCGTACCGATGGCGTAGAAGTTGCCGCCCAGGGCGTCCGTCGTGGTCAGATCGCGCGAGCCCATGCCCGCTGTCTCAAAGCCGCGGAAGGTGTTGCCGCCCTTGAAGAAGCGGTCGTTGATCCGGATCGGATCGCCGCTCCAACCGCTGACATAACCCGTCTGGCCCTGGAAGCTGACCACCCAGTTCGGACGGATTCCATAGTACCAGGAGGCGTCCGCCTCGGTCCTGATGTAGTTCACGTCGCCGCCGATGCCGGCAAAGTCCTGACGCAGGGAGGCCGTCCAGCCGCGCGTCGGGCGCACCGGATCGTTCAGGCGGTTGACCAGCAGGGTATAGCCCGCCGAGGAGTTCAGGAACGACCCTGCCTGATCACACAAGGCCGACGAGCCGGCGCCGACGCCCCCGCAATAGCCGTACGGGATGACGACTTCATCGCTCTTCAGGAAGTAGCGGGCGCTGAAGCTGGCGTAGCCGTTCAGCGGATAGGTCACACGCACCCCGCCGCCAGTCGAGCGATAGTCATAGGACGAATATTTGCTGAGGTCGTAGCGGGTGTGGAACAGGTCGAAGCCCGCCCGCACGTCGCGTCCCAGGAACTTGGGCTCGGTGAAGCGGAAGTCGATCTGCTGGCGCAGCGAACCCCACTCGGCGCGGGCCACGACGTTCTGGCCGCGACCGCGGAAGTTCCGCTCGGTGATGCCCAGGTTCAGCACGAAGGAGTCAACCGAGCTGAATCCCGCCCCGACCGACAGCTCGCCGGTGGGCTGTTCTTCGACGGTCACGTTGACGACCGAGCGGTCCGGCGCGCTGCCGCGCGTCTCTTCGATCTTGACGTCCTTGAAGAAGCCCAGGGCGCGCAGGTTGTTGCGCGAACGCTCGACCAGCGAACGGTTGAAGGCGTCGCCTTCGCCCACCATCAGTTCGCGGCGGATGACGGTGTCCAGCGTGCGGGTGTTGCCGACCACATTGATGCGGTCGATGTAGACGCGCTGGCCTTCACGCACGTTGAAGGTGACGTTGACGGTATCGGTTTCAGGATCCGCGCGATAGGTCGGGTTGATCTCGACGAAGGCGTAACCGGCCGAGCCGGCGGCGAAGGTCAGGGTGTCGACCGCCGCCTGAATGCGATCGCTTTCATACAGATCACCCTTGCGGATCGGCAGCAGCAGCTGAAGGAAGTCGCCGTTCAGCCGGTCATTCTCGGTGACGACCTTGATCTCGCCGAAGTTGTAGCGGTCGCCCTCGTCCACCGTGACGGTGACGCCGAAGGCGCTGTTGTCCGGCTTCAGTTCAGCCACCGACGACAGGATGCGGAAGTCGTAATAACCGCGGTTCGTATAGAATTTGCGCAGCTGTTCCCGGTCGTAATCCAGCCGGTTTGGATCGTAGTTGTCGTTGGAGCTGAACAGCCGCCACCATTTGGAGGTCTTAGTCACCATGACCCCGGCGAGGTCGCTGTCCGAAAATGCTCGATTGCCCAGGAAGGTGATGGCGGCGATGCCCGTCTCGGGGCCCTCGTCGATCTCGAACACCACGTCGACGCGGTTCTGATCCAGTTGGACCAGCTTAGGCGTCACCGTCGCCGAGATGCGGCCCGACAGGCGGTAAAGTTCGACGATCTTGCCGACGTCTTCCTGAACCCGGGCGCGGGTGTAGATGCCGCGCGGGCGGATCGTGACCTCGTCGCGCAGCTTCTTCTCGGCCAGCGCCTTGTTACCCTCGAACGTCACCTGGTTGATGATCGGGTTCTCGGCGATCTCGACGATCAGATCGCCGTTCGCCTGCAGGCCCAGTTGAACGTCGGCGAACAGGCCTGTGCGCGACAAGGTCCGCACCGCCACGTCGATGGTCACGGCGTCGATGGTGTCGCCCGGCTGAATCGGCAGATAGGACAGGACCGTCGTCTGGTCGATCCGCTCGTTGCCGCGCACAACGATGCGGTTCACCACGGCGCGATCGGCCTGCGGCGGCGCTTCCTGAACCACGACGTTGGGCGTCTGTTGGGCCAGCGCAGGGCTCGCGAGGCCGGCGGCGAAGGTCAGGGCCAGGGCGCTGACCCCGAGAATGCGGCCACGGGTCTGGGTCATGAGGCGACTGTCGTTTTGATTCATGCGGGTACCATCGGGGGCTGGCGTCGGCTCACGAGACGAGCCCGCCGAGGAATTTGAAGAGATTGAGCTTCTGCAGATCGTTCCAGGTCGCGAACAACATCAAACTCGCCAGCAAAGCAAGACCGACCCGGTACCCCGCTTCCTGCACCCTGGCCGCCATCGGACGGCGCGCCACGGCTTCATAAGCGTAGAACAGCAGGTGCCCCCCATCCAGAACGGGAATGGGCATCAGATTTAAAAAGCCGATTCCGACCGAAAGTATGGCCGCGAAGCTCGTCAGCGTCAGCAACAGATTGCGAACAATGGCCCAGGGCTCGGGATTGGCCGCCACGGCGGCGTTGGTCAGGGCGCCCGAAGCCTTGGCGATGCCCAGCGGCCCGCTGAACTGATCGCCCGACTCGCGGCCCGTGAAGATGCGGCCGATATAGGTCAGGGTCGTATTCAGGATGGCGCCCGTCTCGCGCACGCCCTGCCCCACAGCTGCGATCGGGCCGTAACGGACATGACGAATCTCGCCGCGGGTCGAACCCAGGGCCAGACCGATGCGGCCGACGGTGACGCGACCCGCGATGCGATCAGTCTCGACCCGGCGCTCAGGCGTAGCGGTCAGTTGCACCGCCTGATCGCCGCGCTCGACGGTGAAGCGAACCGGATCTCCACTGCTGAGGGCCACAACGCGCGTCACCTCGCCGCCATCGGCAATCAGCTTGCCGTTGACGTGAGTGATCAGGTCGCCCTGCTGGAAGCCGGCGGCGGCGGCGGGCGATCCCGCCTGCACCTGCATCACCCGCGCCGGACGCAACTCGACGCCGACCAGGCTGAACAGCAGGGTGAAGATGAAGATGGCCAGGACGAAGTTGGCGAACGGTCCGCCCGCCACGACCAGGGCGCGCTGCCACAGCGGCTTGAAATACAGATAGTCGCGCTCGGCGCCCGGTCCGTGGGCGGCGATCAGCTGCTTGCGCATCGCCTCCAGCCCCGCACGGTCGGGCACGCCGGTGGCATCCAGATCGCCGGAGAACTTGACGTAGCCGCCCAGCGGCAGCCAGCCCACGCGCCATTCGACGCCGTGTTTGTCAGTGCGTTTGAAGATGGCGCGGCCAAAGCCGATGGCGAAGCGATCCATCTTCACGCCAAAGGCGCGCGCGGTCAGGAAATGCCCCAGTTCGTGCACCGTCACGACCAGCGTCAGGACGAGCAGAAACGGCACGACATAGGTCAGAATCTGGCTGATCACGCCTATCATGCCGCTCATCTCTCCTGCGCCCTCAGGCCGCCATGTTCAGCGAGGCGATGACGTCGCCCGCAATCCGCCGCGCCTGCGCATCGACGGCCAGAGCCGCGTCGCAGGCATCGTCCGAACCGCAAGACACGCCCGCGCTGGTCGCCTTCTCAAGGGTGTCGGCGACGACTGCGGCAATATTGAGAAAGCCCAGCCTTCGGTCAAGAAACGCCAGAGCCGCCACTTCGTTGGCTGCATTGAAGACGATCGGCGATGCGCCGCCTGCGGCCAAGGCTTCGCGCGCCAGCCTCAGGGCCGGAAAGCGCGCCTCGTCGGGAGCCTCGAAGGTCAGCCGCCCCAGCGACGCCAGGTCCAGCTTGGGCGCAGGCCAGGCCAGCCGATCCGGCCAGGACAGGGCGCAGGCGATCGGCGTGCGCATGTCCGGCGGCCCCATCTGCGCCAGGGTCGAACCATCCACATACTCCACAAGGCTGTGGATGATCGATTCCGGGTGCACCACCACATCGACCCGCTCGCCGGGCATGTCGAACAGATAGGCGGCCTCGATCAGTTCCAGCCCCTTGTTGGCCATGGTGGCGCTGTCGACGGAGATCTTGGCGCCCATGCTCCAGTTCGGATGGGCGACCGCCTGTTCGGGCGTGATCCGCGTCATGGCAGCGCGCGGCAAGGTGCGGAACGGCCCGCCCGAGGCCGTCAGCACCAGCTTGGACACGCGCTCGGGCGCCTCAAAGGGGAAGACCTGAAAGATGGCGGAATGCTCGGAATCAACCGGGATCAACTGGCCGCCGCTGCGCCGGACCCGCTCGATCAACGTCGGACCGCAGCAGACCAGGCTCTCCTTATTGGCCAGGGCCAAGGTCGCGCCCGTCCCCGCCGCCGCCCACGCCGAGCGCAGGCCCGCCGCGCCGACGATGGAGGCCATGATCCAGTCGGCAGGCCGCACGGCCGCCTCGACGATGGCGTCCGGCCCGGCCGCCGTTTCGATCCCTGTTCCCGTCAGCGCTTCGCGCAGTTCATTCAGCCGCGCGGGATCGGCTGTCACAGCGATGCGCGGGCGCCAGCGGCGCGCCTGCTCGACCAGCCGGGCGATATTGGCGCCGCCGGTCAGGGCCTCGACCTCGAACCGCGCAGAGCCCGCGCCTTGCGCCTGCTCCATCAGGTCCAGCGTCGACGAGCCGACCGACCCCGTCGAGCCCAGAACCGTCACGCGCCGCGCGATCACGCCGCCCGCTCCAGCATGAGGACGATCAGGCGCCCGGCGGCGACCACGACCACGGCGAACATCAGGCCGTCGACGCGGTCAAGCAGGCCGCCGTGACCCGGAATAAGATTACCCGCGTCCTTAACCCCGAAACGCCGCTTCAGCGCCGACTCCCACAGATCGCCGCCCATAGTGGCCAGGGCGGCGGCCAGGCCCAGCACCCCCCCCCAGACGGCGGTCAGCATCCCCATATCCAGCCAGCCAGCCATTGCGGCGCCCGCGATCATCCCGGCGGTGAGCCCGCCGATGAAGCCGGACCATGTCTTGTTCGGCGAAAAGCGCGGCCACAGCTTGGGGCCGCCGACGAAGCTGCCGACCAGATAGGCCAGAATGTCCGCCGACCATGCCACGGCGAAGACCAGCACGGTCCAGTACAGCCCCTGCACCTCATGCAGGTCGCGCAGCCAGATCAGCAGGACGCAAGGCCAGCCGAGATACAGCACGCCATAGGCCGTATCGAGCGCCGACTCGCCGCGCGTTCGGGCGAACAGACCCGCCGCCAGCGCTCCGAACACCATGAGCACCAGGGCCAGGGAAATCTGGCCGACGTGGGCGGCGATCACCGCCACGACCAGGGCCAGGGCCACGCCGATACCGATCGGTCGCCACAGCCTGGGCGCGCACATCCGCGCCCATTCGAACGCCAGCAGCACCGCGCCCGCCACCACCAGGGCGCAGAACCAGTCGCCGCCGGCCCAGGTCGCCAGAACCGCCGCCGGGGCCAGCACGACCGCAGAGGCGGCGCGCAGGGCGATGTCGCGAGGCTTCAGCGCCATATCAGACCGCCGCCTCGCCATAAGCCGTGTCCATGACCTCGCGCCCGCCATAACGACGCTGGCGACAGGCGAAATGGGCGATGGCCTCGGCCAGGGCTTCAGCGCCATAGTCCGGCCACAGGATGTCCTGGAAAACCATCTCGGCGTAGGCCGCCTCCCACAACAGGAAGTTGGACAGACGCTGCTCGCCCGAGGTCCGCACGATCAGATCGACCGGCGGCGCGCCCGCCGTCGACAGTCCAGCGCCCAGCGCCTCCTCGTCGACGACGATGTCCTCGCCCGCGCGGGCGCGATCGACCAGCCGCTGAGCCGCATCGGCCAGATCCGCGCGGCCGCCATAGTTGAAGGCCACCTGCAACAGGAATTTGTCGTTGTGGGCCGTCTGCGCCTCGGCCCGCGCGACGATGCCGGCGATGTCCTCAGGCAGGCCCTTGCGGCGCCCCAGCACCTTGATCCGCACGCCCGCAGCCTCCAGCCGCTTCAGATCACTGCCGACGAAGGCGCGCACCAGCCCCATGAGGTCGGACACCTCGTCGGCCGGACGGCTCCAGTTCTCGGTCGAGAAGCCGAACACCGTCAGGCACTGCACGCCCAGTTCAGGCGCGGCCTTGATGGTCCGGCGCAGGGCCTGGACCCCCTCGCGGTGACCCACGGCGCGCGGAAGGCCCCGTCGCTGCGCCCAGCGGCCGTTGCCGTCCATGATCAGGGCGACGTGACGAGGCCCCTTTGCAGGCGCCGTGGCGACGGGCTCGGCCGACATATGAGACCTTCCTTGGACAGACCTGACGCGGGCGTCAGACCTGCATGATCTCGACTTCCTTGGCCTTCAAGGTCTCGTCGATGCGCTTGATGGCGGCGTCAGTGTCCTTCTGGACCTCAGCTTCCATCTTCTTCTGTTCATCCTGGCTGATATCGCCGGCCTTTTCAGCCTTCTTCAGCTCGTCGTTGGCGTCGCGGCGCACGTTGCGCACAGCGATCTTCTTGTCCTCGGCGTATTTGGCGGCCAGCTTGGCGAGGTCCTTACGGCGCTCTTCGGTCAGCGGCGGGATCGGAATACGCAGGTTCTGGCCGTCGACGATCGGGTTTAGGCCCAGGCCCGCGGAGCGGATCGCCTTCTCGACCGAGACCACCATGCCCTTGTCCCAGACGCTGACCGAGATCATGCGCGGTTCCGGCACGCTGATGGCGGCGACGGCGGTCAGCGGCGAGGTCGCGCCATAGGCTTCGACGACGACCGGCTCCAGCAGGCCCGCGTTGGCGCGGCCCGTGCGCAGGCCCGCATAGTCATCCTTCAGCGAGGAGACCGACTTTTCCATCCGGTCACGAAAGGTTTTGAGATCGGGTTTGGCCATGACGAATGTCCTTGGTCCTGTCGTTGAATAGCGAAGCCGCTCAGGCGGGCTTGTTGGTGATGACGGTATAGGTCCCCTGCCCCGTCAAGGTCTTGTGCAGCGAACCTTCCTCGCGAATCGAGAAGACCACGATCGGAATGCCGCTGTCGCGCATCAGGGCGATGGCCGAAGCGTCCATGACCCGCAGGTCCTTGGCCAGGACATCCTGATAGGTCAGCGTTTCATAGCGGGTGGCCGTCGGGTCCTTCTTCGGATCGGCCGTGTAGACGCCATCAACGCTGGTGCCCTTTAGCAGGGCGTCGCAGCCCATCTCGGCCGCCCGCAGCGCGGCGCCGGAGTCCGTGGTGAAGAAGGGCGCGCCCACGCCGGCGGCGAAGATCACCACCCGGCCCTTTTCCAGGTGACGGAGAGCGCGGCGACGGATGTAGGGCTCGGCGATGGCGGCCATCGGAATGGCGCTCTGGACTCGGGTGTCTACGCCGATCTTCTCCAGCGCGCCCTGCATGGCCAGGGCGTTCATGATGGTGGCCAGCATACCCATGTAGTCGGCGTTGGCGCGGTCCATGCCCTCAGCCGCCTTGGACAGGCCACGGAAGATATTGCCCCCGCCGATGACCAGGCAGATTTCGACGCCCTGACGCGCCACGGCGGCGACGGCGGCGGCGACCACATCCACCGTCTTCATGTCGATGCCATAGGGCTGATCGCCCATCAGGACCTCGCCCGAGACCTTCAGCAGGACGCGCTTGTAACGAAACTCAGAGGGGGCGTCGGGCATGATCAGGGGTCCGTGGATACAGGGGTTAGCATCCGCGCGAAGTGAATCGGCGGCTCATCATAGACGAAGGGCGCGTCAGCCTTCAAAGCCGAACGCGCCCAAACGCATAATTCTCCCTCCCCTTCGCGGGGAGGGAGAGGTCTTCTTAGTTGCCGCCGGTCATCGAGGCGACTTCCGACGCGAAGTCCGGAGCGTCGGATTTCTCGACGCCTTCGCCCAGAGCCATGCGGACGAAACCCGCCAGCTTCAGCTCAGAGCCCAGCTCCTTGCCGGTGTTGGCGACCAGTTGTTCGATGGTCACGTCCGGGTCCATGACGAACGGCTGCTTGGTCAGCACCACGTCCTTCTGGAACTTGGCGATCTGGCCGGACACGATCTTCTCGATCATGTTTTCCGGGCGGCCTTCTTCCTTGGCCTTCTCGATCAGGACAGTGCGCTCCTTCTCGATCGCAGCCGGATCCAGATCCGAGGTGTCCAGCGCCAAAGGAGCCGTTGCGGCCACGTGCATGGCGATCTTGCGGCCCACTTCGCGCAGGGCTTCCTTGTCGCCGGCGCCTTCCAGGGCGACCAGCACGCCGATGCGGCCGACGCCCGGCGAAACGGCGTTGTGCACGTAGGTCGCGATCGCGCCTTCGCCAACCGACAGACGAGCCGCGCGACGCAGCTGCATGTTCTCGCCGATGGTGGCGATCAGGTTGGTGACTTCGGCCTCAACGGTCTTGCCGTTTTCCAGGGTCGCGCCGTGGATGGCTTCGACGCCGTCGTGGTGCAGGCCCAGTTGAGCGAATTCCTTGGCGGCCGACTGGAACAGGTCGTTACGGGCCACGAAGTCAGTTTCGGCGTTGAACTCGATGGCCGAGGCGACTTCGCCCTTGCCGTCTTCGCGCACGGCGACGGCCACCAGGCCTTCGGCAGCGACGCGGTCGGCCTTCTTGGCGGCCTTGGACAGGCCCTTGGCGCGCAGCCAGTCGATGGCTGCTTCGATGTCGCCGTTGTTCTCAACCAGCGCCTTCTTGCAGTCCATCATGCCGACGCCCGAACGCTCGCGAAGCTCCTTCACGAGGGCGGCAGTGATCTCGGCCATGTCTTTCTCCTGAAATTCAAAATGGGCGGCCGGACTGGATAGCCCGGCCGCATGTCAAGTTGACGTCACTCCGGCGCTCTAGGCCCCGGACGTCGATCTCAGCCCTCGACCTTCTCAGCCTCGACGACCTCGGCAGCCTCAACCGCAGGGGTTTCGACGGCAGCAGCATCGGCCGCGACCAGTTCTTCAGCCACGCCTTCCGTGCCGGCCGGAGCCGGGTCGGCGGCCGCGGGGGCCGGAGCTTCGCGCAGCATGGGCTCAACCGGAGCTTCCGAAGCGCCCAGGTCGATGCCTTGGGCGACGGCGCCGGCAGCCAGACCGTCCAGGACGGCGTCGGCGATCAGGTCGCAGTAGGTCTGGATGGCGCGGGCGGCGTCATCGTTGCCCGGCACCGGATAGGTGATGCCGTCCGGGTCCGAGTTGGTGTCCAGGATGGCGATGATCGGGATGTTCAGCTTGCGGGCTTCCTGGATCGCGATCGATTCCTTGTTGGTGTCGATCACGAACATGATGTCCGGCACCGAACCCATGTCCTTGATGCCGCCCAGCGACAGTTCCAGACGGTCCTTCTCGCGCTGCAGGGTCAGCAGCTCCTTCTTGTTCCGGCCTTCGCCGGTTTGAAGGATGGTTTCCAGTTCGCGCAGGCGCTGGATCGAGTTCGAGACGGTGCGCCAGTTGGTCAGGGTGCCGCCCAGCCAGCGGTTGTTCATATAGTACTGGGCGCAGCGCGTGGCGGCCTGCGCGACCGGATCGGCGGCCTGACGCTTGGTGCCGACGAACAGCACGCGACCGCCCTTGGCGGCCACATCGCGGACGGCGACCAGAGCCTGATGCAGCAGCGGCATCGTCTGCGACAGGTCGATGATGTGGATGTTCGAGCGCGAGCCGAAGATGTAGCGATCCATCTTCGGGTTCCAGCGGTGCGTCTGGTGACCGAAGTGAGCGCCGGCTTCCAGCAGGGTACGCATCGAGAATTCAGGCAGAGCCATGATCGTGTTTTCCTTTTTCCGATCAAACCTAGCGTGGGCGGTTAAAAGGATCGGCTGATCCCTCGGAACGGTGCAGGCCGGGATGTCTCCCCGGACCGCGCCACGCCCACGTGCGAAGTGCGCCGCGCATATAGGCGAAAGGCCTGAAAAACACAAGCGGCCGAACAACTCAGAAGCTGCGACCGTCCACGCGCTGCGCCGTCCAGGTCCACGGCTCGATATCGGTCAGGGTGCGGATATTGATCGCGGCCACCTCGCTTCCGTCCGGCGCTACGCCGTAACCGAACGGCTGCACTCCGCAGGTCTTGCAGAAGCGATGGTCGATCTTGTGCTGATTGAAGAAATAGGAGGTCGTCTCCCCCTCCCCCTTCGTCAGTCGAAAGGCCGAACGCGGCGCAAAGGCCAGAACGAACCCCTTGCGATAGCAATGGGAGCAGTTGCATTCGACCAGTCCATCCAGACCGACATCGACCTCAAACGCCACCGCGCCGCAGTGGCAGGACCCGGCATGGGTCTTTACGCTCGTCTCGCTCATCATGCATCCTCCAGCATCACCACCCCCGGCGCCGACTTCAACGCGCCGCGCAGCGCCGCGTCCAGCCGGTATCGTCCGGGCAGTTTGATCTCCACTTCAGTACGGCCGCCCAGCGTCGCCTGCAGCCAGACCTCCCCGCCCTTGCCCTGCGCCCGCGCGCGGTCCAACCGCGCCTTCAACGCCTCGGCGTCGGCCGACTGAGCCGAAAGGATGACGCGCAATCCGATCTGGGCGTCGTCCAGCAACACGTCCATGCGGCTGGCGTCGTCGCCGAAGAAGCGCACCTCCCCGTCCGCCGCCTTGGCCCGCACCCTGACCAGAACCGAGGTCCCGACCTCCAGAACCTCGCGGCAACGCCGAAGCTGTTCGGGCGGAAACAGGCACTCAAACTCGCCCGTCGGGTCCGAGAAGGTGACGAAGGCGAACTTCTCGCCGGTGCGGGCGCTGGCGCGTTCCTGACGACGACGCACCACCCCGGCCATCTGGAAGGCTTCATGCCCTGCCTCAGCCAGCCCCTGCGCCTCGGCCACGAAGGTCACCCGCTTGCGCTTCAAGGCGGGCGTCAGCTCCTCCAGCGGGTGGCCGGACAAGTAGAAGCCGACAGCATAGAGCTCCTGGTCCAGCTTGTCCGGCCCGGCCCATTGTTCGACGCTCTTCAGGCGCGGACGCGCGGCCCCTGCCTGATCAGCGCCGAACAGGCTCACCTGAGCCGAGGCGCGTTCAGCCGCCACGCTCTGGCAATAGGCGATCAGGACGTCGGCCTGTTCGAACAACTGACGGCGGTTAGGATGAATGCTGTCGAAGGCGCCCGCCCGCGCCAGTCCTTCCAGCGCACGCTTGTTGACGGCCTTGGGATCGACCCGCTCCAGGAAGTCGAAAATATCGGCGAACGGCCCGCCCGTCTCGCGCACCTCGACGACGTGGCGCATCGCCTCCAGACCCACGTTGCGGATGGCGCCGAGCGCATAAAGCACGCTGCCCTGCCCGTCTTTCCATGCCACATCAAAGTCGGCCGAGGAGCGGTTGATGTCGGGCGCCAGCACAGGCACTTCGAACCGTCGGCAGTCCTGATAAAAGACCGCCAGCTTGTCCGTGTTCGACAGGTCCAGGCTCATGGAGGCGGCGAAGAACTCGACCGGATGATTGGCCTTCAACCAGCCCGTCTGGAACGAGATCAGCGCATAGGCCGCCGCGTGCGACTTGTTGAAGCCATAGCCTGCGAACTTGGCCACCAGGTCGAAGATGGAGCCGGACTGGCTCTCCGGCACCCCCTTCTCGGACGCGCCCTTGACGAAGCGGAGGCGCTGGAAGTCCATCTCCTCCTTCTTCTTCTTGCCCATCGCCCGACGCAGCAGGTCGGCCTCGCCCAGGCTGTAGCCAGCCAGAATCTGGGCGATCTTCATCACTTGTTCCTGATAGATGATGACGCCGTAGGTCTCGGTCAGCACCTCCTTCAGGCTGGGGTGCAGATAGTCGACCTCGGCCCGACCGAACTTCCGGTCGATATAGGTGTCGATCATCTCCATCGGCCCCGGCCGGTAGAGGGAGATCAGGGCGGTGATCTCCTCAATCGAGCCGCAGCGCATCTTGCGTAGAGTGTCGCGCATGCCCTGGGATTCCAGCTGGAACACCCCGACCGTCTGGCCCGAGGCCATCAGTTCATAGGTCTTGGGATCGTCCAGCGGCAGCAGGCCCCAGTCCTGAGCTGCGCCGCGCCGCTCCAAATAGCCCTTGGCCCGGTCCAGAACCGTCAGGGTCTTCAGGCCCAGGAAGTCGAACTTCACCAGACCCGCAGGCTCGACCCACTTCATGTTGAACTGGCTGGCCGGGATGGTGGAGCGCGGGTCCTGATACAGCGGCACCAGTTCCGTCAGCGGCCGGTCGCCGATGACGATGCCCGCTGCGTGGGTCGAGGCGTTGCGGTACAACCCCTCAAGCTCCAGCGCTGTCTCCAGCAGCGCCTTGACCGAGGCCTCGGCATCGCGCGCCTCGCGCAGCCGCGGCTCCAGATCAATGGCCTGGGCCAGGGTCACCGGGTTGGCGGGGTTGGCCGGCACCATCTTGGCCAGACGGTCCACCTGGCCCAGCGGCATCTGCAGCACGCGGCCCACATCGCGCAGCACGGCCCGCGCCTGCAGGGTGCCGAAAGTGATGATCTGGGCCACCCGATCCTTGCCGTAATGGTCCTGAACGTAGTCGATGACCTCTTCGCGCCGCTCCTGACAAAAATCGATATCGAAGTCGGGCATCGATACGCGTTCGGGGTTCAGGAAGCGCTCGAACAGCAGGCCGAACCGCAAGGGATCCAGATCAGTGATGGTCAGCGACCAGGCCACCAGTGAGCCCGCGCCCGACCCCCGTCCCGGCCCCACCGGGATGTCATGCAGCTTGGCCCATTTGATGAAGTCCGACACGATCAGGAAGTAGCCGGGGAAGCCCATCTGCTGGATGATCCCGACCTCCCACTCGAGACGGTTCCAGTAGTCCTCCTCGGGCGCATAGGCCTTGTTCTTCTCCAGCCGCGCCCTCAGCCCCTCGCGCGCCTGATGCGCCAGTTCGTCGGCCTCGGAACGGCCCGCGCCCGTATCAAAGCGCGGCAAGATGGGCTTGTGCGTCTTGACCAGGAAGGCGCAGCGGCGGGCGATCTGAACGGTGTTGTCACAGGCCTCGGGCAGGTCGGCGAACAGCTCTCGCATCGCCTCGGCCGACTTGAACCAGTGCTCGCCTGTAACCCGGCGGCGATCTTCCTGGCCCGTAAAGGCGCCGTCGGAGATGCAGAGCAAGGCGTCGTGCGACTTCGCCTGCGCCGCCTTGGCGTAATAGACGTCATTGGTCGCAACCAGCGGGACATCGTGGGCGTAGGCCCACTCGACCAGCCCTCCCTCGGCTACCGTCTCGCTGGACAGGCCGTGGCGCTGAAGCTCGACATAGAAGCGATCGCCGAAGACCCGCTTCATCTCATCAAGCGCCGCGGCGGCCTCCGCCGGTTTCTTCTGCACGAACAAAGGATCAACGGGACCGTCAGGCCCGCCGGACAGCAGGATCAGCCCCTCGGACTTATCCACAACCTGTCCCCAGGGCACCCCCGGCTCGGCCATCTCGCCCGCGTCGAGGTAGGCGGCCGAAGACAGGGCGCACAGGTTGAGCCAGCCCTGCTCGTTCTGAGCGATCAGAACGACCGTGGGAGTCTTGGCCCAGCGCTGGGCGACCTGCCCACCAATGTCGAGCACGGGCAGGGCGCAGGCGACGATGGGCTGAACGCCCGCATCCCTGGTCGTCTGGCTGAACTCAAGCGCGCCGAACAGGTTGGCGCGGTCGGCCATGCCGACCGCCGGCATTCCCGCGTCAGCCGCCATCTTGCCGATCTTGCCGGCCTTGATCGCCCCTTCCAGCAGGGAATAGGCGCTGCGGACCCGCAGGTGGACGAAACCCTGACTGTTCACCGCATCCGACAAAAGAAAACTCCGCATCGCAGCGTCGTTCAAACGACGCTTCATCATCATGCAGGGAGTCGCCCCTCAACGGGGCGCGGTCATGTCACCAAGAAGGCCGCCTGCCAGACCATCCAGACGAAGCCGCCGCAGGACGCAAGCGACAGCAGATCCCTCACCCAACGCGCCATTGATTTTATCCCCAGATCAAATGTTGCCCATTTGTTCTAAGTTGCCTCTTTGTTCTCGTCAACCTCAATTCGCGAGGAAGCCGAGACGGGTCAGCGCCGACGCCAGGGCGGCGGAGTTGGGCGACTGGGTCTTGCGCAGCAGGCTGGCGCGGAAAAATTCCACCGTGCGCGGGCTGAGCTCCAGGTTCTGAGCGATCTGCTTGGTCGTCAGGCCCTCGACCAGCATTTCGGCGACCTGTCGTTCGCGACGTGTGAAGGTCAGTTCTTCACGCGGCGCCGTCGCAGCCAGCGCGGTCATGCCCCGTCGCAGGGCGCGCACCAACTCATCAATCGTCGCAGGCTTGGGCAGGACGTCGTCAACGCCCAAGCGCATGGCGTCGACGGTCGTTCGCACGTCCACAAAGGCGCTGACGATAATGACCGCGTGCCGGTTCAGCGCGCAGAAGGCCGCCACCAGATCCAGCCCCTCGACCCCCGGCATCTTCAGGTCGGCGATAATGCAGGTCGGCTCCGCGTCGGAGGCCCACATCAGAGCGTCGAGCGGTTCGTGAAAACCGACAACGGAAAAGCCCGCCTCACGCACCGCCAGAAGCGTCAGTTCCAGCAGCGCTCGATCGTCGTCGATGATGGCGACTTCGGTGATGGGACGCCCTGCTTTGTTCGCGATCTGATCATTTCGATTACCGACGGCGTTATCAAGCATCATACATTTGAAAATACGCAAGCTTTCGCACGTGAAAACCTCGTATTCCCACGCAGTTGATCCGCTTCTTCTCATCGCCGATCGATGTCTCGGTCACGCTACGAGACGGGAAGGTTCGACGTGCTGCAAAGCGCTGTTTTTCTAGCCCGCCCGGCCTGCGGCTTCATTGACAGCGCACGCTGGCCCGCGCTGACCGATAGGCGCCGCGACCAAGCCCGCAGCCTGAATCTCGCCGGCGTCATGGTCACGGTCGATGACGTCATCATCTACGCAATGGAAGGCGGCCCGGCGGCGCTGGATGATTTCCTCCGCCTGCTGACCGTCAGTCCCTGTCAGGCCGTGACGCACGAAGCCTGGCGAGAGACCATTCGTTTCCGCGTTCAGCGCGTGCTGGCCCTGTCGCAACCGGTTCTGATGTCCGAAGAGATCCTGGCCCTGCAGCAGGCTCTTCGTCCTGACGCCCCCGCCTATGGCGATATCCCGCCGCTGCTCGGCGCGGCCGCCATGCGATGGGTGATGCAGCCCTATCGGACCGCGCTCAAGCCCACGCTTGTCATCTCCTAATAGGTCTGACTTTCGGCGGCGCGCTGCTCCAGATGGCCGTCCTTGAGGGCGAAGACGCGGTCCATGTGGCCGGCCAGTTCCATGTTGTGCGTGGCGATCAGGGCGGCGACGCCCGTGGTCTTGGCCAGTTCACGCAGAGCCTCGAACACAGCCTGGCTGGTGACAGGGTCCAGATTGCCGGTCGGCTCGTCCGCCAGCAGCAGGCGCGGGCTGTTGGCCAGGGCGCGGGCGATGGCCACGCGCTGCTGCTCGCCACCGGATAGTTGCGCCGGCTGATGCGTGACACGCTGGCCAAGGCCGAGCGCGGTCAGTTGCTCGGTCGCGCGGCGACGCGCTTCCCCTTCCCGCACGCCCGCAATCCGCATGGGCAGGGCGACATTGTCCAGAGCATCAAATTCCGGCAGCAGATGGTGGAATTGATAGACGAAACCAATTCGATGCAGCCGCAGACGGGTACGCGCCCTCTCGTCCAGCCCGCCCACATCCTCGCCGTCAATCAGCACCTGGCCGCTGGTCGGCCGCTCCAGCAGGCCCGCCGCGTGCAGCAGGCTGGACTTGCCCGAGCCGGATGGTCCGATCAGGCCGACGACCTCGCCCGGCATAACCTCCAGGTCGACGCCCTTGAGCACCGTCAACCCGCCCTGAGCCGTCGGATAGGTGCGCGTCACCCCGCGCAGCGACAGGATGGCGCCGTTGGTTTCCGTCGCCACGGTCGGCTTCTTCTTCAGCAGCCTATTCAAAACGCAGGGCCTCCACCGGGTCGATGCGCGACGCGGTCCACGACGGCGGCAGGCTAGCCAGGCAGCTCATGAAGAAGGAGAAGACGGTCACTCCGACCACGTCCCACAGATCGACCTTGGCCGGGACGGAATCCAGCATATAGACCTCGGCGTTGAACAGCTGGACGCCCAGCAGTCCCTCCAGGAAATGCTGGATCGCGCCGATGTTCCAGCAGAACAGCAGGCCCAGCACCAGACCCGCGATCGTGCCGCCGATGCCGATGGCTGCGCCCGAAATGAAGAATATGCGCAGGATGGACGACTGGCTGGCGCCCACGGTCCGCAGGATGGCGATGTCGCGCGTCTTGTTCTTCACCAGCATGACGATGCCGCTAATGATGTTCATCGCGGCGATGGCGACCACCATGCCCAGGATGATGCTCATGGCCGTGCGCTCGACCTGAAGCGCGCCCCAGATCGCGGCCTGGCGGTTGCGCCAGTCGGTGACCGCATTGCCCGGCCCAGCGGCGTGCTGGACCGGCGTCAGCAGGCTCTCAACCTTGTCCGGCTCGGCCACCTTCATCTCGATGATGTCCCAGACGCCATCCTTGCCGAAGAAGAGCTGAGCCTGCTCCAGCGGCATGAAGATGAAGGCCCGGTCGTAATCCGCTGCGCCCGACGTATAGACGCCGCCGACGATATAGGTCTTCTCCAGCCCGCCCAGATTGCCGAAGGCGCTGTCAGCGCCGGTGGGACTATAGAGCGAGATAGGATCGCCTTCGCGCAGCCCGGCTTCCTCAGCCAACGTCTTACCAATCAGGACGTGGTCGCCGCCGTATTCGCCCTTACCGAAACGCTCGCGCGCCTCAGGGCTCAGGCTTTCAAAGACGAACTTCATCGAGGCCAGGTCCTGAGGCCTTACGCCGCGCACCATGCCGCCGGTCGCCAGATTACCCGCGCGGAACATGGCGGGGCTTTCGGTCAGAGGCGTCACCGACACGACGCCCGGTACGTCGCCGATCCGCTTCAGCGCCGCGTCGCGATCAGGCGCATAGAGTACAGGCCCCTGCACATACATATGGCCGTTGAACGACAGGATCCGGTCCATCAGCGTGCCGCGAAAGCCCGCCATGATGCTCATGACGCTGATCAGCACGGCGACGGCCAGCATGATGCCGATGAAGCTGATCATGGCGATCAGCGCCACCCCGCCCTGTTTCCGCTTGGCGCGCAGATAGCGGAGCGCCAGCCCGATCTCCCAGCTGGAAAACGGGCCGGACCCTTTCGATGCGGGCGGCGGAGCGGCAGCCGTCGCGGCGTCGGTCATTTCGTGAGCAGCTCCAGGGCGGCGTCCAGCGACAGGCTCTGCTTCTCGCCGGTGGCGCGACGCTTCAGTTCAACTACGCCCTCGGCCAGGCCCTTAGGCCCGATGGTCAGCTGCCACGGCACGCCGATCAGGTCGGCGGTGGCGAACTTGCCGCCCGGACGCTCGTCCGTGTCGTCGTAGAGCACGTCCTTGCCCGCCGCTTCCAGCTTGGCCACGGCGTCTTCACAGGCGGCCGAGACGGCCTCATCGCTGGCGCGCAGGTTAATCACCACCACGTCGAACGGGGCGACCGCATCCGGCCAGATGATGCCGCCAGCGTCGTGGCTGGCTTCGATGATGGCGCCCAGCAGGCGCGAGACACCGACGCCGTAGCTGCCCATGTGGACCGGCGCGTCCTTGCCGTCCGGCCCCTGGACATTGGCCTTCATCGCCGCCGAATATTTGGTGCCGAAATAGAAGATGTGGCCGACTTCGATGCCGCGCGCCGACAGGCGGTCGCCCTCGGCGGTCTGGGTCTCGAACTGAGCCGCGTCGTGCATTTCCTCGGTCGCGGCGTACAGGGCGGTGCGCTCGTTGAACACGCCTTCCAGTTGCTCGACGCTGAGATCGTGGCCCGGCGGGGCCATCTCGACCAACTTGCGGTCACAGAAGACCTCGCTCTCGCCAGTCTCGGCCAGGACGATGAACTCGTGGCTCAGGTCGCCGCCGATGGGGCCGGTGTCGGCGCGCATCGGAACCGCCTTCAGGCCCAGACGGGCGAAGGTGTTCAGATAGGCCGCGAACATCCGCTTATAGGCGATGCGCGCGGAGGCCTCGTCGATATCGAAGGAATAGGCGTCCTTCATCAGGAACTCGCGGCCGCGCATGACGCCGAAGCGCGGACGGCGCTCGTCGCGGAACTTCCACTGGATGTGAAAGAGGTTCAGCGGCAGGGATTTGTACGACTTCACGAAGCCGCGGAAGATGTCGGTGACCATCTCCTCATTGGTCGGCCCGTACAGCAGCTCGCGCTCGTGGCGGTCGGTGATGCGCAGCATCTCCGGGCCATAGGCGTCGTAGCGGCCGCTCTCGCGCCACAGGTCGGCCAGTTGCAGTGTCGGCATCAGCAGTTCGACGGCGCCGGCCTTTACCTGCTCCTCACGCACAATGTTCTCGATCTTGCGCAGCACCCGCAGGCCCAACGGCAGCCAGGCGTAGATGCCGGCGGCCTCCTGCTTGATCATGCCCGCGCGCAGCATCAACTGATGCGACACGATCTGAGCGTCGGAGGGGGCTTCTTTCAGGATAGGCAGGAAGTAGCGCGACAGGCGCATGGGAGGATTCTCGGCAAATTCAGTCAGGCCCGAGGTTTAACCGGGCGAAGGGGGCGAAAGCTAGAGCGCGTTCGCGTGGGTGATGTCGGGAACAGGGGTCCAGCCGATCCAGACGAAGGCGACAATCACCAGCCAGACGATGACCGACACCCAGGTCGTGGTGATGAACTTCTTCTTCAGGTTCGGATTCTTCGGCGCACCCCACTGGGTGCCGTCCGTCGGCGGATCCTTGACCTGATCAGACATCCCCAGCGGCAGAATGGCGAACAGGACGATCCACCACACCGTCAGGAAAGTGGCGATCAGGGTGAAGGGGCCAAGGGGCATCGTCTCTAAAGTCCGTTCATCGCAATCATCGTCGCGGGGCGATAAGGAGGGGCTCCGCAACAAGGACGCCCTGAATGCCACAGATTACGCTGGAACACTCCACCCATTTCGACGCGACCGACTGGCGCGCCCTGGCGCTGGAGATTCATCGCCTCTGTGTCGACACGGTCGGCGCGACCCTGCCCGCCTGCAAGACCCGCATCGTCCGCTGCGAAAACCTGATCATCGCCGACGGCGCCCCGGAGCAGGCCATGGTCCACTGCGACCTGCGCATCCTCAGCGGCCGCACCCAGGAACAGAAGACTGCGCTGGGCGAAGCGGTGCAGGCCGCGTTGCTGGCCGGGGTCGCGCCTTATGACGGCCCGCGCCAGATCTCGGTCGAGATCGGAAACCTGGACCGCGACAACTACCGCAAGACCACGCTCTAACGCCCTCTCCCGATGGGAGAGGGCTTGAGCTTCGGAGAGCCGAAGGCGATCCGCTAAGCGAAAGGGTGAGGGTTCGGCAATCAGCCGTATTTGCAACGGCTTTCGCCGACATCGGCCGGAACCCTCATCCGGTCCTTCGGACCACCTTCTCCCATCGGGAGAAGGATTCACTGCTTACGGATGCGGCCGACCGATCCCGTAGCGCGCCGCCCAGTAGGGCAGGATGTCGTCGTCCTGCAGGAAGCGCGCTCCCGTTTCCTCACTGACCTGAGCATCCGGCCAGTCGAACTCGTCGTCCAGCACCAGAAGGGGGCAGCTCTGGTTCGCCTCCCCCACTTCGGCAATTACGGCCGGGCGCGGGCGCGGGTGATCCAGATAGGTAACGGTCAAGTGCTCGCGCAGGCGCGGATACAGGCCCAGAACGCCTTCGATCCGCGCGCCGGGCGGGCAGAACCACGGCCCGCCCTGATCGTCGAACCAGTCGGCGTTCAGCAGATACAGCCGATCCGCCATCAGAGCCTCAGCACCACGGTTTCGACGATGGGACGGCGATCCCAGATCTGCTGGCTGGCCTTCTTCAGCGTCCGGCTGACGGCCTGTTCAATGACCATCTCGTCTTCCAGAGCCTCGCCCTTCAGGCCGCGCACCGTGTTCTCGACGCGCTCGGCCATGTCGTCCAGAACATCGCCCAGCGGGCGGTCCGCGTCGCCGGGCAGGCCGATGCCGCGCACGTCGATGTCGCTGGCGATCCGGCCGCGCTTATCCAGGACGAAGCTGACGATCAGGATGCCGTTGCTGGCGGCGTGCTTACGCTCGCGCAGGGCCTCGCCGCCCTCCTCGACCAGCATGCCGCCGTCGACGAACAGGCGGCCCGAGGGCACTTCGTCGATGATGGCGGCGGGTCCGGGGGCGAGGCGCACCATGTCGCCGTTGCGCGGCGTCACCGTCTCGGGGACCTGCATGTCCTTGGCCAGATTGCCGTGCTCGATCAGGTGACGGCGCATGCCATGGGTCGGCACCGCGATCTGCGGCCGGGCCCACTGATACATCTGGCGCAGTTCGTCACGGCACGGGTGGCCCGAGACGTGGATGCCGGGATGGTCCTTCTCAGTGTAGATGCGCACCCCGCGCTCGGCCATCTTGTCCTGCAGACGGCCAATGGCCAGTTCGTTGCCGGGGATGACACGCGACGAGAAGATGCAGTGATCCCCCTGCCCCAGCTTGATGAAGGGATGCGTCCCTTCGGCCACGCGAGAGAGGGCGGCTCGCGCCTCGCCCTGGCTGCCGGTGCACAGGTACAGGATCTCGTCCGCCGGCCAGATTTTGGCCTCCTGCTCCGACAGGAAAGGCTTCAGGTCGCTCAACATGCCGACCGACTTGGCGGCGGCGGTGATGCGGTGCATCGAGCGACCGGCCAGCGCCACACGGCGCCCGGCGGCCTCGGCGGCGCGGATCACGCTGTCCATGCGCGCGACGTTGGAGGCGAAGCAGCCGACCGCGACCCGGCCCTTCAAACCGCTGATCAGTTCGGCCAGCTTGACCTTCACCTCGCCCTCGGACCCGGCGACGCCGTCGACGAAGACGTTGGTGGAGTCGCACACCATGGCCAGAACGCCTTCGTCGCCCAGCTTCTGGATGAAGTCGACGTCGGTGCGCTCGCCCACGACCGGATCGTTGTCGATCTTCCAGTCGCCGGTGTGCAGCACCGTGCCCAGAGGCGTCTTGATGGCCAGGCCGTTCGGCTCGGCGATCGAGTGGGTGATGGTGACGTAGGTCACTTCGAACGGGCCCAGATCCACGGTCGAACCCAGCGGCGCCTCGATCAGTTCGACATCTTCATAGATGCCGGCGTCACGCAGCTTCTCGCGGATCAGGAAGGCGGTGAAAGGCGTGGCGTACAGCGGCGCCTGAATACGGGGCCACAGCCAGCCCAGGGCGCCGATGTGATCCTCGTGCGCGTGCGTCAGCACGATGCCGAGGATGTTCTCGCCTTCCAGGAAGGTCGGATCGGGCACGATCACGTCCACACCCGGCGTGGACTGGTCGCCGAAGGTCACGCCGACGTCGACGATGATCCATTTGCGATCATGCGCCGGGCCGAAGCCATAGGCGTTCAGGTTCATTCCGACCTCGTTCGAGCCGCCCAGCGGCAGGAAGACGAGTTCGTCGTTTTGATTTTTCTTAGTCATACGGCCTTACAGATGGGAGTTCCGCCGCCAGATTTCGAGTAGGCCGCGGATGGTCAGGTCCGGATCGAACCGGTCGATAGAGTCAGTTGCGCCCTCGAACAGTGAGGCGACGCCGCCGGTGCCGATGACCGTCATGGGCTTGCCCCACTCGGCCTTGATGCGGTCCACCAGCCCTTCGATCAGGGCGATATAGCCCCAGAAGACGCCCGATTGCATGGAGGTGACGGTGTCGCGCCCGATCACGGTGTCGGGGCGCTGAATGGCGATGCGCGGTAGCTTGGCCGCCGCCTCGTGCAGGGCCTGAAGCGACAGATTGATGCCCGGCGCAATCAAACCGCCTTCAAAGGCGCCCATGCCCTGCCCGTTGGCGCCGGAAATGATGTCGAACGTCGTGGCGGTGCCGCTGTCGATCAGCAGCAGGTCGCCCTCGTAAACCTGCAAGGCGCCGATGGCGTTGACCAGACGGTCGGCTCCGGCCTCGCTGGGCTTATGGATACGCACCTCGATGCCCAGCTCGACGTTCTCGCCGATCACCAGAGGCTCGACGCTCAGATACCGCCGCGCCAGATTGCGCAGGTTGAAGATCGACTGCGGCACCACGCTGGAGATGATGCAGCCGTCCATGTCGCCCATCGTCAGGCCATGCCCGCGCATCTCGAACAACTGATGCAGCCAGACGGCGTATTCATCGGCCGTGCGCATGGGATCGGTGGCGGTGCGCCACTGGAAGATCCACTCCTGACCGTCATGGACGGCGAACAGGGTGTTGGTGTTGCCTTGCTCGATCGCCAGCAGCATCAGGCAGCCTCTCCGAAGAAGACGTCGCCCGCAGAGATCACTCGCAGGTTTCCGTCCGGCAGTTTCAGACGCAGGGCGCCGTCGGCCTCGACGCCGTCGGCGATCCCGCTCAGGGTTTCGTGGCTCAGCCGCGCCGTGCACGGTCCGAACAGGCCCGGCGTCCGCGCGACCCAGGCGTCCAGCACCGGCTGAAAGCCCAGACGCGTCCAGCGTTCCAGCCAGGCGTCAAAGGTTTCGGCCAGCGCCTTCGCCCCCTCCTCCATCGACGGCGCAGCGGTCACGTCGTGACGCAGGTGCTCGGCGATGCAGGTGGTCGGCCGCTCGGTCCCTTCGGGCGCATGGGACAGGTTCACGCCGATACCCACGGCCAGCCACAGGCCGCCAGAAGGCGCAGGCCCGGATTCGATCAGGATGCCGGACGACTTGCGCCCGTCCAGCAGCACGTCATTAGGCCATTTGATGCTGACCAGCGCTGGCGGAACATAGCGGTCCAGCAGATCGGCCACCGCCAGCGCGGCGGCGAAGGTCAGTTGCGCCGCCTCGGCCGGAGTGCGGTTCAGCGTCAGCAGCAGGGTCGTGGCCAGATTGCCGTCCCGGCTGTCCCAGGCGCGGCCGCGACGGCCCCGCCCAGCCGTCTGACGCTGGGCTGCAATCCACAGCGGCTCGGCCTCGCCCGCCTCGGCGCGGCGACGCGCCTCGGCGTTGGTGGAGTCGGTCTCTTCGAGGATCAGGACCGGAGCCGCCAAGGCCCCTTATCCGATCCCGACGCCCGCGGCCGCCGCGCGCGTCAGCGGCTCCAGCCAGGTGAGGGCGATCAGCAGCACCGGGAAGCTGAAGGCCGCAGCCGCCCAGCCGATCCACTGGGCGCTGACCGGCGCCTTGTCCGTGGTCACGTCGAACTCCGGCGTGTCGAACCAGATCACCTTGATGATGCGCAGATAGTAGAAGGCTGCGACGACCGAGGCCACCAGACCCGCAGCGCCCGCCATCCAGTAACCGGCGTCGGCGGCCGCGCCGAAGACATAAAACTTGCCCCAGAAGCCCGACATCGGCGGAATGCCCACAGCCGACAGCGACAGGATCGTCAGGGCGACGGCCATCAGCGGACGATCCTTCTTCAGGCCCGCCAGGTCGGCGATCTTGCGGATCGGACGGCCATTGCGGCTCAGCGACAGCAGGATGGCGAAGAAGCCGATCTGATCCACAACATACAGGGTCATGAACATCAGGGTCGCCTGAACGCCGACATGCGTGCCCGCCGCCACGCCCAGCAGGGCGTAGCCGATGTTGATGATGGACGAATAGGCCAGCAGGCGCTGGATGTCCTTCTGCATCAGGCCGCCGAAGGCGCCGACAGCGAAGCTGATCAGCGAGATCAGGATCACGACCTGGGCCCACTGGGCATGGGCCAGGCCGAAGCCTTCGACCAGCACGCGGATGATCAGCACCATGGCCGCCACCTTGGGCGCCGTCGAGAACAGGGCCACGACCGGCGTCGGGGCGCCTTCATAGACGTCGGGCGTCCACATGTGGAACGGCGCGGCCGAAACCTTGAACGCCAGGCCGCAGATCAGGAAGACCAGACCGAAGATCAGGCCCGGACCGGGGTTGGCGCTGGCGAAGGCGGCGATGTCTTCGAACCGCATCGACCCGGCGAAACCGTAGATCAGGCTGGCGCCGTAGAGCAGCAGACCCGACGACAGCGCGCCCAGGACGAAATACTTCAGACCGGCTTCCGAGGCCTTCAGGTCGTCGCGGCGATAGGCGGCTAGGACATACAGGGCCAGCGAGTGCATCTCGATGCCGATGTAGAGCGAGATCAGGTCGCCCGACGAGGCCATCATCCCCATGCCGACCGAGGCCAGCACGATCAGGATCGGATATTCAAACTTGGCGATATTGTTGCGGTGCATCCAGCTGTCGCCCAGCACCACAGCCACGGCGGCGGACAGAAAGATCACCGCCTTGCCGTAAACGGCCAGCGGGTCAGCCACATAGGCCCCGTTGAACGCCGAACCCAACGGGCCGACGACAGCCAACGCCGTCGCCGCCAGCAGCAGCAGAACCGACAGGCCCGAAACCAGGCGCGTCGACTTCTCGCCGGAGAAGGCGCCGACCATGAGCAGCACCAGACCGCCGACCGCAAGGGTCAGTTCGGGAGCCGAGAGATGAAGGGCGGAAGACAGATCAGTCATTATGCTCTCACCCGCCGATGGCTGCGCGATAGGCGGTCGTCAGGGCCTCAACGCTTGGCCCGGTGTAGTCCAGAACGGCGTTGGGATAGAGGCCCAGCCAGATGGTGCCGACAATCAGGGGCACGAAGATCAACAGTTCGCGCTTGTCGATGTCGGTGATGTTTTCCAGCGCCGGGTTGGTGATCGGGCCGTACATGACGTTACGGAACAGCGTCAGCGCATAGACCGCCGAGAGGATCACGCCCGAGGCGGCGATCAGAGCCGTCCAGGTCGAGACCTGATAGGCGCCCGTCATGGTCAGCACTTCCCCGATGAAGCCCGAGGTGCCCGGCAGGCCGACGTTGGCCATGGTGAACATCAGGAAGATGGCCGCATACCACGGCATCCGCGCCGTCAGGCCGCCGTAGAGGGCGATCTCACGCGTATGCATCCGGTCATAGACCACGCCGACGCACAGGAAGAGCGCGCCCGAGATCAGGCCGTGGCTCAGCATCTGGAAGACAGCGCCCTGAACGCCGGTGTCGTTGCCGGCGAAGATCCCCATGGTCACGAAGCCCATGTGGGCGACCGACGAATAGGCGATCAGCTTCTTGATGTCCGTCTGACGGAAGGCGACCAGCGAGGTGTAGACGATGGCGATGACCGACAGCGTCAGCACCAGAGGCGTGAACATCTGCGACGCCAGCGGGAACATCGGAATGTTGAACAGGATGAAGCCGTAGCCGCCCAGCTTCAGCAGGATGCCGGCCAGGATGACCGAACCCGCCGTCGGCGCCTGAACGTGGGCGTCAGGCAGCCAGGTGTGCACCGGCCACATCGGCATCTTCACCGCGAAGGAGGCGAAGAAGGCCAGCCACAACAGCGGCTGCACCGAGGCGTCGAAGGCGTACTGCTTCAGCTCAGGGATGCTGGTGGTGCCGGTCGTGTGCGCCATCCACAGCATGGCCAGCAGCATCAGGACCGACCCGAGCAGGGTGTACAGGAAGAATTTGTACGCCGCGTAGATGCGGTTGGCGCCGCCCCAGATGCCGATGATCAGGTACATCGGGACCAGGGTGCCTTCGAAGAAGATGTAAAAGAGGAACAGGTCCAGCGAAGTGAACACCCCGATGACCAGCGTCTCCAGGATCAGGAAGGCGATCATGTATTCGACGACGCGCGTCTGGATAGACTTCCAGCTGGCCACGATACAGATCGGCAGCAGGAAGGCCGTCAGCAGGACGAACAGGATGGAAATCCCGTCCACGCCCAGATGATAGCTGGCGCCCGCGAACCAGGCGTGGTTCTCGACGAACTGATAGGCCGGGTTCGACGGATCGAACTGCGCGACCAGCACGACGGACACCGCCAGCACCAGCATGGTGGTGACCAGGGCGATCCAGCGGGCGGCCGGGGCCGCGGCGTCCTGACCGCCCTTGTTCAGCAGGCGCGCGACCAGGATCGCGGCCGCGCCGAGAAGCGGCAGGAAGGTGACGATGCTCAGAATGTGAGGCACGAGGCTCAGGCTCCCCACGTGAAGATGGCGAAGGCAAGGAACGCAGCCACGCCGATCAGCATCACGAATGCATAGAAGTAGACGAAACCGGACTGGAACCGGGACAGCCAGCCGCCCGACTTCAGCGAAGCCCAGGCCGCGCCGTTCGGGCCGAGGCCGTCGATGATCTTCACATCGCCGATCTTCCAGAAGAAGTCGCCGATCACCTTGGCGCCCTTCACGAAGACGGCGTCATACAGTTCATCGAAGAACCACTTGTTGTAGAGGAAGGTCCACAGCGGGCCCTTGCGGTCGGCCATTTCCTTGGCCGCCCCTTCCTTCACGACATACAGCCAGTAGGCGATGGCCGTGCCCAGCAGCGTCACGATCAGCGGCGCCCACTTCACCCAGGTCGGGACGTTGTGGCTCTCGTGCAGGACGTGGTTGTCGCCGCCGACGAAGATGGCGCCGCGCCAGAACTCGGCCTCATGATGGCCGATGAAGTGCGGGGCGAAGATCATGCCCGCGGCCACCGCGCCGACCGAAAGCAGCAGCAGCGGCAGCACCATGACCAACGGGCTCTCGTGCGGCTTCAGCGGACCGTGGTGATGGTCGTCGTGCGCGTGATCGTCGCCGTCCAGCGGCTCCGAATGGGTTTCGATCTGAGCGTGCGAGGCGTGATCGTCCGCGTGATGGTCGTGCGCGCCCTCCTCTTCCTTCCAAACCGGCTTGTTGTGGAAGGTCATGAACACCAGACGCCACGAATAATAGGCCGTCAGCAGAGCCGCCGAGATGCCGATGACGAAGGCGAACATGCCCGCGGCCGAGTGGCCGGTCGTCGCTGCGGCATAGGCGCTCTCGAGGATGGAGTCCTTGGAGTAGAAGCCTGCGAAGCCGCCGACGCCGGGCATGCCCAGGCCGGTGATGGCGATGGTGCCGATCATCATGGTCGCATAGGTGACGGGCAGCAGCTTCCACAGGCCGCCCATCTTCCGCATGTCCTGCTCGTGGTGCATGCCGTGGATCACCGAACCGGCGCCCAGGAACAGCAGGGCCTTGAAGAAGGCGTGCGTGAACAGGTGGAACATGGCGGGCTGATAGGCGCCGACGCCCGCCGCGAAGAACATGTAGCCCAGCTGCGAACAGGTCGAATAGGCGATCACCCGCTTGATGTCGTTCTGCATCATGCCGACGGTCGCGGCGAAGATGGCGGTGATCCCGCCGATGATGGCGATGAACTGCGACGCGACGGGCGCGTGCTCATATAGGGGCGACAGCAGGCAGACCATGAAGACGCCGGCCGTGACCATGGTGGCCGCGTGGATCAGGGCTGACACCGGGGTCGGGCCTTCCATCGCGTCCGGCAGCCAGGTGTGCAGGAAGAACTGCGCCGACTTGCCCATGGCGCCGACGAACAGCAGCAGACCGGCCAGATCCAGCGCCGACCAGGTGTAGCCCAGGAACTCCCAGCCCGCGCCGACCTTGCCCGCGATCATCGGGAACAGCTTGGCGAACTCGATCGTGCCGAACATCCAGAAGACGGTCATCATGCCGAGCAGGAAGCCGAAGTCGCCGACGCGGTTGACCACGAAGGCCTTGATCGCCGCCGAAGACGCCGAGGCCTTCTTGTACCAGAAGCCGATCAGCAGATAGGACGCCAGACCCACGCCTTCCCAGCCGAAGAACATCTGCACGAAGTCGGCGGCCGTCACCAGCGCCAGCATCATGAAGGTGAACAGCGACAGATAGGCGAAGAAGCGGGGACGGCTGTCGTCCTCCTTCATATAACCCCAGGAATAGAGGTGAACCAGCGACGAGACGCTGGTCACGACGATCAGCATGACCGCCGACATGGCGTCGACGCGGATCGACCAGTTCGACTGGAAGTCGCCGACGTGGATGAACGGCGCGATGTGCACGGTGAAGGCTTCCAGCCCGCCCCAGGTCCACTGGCTGAACACGATCCAGGAGACCGCGCACGAGAAGAACAGCAGGCCCGTGGTCACGGCCTGAGACGGAATGTCGCCGATCCGGCGACCGAAGAAACCGGCGATCATGGCCCCCAGCAGGGGGGCGAAGACGCCGAGAGTGACGAGAGTCTGGATAGTCACGGTTCCGATCAGCCCTTCATCACGGAGGCGTCGTCGACCGCGATGTCGCCGCGGTTACGGAAGAAGGTCACGAGAATGGCCAGGCCGACGGCGGCCTCGGCCGCGGCGACGGTCAGGACGAACATGGCCATCAACTGACCCGACACGTCGTTCAGGTGGGTCGAGAAGGCCACGAAGTTGATGTTCACCGCGAGCAGGATCATCTCGACCGACATCAGGATGATAATGACGTTCTTGCGGTTCACGAAGATGCCGAAGACGCCGATGGTGAACAGCATGGCGGCGACCGCCAGATAGTGCTGGAGCGAGATATCCATCACAGAAGCTCCTCGGGGGTGACGCCCTGGCCCGTGGTCACGGACTTGACCTCGACGGCCTTGGCGCGTTCGCGGTTGGCCTGGGCCGCCAGATCCTGGCGGTGCACGCCCGGACGGTGACGCAGGGTCAGGACGATGGCGCCGATCATGGCGATCAGCAGGACCACGCCCGCCGCCTGGAAGAAGTAGACGTAGTCGGTATAGAGCACGCGGCCGATCGTCTCGATGTTGGTGACGTCAGGTCCGGCCGGAACCGGCGAGGCGGCGTCGCGGGCGGCCCCGCCCTGCACGACGCTGATCGACACCATGATCATCTCGGCCAGCAGGACGCCCGCCACGATGCCCGCCAGCGGCAGGTAGCGCGCGTAACCCTCGCGCAGCTTCACGAAGTCGACGTCCAGCATCATGACGACGAACAGGAACAGCACCGCCACGGCGCCGACGTAGACGACCACCAGCAGCATCGCCAGGAACTCGGCGCTCAGCAGCACGAACAGGCCGGCCGCCGAGAAGAAGGTCAGGATCAGCCAGAGAACGGAGTGCACGGGGTTGCGCGCGGTCACCACCAGAAGGGCGGAAACCACGGCGACCGTCGCCAGAAGATAGAAGGCCAGGCCTTGCAACATGTGCGGGACGACGCCCCTCTTCAAAACCAATGGCCCGGATGGAAATCCCGGACCCTTCCAGAAATCGGCCCCGGCCCGGAGGTCAGGGTCAGCGTGGCGGAATCGCCGCTCCGTTTAGCGATACGGAGCGTCGAGTTCCAGATTCTTCGCGATCAGACGCTCCCAGCGGTCGCCGTTGTCCAGCAGGCGCGCCTTGTCATAGAGCAGTTCTTCGCGGGTCTCGGTGGCGAACTCGCTGTTCGGTCCCTCGACGATGGCGTCCACCGGGCAGGCCTCCTGGCACAGACCGCAGTAGATGCATTTGACCATGTCGATGTCGTAGCGCGTCGTGCGGCGGCTGCCGTCGGCGCGCGGTTCGGCCTCGATGGTGATGGCCTGGGCGGGGCAGATGGCCTCGCACAGCTTGCAGGCGATGCAGCGTTCTTCGCCGTTCGGATAGCGACGCAGCGCGTGTTCGCCACGGAAACGCGGCGACTGCGGATTGCGCTCGAACGGATAGTTCACCGTGGCCTTCGGCTTGGCCATGTACTTCAGCGACAGGCCGACAGCGCCGAACACGTCGGTCAGCATCGCGCCCTTGGCCGCCTGAACGATACGGGTCAGCATTACGATTTCACTCCGGCGCACTCGCGTTGATAGCGGGCGCTTTCCTTGTCGAGGGTCTGGCACAGGCGCTGGCGTTCCGCCTCGCGCCGTTCAACTTCCTGCACCTTGCGTTCCCACTGATAGACCGAGACGGGCTCGGCCTCATAGGGCGCGCAGGCCGACGCCAGCATGGGCGCGACCAAGGCGAACATGAGGGCTGCGGCTTTCGTCTTCATCCGCCGATCCGGCGTTCGCAGCCGTCCCTGTTGAAGCGCGGATCGTCCCGCGACAGACGTTGGCAATAAGCACGCTTGTCCGCCTCCTCTCCCCGCTCGCGGTCCAGCCGCTCGAGACGCGCGGACGCAGTCTCGGGCGCGGCCGGATCCATCGGCTTGAAGGTGCAGGCCGACAGGCCGGCGGCGAGCGCCAGCGCGATCAGGAATGTGGCGTAACCGCCCATCAGCCGCCCACCGCGAAGACGCGCCACGCCGCCACAAAGACCACGGCGACCAGCGAGGCCGGCAGGAAGATCTTCCAGCCCAGACGCATCAGCTGGTCATAGCGATAGCGAGGCACGAAGGCCTTCACCAGGGCGATCATGAAGAACCAGAAGACCACCTTCACGGCGAAGACCGCCAGGTAGAACAGGTTGGCGACGAAGGCCGGGACGCTGTTCAGGAAGTCGGTGGGGAAGCCCGGATTCCACCCGCCGCAGAACAGCAGGGTGATCATGGCGCACATGAAGACGATGTTGGCGTACTCGCCGATCATGAACAGCAGGTACGGGGTCGAGGAATATTCGACCTGATAACCGGCTACCAGTTCCGATTCCGCTTCGGGAAGGTCGAACGGCGGGCGGTTGGTCTCGGCCAGGGCCGAGATGAAGAAAACGATGGTCATCGGCAGCATGACGATGATCGTCGGCAGGGTCTCGAGGCCGCCGCCGAAGGCGTTCCAGTTCCAGATCCAACCCTGTTGCTGGGTCACGATCTCGGTCAGGTTCATTGTCCCCGCCAGCAGGATGACGTTGATGATGATGAGGCCCATCGAAACTTCATAGGACACCATCTGCGCCGCCGAACGCAGCGAGCCCAGGAACGGATACTTCGAGTTCGAAGCCCACCCCCCCATGATGATGCCGTACACGCCCAGCGAGCTGATCGCGAGGATGTACAGGATGCCGACGTTCAGGTCCGACACCACCCAGCCCGGCGCGAACGGGATCACCGCCCAGGCGATGAAGGCCAGCACGAAGCTGATCAGCGGGGCCAGGATGAAGACCACCTTGTCCGACCCGGCCGGGACGACGATCTCCTTCAACACGAACTTGAAGAAGTCGGCGAAGGATTGCAGCAGGCCGAAGGGACCGACCACGTTCGGCCCCTTGCGCAGCTGAACGGCCGCCCAGATCTTACGGTCAGCCAGCAGCAGAAAGGCCAGGGAGATCAGGATGCCGACCACGACCAGCAGGATCCCGCCCAGAGTGGCGAGGGTCCAGCCGACGGGAGTGGCCCAGAAGGAAGTCGCAGCGTCCATGTCTTACTCCGCCGCCAGGGCGACCGGCGCCGTCCGCTCAGCGGACAGTTGGGCCATGGTTTCACTGGCGCGCGCGATCGGGTTGGTCAGGTAGGGATCGGCGATGACGGAGACGAAGGCGACGTCGCCCAGGTCCCCCTTGGCGCCCAGCTTGGCGACGTCGAACGTCGCGGCGGGGGCCAGATAGTCGATGCGGCCGAAGGTCGGATGGTCGCCCATCAGCTTCGTCCGCAGTTGCTCAAGGGTGTCGAACGGCAGCTTGGCGCCCACACGCTCGGACAGGGCGCGGATGATGGCCCAGTCGTCCTTGGCCTCGCCCTTCGGAAAGACCACGCGCTCGGCCATCTGCACCCGGCCCTCGGTATTGACGTACAGGCCCGACTTCTCGGTGTAGGCCGCGCCCGGCAGGATCACGTCCGCGCCGTGCGCGCCGCGATCGCCGTGCGAACCCAGATAGACGCGGAAGGCGCCCGATGCGTCCGCGTTCACCTCATCGGCGCCCAGCAGGAACAGCACGTCCAGCGCGCCCGGCTTCAGCATGGCGGCCACATCCAGACCGCCCTCGCCCGGCAGGAAGCCCATGTCCAGCCCGCCGACGCGCGCGGCGGCGGCGTGCAGGACGTTGAAGCCGTTCCAGCCGTCCTTGACGACGCCGACCTTCTTGGCCAGCGCGCCCAGGGCGTTCAGCACGGCCGGGCCGGTCTCGCCGGTCAGGGCGCCCGCGCCGACGATGATCGCCGGACGCTCGGCCTTGGTCAGGAAGTCGGTCGCCGCCTTGGGCAGCTTGCCGACGGTCTTCGAACCGGCGCCGAGGTAGTTGTAGTCATAGGTCAGGTCAGCCTGCGGGCCGATGACGCCGACTTCGACGCCGCCCTTCAGCCAACTCTTGCGGATGCGCGCGTTCAGCAGCGGCGCTTCCGTGCGCGGATTGGCGCCGACGATCAGAATGGCGTCAGCGTTTTCAATGCCTTGCAGGCCGGAGTTAAACAACCAGCCCTCGCGAGCCTCGCCGCCCAGCGCCGCGCCGTCCTGACGGCAGTCGGTGTTGGCCGAGCCCAGCGCGCGGAACAGATCCAGCGTCGCCTTCATCGACTCGGCGTCCTGCAGGTCGCCGGCGATGACGCCGATGCGATCAGCCGATGCGGCCTTGATCTTGTCGGCGACGACCGACAGAGCCTCGTCCCACGAGGCCGGACGCAGTTTGCCGTTCTCACGCACCCACGGGCGGTCCAGACGACGCGCCTGCAGGCCGTCGACGGCGTAGCGGCTCTTGTCTGACAGCCATTCCTCATTGATGCCCTCGTTCACGCGCGGCAGCACGCGCATGACCTCGGCGCCGCGCGAGTCGGCGCGGATGTTGGAGCCGAGCGCGTCCATCACGTCGATGGTCTCGGTCTTCTTCAGCTCCCACGGGCGGTAGTGGTACTGCCACGGGCGGTGCGTCAGGGCGCCCACCGGGCACAGGTCGTTGACGTTGCCCGACAGTTCGCTGTCGATGTTCTTTTCCAGATAGGTCGTGATCTCAGCGCTTTCGCCGCGCGAGATCATGCCGATGTCCGGGACGCCCGCCACCTCGGTGATGAAGCGAACGCAACGCGTGCACTGGATGCAGCGCGTCATGAACGTCTTGACCGTGGGGCCCATGTTCTTTTCTTCGACCGCGCGCTTGTTCTCGCCGTAGCGCGAACCGTCGCGGCCATAGCCCACGGCCTGATCCTGCAGGTCGCACTCGCCGCCCTGGTCGCAGATCGGGCAGTCCAGCGGGTGGTTGATGAGCAGGAACTCCATAACCCCTTCGCGGGCCTTCTTCACCATCGGCGTGTCGGTGAAGATTTCCTGGCCGTCGGCGGCCGGCAGCGCGCACGATGCCTGCGGCTTCGGCGGTCCAGGCTTCACCTCGACCAGGCACATGCGGCAGTTGCCGGCGATAGACAGGCGCTCGTGGTAGCAGAAGCGCGGGATTTCCTGCCCGGCGCGCTCGGCGACCTGCAGCACGGTCATGCCCGGTTCGAACTCGACTTCAACGCCGTTGACCTTGGCGATAGGCATTACGATTACTCCGCCGCGATCGCGTGGCCGGCGAAGTTCGCGCGGCGGCTGCGGTAGGTGTGGATGCGCTCTTCGATCTCGTGACGGAAGTGCCGGATCAGGCCCTGAACGGGCCAGGCGGCGGCGTCGCCGAGGGCGCAGATGGTGTGACCTTCGACCTGACCGGCCACGTCGAGCAGCAGGTCGATCTCGGACGGGTCGGCGTCGCCGATCGCCATGCGTTCCAGCACGCGCCACATCCAGCCGGTGCCTTCACGGCACGGCGTGCACTGGCCGCAGCTCTCGTGCTTGAAGAAGTAGCTGATGCGGGCGATCGCCTTCACGATGTCGGTGGACTGGTCCATGACCGTCACGCCGGCGGTGCCCAGAGACGAGCGATGCTCGCGCATGGAATCGAAGTCCATCAGGGCGACTTCGGCCTGTTCGCGCGTGATCACCGGGCAGGACGCGCCGCCCGGAATGATGGCCTTCAGGTTTTCCCAGCCGCCGCGCACGCCGCCGCCGTGATCTTCGATCAACTGGCGCAGCGGGATCGACATGGCCTCCTCGACCACGCAGGGCGTGTTCACGTGACCCGACAGCGACATCAGCTTGGTGCCAGCGTTGTTCGGACGACCGAAGCTGGCGAACCAGTCAGCGCCGCGACGCAGGATGGTGCCGACCACGGCGATCGACTCGACGTTGTTCACGGTCGTCGGGCAGCCGTACAGACCGGCTCCAGCAGGGAACGGAGGCTTCAGGCGCGGCTGGCCCTTCTTGCCTTCCAGCGACTCCAGCAGCGCCGTCTCCTCGCCGCAGATGTAAGCGCCCGCGCCGTGGTGGATATAGACGTGGAAGTCCCAGCCGTGGACGTTGTCGTCACCGATCAGCCTGGCCTCATAGGCCTGCTTGACGGCGGCTTCCATGCGCTCGCGCTCGAGGATGTACTCCCCGCGCAGGTAGATGTAGCAGGCGTGGGCCTTCATCGCGAAGGAGGCGATCAGGGCGCCTTCGATCAGCAGGTGCGGATCATGACGCATGATCTCGCGGTCCTTGCAGGTCGCGGGCTCGGACTCATCTGCGTTGATGACCAGGTAGTGAGGGCGATCCTTCACTTCCTTGGGCATGAAGGACCACTTCAGCCCGGTCGAGAAACCGGCGCCGCCGCGTCCGCGCAGGCCCGAGTTCTTGACGTTGTTGATGATCCAGTCGCCGCCAAGGTCCAGCATGTCCTTGGTGGCGTTCCACGCGCCGCGCTTCTTCGCACCTTCAAGGCCCCAGTCGTGGAAGCCGTAGAGGTTGGTGAAGATCCGATCCTTGTCTTGGAGGATGCCGACCATGATCCCTTAAAGTCCTTCCGCCATGCGGCGTTTATGGTGGCGGGTGCGCTGGAAGACGGCGTAGATCACCAGCACCCATCCGATAGCCAACAGGCCATAGGCCGCCATCACCGCGTTGTCAGTCAGGCCGAAACGGCCGTCGCGCGCGAACATAACCAATGCGGCCGCGACCACGATGCAGGCCAGGCCAGCCCAACGCTGGCGCCAGCCCACGCGACGCAGCTCGGCCCGATAGGCCGCCCTGCCCGCTTCTGTCTCGAGGTCCGGCCGCGCCATCAGACCGGCGCCTTTTCAGCGACAGGCTCAGAGTTCGGCAGTTTCTTGATCTTCTTGGCGGCCGAGCCGTCATACAGCGCCGGATCCGTCAGCACGCGCGCGCCGCCTACCGGCTCAGACGTGTGACGACCGACATAGCTGCCCGCCTTCGGCGTCTTGCCCGCAGCGAAATCATCGATGATCTGGGCCATGTTTTCCGGCGTCAGATCTTCGTAATAGAGGTCGTTGATCTGGGCCACCGGCGCGTTCGAGCAGGCGCCGATGCATTCGACTTCCTGCCAGGTGAAGCGGCCGTCGGCGGACAGTTCATCCTTGGGACCGATCTTCTCGCGGCACACGCGCATCAGCTCATTGGAGCCGCGCAGCATGCACTGCGTCGTGCCGCAGACCTGGATCAGCGCGGCCGTACCGACCGGCGTCAACTGGAACATGGTGTAGAAGGTCGCGACCTCCAGCACCCGGATATAGGCCATGCCCAACAGGTCGCCGATGGCGCGCAGCGACGGCTCGGACACCCAGCCTTCCTGCTTCTGGACCAGCCACAGGATCGGGATCACGGCCGACTGGCGACGCGATTCCGGGTACTTCTTGATCCACCACTGAGCCTTTTCCATCGTCTCCTTCGAAAACTCGAAAGAGGACGGTTGCTCCTTGGCGAGACGACGAACGCTCATCGGTCCACTTCTCCGAACACCATGTCGAGCGAGCCGAGGATGGCGGACACGTCCGCCAGCATGTGGCCGCGGTTCATCCAGTCCATCGCCTGCAGGTGACGGAAGCCGGGGGCCGACAGCTTGACGCGGTAGGGTTTGTTGGTGCCGTCCGACACCAGATAGACGCCGAACTCGCCCTTCGGCGCCTCGACGGCCGCATAGACCTCGCCTTCCGGGGTGCGGAAGCCCTCGGTGTAGAGCTTGAAGTGGTGGATCAGCGCTTCCATCGAACGCTTCATCTCACCGCGACGCGGCGGGGCGACCTTGTGGTCTTCGGTCAGGACCGGCTCGCCGGGGCAGTTGCGCAGCTTGTGGATGCACTGCTCCATGATGCGCACCGACTGGCGCATCTCTTCGACGCGGCACAGATAGCGGTCCCAGCAGTCGCCGTTCTTGCCGACAGCGATGTCGAACTCCATGTCGGCGTAGCAGTCGTACGGCTGGGCCTTGCGCAGGTCCCAGGCGATGTCCGAGCCGCGCAGCATGACGCCCGAGAAGCCCCACGCCAGGGCGTTCTCCTTGGACACCACGCCGATGTCGACGTTGCGCTGTTTGAAGATGCGGTTCTCGGTGACCAGGCTTTCGATGTCGTTCAGCGCGGCCGGGAACTCGGCGCACCAGCGGCCGATATCGTCGATCAGCTCGGGCGTCAGATCCTGGTGGACGCCGCCCGGACGGAAGTAGTTGGCGTGCAGACGAGCGCCGCAGGCGCGCTCGTAGAAGACCATCAGCTTCTCGCGCTCCTCGTGGCCCCACAGCGGCGGGGTCAGGGCGCCCACGTCCATGGCCTGCATGGTCGCGTTCAGAAGGTGGTTCAGGATGCGGCCCATCTCCGAGTACAGGACCCGGATCAGTTGGCCGCGATACGGCACGTCGATCTCCAGCAGGCGCTCGATGGCCAGGCAGAAGGCGTGCTCCTGGTTCATCGGCGAGACGTAGTCCAGCCGGTCCAGATAGGGAATGTTCTGGAGGTAGGTGCGCGCCTCCATCAGCTTCTCGGTGCCGCGGTGCAGCAGGCCGATGTGCGGATCGACGCGCGTGACCAGCTCGCCGTCCAGCTCCAGCACCAGACGCAGCACGCCGTGAGCGGCCGGGTGTTGCGGGCCGAAGTTGATGGTGAACTTGCGGTCGTCCATCGCCCGTGCGTGCGGGGTCAGGCCGTCTTCATAATCCTCGAACGGGTCGATGGCCGAACCGAGCGGCGCGGGCATGTTCTTGACGTCGGCCATTACTGCGCTCCCGCCTTTTCATCGCCCGGAAGGACGGTCGGGTAGTCGGCGCCTTCCCACGGAGACAGGAAGTCGAAGTTGCGGAATTCCTGCGTCAGCTTCACCGGCTCATAGACGATGCGCTTCTGCTCTTCGTCGTAGCGGACCTCGACGTAGCCCGTCATCGGGAAGTCCTTGCGAAGCGGGTGCCCCTGGAAGCCGTAGTCGGTCAGGATGCGGCGCATGTCCGGGTGATCCGAGAAGATCATGCCGTACATGTCGAAGGCTTCACGCTCGAACCAGCCCGCCGACGGATAGACCGAGGTCACGCTGGGGACCGGCTGCACTTCGTCGGTCGACACCTTGACGCGAACGCGCGCGGCGCGGGTCAGCGACAGCAGATGATAGACCACCTCGAACCGCTCGGCGCGATCGGGATAGTCGGCGCCGCAGACATCCATGCACTGCTGGAAGCCAAACTGATCGCGCAGGGCCGTCATGATCGCGACGATCTTCTCGCGCGGGGCGATCAGGGTCAGTTCGCCATAGGCCACCACAGCCTCGACGCCGAGCGCCGCGACCATTTCCGTGCCCAGAGGCGTAAGAGCGGATTCACGTTCCGCAACGCGCACCAGTTCGCTCATCGCTCGATGGTCCCCGTGCGGCGGATCTTCTTCTGCAGTTGCAGGATGCCGTACAGCAGGGCCTCGGCGGTCGGCGGGCAGCCCGGAACATAGACGTCCACCGGCACCACGCGGTCGCAGCCGCGCACGACGCTGTAGCTGTAGTGATAGTAGCCGCCGCCGTTGGCGCACGACCCCATCGAGATGACGTAGCGCGGGTCCGGCATCTGGTCGTAGACCTTGCGCAGGGCCGGAGCCATCTTGTTGGTCAGCGTCCCGGCGACGATCATCAGGTCCGACTGGCGCGGCGAACCGCGCGGCGCGGTGCCGAAACGCTCCAGGTCGAAGCGCGGCATCGACAGGTGGATCATCTCCACGGCGCAGCAAGCCAGACCGAACGACATCCACATCAGCGAACCCGTGCGCGCCCAGGTGATGACGTCGTCCAGCGAGGTCGTCAGGAAGCCGCGCTCGCCCAGTTCCGTATTGACGGACTCGAAGAACTTGTCGTGGATCTTGGGATCATAGCCCTCGACGGTCGAACGCGCAGCCGAACCTGCGGGGACCAGAGGACTGGAGGGGGCGATCACTGCCATTCCAGTGCTCCCTTCTTCCATTCGTAGATGAAGCCGACCGTCAGGACGCCCAGGAAGACCATCATCGACCAGAAGGCGAAGACCATGCCGCCGTGCGACAGGTCGAACATCGACACCGCCCACGGGAACAGGAAGGCGATTTCCAGGTCGAAGATGATGAAGAGGATCGACACCAGATAGAAGCGCACGTCGAACTTCATGCGCGCGTCGTCAAAGGCGTTGAAGCCGCACTCATAAGCCGAGAGCTTCTCGGTATCGGGGTTCTTGGGAGCCAGCACCCAGGCCGCCAGCATGAAGCCGGCGCCGAGCACGATGGCGATGCCCAGGAAAACGACGATCGGAAGATATTCTAGAAGAAATTCGTTCATTCGAGCTGCCTCGCCCGCCGGGAGGTAGGGGGCGGATTCGGGGCTTCTTAGACCCAACCTCGCCAGGGTTCAAACCCATGTCGGCAAAGGTTTTTTGTTGCGAATGGTTCGCAGTTTTTTGCGCGATTTGCCGCAGCCCTCCCGATTGCTTCCTATGCCGGTGATCCGCGAAATGCGCTGTCGCCCATAGATAGCCTAGAGCCTGCGCATGAACCTGGCCGCCCGCCTGCTGAACTCCGTCGAACGCATCGGCAATCGGCTGCCAGATCCTGTCTTTCTATTCCTATGGCTGATCCTGGGTCTGGTGGTCCTGAGTCTGGTCGGGGCTGGCCTGGGCTGGTCTGCGGTCAATCCCGTGACCGGCGAGGTGCTGCAGGCGCAAAGCCTGTTGTCGCCCGCCAATCTGGAGCGGCTGTTCATCGGCATGCCGCGCACCCTGGCCGACTTTCCGCCGCTGGGGATCGTCATCACCATCATCTACGGCGCTTCGGTGGCCGAGCGGACAGGCCTGTTCTCGACGGCGATCCGTGGCGCGCTGCTGAACGCCCCACGCTTCATCCTGACGCCGATCGTGGTGATCACCGGCATGGTGTCGCACCATGCGTCGGACGCCTCCTATGTCGTGGTGATTCCTCTGGCGGCCGTCATCTTCGCCGCTGCGGGCCGCCATCCGCTGGCGGGCCTGGCCGCTGGCTTCGCCGCCGTGTCGGGCGGCTATGCGGGCAATCTGTTCCCTGGCGCCAGCGACGCCCTGATCCTGGGCATCACCGAGCCGGCAGCCCATCTGATCGATCCGTCCTACGCCGTCAGCATCGCGGGCAACTGGTTCTTCATCGTCGGGGTGGTGATCGTCTTCACCCCCATCGTCTGGTTCCTGACCGACCGGGTGATCGAGCCGCGCCTGGGCGCCTGGATTCCGCATGACGCCGCCCCAGTCGCCGCCGAGGAGAAGACCCCTCTCACCGCCGCCGAGAAGCGCGGACTGGGCTGGGCGGGCCTGACCATACTGGCCATGATCGCCGTCTGGGCCGCCGTGACCTTCCTGCCCGGCTCGCCCTTCATGGACGCCGACGCCGAGCCGGAGCAGCGCTTCAATCCTCTGTACCGCTCGCTGGTGGCCTTCTTCGCCCTGACCTTCTTCATGGCGGGCGCGGCTTTCGGCGCGGGGTCCGGCTCGATCAAGAGCCACCATGACCTGGTGCGGATGATGCGCGAGGGGATCAGCCAACTGGCGCCCTATATCGTCCTGGCCTTCTTCGCCGCCCACTTCGTCGCCATGTTCAACTGGTCCGGCCTGGGGCCGATCCTGGCGGTCAACGCGGCCGCCTCCTTACGCGAACTGGCCCTGCCGACGCCCGTGCTGCTGATCATGGTCGTGCTGGTGTCCTGCATCTTCGACCTGTTCATCGGCTCGGCCTCGGCCAAGTGGTCGGCGCTCGCGCCCATCGTCGTGCCCATGTTCATGCTGCTGGGCATCAGCCCCGAGATGACGACCGCCGCCTATCGCATGGGTGATTCCGTCACCAACATCGCCACCCCGCTGATGAGCTACTTCCCGCTGATCCTGACCTTCGCCCAGCGCTGGGATCCCAGATTCGGCCTGGGATCGCTGATGGCGACCATGCTGCCCTACGCCGGGGCCTTCCTGATCGCCGGCCTGATCATGGTCGCGTCCTGGGTGGCGCTGGATCTGCCGCTGGGACCGGGCGTGGGCGTCCACTACGAACCGCCGCCGCCCGCCACGGCGTCGCAACTGCCTGCGGACGGCGGAATCGCCGGTCCCGCCGCCCCGCCTCAGGCCGCCGCAGCCGCTCCGACGAGATGATTTGATTTATCCACAGCCAGGTCGCTTGACCTTCGGCGCAGCCCCGCCTAAACGACGCCCCTCGCCGGGGCGCACAGTCGCTTCGGATGGGAACGCGGGTGTAGCTCAGTTGGTTAGAGTGCCGGCCTGTCACGCCGGAGGTCGCGGGTTCGAGCCCCGTCACTCGCGCCACTCCTCTCAAGGCTTTGAGGGAGTGGCGCACCGCCCTTCCCTCTTCTCCTGAAAATCAAAACCGACCCGCAGGCGCCGTTTTCGCACGCCCGCAGTTCATCGGTCCCCAAGCCTAGTTGAGCGGCAGCCTCTCTCGCGGCGTGACGAAGGCGGCCTTCCCGGTCAGTTCGCCGTACAACATGGTCAGATCCTCGAACACGCGGTTCCAGGCGAACTGCTCGACCGCCTTGACCCGCGCCGCCACGCCCAGCGCCTCTACGTCGCGCGCGAACAACGCCTCAATGGCTGCGGCGTAGTCGACCGGATCGGCCGAGGCCGCCAGTTGCCCCACGCTGTCATCGACCGTCTCGGCCACGCCGCCCGCATTGACGCCGACCACGGCCCGGCCGCAGGCCATCGCCTCCAGCACGATCAGGCCGAAAGGCTCCTTGTCATTGGCGTGCACGAAGGCGTCGCAGCTGGCGATGATCCGGGCCACGGCGCGCGGGTCCTTTTCATACGGCAGGGAGATCACGCGATCTTCCGGCGGCATTCCGGCGCCCGCGCCGACCAGCACCAGATGATAGGGCGCGCCCAGACGCTGGACCGCGTCGATCAGCACGCCGACGTTCTTCTCCTTGGCCGGACGCCCGGCGAAGCACAGCAGACGGGCGTCTGCGCCCAGGCCCAGCTTCTTCAACAGCCAGTCGCGATCGCGACGATCCGGATGGAAGGTATCGACCTCCACGCCCAGCGGGCGCACGACGATGCCGCCGACCCCGGCCTCTTCCAGCCGCCTGGCAATGAAGCGGCTGGGGGAGACGACGCGATCAAACTGCGAGAACAGCTTGGCCCAGCGTTTCTCGACCGGCTTCTTGGCCCATTCGCCGAAATGCAGCGCCGCCAGACTCGCCGGATCCGAATGACAGAAACCCACGACCGGGCAACCGACCCGCTGGCCCGCCTCCAGCGCGCCCTGCCCCGGCGTATAGGGATCGCCCGCCTCGATCAGCGCGGGATTCAGCGACGATACCCATGCTCCCCAACGGCGCACCGAACCGGGCCAGCGATAACCGTCCCCGAACGGCAGCTTGGGGGCCTGCAGCCGCACCACGCCGTCGCCGCTGGCCCTGTAACCGGCGCCGGGCACGACGAGGCTGTGCGCCACATCGGGGCGATTGTCCGCCAGCCACGCCTTTTTGGACAGCAGATAACGCTTCACCCCGCCCGAGCGCGGCGCGAACAACATCGTGGTGTCCACCAGCCGGGGCCGATCCTCGGCCGCGCAGGCCTTTAACGCCCGAAGGGTCGCCGCAACCTCATCATCCAGGCCAGGAAAGAGGCGCAGTTCGCTTTCCTGGACGTCGATCGGGCTGACGCTCATGCCTGGGGCCTTTCCGCTGAACTTCTTCACGTTAACGCCAAGGCTCCGACTTTGGATGCGGGACGGTGCAAATCAGCATCATGCAGATCTTCCGCCCTATATTCGTCCCCGGCTACGCTGCAAGCCACAAGCGCACAAGGCTGCGCTTGTATCCCGGCTGCGCCATGGTTTTCATCTGCCGTTCAGCTTCAGCCCCCTAACGCGAGGTCTTGCAATCGCCTCAAATTCAAGAAACTTGGGGCATGTAGGTGCTGACCCTGTTAGGAGGGGCGCCTCAATCCTTGCGCGTGCGACCACGAGGGGTTTCCTACCGATGCGTATTCTGCTCGCGACCGCTGTAGCGATCGCTCCCCTGATGGTTGCAGCCGGCGCCCAGGCCGAACAGGTCATCTCAAACGGCCGCACCACGCCGATCAGCACCTCGACCGCCAATAACGGCGCGCGCGACGACGTGCGCATCGCCAGCGGCGGCTCCATCACGGTCACGTCCGGCACGGCCGTGACGCTGGATTCCAGCAACAGCGTCAAGCTCGACGCCGGCTCCAAGATCGACATGCTGAAGGCGGCCGACGGCGCCACAGGCATCCTGGCCAATGGCGGCAACACCGGCGACATCACCATCGGCGGCGCCATCACCATCACCGATGCGATCGACGAGTATAAGGACGAAGACAAGGACGGCGACCTGGACGGTCCCTTCGCCGAAGGGAATAACCGCTATGGCGTGCGCGTCACCGGCGATTCCCCCCTGACAGGCAACATCCGGATCGAGAACTCCGGTTCAATCCGCGTTGAGGGCAACAATTCCGCCGGTCTGTCGGTCGAAGCGCCCCTGACCGGCAACATCTTCAGCATGGGCCAGATCAACGTCATCGGCGACAACGGCTATGGCGTGCGCACGACCGGCGATGTCAGCGGCGACGTCACCCTGCTGGGCGGCATCGGCGTGGTCGGCGAGAACTCGACCGGCGTCGCCATCGACGGCGATGTCGGCGGCCAGGTCAAGATTCAGGGCGCCGTCACCTCTACCGGCTATCGCTACACCACGGCCCCGCCGTCCAAGCCCACGACGGGCGAGCCGTGGCCCGGCCAAGCCTATCTCGAAAACCTGGACGAGGACGACCTGCTGCAGGGCGGCCCGGCCGTGCGAATCGCAGGCGATGTCGGCAAGGGCGTCGTGTTCGACACCGCCCCTTCCTACGGTCCCGGCGGAATCGACGGCGACGACGACGGCGACGGCGTCAAGAACGGCGACGAGGACGACGACGGCGACGGCAAGATCAACCGCGAAGACGATGACCGCGACGGCGACGGCATCCCCGACGCCCAGGAAACGACCGCCACCATCCGCTCGTTCGGCGGCGCAGCGGCGGTGCTGGTGGGTTCAACCGACAAGGCGATCACCCTGGGCGCGGCCGGCACAGGCGATTCCGCCTATGGCCTGATCAACCGCGGCTCCATCGAAGCGGCCGGCGTCTACAAGGACGTCGACGCCAAGGCCGTGCAGATCGGCGGTACGGGCCAGGACGTGACGGTCGCCGGAGGTTTCCGTAACGAAGGCACCATCGTCTCATCAGCCGTATCCGCGAACAGCAGCACCGTGCTGGTCGGCAGCGGCGCTTCGCTGCCTACCATCTTCAACAGCGGCGCCATTCAGGGCTCCATCGCCACCTCCGACGCCGACACGGCCAGCGGCGTCCTGATCCAAAACGGCGCCAACGTCGGTTCGATCTCGAACTCGGGCAACATCGCCGTGGCGGTGAACGGGTCCAAGGGTTCCGCCGTGGCCATTCGCGACGAATCCGGCACGCTTTCCACAATCGACAACACCGGTCGCATCATCGCCGTCGTCACGCCCGAGAAAGATGTCGAGAAGACGGGGTCCGCCATCGCCGTGGACGTCAGCGCCAATACGACCGGCGTGACCTTCGTTCAGGACGGCGTCGTCGTACCAGACCACAAATTGCCTGACGCTGACGGCGACGGGGTGCCGGACGCCAATGAACCGGCGATCGTCGGCGACATCCGCTTCGGCTCAGGCGCTGACGTTCTGGATGTCCGCAACGGAACGGTGAACGGCGACATTTCCTTCGGGACCGGAGCCGACCGCCTGTCGATCAGCGGCGGCGCCGTGGTGAAAGGCAAGCTGTCGAACGACGACGGCCAGCTCGACATCGACATTTCCAAGGGGGTCCTGGACGCTCAGCAAACCACGAGCCTGGATATCTCCAGTCTTAATGTCGGCGAAGACGGCAAGCTGATCGTGACCCTGGACGAGGCGACCAAGGACGAGTTCCGCTACAATGTCAGCGGCTCGGCCGACCTGGCGGGCGCCAGCAGCCTTGGCGTCCGCTTCAACTCCCTAATTGACGCTGAAGGCACGACCACCTTCAAGGTGATCAAGGCAGGTGACCTGAACGCTGGCGATCTGACGTCCGAAGAACTGCAATCAAACTCGCCCTACGCTTTCGTCGTCGAAATCGGCGACGTGACCGCGAACGAACTGTCGATCGACGCCCGCAGGATCACGGCCGACGAGGCCAAGATGATCAACTCGGAAGCCGCCGCCTACGACGTGCTCTACGCCGGCCTGGCCGATAATGAGATCATCCGCGCGGCTCTGCTCAACCAGACGGATCGCGAAGGCTTCTTCCACATCTATCAGCAACTGCTGCCCGAGCACTCGGGCGGGCCGCTGCTGTCGCTGGCCAGCGGCGTCGACGCCGTGACCCGCGCCCTGACCGGCCGCAACGCCGCCGCCGCTCCGGGCGAAACCAGCGCCTGGGTGCAGGAGATCAACTTCTACGCCGATAAGGACAAGACCGACACCTACGGCTTCCGCTCGGAAGGCTTCGGCCTGGCGGGCGGCGTCGAGCGCGGCACCTCGATGGGCGCCTTTGGTCTGACGGCCGCCTTCACCTCCTCCGATCTGGAAGACCCGGAATCGGCCGCTGAAGAAGTCCTGTCGGCCAATCTGCTGGAACTGGGCCTCTATTGGCGCGCCCAGGGGCAGTACTGGACGACCTGGGCGCGTGCGGCGGGCGGTTACGCCTCCTTCAGCGCGACGCGCAAGCTGGTCGCCGAAGGCGTCAACCTGAAGAACGAATCCGACTGGCACGGCTTCACCCTGGCCGCAGCGGGCGGCGCTTCGTACGAGCGTCACTTCGGCCGCCTGAATGTCCGTCCCGAAGCCTATGTCGAATATTTCTCGCTGAGCGAGGACGCCCGTTCCGAACGCGGCGGCGGCGACGGCTTCGATCTGGATATCGACGAGCGCGACGGCCACATGTTCTCAGGCGTGGCGGCCGTCAACATCGGCTACGGCTTCGGCAAGGACGGCTGGATCCGCCCGGAAGTCCGCCTCGGCTGGCGTCAGAACTTCTCGGTCGACGCCGGGACCACCATCGCCCGCTTCGCCTCAGGCGGCGACGCCTTCACCCTGACGCCCGCCAGCATCGAAGGCGGCGGTCCGATCCTGGGCTTCCGTCTGAATGTGGGCAACGACCTGGGGATGCTGGCCATCACCGGCGACGCCGAACTGCTGGAAGACTACGTCCGCTACACCCTGCTGCTGCGGGCCAGCTTCAAGTTCTGATTCTTCTTCGGGATTCGGATCAAAACGGGCCGTCGGATTCGTTCCGGCGGCCTTTTCCGTATCTTGTCGTCGCCTCGCGTCTTCCTATGATCCCTGTCAATTCAGAGGGGGATTCATATGAACAAGTTCGCCTGGGCCGCCTGCGCCCTGATCCTTAGCGCCCATGCGCCGGCGCTGGCGCAAACTGCGCCTGCTGTTGCTCAGGCCGCCCTGCCCTCTGCCGACCGCGGCCTGTTCACCGCTCAGGACCTGTTCGGCATGGAGGTCGCCTCCGACGCCCAGATCAGCCCCGACGGCAGCCGGATCGCCTATGTCCGCCAGACGGCCGACATCATGACCGATCAGATGCGCCCGACCATCTGGCTGATCGACGTGAAGACGGGCCAACACACGCCGCTGATCGCTTCGGCCGGTTCCCACCGCCAGCCGCGCTGGTCGCCGGATGGAACGCGCCTGTCCTACATCTCGAACGCCGAGGGCGGCGCGCCGCAACTGTTCGTGCGCTGGATGGCGTCGGGTGAAGCGGTCCGCGTCACCAACCTGCCCAACACCCCGTCAAGCATCAGCTGGTCGCCCAACGGCGAGCAGTTGGCCTATTCGGTCCTGGTTCCCGGCGACAAGCCCAAGATCGGCTCGTCGCTGCCGAAGCCCGAAGGCGCCAAATGGGCGCCGCCGCTGGAGATTATCGACACCGTCTCGTACCGCTCGGACGGTCAGGGCTATCTCAAGCCCGGTTTCCGCCATGTCTTCGTCGTCGGCGCCCAGGGCGGCGGCGCGCGCCAACTGACTCACGGCGACTTCAATCACGGCGGCGGTCTGTCCTGGTCGGCTGATTCCCGCACCCTCTATCTCAGCGCCAACCGTCGACCCGACTGGCAGCGCGAAGCCGCCGACAGCGAAGTCTTCGCCCTGGACGTGCAGACCGGCGGCCTGACCGCCCTGACCAGCCGCGCCGGTCCCGACAACTCGCCCGTCGCCTCACCCGACGGACGCCGCATCGCCTATCTCGGCTATGACGACAAGCGGATGGGCTATCACAACACTCGCCTCTATGTGATGGACGCCGACGGCTCGAACAGCCGCGTGCTGACGCCGAACCTGGACCGCTCGGTCAAATCGCCGGTGTGGAGCCGCGATGGGCGCTCGGTCTATGTCGCCTATGACGATCAGGGGCGCACCAAGGTCGCCCGCGTCTCGCTGGACGGCGCCGTCACCACCCTGATCGAAGACCTGACGGGCGACGATTTCGGCCGTCCCTACACCGGCGGCGATTTCACCGTGGCCGACGACGGCGCCATCGCCTTCACGCGCGGCACGCCGATGCGTCCGGCCGATGTCCACGTCCTGAAGGGCGGCCGCAGCACTCAGCTGACCCGCCTGAACGCGGACTTCCTCAGCGCCCGCCGCCTGGGCGAGGTGCGCCGCATTCAGGTCGCCTCGTCTCACGACCAGCGCGCGGTCGAAAGCTGGCTGACCCTGCCGGCCGACTACGTCGAGGGCCAGAGCTATCCGCTGGTGCTGGAAATCCACGGCGGCCCGTTCGCCGCCTATGGCCCGCACTTCGCCACCGACAACCAGCTGTTCGCAGCTGCGGGCTACGCCGTTCTTTCGGTCAACCCGCGCGGCTCGACCTCCTATGGGGACGAGTTCGCCAACCTGATCCACCACAACTATCCGTCGAACGACTATGACGACCTGATCAGCAGCGTCGACGCCGTCATCGCTCAAGGCGTCGCCGATCCCCACCGCCTGTTCGTCACCGGCGGCTCGGGCGGCGGCGTGCTGACCAGTTGGATCGTCGGCAAGACCGACCGCTTCAAGGCCGCCGTGGTCCAGAAGCCCGTCATCGACTGGGCCAGCTTCGTGCTGACGGCCGACAACCCGGCCTTCTTCGCCCGCTACTGGTTCGGTGAATATCCGTGGGAGAACCCGGAGGCCTACTGGCGCCGGTCGCCGCTGTCGCTGGTCGGCAACGTCAAGACCCCGACCATGGTCGTCGTCGGCGACGAGGACTACCGCACCCCGGTCAGCGAGTCGGAGCAGTACTACACCGCCCTGCAACTGCGCGGCGTGCCCACGGCCCTGGTGAAGATCCCCGGCGTCGGCCACAGCCTGGCCGTCCGTCCGTCCCAGAACGCCGCGCGCATGAACGCCATGATCGAATGGTTCGAGCGCTATAAGGACGGCGCCCCGACCGCTCGCTAACGTCAGCACAGCACGGACCGAAACCCGCGCCCGCCGTCGAACGGCAGGCGCGGGTTTTTGCTTTGAGAGCCTTAAGCGTGGCGTTAGTTGACTTTTAACCAGAACACTTACAGAACATCACCAACGGTTCACGCCTTGTTCTGGATTCGCCGCCATGCTCACGAAGAAACAGCACGAACTCCTGATGTTCATTCATGAGCGCATTCGGGAAACGGGCGTGTCGCCCTCCTTCGACGAGATGAAGGAGGCGCTGGACCTGGCGTCCAAGTCGGGCATCCACCGCCTGATCACGGCGCTTGAGGAACGCGGCTTCATCCGCCGTCTGGCCCACCGCGCTCGCGCGCTGGAAGTCGTGAAGCTGCCGGAACAGGCGACGACCGCCGCCCCCTCAAAAGGCCGCGCCCCGTTTAAGCCCGACGTCATCCAGGGCGGCGGCCTGGGCCCGCGACCGGCCGTCGCCGAGGCCGCCAACGATGTCCGCGACCTGCCCCTGTTGGGCAAGATCGCCGCTGGCACCCCCATCGCCGCCATCCAGCACGAACGCGAGCGCCTGCCGGTCCCTGAGGCCATGCTGGGCGCGGGCGAGCATTATCTGCTCGAGATCGAAGGCGATTCCATGATCGAGGCCGGCATCCTCGACGGCGACACCGTCATTATCAAACGCGTCGAAAACGCCTCCTCCGGCGAGATCGTGGTCGCCTTGGTCGAGGGTGAGGAAGCCACGCTGAAACGCCTGCGCAAGAAGGGCCAGTCCATCGCGCTGGAACCCGCCAACAGCGCCTATGAGACCCGCATCTTCGGCCCTGATCAGGTCGAGGTTCAGGGCAAGCTGGTCGGCCTGCTGCGCCGGTATCACTGAGGACGGGGCAGAGGCGCCACGAGCCTTCTTTCCGCTCATCCCGGCGGACGCCGGGACCCAGTGCTTTGGCCGCAAGCGGGGCCGTTTGATTGTCCGCCGACCTCCCCTGGCCAGCGACAGCACATGTGGCTCTTACTGGATCCCGGCGTCCGCCGGGACGAGCGGGTTAAGAGAGAGGCCCGCTCCACGGCCGCCTGCCCCGCACTTCGGCCGCCCACAAGGCGCGCCAGCCGCCGGCGTCATCGCGCCATAACTCCACCGAACCGCCGCGCGCATAGTCGGCGCCGTCCAGCACCAATCGCCCTTGGCATGACGACGGCAGGGTTGTGATCACGGCGCGCACGCTGACAACCTGCGCGCTACGGCACATCTGATCCAGTTGCTCGGCCGTCGGCGCCGCCTTGCCCCACCACAGCGCCAGCGGCCCCGTTCCGCCGTCCGGCGCACAGAAAGAACGCTTACAGACCCAACCCTCGGGCGACCGCGCGACGGGCTCCAGCCCTCGTCTCCGGGACCACAGATCGATGGCGAACCTGCGAACCGCAGGCCGCACCACAACCGCCTCGCTTTCCAGCCGATAGGCTGCATTCGCTCCACCATCGCCGATCCAGATATCCGGCGGCGCCGCGCGCGGCCAGATCAGCACAGCGGCCGCAAAAGGCAGCCCCAGCAACCGCCACCATCCGCGCCACAGGCACATAAACAATATACCCAGAAAGGCGACCGGCAGGGCCGCCGCAGGGGCGCTGGAAATCGCCTTCACTGCGCCGGGCAGATTGGCCGCCCAATGTCCGATCGCCAGCATGGCGTCCACCGACTGACCCGCCGCCCACAGGAAGGGCGCGCCCAGCCCCAGCGGCTCCAGCGCCGCACCCAACGCCAGCATGGGCATCATGACGAAATCCGCCAGCGGCGCCGTCGCCATATTGGCGATCAGCCCATAGACGGCCGTGCGATTGAAGTGCTGCATGGCGAACGGCCCGGTCGCCATGCCCGCCACCAGGCTGGCGGCGCAGGCAGCCATCAGCCAGCTTGCAAACCTTTGAACGGCGGCGATCGGCCAGGGAACGGACAGTTCGCGGATGCGACGCGGCCAGACCTCGACCAGGGCGACCAGAGCCGCCGTCGCCGCGAACGACATCTGGAACCCCGGCGTCACGACGGCCTCGGGCCGTAGCAACAGGACGACAAAGGCCGCTGCCGACAGCGCCCGCATGGTCACGGCCTGCCGATCCGTCAGTATCGCCAGAAAGGCGATCGACGCCGTAATCGCGGCGCGTTCGGCCGGCGGCGGCGCGCCCGAGATGACCAGATAGGTCCCGACCGCGATCAACCCCGCAATCGCCGCCGCCTTCTTGCCCGACACACGCAACGCCAGCCACGGCCACGCCGCAACCAGAAGGCGGGCCGCAAAGAAGACAAAGCCGCCCACGACCGCCATATGCAGGCCCGAGATCGACAGGATATGCGCCAGCCCGGAATCGCGCATGGCGTCCAGATCCGGATCCTGGATCCACGTCTCATGACCGGTCGTCATAGCCGCCGCCACCCCGCCGGTCCGCTCGCCCAGACGCGCCACGATCCTTTCAGCCAGGGCATAGCGAACCGCATTGACCTTCATCGTCGCCCTGACCCGCCACGGCGGCGGGGCGAGAGCCGCCGGACGCGTCGGGCCCAGGGCGAACAGGGTCCCGCCCATCCCCTTGAAATAGGCGTTGCGGCCGAAATCGTAGGCTCCGGGACTGGCGGGCGGCGGCGGCGGGTTCAGGATGCCGAACACCCGGATCGGCGCGCCGGGCGGCGGGGGCGCCCCCTTCACCGTCACGCGCAGCCGCTCGGGCGTCTGCTCCGGCGCCAGCCCCCGCACGCGCACAGGCGCCACCACCACGCGCGCCCCGTTCTGCCCGGACGAGTCCACGTCGATGACCCAGCCCTCGACCTGGGTGGGAGCCATGTCCGCAGGCGCGATCGGCGCCGCCACAGCGTCTGTTCTCAGCTTGGCCACCGCCAGTCCGCCCGCGAAACAGGCCAGCATCAGCAGGATCAGGGTCGCCCAGCGCGGCGCGCCTCTGGCCCGACTGACGATCCAGGCTCCGAAGAACACGGCGGCGCCCAGCACCAGAGGCCAGGTCGTCGGCTCGTCCTTCAGGGTGAAATAGGCCCCGCATCCGGCGCCGAAGCAGACGGACGACCACAGCGGCCAGCGTTCGGCCTGCGCCCGTGCATCTGCGATCAGACTGGCAAATAACCCGGCCATGAGGGTTCGCTTCCCCACGGGCGGGCGTATAAGACCCTGCCCTATGGATGCTGCCTCTATGACCTCCCCCTCGTCGACCGTCGTCACCCGCTTCGCCCCCTCGCCCACAGGCTACCTGCATATCGGCGGGGCGAGAACTGCGTTATTCAATTGGCTGTACGCCAAGGGGCGCGGCGGCAAATTCCTGATCCGTATCGAGGACACCGACCGCGAGCGTTCGACGGATGAAGCGGTGAAGGCCATCTTCGACGGCCTGTCCTGGCTCGAACTGTTCGGCGACGAAGAGCCTGTCTTCCAGTTCGCCCGCGCCGACCGTCACCGCGAGGTGATCAACGAACTGCTGGCGACGGGTCACGCCTATCGCGACTTCCTGACGGCCGACGAGACCACGGCCCTGCGCGACCAGGCCAAGGCCGAGGGTCGCGACTTCGTCTCGCCCTGGCGCGACCGCGAGCCCAGCGTCGATGATCTGGCCAAGCCGCACACGGTGCGCTTCCGCCGCCCGTTGGATCAGGCCGTCATGGTCGACGACGCTGTGCAGGGGACGGTGCGCTGGGAATCGGCTTCGCTGGACGACCTTGTCATCCTGCGCTCGGACGGGGCGCCGACCTATAATCTGGCTGTGGTGGTGGACGACCACGACATGGGCGTGACCCACGTCATCCGCGGCGACGACCATCTGAACAACGCGGCCCGTCAGAGCCTGATCTACGACGCCCTCGGCTGGACGCGGCCGACCTTCGCCCACATCCCCCTGATCCACGGTCCGGACGGCGCCAAGCTGTCCAAGCGCCACGGCGCCCAGGCCGTGCACGAATACGCTGACATGGGTTATCTGCCCGAAGCCATGCGCAACTATCTGGCCCGACTCGGCTGGGCGCATGGCGATGATGAACTGTTCAGCGACGAGCAGGCGCTGGAATGGTTCGACCTGGCGGGCGTCAACAAGGCGCCGGCCCGGCTGGACTTCGACAAACTGGCCCACGTCAACGCCCACTGGCTGCGGCTGGCGGACGACGACCGTCTGGCCAAACTGACGCTCGACGCTCACCTGGCACGCGGCCGTGTTCTGGAACCGGACGACGAGGAACGGCTTCTACGGGCCATGCCTTTCGTCAAGGATCGCGCCAAGACCATCCCCGAGCTGGCGGATCAAACGGCATTCGTGTTGCAGGCGCGTCCACTCGCGCTCAACGAGAAATCGGCCGGTTTGCTGCAAGGCGAAAGCCGGCAGAGAATCTCACGACTGCGTGAACGTCTCAATCTTTTCCAGAGCTGGGACGTCTTCGCCCTTGAAGCCGAACTTAAGGCCTTTGCGGAGGAAGAAGGCGTAGGCTTCGGAAAAATAGGACCTTCCATGCGCGCAGCCTTGACGGGCGGTTCGGCCTCGCCTGATATCGCGCGAACTCTTTGCGCTCTCGGGCATAACGAAAGTCTCGGACGCTTGGATGATGCGCTGCAACAGACTAAGTGATCACCCATAACCAACTCAGGCCGACCGCCTCCCCGCGCCGGTCCAAGGAAGAACAAGGGGCCTAGATGACTGAACAAGCGAAACCCGCCGGCTCGGCGACCCTGTCCTACCAGGACAAGACCGTAGAGCTCCCCGTCCTTTCCGGCTCGACCGGCCCGGACGTCATCGATATCCGCAAGCTGTACGGCGGCACCGGCGCCTTCACCTTCGACCCCGGCTTCACCTCTACCGCGGCCTGCGAATCGGCCCTTACCTACATCGACGGCGACGCTGGCGTTCTGTTGCACCGCGGCTATCCGATCGACCAACTGGCCTCGAAGTCCAACTTCCTGGAAGTCTGCCACCTGCTGCTGCACGGCGAACTGCCGAACGCCGCCGAATACGAAGAGTTCGAGCAATGCGTCACGCGGCACACCATGCTGCACGCCCAGTTCGACCGCTTCTTCGAAGGCTTCCGCCGCGACGCCCATCCGATGGCGATCATGGTCGGCACTGTCGGCGCCCTGTCGGCCTTCTATCACGACAGCCTGGACATCCATGATCCGGTGCAGCGCAACATCTCGGCCATCCGCCTGATCGCCAAGATGCCGACGATCGCGGCCCGTGCCTACAAGTACCATATCGGCCAGCCGTTCATCTCGCCGCGCAACGACCTGTCGTACGCCGAGAACTTCCTGCGCATGTGCTTCGCCGTGCCGGCCGAGGACTATCAGGTCGATCCGGCACTGGTGCGCGCGATGGACCGCATCTTCATCCTGCACGCCGACCACGAGCAGAACGCCTCGACCTCGACCGTTCGTCTGGCGGGTTCGTCGGGCGCCAATCCCTTCGCATGTATCGCCGCCGGCATCGCCTGCCTGTGGGGCCCGTCGCACGGCGGCGCCAACGAAGAGGCGCTGAACATGTTGAAGGAAATCGGCACGCCGGACCGCATCCCCGAGTTCATCGAGGGCGTGAAGGCGCGCAAGTACAAGCTGATGGGCTTCGGCCACCGCGTGTACAAAAACTACGACCCGCGCGCCAAGGTCATGCAGCAGTCGGCCTACGAAGTGCTGGCCGCCACGGGTCGCGAGAACGATCCGCTGTTCCTGGTCGCCAAGGAACTGGAGAAGGTCGCCCTGTCGGACGAGTACTTCACCTCGCGCAAGCTGTTCCCGAACGTCGACTTCTACTCGGGCATCACCCTGTCGGCCATGGGCTTCCCGACCACCATGTTCACCGTGCTGTTCGCCCTGGCGCGCACCGTGGGCTGGATCGCCCAATGGCAGGAAATGATGGCCGATCCGTCGCAGAAGATCGGCCGCCCGCGTCAGCTGTACACCGGGCCGACCGAGCGCGACTACGTCCCGCTGGCTCAGCGCGGCTAAGAGATCAAAAGCGTAAGACTGCACAAACGCCGGGGCGAGAGCTCCGGCGTTTTTTCTTGGCTTTGCGAAAGATCAAGACCCGGCCGCATCAGGCGCGCTAAGAGTCGAAATCTCCCAGTTCTTCTTCATGAGGATCCGCCATGCAAGGCTATCTCGACGACATCGAACGGGCCACGCTCGACAACGACGACTATCGCCGCGTGCTCTACACCGGCCGTCACCTGCAACTGGTGCTGATGACGCTTCAGCCGGGCGAAGAGATCGGCGAAGAGGTCCATGACGGCCACGACCAGTTCTTCCGCATCGAACAGGGCGAAGGGCAGGTCGTCATCGACGGGCAGTCGCGCCCCGCCCAGGCCGAGTCCGGCATCATTGTTCCCGCCGGAGCCCGCCACAACCTGATCAACACGGGCTCGGAGCCGCTGAAGCTCTACACCCTCTATGGCCCGCCGGAGCATCGCCACGACGTGCTCCACCCGACCAAGGCCGACGAGGCCGAAGAGCATTTCGACGGCAAGACCTCGGAATAGGCTCAGGCGACCGGCGCGCTCTCTCACGCCAGGCGGGAGCGCGCCCTCTGCCTTCGAACCCCGCCAGCGATTTCAAATGACGAACGGTCTGGCATGGTGAAGCCTGTCGAGAATCTTCGACCGGTTGAAAAGCCGACTCGGCGTCATGGCCAAACTCAATGGAGCTAAGCGATGGATTTCACCCTGACGGAACGCGAGCGTTCGTTTCAGGCGCGCGTCCGGGCCTTCATGGCCGAAAAGGTGCGCCCGCGCGTCGCCGCCGTCCACGCCGAGATCGCTGAAGGCGACCGCTGGGCCGCACCCCTGCCCTCGATCGAGGCGCTGAAGGTCGAGGCGCGCGCCGCAGGACTGTGGAACCTGTTCATGCCGCCCGCGCCCGAAGGCATGGCCGAACCGGACGATTTCGAGTTCGCGGGCGAGCGGCTGACCAACCTGGAGTACGCCCTGTGCGCCGAGGAAATGGGTCGCATCGACTGGGCCAGCGAGGTGTTCAACTGCTCGGCGCCGGACACGGGCAATATGGAGGTGCTGCACCGCTACGGCACGCCCGCGCACAAGGCGAAGTGGCTGACGCCGCTGATGAACGGCGAGATCCGCTCGGCCTTCCTGATGACCGAACCGGCCGTCGCCTCGTCCGACGCCACCAACATCCAGACGCAGATCCGTCGCGACGGCGACTGCTATGTCATCAACGGCCGCAAATGGTGGTCGTCCGGGGCGGGCGATCCGCGCTGCCGCATCGCCATCGTCATGGGCAAGACCGACCCGGACGAGAAGACCTATCGCCAGCAGTCGATGATCCTGGTGCCGATGGATGCGCCCGGCGTGAAGATCGAACGGCCGCTGAGCGTCTATGGCTATGACCACGCCCCGCACGGCCACATGGAGGTCAGCCTGACCGACGTGCGCGTGCCGGTCGAGAACATCCTGCTGGGCGAGGGTCGCGGTTTCGAGATCGCGCAAGGGCGCCTGGGCCCCGGCCGCATACACCACTGCATGCGCACCATCGGCGCGGCCGAAGAGGCGCTGGAAGCGATGGCCCGCCGCCTGATGTCGCGCGTCGCCTTCGGCAAGCGGATCGGCGAACATTCTGTCTGGGACGAGCGCGTCGCGCGCGCCCGTATCGACATCGAGATGACGCGCCTGCTGTGCCTGAAGGCCGCCGACATGATGGACCGCGCAGGCAATAAGGCGGCCAAGGACGAGATCGCCATGATCAAGGTCCAGGCGCCGATGATGGCCCTGCGCATCATCGACGACGCCATTCAGGCCCACGGCGGCGGCGGCGTGTCCCAGGACTTCGAACTGGCGGCGGCCTGGGCGGGCATCCGCACCCTGCGCTTCGCCGACGGCCCGGACGAGGTCCACGCCCGCGCCATCGCCCGGTCCGAGTTCGCCCGCCACGCTGAGGCGACCCGATGAGCGATCTGGACGTCGCGCGTCTGGGACAGTGGCTGGCGGGCGTCCTGCCCGCCGCGCCCGCCGACATCCGCCTGGAAAAATTCCCCGGCGGCCAGTCGAACCCGACCTATCGGATGACTGTCGACGGCCGGGACTATGTCCTGCGCCGTCGCCCGTTCGGACCGCTGCTGCCCTCGGCCCATGCGGTCGAGCGCGAATACCGGCTGATCAGCGCCCTGCATCCGACCGGCTTTCCCGTGCCCGCACCGCTGGCCCTGTGTCAGGACGACGCCGTCATCGGCTCGGCCTTCTATGTGATGGAACTGGTCGAGGGCCGCACCTTCTGGAACGGCGCCCTGCCCGACCTGTCGCCGTCTGAGCGCCGCGCCGCCTATGAGGCCATGATCGACACGCTGGCCCGCCTGCACAGCGTCGATCCGGTCGCCGCCGGGCTGGAGGACTTCGGCCGCCCCGGCAACTATTTCGAGCGCCAGGTCGCCCGCTGGACCAAACAGTACCGCGCCGCCCAGACCGACGACCTGCCCGAGGTCGAGCGTCTGATCGACTTCCTGCCGCGCACGGCGCCGGAACAGACGCGCACCGCCATCATCCACGGCGACTATCGCATCGACAACCTGATCTACGCCCCCGACTCCATGACCGTCCGCGCCGTGCTGGACTGGGAGTTGGCGACTCTGGGCGACCCGCTGGCCGACTTCGCCTATCTGGCCATGAACTGGATCCTGCCCGCCGACGGCCGCGCCGGTCTGAACGGTCTGGATCTTGAGGCTGCAGGCATTCCGTCGCTGGACGACATGGCCCGGCGGTATTGCGCCGCGACCGGCCGCGACGCCCTGCCGGACCTGCACTGGCACTTCGCCTTCAACCTGTTCCGCCTGATCGGCATCATCCAGGGGGTGAAGAAGCGGATGCTGTCGGGCAACGCCTCCAGCGCCAAGGCCGCCGACGCCGTGGCCATGCTGCCTGCCCTCACCACCGCCGCCTGGCGCGAGGCCCGCCTCGCGGGCGCCGCGACTGAAGGACAAGCCGCATGCTAAGGCTCGGACCAACCCAGCACGCGCAGACGCGGCTCAGGCTTCTGCGCACCTGAGAAGACCAAGCTGACCTTCTTCTCTCCCTGTCCCGGCACATAGTCCAGCGACACGCCGGACCGTTCATGGCCAAACTGGCCCTCGATATCCACGGCGGCGGCGGCCAGGTCGCCATGATTGGCGACAACGATGTCGACCACCCATCCGCCCGCCGATGGCCGAATATCATCGCGCGTGATCGTCAGATCCGCCGGCGAGGGTTTGGAAAAGGCCGCAGAAGCGAGAACGGCCACGGCCCCGAACAGAACGACACCTCCCGCGACGGCGCAGCAGGCCTGCAGCCGCGACACGGACTTCTTATCCATCTGCTCTTTCCCTCGGCGCGCCATGGTCACACCAGCAGCCGGGCCGCAGCCGCGCCGACAGACGCCGGAAAGGCCAGGATGATCGCATTGGCGGCCAACGACTGAACGCCGTGGCCGTCCGCTCCTCCGAACACCCAAAGCATGGCCAGGCTGGATAGCAGGCACAGAGCGTAGCCCGGCAAGGTGAAATCGAGGAAGGCCCGCAGCGGCGTCTCCGCCTCTTCCTGCCCGGCGAATCCGGCTTCAAACACGATAAGGTGCAGCAGGATAACCGACACCGCCAACACCCCCAGAGCGCCCAAAGGAGTGGTGAGATAGGCGATCAGCCGCATCTCCTCCGTAGGAGCCAGGTTCAGGGCGAAATAGAGCGCCCCGGCCAGCATGAGAAACAGTTCGCCCGGATAAGAGGCTTGGTCCTCCTCACCCTCGTTCGGATCGCCGGACAGCTGACGTCGCGCCGCCAAGGCGCCAAGCGCGGCCGGCACCGCTTGCAAGGAGACCTGCCCCACGGCGGATGCCGGCGAACTCCCATCCAGAACATTGAACATCAACAGAAGCGCGGTGGCGGTGATGAATCCCACGGCCAGAGCGACCAGGGTGTCCAACGCATTATTCACCAGGCCTCGTCGCGCCGAGAACCCGGCGTAATGCGCCAACCCGAACAGCACCGGCAGCGCCGCCAACAAGAAGAGCAGACGCCGCACCGGCTCAGCAGCAAAGCCGAGCGCCCACATCTCCATGGTCATCAGCAGGGGCAGGCTGAACAGCAGCGCGCCGCCGAACGCCCGGCCCAGGTCCCGTATATAGGCGCCGTCTTCCGCCTTCCCGATATCCTGCAGCGAGCTCATGCCCATCCAACGCCGGCGTCTGACTTCCGCTCCCGCGTCACTAGGCGCCTCTGTCTCCAAAGCGCCACTTCATGATCAGAACGGCCGACGCCATGACCAGAGCGCAGGCGTTGGCGAAGGTCACAGGCCACGCCTGGGTCATGACGCCATAGATCGTTCAGAGGATGAAGCAGCTGACGGTCAAGGAATAGGTCTTGAGGCTGACCGCCGACGCATCGCGCTCCTTCCAGATCTTGTATGCCTGCGGCGCAAAACTGGTGATGGAGCAGATCGCCGCCGCCGTGCCTATGGTGTTCGCTAGCTGGTCATTCATGACCGGCCAACGCCAGGCCTGCGCCGCCGTTCCGAAAGCGCGCTTCCGGAATCAGCCGCCAATCACGCCCAGGCGAACCGCCAGATGAGACCCTCAGGCGAACTAGACCCAGGCGTCCAAGACTTCATCGCACTCCGCCGTCTCGATCTGCTGGCCGAACCGGTCATGATAGAGGCCGAGCAAGGCGTCGTGCGACTGGTCCGACGAACTGCACAGGGCGTCGGAAACCACCACCACCCGCAAGCCCAGATCCACGGCGCCGAGCACGGTCGCAAGCACGCACACGTCGGTCTCCGCCCCCGTCACCACCAGGGTGTCCACATGACCGGCCGCAAGCGCCCTCGCCAGACCGGTATCTACCCATGGCGAATAATGCGCCTTGTCCAAGATCCTGGCGGGCGGGGTGAAGCCTTGAAGCTCAGGCAGAAGCTGCACCTTGTCCTCACCCAAGTTCTCGAGCGTGATCGACGACCATCGCTCCCAGTAGCGCCGCCACGCGCCCCGCCCCTCACTAGGCGAACGCGCGGGAATGAACCGAGTGAAGCAGGTCCGGTCTGCCTTACGCTCGCACAGGCGTTCGACAATGGGCAGAACGCGCGGCATCCACGGCGTGCGCCAGGCGGTGTCTTCAGCAAAGAGCCGTTGCATGTCCACGCACAGGTGGACGGCGTTGGCCGGGATGCGGCCGAAATGAATGCCAGAAGCCATGCTGGGGCAAACCTCAGATTTTCCCAAGCGGTTCCACCGGTCGCGAACAGGCATGCGCCCATGGAGCAGCCTGCCTGCCAACGCGGCCAGAGCGTCGCCGACGGCGAGGCGAGCGCGTGGTCGGCCCGACGAGCGGCGGAACCGGGCTTCGACCTGCGCCGTTTTCCTGCCCTGCTCAGGAACCCCGACACCATGTCTGATACGGTCGCCGAACCCGCCTTTGAACCGCCTCCCGAGGCGCAGGCCTTCTATGAGGAGGCGTTGGGCCTGCTGAAGGAATCGGGCGTGCCCTTCCTGCTGTCGGGGACCTACGCCGTCACGGCCTATACGGGCATTCGACGTCCGACCAAGGACCTGGACGTCTTCTGCAAGCCCGGCGACTACCCCCGTATCCTGTCATTCTTCCAGGCGCGCGGCTATCGCACCGACGTCGAGGACGAGCGCTGGATCGCCAAGGTCTGGAAAGACGATAAACACTTCTTCGACGTCATCTTCGCCATGTCGAACGGCACGATCGCCGTGTCCGACAGCTGGTTCGGCCCCGACCACATCACCGTCTACGGTCATGAGGTCACGATCACCCCGCCGACAGCCCTGATCCTGTCGAAGGTTTTCATCCAGGACCGCTATCGCTACGACGGCGCCGACGTAAACCACGTCATCCTGAAGCAGGCGGACGCCATCGACTGGAAGTCGTTGCTGGATCAGATGGACCTCTATTGGGAGGTGTTGATGGCGCACTTGCTCAACTTCCGCTTCGCCTATCCGACCGAGCGCGGCCTGGTGCCCGGCTGGTTGATGACCGAGTTGATCGGCCGCCTGCAAGCTCAGGTCGATCTTCCGCCGCCGCGCGTGAAGGTCTGCCGCGGCCGCCTGTTCAGCCCGCGCGACTACATCGCCGACATCTCCGAGTGGGGCTTCGGCGACGTCGTCGGCAAAGGCCTGGAGGAACGCCATGACCCCGTCGCCTGAAGCCGCCTCCGCCCCCGCTGAAGGCCAGACGCCTCAGCCGGGCATGGAGGCCGGACCGAAGAAGAAGCTGCGCGTCGCCGCCGTCGGCGACCTGCATGTCGGCGAGACCTCGCATCGCGCCTATCGCGACCTGTTCGATCGGGTGCATGAAGACGCCGACGTGCTGTGCCTGTGCGGCGACCTGGTCAATTTCGGCAAGACGGTCGAGGTGGAGAACCTGCTGGAAGACCTGCGCGCCTGCCGCATCCCCATGGTCGGCGTTCTGGGTAATCACGAGCACGAGTGCGGCCAGCCCCTGGAAGTCACCCGCATGCTGAGCGAAGCCGGGGTCAAGATGCTGGCCGGCGAGGCCTATGAGATCGACGGCGTCGGCTTCGCCGGCGGCAAGGGCTTCGTCGGCGGCTTCGGTCGCTACATGCTCAGTTCCTTCGGCGAGGCCTCGATCAAGACTTTCGTCAATGAAGCGGTGGAAGACGCCAACCTTATCGAGAATTCGATCCGCACCCTGCGAACCGAACGAAGCGTCGTGCTGCTCCACTACGCCCCGGTTGTGGACACGGTGATCGGCGAGCCGCCCGAGATTCACGCCTTCCTCGGCTCGTCACGCCTGGCCGAGGTCGTCGACCGCTATGAGAACGTGAAGCTGGTGCTGCATGGTCACGCCCATCGCGGGGCGCCGGAAGGCCGCACGGCGCGCGGCGTTCCGGTCTACAACGTCGCCCTGCCCGTGCTGCGGACGCTGGGCGACACCCCCTATCGCGTATTCGAGGTCTGAAAGCTCAGGCGATCCCGGCCCCGCCGGTGACGCCCCATACCTCGCCCGTGACGAAGCTGGCCTCCTGCGAGGCAAGCAGCACATAGATCGGTGCGATCTCTACCGGCTGGCCCGGTCGGCCGAACGCGCTGTGGGCGCCGAACTGTTCGACCTTTTCCTGAGGCTGGCCGCCGCTGGGCTGCAGCACCGTCCAGAAAGGGCCTGGCGCCACGGCGTTCACGCGAACGCCCTTTTCGATCAACTGCTTGGCGAGGGCCTTGGTGTAGGTGACGATCCCGCCCTTGGTGGTGGCGTAGTCCAGCAGAATGTCCGACGGCTCATAGGCCTGGATCGAGGCGGTGGTGATGACCGCCGCGCCCGGCGGCAGGTGGGGCGTCGCCGCCTGACACAGCCAGTGCAGGGCATAGAGATTGGTCTTCATCGTGGCGTCGAAATCATCGGTCGAAACCTCGCCCACATCCTCGCGGAACTGCTGGCGTCCGGCATTGACCACCAGGATGTCCAGCCCGCCGAAGGCCTCCAGCGTGCGCTCCACCATGATCGCATTCCACGCCTCATCGCGCACGTCGCCGGGCAAGGCCAGCGCCTTGACGCCCTCGGCCTCGACCAGGGCGATCACCTCGCGCGTATCGGCTTCCTCTGAAGGAAGATATGAGATCGCAACGTCGGCGCCCTCACGAGCGTAAGCGATGGCGACCGCACGGCCTATGCCGGAATCGGCGCCGGTGATCAGGGCGCGTCGCCCCCTCAGCCGCCCGTGGCCGCGATAGGTCTCTTCCCCATGATCGGGCTGCGGCTCCATCTTGGCGACCAAGCCGGGGGCCGACTGGGGCTGGCGCGGAAAGGGAGGCCGCGGATACTGATTTCGGGGGTCTTGCATGGTGATGCGGTCGGGCATGACGGCTCCTCTGAACGACTGAAGGTCGCCATTCTAAGTCGTGCCCGCCGCGGGCGTTCCCGGCGCAAGGATGGAACGGCGGGATCGGAAGCGACGTTTCCGGCAAAGCCAAGCCGGAGGCATCCATGCCCGATTCCGTCGCCCCGCCTCCTGCCGTCCCCGAGCCGCGCAAAGGCATGCCCAGCCCCGAACTGGATCGCGCGACCTTCAAGGCGCGCTTTCGCAGCCGGTTCGCTGACCCCGCCTTCGACTCTTTGCGAGAGGAGATCGATCGCTTGGCCGCCACAGCCTGGGACGGATATATCTCGGGCCGCAAATCGCCGCTGACGCAGGCCGCCGGCCAGGGTTTTGCTGATCCCGAATATGAGCTGGCTCTCGACTGGGTGTACGCCCACGCCGCCGTCCGCGCCGCCCAGGCCTGTCACGACGATGCGTCGGCGCCTTTACGCATCCTCATCATCAACGCTTCCAGCCGATCGGAACACACCTGCCCCGGAGAAATGTCCAAGAGCTGGCGCCTGGTCCAGATAGCGCTTGAGGTCATTGAGCGCACCCCCGAGATAGAGGGCGAAATTCTCGACCTGTCGCGGCTGGCATCGGAGTACGGCCGCGAAATCCACCCTTGCAAGGCGTGCTTCTCGACCGCGGCCGCTCTCTGTCACTGGCCGTGCAGCTGCTATCCCAACTACAGCCTGGGCCAGGTCCACGACTGGATGAACGACATCTATCCCATGTGGGTCCGGGCGCACGGGGTGCTGATCGTCACGCCGGTGAACTGGTATCACGCCTCCAGCCCATTCAAGCTGATGATGGACCGGCTGGTCTGCGCCGACGGCGGCAACCCGGACCCCACGTCGACGCAGGGCAAGACCGTCGCCCTGGCCAAGGCCCTGGAGCTTGCGGATTGGCCCTATCCGCGTCACCTGGCCGGCCGGCGTTTCGCCCTGGTGGTCCATGGCGACGTAGAAGGAGCGGAGAACGTGCGCCGGTCGCTGTCTGACTGGCTTATATCGATGAAGTTGTCGCCGGCCGGACCCGACGCGGAGATCGACCGCTATATCGGCTACTGGGAGCCGTACGCGACCAGTCACGAGGCCTTGGACCATGACGAGACCATCCAGGACGAGGTGCGTTTGGCGGCGGAAGAGTTAGTTCGCGCCGTTATCGCCGGACGGGAAGACGGCGGCCCTGTGGAACCCTCTCGCCGCCCGCCGCGACAGAAATAGGCGAACCACCGGCGCCGTATGGAACAGGCCGCATGCCTGTCGCTTCTCCTCAGAACGAAAGGAACCGCCTTGCCTCTCGCCAACAAGCAAAAGCCGCCCATTCTGCAGCGCCCGCGGCGGTTGCTGATGGTCGTCGGCGCGCTCCTGGCGCTGCTGCTGATCGTTTATCTGGCGACCGCCGCGACAGGTTTTCTGCGCACCCAAAGCAAGGTTCCTGACCCGCAGATGACCGGAGGCGAAGCGCCGCTGGAGCGCGCCATGTAGCGACCGCCAAGCTTGACCGTTTGGAACGGGCTCGCGCTTTCGCTGCTTAACCTCCTGTCACAGAGAGGAAATAATGACCGAGCATCGCTCACGACTGCGCCGTCCCTTCATACAGGGAGCCCGCCATGCGCTTCTATGAAGTGGTGGTCGGCAGCGACAGCGGACCGCAGCGGCATTTGCGCGTGGCTTCGCCCACCGACGCCCAGGCCGCCGACGCCGCCGCTCCCTTGATGCGCGCGCATGAGGCCATTCTGTCCATTCGAGAAAGCCCTGACGACGGATTGCAGCAGGCCGACGCGCCGCCGCCCAAGACTCAGGCTGAAGAGATGGCGCCCGACACACCGGGCATGGCCGCTAAGTCCTGAAAATTATCCAAGGAGAAATCGATCATGATCAAGCAAACCGTCGCCGTTCTGGCTGTATCCACCGCCGCCCTGACCTTGGCCGCCTGCAATCAGCAGCAAGCCTCTGAAGCTATCGACAAGGCCCAAGACGCCGTCTCCGAGCCAGTGGGTCAGACCTCGGCCGCGACCATGGGGTCCAATATGGTCAGCGCCTACGTCCCCAACGCGGCGATGGGCGACATGTACGAGATTCAAGCGGCTGACATCGCCCTCGAGCGCTCGCAGAACGCTCAGGTCAAGGAGTTGGCCCAAATGATCAAGGCCGATCACACCGCCGCCTCCGCCGCGCTGAAAACGGCGGCAGGGCAGGCGGCGCCGGACACGACCCTGCCGACGGAACTGGACCAGCGCCGCAAGGGCCTGATCGACAACCTCCGCTCGGCCTCGGCGGCGAACTTCGACAAGACCTACGTCGACCAACAAGTCGCCGCCCATGAAGAAGCCGTCACCCTGCATCGCGGCTTCTCGAACAACACGGACGTGCCCGCCCTCGCGGAACACGCCCGCACGGTATTGCCCAAGATCGAGGCGCACCTGGAGCGCGCCAAGCAGTTGCAATCCAGCCTCGGTTGACGCCAGCCGCGAGGATTTGCTGAGGGAGGGGCGGTCTAAAGACCGCCCCCAAAGGATACGGCGGCGCTGGATGGGCCTTCTGGCCGCTGCCCAGTCGGTCGAACCTCATGACATCACCCGCTACGGCGCGCTCAAACGCTGGGCTGAAGTGCTGGGGACGAAGGCTGCCGTCATCGCCGACGCGACGGTCAACGCCGAAGCGTTGCAGCCGACAGCCTGAGCCAGCTTGGGCTCGCCGCCTCCGCCCGGCGGCCGGGCGAACGCCCGCGCGCGACTATGGCCGGCGACAGATCGGACAATGGCGATGGATGGTAGGCGGCGACGGGTTCGAACCGCCGACCCCCTCGGTGTAAACGAGGTGCTCTGACCAGCTGAGCTAGCCGCCCACATCAAATCGACTCAACGTCGGGAACAGGGCTTCATGCCCTGTGGCGGTCAGCCGTTCAAGGCGCTTTTCAAGCCTTCGCCGGGACGAAAGCGCGCGGTGCGCGAGGCGGGACGAGCGATCTCCTGGCCGGTCTGGGGGTTGCGCGCCACGCCTGCCTTGCGCTCGGCCGCGACGAAGCTGCCGAAGCCGACCAGACGCACCACCCGCCCCTCGACAAGCGAAGCAGTCACCTGATCAGTGAAAGCCTCCAGCGCCAGCTTGGCCTGGTCGCGGCTGATGCCCGCCGCCTGAGCCATGCGGCCGATCAGTTCAGTCTTGGTCATGTCGAAAGCTCCCCTCGCGAACGAAGGCGGAACTTAAGCGGCTGTCGGCGCACAGGTCAAAAAAGAGGCGGCTCAGGTCGCCCCGAGCCGCCTCTCTTCACTTCATCAGGCCCAGGCCCGCATCAGTGGCTGATGCTGGTCCCTTCGCCCGCCGTCGGCGCGGGCGGCGTCGGGGTCATGGGTTCGGCCGCCTCGTCCCATTCGACAGGGGTCGGCGTGCCGGTCAGGGCCCACTTCAGCGCCTCGTCGGCGGTGGAGATCGGCACGATCTCCAGGGCCGCCTTGACGTTTTCCGGCACCTCTTCGAGGTCCTTCTCGTTCTCCTGCGGGATCAGCACGGTCTTCACGCCTGAGCGCAGGGCCGCCAGCAACTTCTCCTTCAGGCCGCCGATAGCCGTGACCCGCCCGCGCAGGGTGATCTCGCCGGTCATGGCGATGTCCTTGCGGATCGGAATGCCGGTCAGAACCGAGACCATGGCCACCGTCATGGCCACGCCCGCCGAGGGGCCGTCCTTGGGCGTGGCGCCGTCGGGGACGTGGACGTGGATGTCGGTCTTCTCGAACACCGGCGGCTTGACGCCGATGCTGAGGGCGCGGCTGCGGACGTAAGACGCCGCCGCCGAGATCGACTCCTTCATGACGTCCTTCAGGTTGCCGGTCACGGTCATGCGGCCGCGGCCCGGCATCTTCAGGGCCTCGATGGTCAGGATGTCGCCGCCGAACTCGGTCCAGGCCAGGCCGGTGACGATGCCGACCTGATCTTCCGCGTCCGTCTCGCCATAGCGGAACTTCTTCACGCCCGCGTATTCGGCCAGCTTGGCCGCATCCACGGTGATCGAGGCGGCCTTGGTCCTGGCCATCTCGCGCACCGCCTTGCGGGCCAGGCCGCCCAGGGCGCGCTCCAGCGAACGCACGCCTGCTTCACGCGTGTAGTAGCGGATCAGGTCGCGGATCGTGTCGTCAGGGACGATCAGCTCGCCCTCCTTCAGGCCGTGGTCCTTGAGCTGTTTGGGCAGGACGTGGCGGCGGGCGATCTCGACCTTCTCATCCTCGGTGTAGCCGGAGACACGGATGATCTCCATGCGGTCCAGCAGGGGCTGGGGCATGTTCAGGCTGTTGGCCGTGGTGACGAACATCACCGGCGACAGGTCGTAGTCGACCTCCAGATAGTGGTCGCCGAAGGTCGAGTTCTGGGCCGGGTCCAGCACTTCCAGCAGAGCCGAGGACGGGTCGCCGCGCCAGTCGGCGCCCAGCTTGTCGATCTCGTCCAGCAGGACGAAGGCGTTGGTGGTCTTGGCCTTCTTCATCGACTGGATGATCTTGCCGGGCATGGAGCCGATGTAGGTCCGGCGGTGGCCGCGGATCTCGGCCTCGTCGCGCACGCCGCCCAGCGACATACGGACGTATTCACGCCCCGTCGCCTTGGCGATGGACTGGGCCAGCGAGGTCTTACCGACGCCCGGAGGGCCGACGAGGCACAGGATCGGCCCCTTCAGGCTGCCGGTGCGCGCCTGAACGGCCAGATACTCGATGATCCGTTCCTTGACCTTCTCCAGGCCGTAGTGATCCTCTTCGAGGATGTCCTCGGCCTTCTGCAGATCGATGGGCTTGGGGCGGGTCTTGGACCACGGGATCGACAGCAGCCAGTCGAGATAGTTGCGCACAACGGTCGATTCCGCCGACATCGGCGACATGTTACGCAGCTTCTTCAGCTCCGCCTCGGCCTTGATGCGGGCTTCCTTGGACAGGCGCGTCTTCTTGATGCGCTTTTCCAGCTCAAGCAGTTCGTCGCGAGCGTCGTCGGTCTCGCCCAGCTCGCGCTGGATCGCCTTCATCTGCTCGTTCAGATAGTACTCGCGCTGGGTCTTCTCCATCTGCCGTTTCACGCGGCTGCGGATTTTCTTCTCGACCTGAAGGACGCTGATCTCGCCTTCCATCATGCCGTAGACCTTCTCCAGCCGCGCCGGGATGACGACGGTTTCGAGCAAGGCCTGCTTGTCGGCGATCTTGACCGACAGGTGGGCGGCGACCGAGTCCGCCAGCTTGGACGGGTCGGTGATCTGAGGAATGGCGCTGAGGGCCTCGGGCGGGACCTTCTTGTTCAGCTTCACATAGTTTTCGAACTGCTCGATCACGGCGCGCAGCAGGGCTTCGCTCTGCGACGGATCGCCGGCCTCGTCGTCGATCTCGACGGCCTCGGCTTCGTAATAGTCCTCACGGTCGGTGAAACGAGTCAGGCGCGCGCGCGACTTGCCCTCGACCAGCACCTTCACCGTGCCATCCGGCAGCTTCAGCAGTTGCAGCACGGAGGCCAGAACGCCGGTCGAATAGATGGCGTCCGTCGCCGGGTCGTCGTCGACCGAGTTCATCTGGGTGGCGAGCAGGATCTGCTTCTCGCCCTTCATGATCTCGTCGAGGGCGCGCACGGACTTTTCGCGGCCGACAAACAGCGGCACGACCATGTGCGGAAAGACGACGATGTCTCTCAGCGGCAGGACAGGGAGGATTTTGCTCTCGGTCATGATGCGTACTTTCCGGGGCCTTCGTGAATCTCCGGCCCGCCGAACCGGTCTGATTTGGCGCTACTGCCTCTTCGTCCCGACTCGACCCGCTGTTTTCAGCGGCTTTCGTGTGAGTATGTGGTTCTGTCTGGACGCGGTTCAAGCGTGGCGGGCCTGCAGCCCACAGAAGCGTGAAAAAGCGTGTGATTTCAGACGGCCGCCTGGACCATCTCTGAAACGATGAAGGGGCGGCCCATGGCGAGCCGCCCCTTTCGCTTGGATCAGACCGTGGCGTCAGGCGGCGCCGTCGGCCGTTTTCTTCTTGGTTTCCGAATAGATCAGCAGCGGCTGGGCCTTGCCGTCGATCACCTCGGCGTTGACCACGACCTCTTCGACGCCCTCGAAGGTGGGCAGTTCGAACATCGTCTCCAGCAGCACGCCCTCCAGAATGGAGCGCAGGCCGCGGGCGCCGGTCTTGCGGGTGATCGCCTTCTTGGCCACCGCCGACAGGGCGTCGTCGGTGAAGGTCAGGGTGACGTTCTCCATCTCGAACAGTCGCTTGTACTGCTTAACCAGAGCGTTCTTCGGCTCGGTCAGAATGGTGATCAGCGCCGCCTCGTCCAGGTCTTCCAGCGTCGCCAGGACCGGCAGACGGCCGATGAACTCGGGGATCAGGCCGAAGCGCATCAGGTCGTCCGGCTCGACGCCCTTGAGGATTTCACCGGTGCGACGCTCATCGATCTCCTTGACCTTGGCGCCGAAGCCGATCGAGGCCCCCGCCCCGCGCGCCGAGATCACCTTTTCAAGGCCGGCGAAGGCGCCGCCGACGATGAACAGGATATTGGCGGTGTCGACCTGCAGGAACTCCTGCTGCGGATGCTTGCGGCCGCCTTGCGGAGGCACGGAGGCGACGGTGCCTTCCATGATCTTCAGCAGGGCCTGCTGCACGCCCTCGCCCGACACGTCGCGGGTGATCGACGGGTTGTCCGACTTGCGCGAGATCTTGTCGATTTCGTCGATGTAGACGATGCCGCGCTGAGCCCGCTCGACGTTGTAGTCCGACGCCTGAAGCAGCTTCAGGATGATGTTCTCGACATCCTCGCCCACATAACCGGCTTCGGTCAGGGTCGTGGCGTCGGCCATGGTGAACGGCACGTCGATGATGCGCGCCAGCGTCTGGGCCAGAAGCGTCTTGCCCGAGCCGGTCGGCCCGATCAGCATGATGTTCGACTTGGCCAGTTCGACGTCGTTGTTCTTCGTCGCGTGGTTCAGGCGCTTGTAGTGGTTGTGAACGGCGACGCTCAGCACCTTCTTGGCGTGGGCCTGGCCGATCACATAATCGTCGAGGACGTCGCGAATCTCCTTGGGCGTAGGCACGCCGTCCTTGGAGGTCTTGAAGGCGATCTTGTGCTCTTCGCGGATGATGTCCATGCACAGTTCGACGCATTCATCGCAGATGAAAACGGTCGGTCCGGCGATCAGTTTGCGGACTTCGTGCTGGCTCTTGCCGCAGAACGAGCAGTAGAGCGTGCTTTTGGCGTCTGTGCCGGCGGCTTTGGTCATAGACCCTTCTCACTATCCGCAATCCGCCCCGACATTGGGACGAAAGGCGCTTCCTTCGCGATCGATCCGAGGAATCTATCATCGAAGGTCTTCAAAAAATGACAATCACCCATCACACGTTCCGCCACAACCCCGTTGCGGCGCTGCAACGCGCTTCGGGGAACGGACAGGACAGATAATATGGGGATCACGGCTAATGTCTGACATGGGAAGCGAAAAAGCCTTTCACCAGTCCCCTGCCCCCGGTCAGGCCATCGTCGCCTTCGATTTCGACGGCACGCTGACGATTCGCGACAGCTTCACCAGTTTCCTGAAATGGCGGGCCGGGCCTGTGCGCTGGCTGACCGGTCTGGCGCAGATGGTCCCGGCAGTCTTCGCCTATCTGGGCGACCGGGATCGGGGCCGGATCAAGGTCGCCTCGGTGCGCGAATTCCTGATGGGCGCCGACCGCAAGTCGCTGGAGGCCGAGGCCGAGCGCTTCGCCGCCGAGATCTGGCCGCGCTTCATGCGCCCCGACGCCCTGGCGACGTGGGAAGACTGGGGCCGTCGCGGCGCCCACCGCGTCATCGTCACAGCCTCGCCCGAGACAACCGTCGCCCCCTTCGCCCGCCGTCTGGGGGCCGAAAACCTGATCGGCACCCGGTTGGCCTTCGACGGCCAGGATCGCGTGGCGGGAAGCTTCGTCGGCGGCAACTGTCGGGGCGAGGAGAAGATGAGCCGCCTTCGCGCCGTCTACGGCCCGGACATGAAGCTGGCCGCCGCCTATGGCGACACTTCGGGCGACGCCGAGATGATCGCGGCGGCCGACGAAAAAGGCTACCGCGTGTTCACTGGCCGCCCCTGATCGACACTTCACTCTAGCCGATCATCCGCCGGGTCGTCTCATCCTTCCAGATGAAGCGATGGACCAGCACCATCAGAATATGGCCCGCAATCGCGGCCAGCAGCACCCAGGCCAGCAGGCCATGCACGGCGTTGGCCGGGGCGGTCATCCACGACACCTCGGCCCAGCCGCCGTCGATCAGGCGCACTCCGAACACATCCAGCGGCTTACCCGATCCATACTGCCGCAGCAGCGCCAGAGCCGGGACGATCAGCATCAGGGCGTACAGCGCCAGATGCCCGACCTTGGCGGCCAGACCCCAAAAACCGCCGCCATGCGCCGGACGCTCCTTCATATTGTACAGGCCCCAAAGCGCCCGCAGCACGATCAAGGTCAGCAGAATGACGCCGATCCCCTTGTGCGTTCCGACCCAGAAGGCGGTGATCGGCGCCCTGCCGACGATCAGCTTGATCGCCATACCCGCGAACTGCCACGCCAGCAGCAGGGCCATCGCCCAGTGCAGGACGCGCGTCACGGCGCCATATCGGAATCCGTCGTCTCTCCACTGCATCATCATGAATCGCCCCCTTGCTGACAACGAATCTCAAACACGATTCGAGGCGGAATCCGTCGCCAGATCCCGCCTCGCAAATTGTCGCAGCCCGAGCGCGTTTAAGACTTAGGGAGCCTTCACGCCGTCGTCGTCGGCCTGGGTGCGTTTGTCATAGACGTGGTCGACGATGCCCCAGGCCTTGGCTTCCTCAGCCGTCATGAAGTGGTCGCGGTCCAGAGTGCGCTCGACCTCTTCATAGGTGCGGCCGGTGTGCTGGACGTAAATCTCGTTCAGACGTCGCTTGGTGGCGATGATGTCTTCGGCGTGGCGCTCGATGTCCGAAGCCGTGCCGCGGAAACCGCCCGAGGGCTGGTGCACCATGACGCGCGCGTTCGGCAGGGCGACGCGCTGGCCCGCTTCGCCGGCCGTCAGGATCAGCGAGCCGGCCGAGGCGGCCATGCCCATGACCACGGTCGAGACCGGCGACTTGATGTATTGCATGGTGTCGTAGATCGCGAGCGCCGACGTCACCTGACCGCCGGGGCTGTTGATGTACATGCTGATCTCCTTCTTCGGGTTCTCCGATTCCAGAAACAGCAGCTGGGCGCAGATCAGCGAGGCCATGCCGTCCTCGAACGGGCCGGTCAGGAAGATGATCCGCTCGCGCAGCAGGCGCGAGAAGATGTCGAACGACCGTTCGCCGCGGCTGGATTGCTCCACCACCATCGGCACCAGGTTGTTGGAGATGTAGTCGATCGGATCGCGCATGAAGGCCTTCTCGAATTCAGGAGGGTCGCACGACTCATGGAACGCGCGCCTGTCTCCTACGATATCGCGTCGCTGGCCCGCCGGCGCAAGGCTCCCTTGCGCTCGACCTTATTGGCGCTGCGCGTTCCGCTCCGCTCGTCGGAGGTCACGCACGATCGAAGAGGCATGATTGTATCGGTCGATGCGCTCCGAGAACGCCCCGTATAGCGAAGCGAGGTAGGCCTTATCCCAGCCCGACAAGCCCTCCTCCCTACCCGTTTCGTGGAAAAGATTCAGCACCGTATCGAACCGACCCGTGCCGCCCTCGGGGTCAACCTGCGCCAACACCACCATCGCCAGATAGTCCCCTAAAAGGGGAAGTTCAGTCCCCTCGACCTTGGCTATATCGACGATGACGATCACCTTGCTTAACACGTCCGTGATAGGTCGCCCCTTGTTCGCCAGCCCCTCGCCCGGCACATAAATCGGCTCGACGTCCCCCGGCATCCGGATGGCCCGCTGCCCCGAGATGCCGATGACCGGCATGCTGACGTGCCACCAGCGCACCGGCCAGTCGCTGTTCTGGAAGGCGTCCAGCGCTTTCTGGCCTCGGTCCAGCTGGCTGGTCCAGCGCACGCGGAACGCATCGGCGTCGTGCTCCACCAGACCCCGCGCCAAGCCTGGAGCGTCGTCCGTGAAGACAATGATGACATTGGGCTGGCAGCCGGGCTCTCGTATGCGCACGTCGTAGCCGCTCGCCACCGTGGCGATGTGGTCGATCAGCGGGCGCGCGACGCTCTGCGACAGGTTGGCGACGCCGATGCAGATCGGCCCGCGCCATCGCGCCAGACCGCGCTTGGGCGGCGGAGCCGCCAGTTCCGCCACAAACGCCTCAGCCTCGTCCTGCAGGCGTCGGCTGGATACGACAACATCCTCGACCCGGACGGGGTCGTCCTGCGCCGACGGCGAGCCCGCAGCTTGCACCGGCGTGCTGGAGATCGCTGCTGACGCCATCAGCGTCGCTAGGCTCAGCATTGTCGTCTCCGTGTCGAAATCCCGACCAAACGCCGATATTCTATCGTCTCCGCTCTTCCATGCAAAGAGGGGCGGCCCATGCGGACCGCCCCTCAATAAGGCTCGTCAGGAAAGAAGGCTTACGCCTCGTCTTCTTCCTTCATCAGCTCTTCCTTGGTGATGGCTTCGTCCTTCACCTCGGCGACCGAGACGATCAGGTCGACGACCTTCTCTTCATAGATCGGGGCGCGCAGCTGGGCGGCGGCGTTCGGGTTCTGGCGGTAGAAGTCCAGCACCATCTTTTCCTGACCCGGATAGTTGCGGGCTTCGGCCATGATGGCGTTCGACAGTTCCTGATCCGTCACGCCGACGTTGTTGGCGCGGCCGATCTCGGCCAGGACCAGACCCAGGCGCACGCGGCGCTCGGCGATCTTCTTGTACTCGGCCTTCAGTTCGTCTTCCGACTTCTTGGCGTCTTCTTCCGGCAGCTGGCCGGCGTCCTTGTCGGCCGACACCTGGGCCCAGATGCCTTCGAACTCGGCGTCCACCATCTTCGGCGGCAGGGCGAAGTCGTGGCCTTCGTCCAGCAGGTCCAGCAGGGCGCGCTTCAGCTTGAAGCGGGTCGCGCCGGCGTACTGCTGGTTCAGGTTGGACTTCAGCAGTTCCTTCAGCTGGTCCAGCGACTCCAGGCCGATGCGCTTGGCGAACTCGTCGTCGATCGTGGATTCGACCTCGGCCTTGATGGCCTTGACGGTGACGTCGAAGGTCGCGGCCTTACCGGCCAGGTGCTTGGCCTGGTACTCTTCCGGGAAGGTGACCTCGATGGTCTTCTCTTCGCCGACCTTGGCGCCCTTCAGCTGCTCTTCGAAGCCCGGGATGAAGCGGCCCGAGCCGATCACCAGGTCGGCGTCGGTGGCGGCGCCGCCGTCGAAGGCTTCGCCGTCGATCTTGCCCAGGAAGTCGATGGTCAGTTGGTCGCCGTCGGCGGCCTTGACCGTCTTGCCCTTCTTGTCCTCGTAGGACTTGGCCTGCGAGGCCAGTTCCTTCAGCGCCTCGTCTAGGTCCTCTTCCGAGGCCTCATAGGTCGGGCGGGTCAGCTTCAGGGTCTTGGGGTCGACCGGAGTGAATTCCGGCATGACTTCCAGCGACATTTCATAGGCCAGGTCTTCCTGACCGGCGATGACCTTGTCCATGTCGGAGGTCAGGTTCATCTCGGCCGGAGCGGCCGGACGCAGCTTCAGCTCTTCCAGAGCGCCCTGGCTGGTCTCGTTCAGCGAGGCGTTGATGATTTCGCCCATGAAGTCACGGCCGAAGGTCTTCTTGACGTACGAGGCCGGCACCTTGCCCGGACGGAAGCCCTTGAGCTTCATCTGGGGGGCCACTTCCTTGATGCGGGCTTCGAGCTTTTCATTCAGCTCGGCGACGGGAATGGTCACCGCAATCACGCGGCTGAGGCCTTCGTTCGACTTTTCGACGACTTGCATGGTCGGATATCTGACGCTCTGTGGCGACGCCGCAAAGGCGCGCGGTGGATAAAGCAACAGGGCCGCCCCTTTCGGGAGCGGCGCCTCGGAGCCCGCCCTTATGTCGAGAAGGGGCTGAAACGTCAACGCAACGCGGTTCCTTTGTGGTCATCGGGCCGCTATCTGAGGGCGCATGAGCCAGTCGTCAGCCTCTTCCGCAGCCCCCATCGGCGTCTTCATCACGCCCGTGACCCCGCTTCAGCAGAACTGCACCACCGTCTGGTGCACGAAGACCAACAAGGCCGCCGTCATTGATCCGGGCGGCTCGGTCGACGCCATTCTGGGCGAGGTCGCACGACGCGGACTGACGCTGGACGCCATCTGGATCACCCACGGCCACCTGGACCACGCTGGCGCCGCCGCCGAGATGCAGGAGAAGACGGGCCTCGACATCGTCGGCCCGCACCTTGAGGATCAGTTCTGGATCGACCTGATTCCCACCCAGGGCCAGAAGTACGGCTTGCCCGAGGCCCGCACCTTCACCCCGACGCGCTGGCTCGACGACGGCGACGTGCTGACGCTGGGCGAGACGACGTGGGAGGTCTTCCACTGCCCCGGACACACGCCCGGCCATGTGATCTTCTTCAACCGCCAGGCCCGTTTCGCTCAGGTCGGCGACGTTCTGTTCCAGGGTTCGGTCGGTCGCACCGACTTCCCGCGCAGCGACCATCAGGCCCTGCTGAGCGCGATCACCACAAAGCTGTGGCCGCTGGGCGACGACGTAACCTTCGTGCCGGGCCACGGGCCGCATTCGACGTTCGGAGCCGAGCGACGCAGCAACCCCTTCGTCTCGGATCGGGCCATGCAGGCGGCGCCGATTGCGCGCCCGGCCTTCGGCCCAGCCTGATTCAGCGCGCGGCCAGCAGGCCGATCAGCACGCCTATCCCGAGGGCATAGAGCGTCATCCGGATCGGCTCGTCGCGAATCGCCTCGCAGGCCTCAGAGCCGCGATGCCGCGCCCAGTCGCGCACCTCGGCCGCATCCTCGCGCACGGCCTGACGCAGGGGGCGCGGCCGCGTCCCTGCGGCCAGAATCTCATCGGCCGCACCTTCCAGACGGTCGCCAAGGGTGGAGCGGCCTTCGGTGATGTCCTCCGGCGACGGCGCGCCGTCAGTATTGGCGAAGGGGTCGTTGGAAACCGGCATGAACTGAGCTCCTGAATGCTGCACTCCGAGCCTCGATGAACCCGCCGAAATCCGTGCGGTTCCGTTTTATCGCGCCTTGACGAGCCTGGCCGCCGAACAGGGTTTTAATCCTTTCTCGGAACCTCCGCGCCGGGGCCGGGTTCTCTTGCGCAAGCGCCACCGTCTACGAAAGGAACATCTGAAATGGCCGAAGGTCAGCCCACTCGCGGCTCCGGTGTTTCCAAGCGAGGTTTCGCCTCGATGGATCCGGAACGTCAGCGCGAAATCGCCCGCAAGGGCGGCGCCAGCGTCCCCAGCGAGAAGCGCAGCTTCTCTCAGGATCGCTCTCTTGCAGCCCAGGCCGGGCGCAAGGGCGGCGAAGCCTCCCACGGGGCGCGCAACAAGGCCGCTCAGGATCCGGCGACGCCGAAGCGCTGATCCCAGCGACACAGTTTCAGACTTTAGAGACGGCGCGTGAAACCTCGCCGTTTTTCTTTGCCCGACATCCGCCGAGGACTAGCTGGCCAGCAGCGCCAGGGCCACGCGCGGCGCGTCGCTGACCTCGAACGCCTCGACCCGCCAGCCGGCCGCCTCGGCCAGAGCGCGCACGCGGGCCTCGTCGAACTTGCGCGAGCTTTCGGTGTGGATCGTCTCGCCCTGCGCAAACCGGAAGACCAGCTTGCCCAACCGCACCGTCATGGGGCGCAGGGCCTCCAGGTGCATCTCCATACGCGCCTCGGCCTCGTTCCAGACCGCCCGATGGGCGAAGGCGTCCAGATCAAAGTCCGTCCCCAGATCGCGGTTGGCCCGCGCCAGCACGTTCAGGTTGAAGTGGGCGGTCACGCCTTGCGCGTCGTCATAGGCGGGGATCAGGATCGACGGCTCCTTGATCAGATCGACGCCCAGAATAAACAGAGCGTCCGGCCCCAGCATGTCGCGCGCGCCGCGCAACAGGGCCTCGGCGACCTCTGGCGTCAGATTGCCGATGGTCGAACCCGGGAAAAAACCGACGCGCCGCCCCTGCCCCGCTTCAAGCGGCAGGACGCCGAGATGTTCGAAATCGCCGACCAGCGGCAGGACCTTCAGCGCGGGATAGGCCTGCCTCAAACGCGCGGCCGCGTCTTCCAGCGCTGTAGGACTGATGTCGATGGGGACGTAGGCCGCCAGATCGGACGCGGCGTCCAGCACGATCCGGGTCTTCTCGCTCGCGCCCGAGCCCAGTTCAACCAGGACGGCGTCAGGGCCGAACCGCCCCGCCCACTGCGGCGCGACCAGCCGCAGCAGCGCTGCTTCCTGTCGGGTCGGATAATATTCCGGCAGGCGCGTAATGGCCTCAAACAGGTCCGACCCCCGCGCGTCATAGAACCATTTGGGCGGCAGGCTCTTGGGCCGCGCCGCCAGACCTGAAACCAGATCGCGACGAAAGGCCTCATGCTCGTCGTCACCCTCGCCCTGACGCATCGCCTCATCGGCGTCCGACGCCAGCCGCACGCCGGTGAAGGCCCAGCGCTGGTCAGGATAGAAGAAGTTGCGATAGGTCGGCCGCGCATGGCCCGGCGCCGTGGCGAAAGCGCCGCCGCGCAGCACCATCTGATTGGCCATGAACTTGCCGTTGTACTCAGCCGCCGTGCCTTCGGTCGGGCGAAAGCCGGGGTAAGGGCCATAGGCGCTGGAGGTCCATTGCCATGCCTCAGTGTCCAGATTGGAGAAGGCCTCGGGCCGACTGCGAGCCGCGTGCTCCCATTCCGCCTCGGTCGGCAGGCGCCGCCCCGACCACCGCGCGAAGGCGTCGGCCTCATAGAAGCTGACATGACGCACCGGCGCCGCCGGATCGACCGGCCGCCGCCCCGCCAACGTCATCACCGTCCAGCCGCCGTCTTCCTCACGCCTCCAGTACAGCGGCGCCGTCCAGCCCTGCGCCTGAACCGTCGCCCAGCCGTCGCTCAGCCACAGATCGGCCCGCGCGTAGCCGCCGTCGTTGATGAAGGCCAGCCACTCGCTGTTGGCGACCAGGTCGGCGGCCAGATCGAACGGCTCCAGCCAGACGCGATGGGCGGGCCGCTCATTGTCGAAGGCAAAGCCCTCGGCGGCGTCGCCGATCTCAACCAGCCCGCCATCGAAAGTCCGCCACCCGTCGTGCGACGACTGCAGCTGCGCGCAGCGCGGCTCCTCGCCAAAGGCGGCTGGATCCAGCGGCGAGCGCGACATCAGATGCAGCATATCCATCAGGAAAAGCTCCTGATGCTGCTGTTCGTGGTTCAGGCCCAACTCAAAGAGATATCGCTCCAGCTCGCTGAACGGCGCCGAGGCGTCGGCGAGGCGCGCCTCCATTCGCCGATCGACCTCCTCCCGATAGGCCATGACCTCAGCCCGCGAAGGGCGCGTCATCAGGCCCCGTTCGGCGCGAGCGATCCGCTCGCCCAGAGCATCATAATAGGAGTTGAAAACCCGCCTCAGCCTCGGGTCGATCGGCCGATAGCCCGGCCGTTCAAGCAGCATGGCCTCAAAGAACCAGCTTACATGGCCGAGATGCCATTTGCCGGGACTGGTCTCAGCCATCGACTGAGCCTGCAGGTCTTCATCCGACAGGGATGCAGCCAGTATCGGCAACACGCTACGCGTCCGCCGATAGCGTTCAAGGTCGCAGTCGGGGGCGGTCGCCCTATGCTGCATGCTGCCCATGAAGCCGTTTCGCCCCCATGCTGATTTCGTCGGTCGCCACCTTCTCGAAATGCAGGCCACGCGCAGGCGGTTCCGTCAGTCGTGATCCGGCCCTGGGCGTGGGCTGACGGCCGCGACGACGCACACAGGAGAGAAAGTCATCGACCGCCGGCGCCGCCGGGAATGCAATAGCGCTCCATGACGCCAAAATAATAATGGCCGCGACAGCGGCGCCGAAGGAACAGCGCCCTTCTGAAAGGGTTTAATTCCCAGCTTCAGGAGAGTCCGTAATGATGACTCCGCAACACCCCTCGTTCCCTCAAAGCCCCCGTCCGGCCAAGCGCGGCCTCATGGACTGGCTGTTCGGCCGCCCGCCTGCCCCGCCCAGCAAATCAAGCACGAACCTTTATCTGGGCGACATCGTCGATGGAGACTTCAGTTCGCCCTCCGTCCATCACCATCATAAAAATCCGCCTGATCAGGCGCGATAGCCAGAGTCGCGACCCAGCCCCGCACAAATGAAAACGGCGCGGCTCCGTCGGAGCCGCGCCGTTGATCATCAGGCCTTAAGCCCGTCGTCAGCCCTTGAGCAGCGGCGCCAGCTTCTGGGCGATCATCATGTCGCCGGCGATTTTCAGCTTGCCCTGCATGAAGGCCATCATCGGATCCAGGCGACCTTCGGCCAGGGCGACGAAATCGTCCCACTTGATCGAGACTGTGGCGTCGGCCGGCTTGTCGTCGTTGCTGACGGTGTTCGGAGCCGAGGCGCCGTCGATGAAGATCTTGCCGTCATCGCCGAAGTCCAGCTTCACGGTCTTGCCCAGACCCGAGTTTTCGCCGACGGCGGCGCGGATCTTGTCGGTGGCGAGGGCCAGATCGGCCATATGCGTCTCTCCCGTTGAGAAGTTGAGCCACAGGCCTAACCCGCGCGCCGCGCGGCGCCAAGATCACCCTAGGGAAGCTCGCCCCCGAATGCATTCCAAGGTGTGGGTTCCATCACATATGGCTCAGGTTACATGAGTTTGCGTTCGCGCCCGGCGGGACGGCCTAAAAGCAAAGAGTCTGCGTAACAAGGACTCCTCAATGACCCGCCTACTCACTCCCGAGGAAGTTCGCCTCGATCAACTGTGGCGCGAGCGTTTTGGCCAGCCTCTGCCCATGATCGGCGCGCCCGAAGTCGCGCGTCGCATCCTGCGCCAGCACGGCGTCGCCGTGCGCCGCCCTACCGACGCCAAAGCCGCTCCCTCCAAGGAAGGCTGAGGCTGCGTCATCATTTGTGAAGGTGAATGGTTCTGGCGGAGACGGAGGGATACTCCGCTGTGTGACATCTTTAGGACTGTTGTTAAAAAGCTTTTTGTTTACCGTGGCTTTTGCGATTGCACTGTCACACAATTTGTCACACAATTCTGCGCGAAATGGCTCGCGTACCCTCCCATCTGATCCTTCGTAACGGCGTCTATAACTACCGGCGTCGCGTCCCCGCTGACCTTCGCTCAAACCCGGTTTTTAGAGGGCGCGATACCTTTCAAGTGTCGCTGGGCGTCAGGACATTGGTTGAGGCCCGAAAACAGGTGGCATTGCGGAAGCTAGACGAGCTTTTTCACGTCGAGCATCCCGCTACCGACGAAGCTTCGGAGCGCACAGCCCTGACCCCGGCGCTTCTCGCTCACATAGCGAAATCCGCCTTTGAACGCAGCATGACAGCGACTCAGAGAGACCGCCTGTCTGACCCGGACGATGTGCGACAAGAAAAGGACGAGTGGGCCGCTCAGCAGGTAAGCGCGCTCAATGATCCGATCGACGGGCTAAACACGCGCGAGCACCTAAGACGTGAGCTTGCCCCTGTGCTTCAAATCGAAGCTGAGGCTAAGGCTAGAGAGTTCGGCCTCAGCGCCGACGAGACGAACCTCAACCGGATTGCGGGCGCACTATTCGACGCCGAGGTTGGAGCGATAGGCGCGCGCGTTGATTTCGCCAGCGGCAAAGCAGTACCAACTATGCCCGCCTTCGCCCATGCCAGCCCATCGGGCTCGGCAATCCCCCTACGCAAAGAAGCGCACTGGACGTTCAAAAAACTGGCTCAGGCAGCCATGCGCCAGCACCCCAAGGGAGACAGCTGGGAACACAAGGTCACGACTGTCGCCAAGCTATTCGATGACTACGTAGGTGCAGTGCCGATCTACAAAATCGATCGCCGTAAGGTCCGGGACTTCATGAACGATATTCAGTTTATGCCGGACCGGATGGCTATGCGCTTCCCGAACCTTTCGTTGAAAGACGCAATCAAAGCGAATGACGCGCGTGAGACGCCTTACCGCTCCATCTCTCCGAACACGGCGCGAGACGGGTATTTCTCGATCATCCGGTGGGTCTTCAACCATGCGCTAGAGCTAGAGGCGATTACGACGAACCCCTGCACCGGCATTCGGATCAGCGGGGCGACCAAGGCGAAAGGGAAGCGAACGCGGAACCCATTCACCGTCGCGGAGCTAAATGCCTTCTTCCGCCTACCACTTTTCACCGGATGCCTATCGGAGCAGCGTCCTAACACCCCCGGCAAATACACGTTTGACGATCACAGGAAATGGGCTCCGCTAGTTTTGCTTTTCTCCGGGGCTCGTCCAAGCGAAGTGGCCCAGCTGGCCGTCGCAGATATCAAAAGCGACGGGCCGCATCCCTACATTTCAATCCTGACCGAATACGACCCTGAAGACCCCGAGGACGAACGCGACTTCGTGGTATCTCACAAAACCGAAAACGCCCGTCGAAACATTCCAATCCATCCCGAACTTATCGACCTGGGTTTCCTGAGCTACGTGCAGCGCCGCAAAGATGCTGGCGATGAACGCTTGTTTCCAGGATGGAGACTCTCAGGGGACGGACGCAAGCTCTACTCATCAGCCTCGTGGATCAGGAGTCTGAATGAGAAGCAGATTCCTGCGATCACCATGCGCCGTCCAAAGCCTACACTCTACAGCTTCCGGCATACATGGAAGACGCAGATGGCTATCTGCGGAGTACCCACGCAGTATCAAAACCAAATTCTCGGCCATGCTCAGTCAGGGATGGATGAGCATTACCTTGGTCGAATGGACATCGAACATACTTACAAGGCGATTAGCCGAGTTAGTTTCGATAAACTTGATCTCGACCACCTAAAATCTAGCTGATTAGATAGACGTTATGTGGTAATATTATCACATGACTTTCTCTGATATGGTAGACCGATGGAAAGGCGGCTCTGACGGCTTCTTCAACTTCCTCGAAGACGTAAAGCCTGTAGTTCGATGCTCCAAGGGTGGCTTCACCCCCTTCGTCCCCGGCCCTCGGGAGCGATCCGAGATCGTTCAGGCACTAGACGGCGACTTCTCGACCGTCGTCTTCTCATGGCCGCGACGGCACGGGAAAACCGCCACAAGCGTCATGATCATCCTGTGGCGCTTTCTCACGCGCCGCACCGAAAACGTAGCCATCGTCGCAAACTCCGAAAAGCAGGTGGTCGATACCGCCTTCCGGATGTTGCGGGACGCCTTCGAAAACACGCCCTTCCTGAAACGCCTGACCGACGCCGGAAGCATCGATGTCGGGATGGATGCCATCCGTTTTCCAGCCACGTCGTCTGTTATCCAAGCTTTCAGCGCCAACCCCTCCGCTCTGTGGGGGAAAAAGCTGACGGCGGCGCAAATCAGCGAGCTTCATGCCGCAAAGAGCGATGGCGTACTCGAAGCCCTGACTGGTTCTCTGATCGACACCGAGGGCTCGATGTTGCTGATCGACTCGACCGTGGGACCAATGTCGTCGCCGCTCTATGCGCTCTACCAATCCCACCTCACCGGGGATGACCCCAGCCTATTCTTCTCGCACATCCAATATGCTGACCTGGACGACGCTTGCGCCAACAGCCCACCGTGGATTGATCGCGCAAGGCTCCGGGCCGCGTCGCGTCGGATGCTTCCCCAGCGCTTCGCATTGTTCCACTTCAACCGCTGGGGCGATGCGTCCAGCCTCCTGATCGCCAGCGACGCGCTCGCTCTCTGTACGGCGACCAGCTACCTCCCCGACCCCAAGGCTTTAGCGGGCGGCGCGAGCTATGTCGTGAGCGGCGGGTTAGACCGTGCGTTCGGCGGATCGAAGCACGGCGACGCCACCGTCACCACCGCCGTCGTCATGACCGTAGTGGACGACGAAGAGCATTATTTCGTGCTGGACTCTGACGCGGTGATGTTCTCGCGCCTCGCTGGCATCAAAGCCAACCTGAAGCGTTATCACCGGGATTGGGGGATGACCCGCTGCGGCCTCGAAACCTATGGCGCACAGGACGTATATGATTGGGCGCAGGCCGAGGCGTTCGCGGACGGCACGGAACTGATCACGCCTAGCCGAAAGGTTCAGTATCAAGCGTTCACGCTGTTAGCGACCGCCGCTGCTGAAGGCCGCCTTCATATCGACCCACGCTTCACCCGCCTCATTGAAGAGTTGAAGTGCTTCGAAATCACCGACGACGGCAAAGAGACCGTTGGGAATGAAGCTCTTCCGAAGTTCGGCCATCCGCGCGGAAAGCATGATGACCATGTTTACTCCCTCGCCTGGGCGATGTTCGCGACGCGGGAAATAACTCTGAACCCTTATGAGCTACCCGGTGTCCGATGCACCGACACCACCGCAGCGCGGACCATGTGCGCGCTCAACGGCGGTGCGCTGATCCCGCTATGCGCCGGTTCCTGCCGCTCGATGAGAAGGGCGCTCGACCTGTTCGACCAATACGCCGAACGCAGCCCTCGCAATAACCTCTCTATAGAAACCTTCATCACCGAGAAGCTAAAAAATACAGGAAGCCATACGATTGCTCGCTAAATCATGTTGCATAATAGCAACCCATAGTGATATACTTATATCATGTTGGGATTTAGCGACGAAAGGAAGTCATTCTTAGATTTGGTTAGAAAATCGGAGCCGCGAAAACTTCGCGCCGCCGAAGCTTTAGCATTCTTTGACGACAAACAGGACGAAACCACCCTAGCCCTGATTAGGCAGCGTTTCGCCAACCCGGAGTCATTCCGGGTCTTTAACGTGAACATCGTCAAAAAGATCGTCAGCCGTCGCGCTACGGCCTATCAGACGCCGCCTGTCCGCACGTTTGAAGGCTGGGATCAGAGGGCGGCCTCTGCCCTCTATCAGGACGCCAACATCGACGCCGTTATGAAGCGAGCGTCCAAGCTGACCAAGTTGCACAAAACGACCGCACTACAGGTTGTTTGGACCGAACCGCATGGCCTCCAGGTCCGCGTTCTGACCCCGAACATCCTCGATGCGGAATGGGACGACCCGGAGCACCCCACCCGGATTGTCGTGACCCACGCGGCCAACAACCCAGCGCATACGACCTATTCAGACTGGACCGCGAACAGCTTCGTTCGTCGCAACGCCAACGGCCACAAACTGCCAAACCCCGGCAATGCGGGCGACCAGAACCCTTACGGTGTCCTACCCTTTGTCCCGTTGTTCGACCGTCTGCCCGACGCCGATTTCTTCCTTCCGGGCGGCGACGATCTCATTGGCGCACAGAAAGCCCTCAACGTCGGCCTGACGAACCTGTGGCGAGCGGTCGAACTGCAAAGCCACGGCCAAGCTGTCGCGAAGGGACTTCCTATCGGCGACCCAATCGCCACCGGCCCCGATAAGGTGATCCTGCTTCCGAAGGATGGCGAGTTTTCCTACGCGGCCCCCAACACGCCCATTCCCGATATCCTCGAAGCGTTAGAGTTTCTGATGCGCTCGACGGCGGCGACTAACGATTGCACCGCCGATGTTCTGGACCTGTCCAAAACGGCTGAATCTGGTTCAGCCCGCGAAGCTCAACGTATCGACCTGAAGGAAGCCCGCCTTGATGACATCGCCCTATGGCGAGGCTTTGAGCGCCGTCTTTTTGAAACGATCAAGCGCGTCGTCAACACCCACCGCCCCGGAACGATTCCCGAGGGCGCGAAGGTTCGGGCTGACTTTGCCGAGCTTCAGGACAATCTCACCGAGGCCGAAGTTCTCGCCAATCTGAAAGAGCGCGCCGAGCTTGGCGTGTCTTCCCCGGTCGATGCTCTGATGACGCTCAACCCGGACGGCTACGCCACCCGCGAGGACGCCTACCGCGCCCTCATCACCTGCAAACAAGAAAGCCAGGAACTGCTTCTGGCCCTCTGAGGAAATACTGTGACTGACGACATCAAGGAAAACGCAGCCGACCAGATCGACCTGACCGCCGACATTGCCCGCTTGGACGCCGAACTGAAGAGCCTCCGCGAAGCTACTAGAACGGCAATCTCCGACGACGACCTGGGCGATTTGATCACCCAACTCGAAGATATGATTCCGGAAGGTGAACGGGCGAAGCTACCCGCCTCGGGATCGCGGGAGCATCAAATCTTCTCCCGGATCAACGCCGTCCTGAGGACTCAAAAAGCGCCCCTCGTCCCGGAAACGGACACCAAACGTCCCGCCCTGACGACGCCACCGACCGACTACACCGGCCTTCCGGCACACGCCCGCATCGCAGCCGGTTACGGCAAAGCCTGACCGTCCCGCGTCTCAACAAACCACCCCCGCCAAAGGCGGGAGAAAGGATCAAAGTGAACAAACGTGCTGACTCAATCCGAATGGAGCAAGCTCAACCCTAACCCTCTGCAATCCGGCATTGTCGAGGTATTCGCCCGCGAAAATCCGGTTCTCGCCCTGATGCCCTTCCAGAGCATCGCCGGTAACGCCTACACCTACAACGTCGAGGAAGAACTGCCCGGCGTCGAGTTCCGAACGTATAATGAGGGCTACTCGGAAAGCACCGGCGTCATTAATCCGCAGACCGAGCGCCTGACCATTCTCGGCGGCGACTCTGACTTCGATGTCGCTCTGATCGCGCAACAGGTCGGCGGCAACGACACCCGCGCCGTCTATGACGCCCTGAAGGCGAAGGCGCTGACCCTGAAGTGGTTGCGCACCTTCTTCGAAGGCGACGCTGACACGAACCCCAAAGAGTTCGACGGCATCAAAAAACGCCTGACCGGCGACCAGATCATCGAGGCTGGTGCGAACGGCGGCGCGATCACAATGGCAATGCTGGATGAACTGGTGGACGCCGTTCAGGGCCAGCCGTCCGCGATTTTCGCCCGCAAGTCCGTTATCCGCGCCTATCGAAATCTGTTGCGGGCATCGGGCGGCACCACGCCCGAAACGATCATGGTTCCCAACTTCGGTCGCCCGGTCATCGCCCATAACGGCGTCCCGATCCTGCCTATCGAACTCGATACGCGCGGTACGGAAATCCTGACCGCTGACGAAACCCAAGGCACGAACGACAACACCTGTTCGGCCTATGCCGTTCGATTCGACATCGACGGCCTGCACGGCATTCAGACCGCCCCCATCGGCGCCCGCGACCTTGGCGAAATCGACGCCAAGCCCGCCTTCCGGACTCGCATCGAGTGGTACTCGGGCATTGCCCTGAAGTCTGGCCGCTGCGCCGCCCGCCTAAAAGGTCTGACGAACGTCTGACCGATCCAGTGACATCGCCGTCACGGCGGCGATGACGGGCGGCCCTCTAACTCAGCAAAGGCAGAGGACCGCCCCCACGAAGGCGTCGCATCCCAACGCGCGACGCCAAGCGGGGACGGATCGTGGTTTCTCAGCGCGATCCGTCCCTGCCCCCAGGGGATAAATATGGAATATTACAATGACGATCTGACCGCCGCTGACAGCCTCGTCAGCCTTGAGGCCGCCGACGGCATCTTAGCCAACACCCTGCACGGTCGCGCTTGGACGGCCCGTGCAGAGAGCGATCGGCGGGCTTGTTTCGATGACCCGGAGCGTCAACCGGAACGAACCGATGATAAATCCGCCCTTCGCGATGCCAGCGCCATGCTCGCGGCACAACCGTGGAAAGGCAGTCCCGCCGCCAGCGAACAGCCTCAGCCATTCCCCCGCGTCGGCATTCGTCTCGACACAGGCGCTTCCGCTCACGGCGTCCCCGCTGCAATCCAGACAGCAACGGCATTGCTTGCTGCATATCTGATCGAGCAAGCCGATCAGCCGATCTCACCTGAACTCCTGATCAGCTACACAATAGGGGAGAGCCAGGGCGTTTTCCGCGCCCCCAGCCTCGACGCCCTACCCCGCCACGTCCGCCAGCTAATCCAGCCCTACCTCAATGCAGGTTCCGGGTGGGCGCAGGTGCGAGCGTAGGAGGCGGGCATGCTGTCATTCATGGGGAGAGGGTACCGCATCAGCAAAAACCCGTACTGGTTCAACGCCAATACGGGGGAAATCGTCACAACCGGCAACGTTCACCATTCCAAGGTTTTCGCTTCCGATCCGGGCATCCTCGGCATCGCCGCCGATGAGGTGGCATCGAAATACGATGGCGAACTCTACGCCATGGCTTATGCGACCGTCATGCTGCGCCATGGGTGGTGCCGTATCGACATCTGCGACGGAACCGACCGCACTATTAGCCAACCGACCGCCTACCCGCCCGGTACCGTTTCAGTAAACGCTCCAAACATCGGGGCCGCGAATGACGCCATCCGCGAGGCCGTCCGTCTAACGAGCGGATCGATTCCTTTTCTCATCGTAGTCATTGCCCCAAGGGCGACGAAGGACGCCGAAGAAGCAATCACGCTTGGCCTGTCCGGAAGGGAACTAAAGGAAGCGCTCAGCGACGGCATCGACCGCCTTGCCGCTGATCGTCGTCCCGAAAGAATCGATGATGCGGCCTTCGAAGGCCGCTCAAAAATGGCCGCAAGCCGCTGCCCATTTGGGTTCGGGGGGCGGTGATGGACGATCTCGACATCCTAATCGCAAGGCTGACGGCTGAGTTCGAAGACACCCTTCACCTTAGCTTTAAAAAAATCTCTGAAGATATTGATATTGATTATCTTTCAAATGCGATAGCAGCGCGTGACGAAGGAAAAATCGCCGGTATCCTTAGCTTCGATGAAGGACTTCATCAGGGTATCGATAACGACCTTAACAACGGCCTTCTGTACGCTCTCATCGGCGGCATTGCGTTCGCGATGAAAGGCTTCGCGCAACGTCATCGCTCGCGGGTGAATCCTAATGGCGAAGTCGAACAACTCATGGCCGAGCTTCGCCGCAACGTGGTCGAACCCCTCGCCCGCCGCGCCTATGAAGCCGCCACCCAAACCATTAGCAGGATGCAGCGCCTGAACTTCAACGCGCATGAAATCGCCCGGAGCGCGGTAGCTGCACTGTCCCTCGCACCGGATCAGGCGAAGAGCATCGTATATATGCGGAAAGCCGTCAGGGAGGCACTACAGGCCGCATCCACCACCCCGGACGCCAAACTGTCCGCACAGGCCGTCAAGGCCATTCTCGACCGCGTACAAAGCCATCTGAACGCAGCCCAGCGCGGCGCGCTTAGAAAGGCGTTCTCTGGACCTCTGGATCAGAAAGCCGCTGACGACATCATACACCGGCACACAAGAGCTTTGGCCTCCTACCGGCAATCAGTCATCGCCCGACAGGAAGCCACGCGCGCCGTACACCTTGGAGAGTACCTGGCCTTCCGACAGGGAAAGGCGAACCGCTCAATTCCCCGCGATGCCCGGAGGTTCTGGCGCACTCGGGAGGATGAACGGGTACGCCACACCCATCACCTTGTCCCGGCCATGAATGCCGATGGCGTGGATGTAGGTGAACCCTTCCAGACGTCGTTAGGCCCTGCTCTGTACCCGCCATTGGAGATAAACTGCCGATGCAGGGTCGATGTCAGAAGGCCGAATGCAGGGGCGTGATTCAATTCGGGAGGGATCAGTTTCTCCAAAAGGGCGCGCTCCCTCCCCGCCCTCATCGCCAGCCCAGCAGAACCCAAGCCCTGAAAGGAGGGCGCATCATGAACTCGTTTGAAAGCAGCAATGAACACCGCGACATCACCGCCCTCTTCACCTTGGAAATCGACGGTGGGAAAGCTGACGGGCGCAGTCAGGCCGCTAGGGTGTTCAAACGCACCGCTGGCGACCTGATGGATCAGCTGGCGCGGACGCCAAAGCCATCGGAAGGCATTCTTCTCCGGAACGCCGCCACCCTGGCCTTCCTATGCGACAGAGACACGGCCCGCCTAATGGCCGGTCAGGCAATCGATGAAGAGAACTACCGCCGCAACGCACAGGCGCTAGGCGGCGTCCTGATCAAGCTTGGCATGGCGGCGAAGAGCCGGGATGTAACGAAGGGTGGATCGAAAGGCGGCGACCCGTTCGCTGACGCTATCAATGCTACATGGACCTCCCGGACGGTAGCTTAGTTCCGCCCATCGTTAAGTTCAGCCTCAATAGCGGCGGCGAGTTGCTCAAGGCTAAGCCTAGCCTCTCGGACAACGACCCTGATCGGCAACCCAATTTCCATTGCGCTATTTAGCTGTTCCGCGACATCTGACAGTGGGACAGACAATCTCTCCCCAATTCTAGCAGCCAAATCAGGCTTATTGGCGATCAAATGATTAACCCATAGTCCAAGCGCTCCCACCGCCGTATAGGAGCTGCTTAGTTGCCCCGCGTAAGTTCCTAAAGCGGTCTTAGAGAATAGCATCTGCGTTTTGGATATACGCATTGGTGCATCATAGAACTGTGCATCCGGGTTAGATGACGAACGATCAATGAGCTTTGTTAAAGCCTGAACTGATGCCAGTAGATTTTGAGCAGAATCTTCCAGCTTTGTAAGCATAGAATCAGCGTTGTCGTCTCGAGAAGCAGCAGGTTTGCGACCATGCGTCAGATACATATTAACCAGCGTCAACACGAATGAAGATGCGGCTATGCATACAGAGGCGACCTGCGCTGGGTCCGGGTCAACTTCGTACGTTTTTGGTTCAAGTTGCATCTAACCCCCCTCAACAAGGCGATCAGGCTAACGCTTTCAAACGGCTCCGCAAGACCTATGCAACGCAACAGAAAGCGGCTCAAAAGTTCTAACTTTCGATCCTGGCGCAAATCATAGACTTGACGCGATTATGAGCTATGGTTATGAGCTAGGTATCGTAGTCAGGTATCTTTTGAGCCACCCATGCACCGCATTGCCTATTACCGGGTCAGCACAGGCGACCAGAGCATTGAAGCCCAGCGGAACGCACTCGGCGGGCCGTTCGATCAAGAGTTTTCAGACGTAGGCGTGAGCGGCGCACGGCTGGCCGCTTCTCGCCCTGGCTTTTCCGACCTTCTGTCAAAAGTCCGCAGCGGAGACACGGTGTACGTCTATGCCGTTGACCGGCTAGGCCGCGACGCCCTCGACGTTCAATCCACTGTGCGCCGCCTAATTGAGGCTGGCGTCACCGTCCACGTCCACGGTCTAGGCCCCATCGGAAAAGGCGTCGGAGAGCTTATCCTAGCTGTCCTAGCGCAGATCGCGGACATGGAACGCCAGCGCATTACAGAACGCACTCAGGCGGGCCGTGACGCGGCCAAAAAAGCCCTTGCCGCTACCGGAAAAACCCATCGCGGAAAGGTCAGCCTTGGACGCCCCAAAGCTCACGACCATGAAGACGTAGTTAGATGGAGGAAGAGCAACGCCGCCAGCATCAGAGAGACTGCGTTACACTTCAAGATTTCACAGGCTACCGTGAAAAGGTACTGTTCACCTATGGATTAGAGGGATGACAACAGCGCCGGGATAGATTGCTAAAAAACTAGCGACCTCCTTTTTTTGAAAGCCGGAGACCGGGACCACCCCACTCCAGATTGAGGCACCGCTCCCGAAAGCATCGACACCAACTGAAAGCTTAGATTATCGTCAAGCTCGAACGGAGGGGATTATGTTCAGCTTCATCGATAGAGAGACGCCCGAGGTAGCCCGACGCCTATTCCTACGCACCCAGGAGGCGGGAAGGCGATATCTTCGACGGTCATTTCCCGAAATAAGAACTTTGGTAAAAGCGGACTTTCCTACTGAAAGGCGCTTCACCTCATACGATGAGGTCAGCTTCAAATATCCTGACCTTCCAGACTTCAGCTTCACCATCATGGCGATGCTGGATGAAGCGACGCTCTCAGTTTTCGGCGGTGGTCAATATGACGGCTTCATGCTTCAGCGGCCCGCGCACGACGCATGGCACATCGATGTAACCAAACCGATTTCCCGACCGTTAGGCCGGAGGGCCAAGAAGCTCAGCGAAGCCCTTAAACACCACTATGGGGCTACGAGTCCCAGGGAGACGATAGAACGCCTCATGGGGCGTTGAGCGCCAATCGCCGCAATGTAAGAAGGCCGCCCGATATACGAGCGGCCCCTTCAAGCATCAGACGCCGAAGCCAGCGAACGCGGTCCAAAGCACGAACAGCACAATAGCAGCGACGAAGTTCAACACGGCGATGCCAAACCCAATGGCAAACCCGCGCCCGACCCATCCTGAGTTCAAAGTGCGGACAAGCTTCTCAATATCCCGTGCCGTAGCAGGCTGGTCGAGGCGGAGCTTTTCGCGACCAAGTCGAACTTGTTCATCTTCAAGCCGACGCTGCGCCGCATCAGCTTCAATTCGACGCCGTTCATCAGAAATTTTAAAAACCACTCGCTTCCCCAAACAGCGCTTTTGAACGAAGCGCAGCCTTATCAAGGAAGATTGGGTTTGGGTATCCGGGTGCAAGCCGAAATCTGTCATAGCGGATCCGGGTGCGGTTCTTGACACGCTACCCCCGCCCTGAAACTTACTAATTATCTAATCTAAATTAGATATATTAAGAGACTTCTTAATTGTCCCTTATTCATTCGCTCCGCTCATTCATAAGTGACAAGAACGAGGGGTACGTGTCAAGATGATTTCGACACCAACCCCCTCCGGGATGCCGAAACAGTTACATCCCTACAACACATACGCGCGTGAACCGCGCCGAAGCCCCGCGACAATGAGACCCTTTGCCCGAAACGCCGTTCATCTAGTTTTCTAGCTTGCTATAAAGCTATATAAATACTTGGATATTCTATATTTTTTACTGTTTACCCTCGATTCCCGGTGACATATAATAGTGTCATCATGAACATCACTTCAGAAGAAAGGCGCACTCACAGCGCAGGTCAGAAGCGAAAGCTTCTTTGTGTACAATCATCCACCCACCGCCTCCTCCAGCGGGTGGCATCGATCCGGGGCGAGAGCATGAGCGACACGCTCTACCTAGTTCTCCGCGACGAACTCCAACGGCAAGAGGGCGGGGATACCTGGGCTTTTGTCCCGCCGCCGTTCAGCATCAAGCCGACTTATCTCGAACATGAGTGCGCTGTGCTGTTCTGGCACCCGATGTTTGGCGGCGTCGTCCTAACCAAGGCTGAGGCCGTCCAGCTTGCCGACGCTCTTCAGCGAGCCGTGGACAGCGACGTAAAACCGACGCTGGCGATGATCACCACGCACAGCGCAAAGGCTCTCAGCTTGAGCCGTGGCGGTCGTCACTTCAAAATCCACGTGGATGATCAATCAGCAACCGTAACGCGGCCCGTCGCCATCGACGTTGTTGCCGCTCTGGACTCGGCAAGCGTTCACGCCGGTCCTCTTTCCACGACGGTTCATTGACGCCGGTGTCCTACGCTAACCACCTACATGATTGGGCTGAAACCAATGGTGCGCGTCACGCTCTGACGCTCACCCTTGGACTTTGGCCGTCTCGCTCATTCGATCCCGAAGCGAGCTTTCGCCCTCACTTGAAAAAACTCTTCCGGGCCATCGCCCACGAAGTGTTCGACATTCCCAAGCGCCACCTGCCGCAAATGGACATCGGAGAAATGCCGTGGTTCGCGGGCGTGGTTGAAGAGGCCACACGCAGCGGCGCGCTCTATCCGCACATCCACGGCTACATAGCCATCCCGGATCGCCTAGAGCCACTTCTGAGGGGCGTTCTACGCAATCGGTGGGGACAGGACGCTAGCCCTTCCCTGCCCGCCCATCGCATCGAGGGGTGGCAACTCGTCAACGCCCCTTCGGAAGCGATTGCCCCTCGGGCCGTAATCCCTCCCCGCCTGGGCTTCAAACCCACGTTCGAACTTCGGGAAGCCATCAGCGCCGGATGGGCTGACTACTCCCTCAAGCGCTCTGGTGCCGATCTTCGCGGCGTCTGGACCACTCCGGAAATCCTTCACTAATCAAGCCAAAGACCCAACTAGCGAAAGACAAAAGCCAAGCCCTCGCGCGGTCATCCTTCGGGACGCGAGGCAGGAAGGTAGGTGGTTCATCCACGGCCTTCCGGACCGATACGGGAGAAGTGCGGATTTGCGACGCACACAGCCCCGGCCCGATGTGGGTGTCAGCCTGAAAGCGGCGCGCAAGGTTCGATCTTCGAACAAAACCATCCTCGCATCACGGCTGTTCTGAGGACGCTCAGTCAGCCGGATAGAGAAGCTATGCCTAAACAAAAAACAATCAAACGCATCATTGAGAAAACCAATGACCGCCATCAATCTTCAACATCAGACGCAAGCCGAAATCATCGACATCGACTACCTCTGGTACATGATCGAAGAGGAATCTTATGAGGATCATCAGGACGGCGACATCATCGTCTTCTGCCATACGCGCCGAGGCTGGCTGACCGCCCTTCAGTCCGGAAATACCGCCCTCATCGTTCCGGGCAAGGTTCGCGACAATCGGGGTCTTCCGCCGACTGCGGAGGTGGTTCATTTGTGGGCATAACAATCGATGTCAGCAGAATCAGTATATCTCCAAGGAGATCGATCTATCAAGATAGCAATAAGTACAAGCTACGCGCGGCTCTCATCACAACCCCATTAGACAAAAGAGACATTGCCCTACGAGCTTCGATAGATATTTCTAGAGCCTGATCTAGGTAGGAACTACTATGATCGTCTTCGATCAACCCCATCTCATAAGACTCTTGGTCAAAATATAATCCAAGGTGCTTCACCCTTTCCGTTGCTCCGAGAGCCACATATCGTGACAGCTTGGCCTCCTTGCTAGAAGCAATCGAGTTAGCAAGATCCTCTCGGAAGCTCTTCGCAACTTCCCTTGTAACACCCCTCAAACCGTCAATTGATTTGAGTAGAACAAACGTCTCAGAGATAGCTTGATCAGCTTGCAACAACATAGTTGCTGCGGCCTGCTTCCTGCGATGATAAGTCCAACGTCGGTCGATTTTGCGGAGTTCCTCCGGATTACCCCATAACTCCAAAACAACCTTGCCGACTTCCTCGAGGGCAAGCACGCTCAAAGCGATAGCCGAGCCGCCGCGTCGATGAGACATCAAGAGATCGGCGTCAGCGAGTAAACGTTGAGCGTTCAGAACGATCCGACCCAGCATTATACGCCGGTCCTCCGCGCAGTCTAAAGGCCAAGCGACGGAGATGGTATCCGAAGCGCTCAATCGTGCTGCTCCCGCCATGTCGTTAGCTGTCTGACCTGCGCCCTTATGCATCTCCGCGAGTACCCCTGCCTCACCAAGCCGCCTCAACGGCCTTCATCTCAGATCAAGGGCCGCTCTGCCCCCCCAAAAAAAAGGCCCCCGAGCGCAACCACAGTCAAGCAACCAATTTTCACTGCCCCCTCCAACGACCAGGGTAGACAAGGCATGCGACAGGGACCGCTCGTTGTTGCCGCTTCGGTCCAAAAAGGTGCCGGCCTTCCGACAGTCGTAAATCGTTGTGACGAATCAAGCGGCCCGGTTGTGCGCCCTAACCGCCCACCAATCGCCCCGAGGGGTAAGGAAGGGGTGTCACACAATCCGTCACACAACCGAACCCAAAGAGGGGATAAGTTGCTGATTTCCCTGATTTTTTAAGGCAATGGCGGAGACGGAGGGATTCGAACCCTCGGTACCCCTTACAGGGTACGACGATTTAGCAAACCGTTGCCTTCAGCCACTCGGCCACGTCTCCAGCAGGCCGCGTGGATAGCGAGTCGCGCGACGCTTCGCAATGCGGAACTGACACCCTTTGTGTTAACCCGGCATAAGAGTGGCATGTGAGAGGGGATTATCGCCCCATTTTGCTCGATTTCGGGAAAGAGAATTGGCCATCACCCCTGCTGACACCCTGGCATCCGCGACGGATGGCGCGCGCGCATCTCGCGCCGCGACGACCGAATCGCGCGCCGCGGCGCCGACAGGGCCGACCGGGCGGACGCGGCGCGGGCCGCTGCGCCCAGAAGTCTGGCTGAACACCCGTCAACGCGCGGCCGCGCGGCGGCGCGTCTTCTATTTCCGAGGCATGGACATCGTCGCCTCTTCCTTCCTGTGCTTCGTGGCCATCGACCGGCTGAACCCAGGCGGTTTGACGAAGGTCACCCTGCTCCAGGCCCTGCCGATCCTGATCGGCGCACTGGTCACCCTGGGCCTGATGCGCTCGCTGGGCCTGTATCGTTTTGACAGCAGCCGGGCGCCGGCGCGCCATCTGGCGGGGGTCGCTGTCGTGGCCGCCCTGGGCGGAGCCATCGCCTGCGCGCTGGGGCTGGTCCTGCCCGGCGAAACGCCCGTGGCCGAATACGGCTGGTGGGCGATTGCATCCACGGTGGTGGTGACCGGCCTGCACACCATCTGGCGGATGCTGGTGGCTCAATGGAGAAGCCGCGGCGACCTGACTCCCAATGTCGTCGTGGTCGGCGCCACGCGTCATGCCGAATCCCTGATCCGCGAGGCGCTGGATCGGCGCGACCTGAACATTCTGGGCGTCTTCGACGACCGCCTGGCCCGTACGCCTGACGCCCTGGCTGGAGTGCCGGTTCTAGGCGGCGCCGACGCCCTGCTGGACCATCGACTGACGCCCTATATCGACCGCGTCATCCTGGCCATCGACCCCAAGGCCGAAGAGCGGGTTCGCGCCCTGACGCGCCGGCTGGAAGTCCTGCCCATCCCGCTGACGCTTCTGGTCGACCCCAAGGGCGCCGCCCAACGCAATGAAGCGCTGGAGAAGCTGGCCTCGGCCTCCCTGCCCCTGCTGGGCGGCGCAGTGGACGGCGAGCGGCGCGCGTTCAACAAGCGGATCCTCGACATCATCCTGTCGGCGCTGGCTCTGGTCGCGCTCAGCCCGGTTCTGTTCCTGATCGGCCTGGCCGTGCGGCTGGACAGCAAGGGCCCGGCCCTGTTCCGCCAGCGCCGCCACGGATTCAACCAGGAAGAGATCGTGGTGTGGAAGTTCCGCACCATGCGTCAGGAAGCCTCCGACGCCACCGCCAGCCGCCAGGTGACCGCCGGCGATGACCGCGTGACGCGCCTTGGCAGGTTTCTGCGCGCCACCAGTCTGGATGAACTGCCGCAGTTGGTGAATGTGCTGCGCGGCGAGATGTCGCTGGTGGGGCCGCGTCCGCACGCCATCGGCATGAAGACCGGAGACGCCGAGTCGGCGCGTCTGGTCGCTGAATACGCTCACCGTCACCGCATCAAGCCGGGCATGACCGGCTGGGCCGCCATCAAGGGCTCGCGCGGGCCGCTGCATACGGCCGACGAGGTGCGCCGCCGCGTGCAGCTCGATATCGAATACATCGAGCGCCAGTCCTTCTGGCTGGATCTGTGGATCATCGCCGTGACCGTTCCCGTTCTCCTGGGCGACCGGATGGCTGTCCGCTGATGTTCTGGCGAGGGGTTTTCGGCTACCTGCCGGCCAATATCGTGCAAGGCGTGGTCGGGTTTCTGACCATCATCATCTTTACGCGCCTGCTGTCGCCCGAGGACTTCGGCCGCTACGCCCTGGCCTATTCGGTGCTGACGCTGGCCCATGTGGCGACGTTCAGTTGGCTGGAAGCCTCAATGGCCCGTTTCTGGGCGGCACAGTCCGATGAAGCGCAGATGGCCGGGCATTTCGCCAGCCTGTATCGCGCCGCCTTCCTGATCACCGCCGTCTTCGTGCCCGTCGTCGGCCTGCTGGTGTGGCTGTGGCCCATGCCGGACAGTTTCCGCCTGCCCCTGGCGGTGGCGTTGGCAGGCGTGCCGGTGCGCTGCTTCCTGAAGCTGGCGCAGGAACGGTTCCGCGCGGCGGGGAATGTCGGCCCCGCCGCCGCCATCGATATCTGGAGCGCGGTCGCCGGACTGATCTTCGGCGTCGGCCTGGCCCTGCTGGGGCTGGGGGCTGAGGCCCCGCTGGCGGGTATGCTGCTGGCGCCGCTGGCCGCCCTGCCCTTCATTCTTCCCGCTGAACTGCGCGAGGCCAGGCGCGGACGGCTGGATCGCCAAAGGCTGAAAGCCTACGCCGTCTATGGCTATCCCATCGCCGTCGGTCTGGGGCTGACCGTGGTGCTGGCGTCGACAGACCGCTTCCTGCTGGCCCTTTTCATGAACGAGGCGGCGGTCGGCGCCTATCACGCCGCCTACAGCATCGCCAATCGGACGCTGGACGTGATGTTCGTCTGGCTGGGCGCTGCGGGCGCTCCCGCCCTCGTCATGGCGCTGGAGCGCGGCGGGCGCGCAGACCTTCAGGCCGCCGCGCGAGAACAAGCCTCGACCCTGGTGCTGATCGGCCTGCCCGCCGCCGTGGGCGTAGCCCTGGTCGCGCGGCCGCTGGCCGAGTTCATGATCGGTGAAGACCTGCGCACTGTCGCCGCCTCCGTCACGCCATGGGTCGCGCTGGGCGCATTCCTGTCGGGCATGACGACCTATTATTTCGGACAGGCTTTCACGCTGGGCCGCCGCACCGGCTGGCTGTTGCTCGCCATGAGCATTCCGGCGGGCAGCAACATCATCCTGAACATCCTGCTGATCCCGCGCTTCGGCGTCATGGGCGCGGCCTGGGCGACGGCGATCAGCTTTGCACTGGGCCTGAGCGCCTCCATGACCATCGGCCGCCGCATCCTGCCGCTGCCCGTGCCGTGGAACGCGCTGGCGCGCTGCGGCCTGGCGGCCGCCGTCATGGCCGCCGCCGTGCTGTTGCTGCCGCCGATCGGAGGTTTCGCGGAACTCATGATGGACGCTGCCGTAGGCGTAGCCGTGTACGGCGTCGTCGCCTACGCCCTGAACGCCGCGGGCGTGCGCGACCTGCTGCGTCGCCTGCGCGGCTTCCTGCAGGCGCGAAAGGCGGCGGCATGAGCGTCTCGGTTCACGACAACACGGCATGGGCGGCGGCGACGCCCGCCCTGTCGGTGCTGATGCCCTTCCTGCGCGACGATCCGTCAGTGCTGCTGCGGATGCTGGACCGCGAGGCTCATGCCGTCGCAGAGCGCACCGAGTTGATCATTCTCGACGACGGCACAGCGGACCCGGCCCTGACCGCGCGACTGACCGCCCTGATCGACGCCCTGTCCCTGCCCGCCCGACTGATCACCCTGAACGCCAACGAGGGGCGCTCAAAAGGCCGCAACCGCCTGGCTGAGGCCGCGCGCGGCCGCTTCCTGCTGTTCCTGGACAGCGACATGTGCCCCGACCATCCGCGCTTCCTCAGCGACTGGGTCGATCTGGCGATGAAGGATGACCCGGCCGTGGCCTTTGGCGGGTTCTCCTTGCTTCAGGCGCCGAGCGACGCGCGCTTCGCCGTCCATCGCCAGATGGCCGCGCGCTCCGACTGCATCTCCGCCGATCAGAGGGCGCTGCAGCCGGAAAAATACGTCTTCACCTCCAACCTTCTGGTGCGCCGGGACGTGTTCGACACCGAGAGCTTCGACGCCGGTTTCAGCGGCTGGGGCTGGGAGGATGTCGAATGGGCCATGCGCGTGTCGCGCCGGTTCACGGTTACGCACATCGACAATCCGGCCACCCACATGGGTCTGGACACGGTCGAGGCCCTGGCCGCCAAATATGAGCAGTCGGCGCCCAATTTCGCCCGCGTGGCCGCCCGGCACCCTGACTTCGTCGCCGCCTATCCCAGCTATCGCGTGGCGAAAAAGCTGAAGGCCGTGCCCGGCCTGCGCCTGATCCGGCCTCTGTTCAAACAGGCGGCCCGCATCGGCCTGCTGCCCCCCGCCGTACGCGGCCTCAGCCTGCGGCTGTATCGCGCCGCCCTCTATGCCGAGGCGATATGAGCAACCCTGACGTCGCCGTCGTCATTCCGACCCTGCGTCGTCCGGACGAACTGACCCGCGCCCTGCGCTCGATCTTCGCTCAGCAGGGTTCCGAGAGCCGTCTGCGCGAAATCATCGTCGCCGACAACGACCCCGAGGCCAGCGCGCGCGCGACGGTCGAGGCGTTGAAGGGCGAATCGCCGGTCCCCCTGATCTGGACCCATGCGCCGCGCCCCGGCGTCGCCACCGCGCGCAACACAGGCCTTTCCGCCACCCAGGCGCCGCTGATCGCCTTTCTCGACGATGACGAGGCCGCCAGCCCCGGCTGGTTGGCCTCCCTGTTGCGCGGTCAGGCGGTGACCGGCGCCGACGCCGTGTTCGGCCCGATCCAGGGTCGTGTGCCCGACGATACCGGCTGGACGACGGCCTATCTGGAGCACTTCTTCGGTCGCGACGGACCTGAAGGCGATCAGCTGATCGACGAGCCCTACGGCTGCGGCAATTCGCTTCTGGTGCGCGCCACCGCCCTGCCCGGCGAGGCGCCCTTCCACGTCGGATCGGATCAGATCGGCGGCGAGGACGATGTCCTGTTCGCCGCCTTGAAGGCGCGCGGCGGCCGCTTCGGCTGGGCGGCCGACGCCTGGGTGGACGAGTTCGCTCCCCCGCATCGGGCCACCCTGCGCTACGCCCTGACCCGCGCCTTCGCCTATGGCCAGGGCCCCAGCCAGACAGCCGCCGAAGCGCGCGACTGGCTGGGCGTCGGCCGTTGGATGGCCATCGGCGCGCTCCAGACGTTGGTCTGGGGCGCAGCAGCCCTCGCCCTGACCATTATGGGCCGCGCCAGCCGCGCCCAGATGGCCGACCGCGCCGCACGCGGTCTGGGCAAGATCATGTGGATGACGGGGTTCGAGCCGCGCTTCTATGGCCAGAGCGAACTGGACCGCCTGAACCGGTTGAGCCGGTCTAGCTGAAGAACCGCTTCAGCAGTTTGGGCGGACTCCAGGTCGAGCGGTTCATCACCAGACCCGCGACACGGCCCCCGGCGGCGTCGATCTCCTCGCGCAGGGCGGCAGGTGCGGCCGCGCCAGTGCTGTCCGCCGCCACCACCATCACCGTTGAGTCCGCCAGCGGCGCCAGCGTCAGGGCCATGTCGCTACGGTCCGCCGCCGGGGCGTCGATCACCACGGTGTCGGCATGCGCCCGCAGCCGGGTCCAATAGCGCGGATCATCGACCGCCTCGACCCGCTGACCTGCGCGCAGCAGCTCCATATGGAAGCGGGTGACATACAGCCGCCCTCCCAGACAGGCCTTGGCCGTCAGGATGCGTCCCGGCGCAGCGGGCTTGCCGTCACGGCCGCGCAACGGCGGTGACACGGCGTAGAAGGCCGATCCGTCCGGCGACGCCCGCACAGACGACCCCAGGCGCCCGAACCGGTCCGGCTCGGCGGCGATCTGTTCCATCTGCCCCTGCTGCGACAGGTCGCCGTCGATCAGCCAAACCGAACGGCGTCCACGCACGGCGGCCATACGGGCGAACTCTCGCGCCACCGTCGAGACGCCTTCGCCCGATGTCGCGGCGGCGAACAGGATCACGCGGCCGCGATGCGCCGGGGCCGGCCCCAGCGCAGCCCACAGGCCAGCCATCTCTGTCGTCAGATCGACCATGCGAATCGGTTACGCGCGCGCCATTTGGCGCAACCTAGCACGAGCCGTCCGCCGGTCATCGCCGCGTATCAGCGTCATACGCGCTCAGGCGCTCTTGGCCGGCGCCACGGCCAGCACCGGCGCATTGAGGGTGCGGCTCAGGGTCGCGGGCATGGCGAATCCCGGCCGCAGCAGCACCCGCAGCAGGCCGACGCACAGGGCGGTGAAGCCGGCGAACAGGAAGACGGCGATCATCAGCGGCGCCTTCAGGCTCTTGCCCTTCGACGGCGGCTGGGCGCGCTCGATGACGGTGACGTTATCGGCGCCCGCCTTGACCAGTTCGTTGTCGGCGCGGCTCTGGGTCTCGCGCTGCTGGAACTCGCGGATCGAGGCGGTCAGCACCTCGCGGTTGCCCGCCAGGGTCGAGTTGCGCGACTCCAGTTCGGTCAGGCGCGACTGACGCGCGCGCAGGTCCGACAGTTGCCGATCCAGCACGGCCAAGCGCGCCGCCAGCGAGTCCCTCTCGGCCTGGGCGTTGATGCGGGTGGTCTCCAGCTCGACCCAGATCGGGTTCGGTCCCGTGCGGACCTCCTTGGCGCCGACCGCCGTGCCGGTGCCGACATAGGTCTGGAGCTGGGCGATCTTGGCGTCGATCTCGCGCACCGGCTGGGCGTCGGCCTGATAGCGGGCCAGCAGGCTCTCACGCTCGGTGCGCAGTTGTAGGATCAGATCCTGGGCCGAGACGTTCAGATCCTTGTACAGGGCCACCTCCGACGGTGTCCGCGACAACTGGCTGACGAGGGTCGACAGGCGCTGCGACGCCTGTTGCAATTGGGCCTGAACGCCCATCCGCTCGGTGAAGATCGACTGATAGGTGCTGGCGACCGTCGCCCGAGCCGTGGCGAAATCGCCGATGTTATTGGTGCGCAGGAAGTCTTCATAAGCGCGGTCAGCGTCGCCCAGCTCATCTTCGAACGTCTGGCGCTGAGTGCGGATCGCCGCCGTCGCGCGGTCCTGGAAGACCTCGCGGCGATAAGTCAGATACTGGTCAATGACAGTGTTCAGGACCCGCGCCGACTTGGCCGGATCATCGCTCTTATAGCTCAGGCCGATCACCGGGCTCAACGGCGTCACCTCGACGCCCAGACCGCTGGCGACCGCGCGAACCGCCGAGGCCTCGCGGCGGGCCGGATCAGCGGGCGGGGGCGCATCGGGGCTCTGGAAGCTCTCGACGCCCAGGGCGCGCACCACGCGGCGCTTGACCTCCAGACTGTTCAGAATGGCGGCTTCGGATTGAGCCACCTCGGCGGCCGAAGGGGGCATAGCCCGCTCGCCCAGACCGACGCGCGGCTGGTAGACATATTCCTGGCCCACGCCGACAAACAGGCTGGCTCCGGCCGTGTAGGTCTTCTTCATCGTCATCACGACAGCGGCGCCGATGCCGAAGAGCACCGCGAAGATGACGATCATCAACAGCAGCTCCCGGAACAGCAGGGCCACGACGTCCATGACGCCGTACCGGGGACGGGTTGCTGTGACGTGCGAACGCATACGGGCCGGATTATCCACCAGTGTCAGACCGGGACACCTTGAAGCGTTGGCGTTAACCGGCCGTTACCCATAAGGCGTCAACTTGGAGGAACTTCAGTTTCGCAATCGATCGGACCCGGCCGCTCATGGACGTTGATCGCCGCCTGCTTCTTCTGGCGCTGGGCGCCGGCCTGACCGGCTGCGCGGCCGGCGGTCGCAACGGCGGGTCAGCCGCCCTGCCCCGTCCCCAGACGGTGGCGGACCTGCCGCGCGACCTGCCCTTTGCGCCGTGGACCGATATCGAACCTGAATACCGCCTCTACGCCGGAGACGAGATCGAGGTCGCCCTGCCCACCGCGACCGAACTGACTCGCCAGTTGAAGATCGGCCCGGACGGACGGGTTTCGTTGCCGCTCGTCGGACATGTGACCGCCGCCGAGCGCAGCCTATCGGAGCTTGAGGGCGACATCTCGGCCGGTTACGCCCCTCACCTCCTGCGCCCCGAGGTCGAGGTGACGTTGCGCCAGGCCGGTCCGCTCAAGGTCTGGATCGACGGCGAGGTCCGCAATCCCGGCATGTTCGACATGCCGGGCCAGATCGACGCCTATCAGGCCCTGATCATGGCGGGCGGCGTCCTGCCGACATCCAACGCCCGCAACTGCGCCCTGATCCGACGCGGACCGGGCGATCTGCGCATGCTGAAGGTGCTGGACCTGCGCGCGCCGCGCGGCGAAATTCTGCCCTTACGTCGCGGCGACATCATCTTCGTTCCGCGCTCGACGCTGGGCGAACTGGCGGCCTTCTTCACCCAGTTCCGCGCCGCCCTGCCGATCGGCTTCTCCTACGCCATCAACGGCGGCTACGCCTCGACGTAATGTGGGTCAGAGCGATGCGGCGATAAGTGAAGCCGCGTCATCGTCCATATGGATCGCGAACCCCGTGTCTTACAGGCCGAAGCGAACTTCGCTTCACGACCCATTGCGGGCATTCGATAGCATTGCTTGCTGACACCAATTCCACCGATACAGTAGTAGTGGGCTTGGCCTTGAAGGTAGGGATTTGAGACCATGGGCGTTCACCCCACAGGCGGTCTGGCAGATGCGTTGATTTCATGCGGCATCAACCCGGAAGACGTAAAGGTAGAATGGGATGACGTCTGCCAAGAGGACGTCCTCATCTTTTCAACAGCCCACATCCCAGATGCGGTGCTGACTGACCTCGCCGATTTATATCTGTCGTTTTCAAGCCGCTTCGTGTTCGCATCGGAAGACCTCGAAAAGGCTTTTCAAAGCATGGTTTCAAAGTCGCCCAGATTGGTCGCGCTACGAGATCAGGCACTCAATCAGCAACACGAATGGCTCAAGACGCGGGCCCTATCAGCCTTTCCGCAGTTCGATCCTGGGAGCGAGAGTGTGAGCGATTTTGCCGCCCGCGTCGAAATCGCGTGCGACGCCGAACGGGGCGACCTGCTTTCGGTGAAGGGCAACGACGCAGTTTCCGTCCATCCACGAGACCCCAGCAAACTCACGCTGGATCGCATGAGAACGCTGATGGCTCTCTTGGAGACATGCGCTCCTAACCTTCCCTATTTCATAATGGGAGAGGATCTGGGTGATGACGGCTAACCACCTTGTGCAGTCGCTGTGAACGGCCGCTCTCGGGCTGTCTGGTCAAGATCCGGTTTCAGGCATGATGCCTAGGACTGAAACGGACCCTTAAGCGAACTTCGCGTCACGACCCGTTGCAGACATTCGCGGGTCATCCGAAGTTAGCATTATGGTCCCTCCTGCGAACCAATATTTGGCTCCGGCCATCGCGATATTCGCCGTGCTGGCAGTCACCTTCGCCGGCTTCGGAGGCTTGGCAGCGACCAAGTCTCACCGCAACTTGTTTGCGGCTGGCGCCAGCTTCTGGCTGCTCATGCTGCTCGTTCCCTGGATTTTCATGTCGACTAGAGATTGGTCGCAGACAACCCAGTCTGCTGTGTCGGCAGCCCATGGTGGCCTTGCCGGACTGTGCGTCAGTCTGTGTTTCGCGCCAGGTGCGGGGTGGATGGCTCTCCTCGCCCATTTGGCTGCTGGTGCTGCTATTGGCTTTGCGAGCCACTGGCTTCGGCTCATCCGCCACGGAGCACTCTGGCGTGACGACTGAGGATAGGACCGACTGAACGAACTTCCGGTTTCCACCCATAGATCAAGTTGAAAGGGTCTGTTTTGGGGAAACCAAAACCAGCGCCGATCGAGAAAACCGATTGAGAGGCAGCGTTTGCGCGCGTGGACGCGTGTAAAACTCATCCAGCCCAAAAGGGCTTAAACCGTGGTCGGGGCGAGAGGATTCGAACCTCCGACCCTCTGGTCCCAAACCAGATGCGCTACCAGGCTGCGCCACACCCCGGACCGACGGAGCGCTCTCATGGCACGTCGGCGGCGACGCCGCAACGGCCTAAGCGGCGCCTTAGTCGGTCAAGGGCGAAAGAAAGGGTGTTTCACCGTGTCGCCCGGCTTGGCGCCGATCTCGTCCGCCCGTCCCGCACGCAGTTCCAGCACCCCGTTGGCTGCGCCGTTCGAGGGAATCGGCGCCTCTGAGTTCGGCGTCGTGTGGCTGGCGATGGAGACGATGCGGCCGCGCGGATCGATGTAGAGGATGTCCAGCGAACTGGGCGTGTTCTTCATCCAGAAGCTCTGCTCGGACGCCGCCGGAAACTGGAACAGCATTCCGCGATCGTCTTCCAGCGGCGGGCGGAACATCAGGCCCCGCGCGCGTTCGGCGTCGTCGTCCGCGATTTCCACCATGAATTTGTGCTCGCCCGTCGATGTAACGATGGACAGGGCCTCAAGCGGTCGCCCCGCGCCATCCATCGGCCCGGTGCGCGCGCAGGCCGAAGCCGTCACGGCGATCCCCAGGGCCGCCCCCAGAGCCAAACGGCGGGTAAGGTTCATCATCATCGTCCCTTACGGACGAACTCAACCGCCCGGTCTGATATCAGCCACCACGAGGCCCTTGGGACCTTCGGCGAAGCGAACGCTGACCGGATCGCCCGGCAGCAGGTCGTCCAGGCCGCAGCGTCGCAGCGTCTCGACGTGAACGAAGATATCGCCATCCTGGCCGTCACGCACCACGAATCCATAGCCCTTGGTGCGATTGAACCATTTGACCACAGCCGCTTCCAGCGGCGTGTCAGCAGAGAAAGCCTGACCAATGGACGAGGGCCGGATGCTTTCCCGGCGCGTCACAGGCGCCGCCACGGCCGCATCCAGATCAACGACCGTCACGACCTGCCAGCCCTTGGTCCGCTTGGCGCATTCGCAGGTGATGGCCGCGCCCTCGCCCGCCAGTTCGTGCCCGGCCTGGCGCAGGCTGGTGACATGAAGCAGGACATCACGAGATTCAGTCAGAGCCGGATCGTCAGGAACGATGAAGCCGTATCCCTTGCCCGCGTCGAACCATTTGACCTTGCCCGCGACCTTTACGGTCTCAAGCGTATCGCTCTCTTCGAAACTCATCACCTAACACCCCCGCCCGAACACACCGGGACAGTCACCATAACACGGGTACACCAAGATTGGCAATCTCGCCGCCCATTTTACGCCACATTATTGTCAAGAACGCAAGGCGGCGCGCAACTGCGCGTTGCAATGACGCGCTGAAGGATTTTGACGATGTCGGGGGAGATAAAACTCCGCGTGGCAGTCCCTAGGGGAATCGAACCCCTCTTTTCAGGTTGAAAACCTGACGTCCTAACCGATAGACGAAGGGACCGCTGCGCGGAGGAGCGGCCTGATAGCCGTCCCTTTTCGGCGACGCAAGAGGCTGCTGCGCGCTTTTTCAAAAAAACGGCAAGTCGACCGTCCGGCGCGGATCGGCGCGTACGAAACAAGTGCGCAGACGCGCGAAGTCACGGCGGTGAAACAGCTTGAATTGTCGGGGGAGATAAACTCCGCGTGGCAGTCCCTAGGGGAATCGAACCCCTCTTTCCAGGTTGAAAACCTGGCGTCCTAACCGATAGACGAAGGGACCGCTGCGCGGAGGACCGTGTAGATAGCCGCCGATTCCGCCTATGGCAAGCTCGGCGAAGCGGATTTATGCGACTTTTTCAAAGACCTGCGTCGTTTCACGGCCAAGGCTGACGGTTTCAGACCATGCGCGGATCGGCGACGTCCTCGATCTCGAACTGGACGCCGCGACGGCCGTTCCAATCGTCGGCTTTCAAGCGGCCCGCCAGGTTCAACCCGCCCTGCCCCGCCAGCAGCGCCTTGCCCGTCGGCAGATCGGCGCAGCGCCAGGCGATGGCCCGCACCGAGGCGCCGTCCGGCCCGACCAGACGGCACCGCACATGCCCCCCATTCATCGCTACCGGCTCGCGCGCCTGAACGCCCTCCAGCGCGAACAGGGGTTCAGGGTTGGCGGGACCATAGGGCGCCAGTTGCTCGAACGCATCGAACAGATCGCGGGTGGCGGCGCGTGGATCGATCAGGGCGTCGATCTCGACCCAGTCCTGAGCCACCGCCTCGACGCGCTCGGCCGACAGGCGGTCGTTGAGGAAGGCGCGCAGTTCGTCGATGCGGTCGACCGCGATCGTCAGCCCCGCCGCCATGGCGTGACCGCCGCCCGCGATCAGCAGCCCCTCGTTCCACGCCGCCTGCACCGCTCGGCCCAGATTCATGCCCGGCTGTGACCGACCCGAGCCCTTGCCCACGCCATTGATGGCGTCGACGCCGATGACGATGACCGGCTTCCTCCAGCGTTCGCGCAGGCGCCCGGCGACAATGCCGACCACGCCGGGGTGCCAGTCTTCGCCGCTGACAACTACGGCGGCGCTGTCGTCGGCATGGGCGCCGATCGCCTCGACGCGGCGGACGGCCTGTTCCGTGACTTCGGCCTCGACCTCGCGCCGTGCGAGGTTCAGGGCGTCCAGTTCCTGGGCCAGCAACCTCGCCTCGTCGGCGTCATCGGTGGACAGCAGGCGCGCGCCCAGGTCCGACTTGCCGATCCGGCCGCCCGCATTGATGCGCGGACCGAGGATGAAGCCCGCGTGGTTGGTCTTGGCCGGCCCCGGCTCAGCGCCCGCCGCCGCCAGCAGGGCGCGCAGGCCCGGATTGCGCCAGTGCGACATCACCCCCAGCCCCAGACTGGTCAGGGCGCGGTTGAAGCCCGTCAGGCCCGTCACGTCGCAGATAGCGCCCATGGCGGCCAGGTCCAGCCACTGACGGATGTCCGGCTCGGTCTTTCCCTCGAACAGGCCGCGCCCGCGCGCCTCGCGGTTCAGGGCGGCCAGCAGAACGAAGACCACGCCCGCCGCCGCCAGATTCCCCTGCCCCGAGTTGCAGCCCGGACGGTTCGGATTGACCACGGCGAGGCAGGCGGGCGGCTCCTCGCGCATCATGTGGTGATCGATGACCACGACCTTCAGGCCGATGGCCGCCGCATGGGCCACCGCCTCATTGGCGGCCGCCCCGCAGTCGACGGTGATGACCAGATCGGCGCCGCGCGCCTTCAGCGTGTCGAAGGCGCGCGCGCTGGGGCCGTAGCCTTCAGTCAGGCGATCCGGCACATAGATGGGAAGGTCCGCGCCCAACGCCCGGAACCAGCGCACCAGCAGGGCCGCGCTGGACGCCCCGTCCACATCGTAATCGGCGAAGACATGGATTCTGGCGCCGCCCTGCAAGGCATCGACGATCGCGGCGGCTGCGGCGTCCATGTCCATGAAGCTGGACGGATCGGGAAACAGCGCCTTCAGGGTCGGTTTCAGGAAGTCGGCGCCCTGATCCGCCGCTACGCCACGCGCCGACAAGGCGCGGGCCATCACCTCGTCCAGCCCCAGCGCCTGCATATGGGCGCGGGTCGTCGCCGCTTCGGCCGGACGCTGCCGCCACGCCCGCCCCGACAGAGAGCGGCTGACGCCCAGAAAGGCGGACGCGCCGTAACCGTCCGCCATCAGAAGGTCCGTCCGACGAAAAAAGCGGCGATGAAGACAGAACGGGCCATGCGGACCTTTGCAGCAGATTCGAGCGACGGCCCTGCGGCCGAAGCGTTCAGGATCGCGGGATTCGAGACTGGACGCGATCTGCGCGCCTCATGCCTATTAAATCGCGGCTGCGTCCAAGGCGGTCGTGCGCCTCAGAAACGCGGGCGGTCGATAGGCGGCGGCGGCGTGGCGCGACGGCGCAACTCCTCGGCGTAGGCTTCGACCTCCTGCGCCGTCTTCAGCGTCTGGGGCGACATCTGGCTGGCGTCCAGGCGACGATTGATCTCGGCGAGAAACGCAGCCGGGTCGCTGTTCAGCGTCCAGTCGATACGGGCCATCTCGGCCGCCAGAGCAGCGCTGCGGCCTTGCAGGCGTCCCACATCGGCGGCGATTTCAGTCGGCGGCGGCAAGGGCGTACTGCTGCGCGGGAAATCGGCCCAGCGCGGATATTGGCGATTCTCATCGACCAGTTGCTGGATGCGGGGCGCCAACGGCGAGGTCGGGTCGGTTTTCGGCTCGAAAGCCCCGACGCAGCCGCCCAAAATCAGCGCTGAACCGAGGGTCGCCCCCCAGGCCGCCGTCCATCCCGTCTTTTTCAGCATAAGCGCGTTCATTTCCGTCACTGACATATGCCATCATCGCGTCGGGAGGAAGGCGCGCGCATTCGCTCGTCCCCAACGGAGATTCGCCATGGCCAAGCGCCCGACCAAGGCCCCGCTCCAGCAGACAGCGCCCGCCGAGGCGCCCGCGCCGCGCAAGGCTGGCCGCCCGACCTCGGCCAAGCCGCGCGCCAGGAAGGCCGCTGCACCGCCTGAACAGCCGCAACCGGCGCCCGCCCCGGAACCGACGCCGCAGGACGAAGCCCCCTCCTCCGCGCCCGACTTCATGGCCTTCAGCGCCGAACAGCGTCAGCAGTTGGAGACCCTGTCGTTGAACCTCGCCAAGGCGGCGATGATGGCTCAGACGGCGGTGGCCGAGGCGGCTCTATCGCAGGCCGACCGCCCCGCCGCCCTGTCGCCCGACCCGTTCAATGTGGCCCCGGCCATGTCCTCGGTCATGACCAGTCTGGCCGCCCGCCCCGAAAAGCTGTTTCAGGCCCAGGCCGACCTGTTCGGCCGCTATATGGAGCTGTGGTCGACCACGACCCGCCGGGCGATGGGTGAGACGGTCGACAGCCCCGCCCCGTCCGACAAGCGGTTCCGCGACCCTGCGTGGTCCGAGAACCCCATGTTCGACATGATGCGCCAGTCCTATCTGGCCACCTCGGACTGGATGAACAGCCTGGTCTCCAGCGTCGAGGACGTGGACCCGCGCGTGAAACGCCGGGCCGAGTTCTTCACCCGCCTGCTGACTGACGCCTTCTCGCCCGCCAACTTCTTGGCGTCCAATCCCGTGGCGCTGAAGGCCCTGGCCGAAACGAGCGGCGAATCCCTGGTGCGCGGGATGCAGAACTTCGCCGCCGATCTGGAGCGCGGCGCCGGGTCGCTGAAGATCAGTCAGGCCGATTATGGCCGCTTCGTCCTAGGCGAAAACGTCGCCACGGCGCCGGGCCAGGTCGTCTGGCGCGACGAACTGTTCGAACTGATCCAGTACGACGCCGCGACGGATCAGCAGCACGCCGCCCCGCTGCTGATCTTCCCGCCGTGGATCAACAAATTCTACATCATGGACCTGCAGCCGGCGAACTCCCTGATCCGCTGGCTGAGCGCGCAGGGCTTCACCGTCTTCGTCTGCTCGTGGGTCAACCCGGACCGCGACAAGGCTGAGTTCGGCCTCGACGACTATATGAAGAAGGGCGTCTATCGCGCCGTCGAAAAGACGCTGGAGCAGACCGACCAGAAACATCTGAACGCCGTCGGCTACTGCATCGGCGGCACCATGCTGGGCGCCACCCTGGCGCACATGGCGGCCAAGGGGGACGACCGCGTCGCCTCGGCCACCTTCTTCGCCGCCCAGCACGACTTCGCCGAGGCGGGCGACCTGCTGCTGTTCACCGACGAGCACTGGCTGGCCGAGATCGAGCGGCTGATGGACGAGGCGGGCGGCGTCCTGCCCGGCACGGCGATGGCCGACACCTTCAACGCCTTGCGCGCCAATGACCTGATCTGGTCCTTCTTCGTGTCCAATTATCTGATGGGCAAGGCGCCGCCCGCCTTCGACCTTCTGGCGTGGAACGCCGACCAGACGCGGATGCCCAAGCGGCTTCACCTGCAATACCTGCGCCTGATGTACGGCCAGAACGCCCTGGCGAAGGGCGAACTGAAGATCGACGGCGAGGCCATCGACCTGTCGAAGGTCCGCATCCCCCTCTACTTCCAGGCCAGCCGCGAGGATCACATCGCACCGATGAACTCGGTCTATCGCTCGGCGCGGCTGTTCGGCGGGCCGGTGACCTATACGCTGGCCGGATCGGGCCACATCGCCGGGGTCATCAACCCGCCGTCCGCCAACAAGTATCAGCACTGGGTCAACGCCGCCCTTCCCGAAACGCTTGAGGAATGGCAAGCGGAGGCGCAGTTGCATCCAGGCAGTTGGTGGTCGCACTGGGCCGATTGGCTGGGCGCGAAGTCGGGCGAGAAAATCTCCGCTCGCGATCCTGAAACCGGGCCGCTGAAGCCTATCGAACCGGCGCCCGGCGCCTATGTGAAAGTGAAGTCTTGAAGCGTATCGAGCCCAACCTGCTGCTGGCCGTCGCCACGGCCATTCCGCTGATCCTGCTGATCGCCACGGCGACCCTGTTCGGAACGCCGGGCCAACTGGTGAAATATCTGGCGATTGCGATCGTCGTGCCCGCGGCTTTCGTGCCGCTGAACGGCATGATGGCGAGACGGATGGGAATGCAGCGTCCGCCGATGATCCATCCCAACGCCGCCTCGACCGCCGTCTGGGCCAGCCTGTTTCCGGCGTTGATCATCCTGGCGGCGGGCGTGCCGTTGGTCTTCCCCGGACACGATTACGGCCTGCTGATCATCATCGCCGCCGTCTTCTTCGGCGGGACGGTGGAGTCGGCGGTCAAGGCGGCGCGGGCGCGCTGATCGTGCGCGCCGGCCGGCCTCACTTGAGGCCGGTCGCCTCGTCCAGACCCAGCATGATGTTCAGGTTCTGGACCGCCGCGCCCGAGGCGCCCTTACCCAAATTGTCCAGCAGGGCGACCAGACGCGCCTGTTCGCCCCCGCGATCGCCGAAGATGTGCAGGCGCATACGGTTGGTGCCGTTCAGGCCCTCAGGCTCTATGCCGGTCATGGCTTCGGTCTCGTCGATCTCGGCGACCTCTACGAAACGCTGCCCCTCATAAGCTTCGGCCAAAGCGCCGTGCAGCCGCTCGACCGAAGGCGTTTCAGGCAGGGCCGACAGGTGCAGCGGGACCTCGACCAGCATCCCCTGACGATAATTCCCCACGGCGGGTGAGAACAGCACCGGGCGGGACAGGCCCGCGTGCTTCGTCATTTCCGGCACGTGCTTGTGCTTCAGCGTCAGGCCATAGGCGCGGAAGGCGGTGGATGCGCCCTCAGTTTCAAACTCGGCGATCATGGCCTTGCCGCCGCCGGAATAGCCGGACACCGCATTGATCGTGACGGGCCAGTCGGCCGGGACCAGTCCCGCCCTCACCAAGGGTTGCATCAGGCCGATGAAGCCGGTCGGATAGCAGCCAGGGTTCGACACGCGCGTCGAGGCGGCGATGGCCGCGCGCTGGTCCGCATCCATCTCGGCGAAGCCATAGGTCCAGCCGTCCGCCACGCGATAGGCGGTCGAGGCGTCGATGACCCGCACCTTGGGATTCTCGATCATCGATACGGCTTCCTTCGCCGCATCGTCAGGCAGGCACAGGATGACCGCATCGGCGCTGTTCAGCGCCTCGCGCCGCGCCTCGACATTGCGACGACGGTCGCCCAGCAGCATCAGTTCCAGATCGCCGCGCGCCTCCAGACGCTCGCGGATCTCCAGCCCCGTGGTTCCGGCCTCGCCGTCAATGAAGATGGTGTGGGTCATGCGCATCTCCTGCCCTTCTCCCCTTGTGGGAGAAGGTGGCCCGTCAGGGCCGGATGAGGGGTCAGACGAACCCCGAGAATTCAGCAGATTTGAGACGCTAGCTCAAATTGTTAGGTCGAGATCAAACGGCGCTTCTCTCGCGCGCCACTTGTCGCGCCTCAATCAAAAGATCGCGTATTCGACGCTCGCCATCGGCATTCACTGGTAAGTCGATGTTCGCTGCGGCAGCACGGATCGCTTCGAGTGCAGGATCTGCAATATCCACCGAAATGAAGTCGTCCCAATCATAAGGGGCGCCACGATTCTCGAGAAAGTTTGACAAGCAGGAGACAACGTCTTCCGGCGCCCGCTGCACTTTCCCTGAAAAAACACGCGCCATTATTTTCACCCAAGAAATCTACATTGCGCTCAAAAAAGAAAAAAAGCGCCCCGGGTTTCCCCGAAGCGCCCTTTGTATTCCCAGTCGCGGGTTCGCGACCGACTTAGCGCTTCGAGAACTGGAAGGACTTGCGCGCCTTGGCGCGGCCGTACTTCTTACGCTCGACGACGCGGCTGTCGCGGGTCAGGAAGCCGTGCGGCTTCAGAACCTTGCGCAGTTCCGGCTCGTAGTGGGTCAGGGCGTGCGACAGGCCGTGGCGGATGGCGCCGGCCTGGCCCGACAGGCCCGAACCTTCAACGGTGCAGATCACGTCGTACTGGGTGGCGCGGTCCGAGACGTTCAGCGGCTGGGCGACCATCATCTGCAGCACGGGGCGAGCGAAATACGCAGCCACGTCCTTGCCGTTGACGGTGATCTTGCCGGTGCCGCGCTTCACCCACACGCGGGCGATGGCGTTCTTGCGCTTGCCGGTCGAGTACGAACGGCCCAGGGCGTCGATCTTCGGCTCGCGGACGATTTCCTCGGCAGCAGCGGTGCCCAGGCCCTTCAGGGCGTCAAAACCGGCGGCGGTGTCTTGAGTCACGTCGGTCATGCTCAGGCGCTCCGGGTGTTCTTGGACGACATCGACTTGAAGTCGATGGTCGTGGGCTGTTGGGCTTCGTGTTCGTGAGCCGCGCCGGCGAACAGGCGCAGGTGGGTCATCTGCTTGCGAGCCAGCGGCGACTCCTTGGGCAGCATCCGCTCAACGGCCTTCTCGAGCACGCGCTCGGGGAAACGACCGCCCAGAACCTTCTCCGGGGTGGTTTCCTTGATGCCGCCGGGGTGGCCGGTGTGGCGATAGTAGACCTTGTCGGTGTTCTTCTTGCCGGTGAACACGACCTTGTCGACGTTGGTGACGACGACGTAGTCGCCGCAGTCAACGTGCGGGGTGTAGGTCGGCAGGTGCTTGCCGCGCAGGCGGTTGGCGATGAAGGTCGCGAGGCGGCCCACCACGACGCCTTCGGCGTCGATGTGGATCCACTTCTTCTCGACCTCGGCCGGCTTCAGCGAAGCCGTAGTGCTCTTCAGCATGATGAGGGTCCTGGAAGACGAAAAACGCGGCTCGATCCGGACGGATTGAGCGGAGGCCGTGCTGATAGAGGGTCCGCACGCAGAGGTCAACGCCACTCGCGACACCAATAACACATCAATACATTGAAAAATATCGACTATTTGTTAATGGTATTAAAATACCCGATCCATTTGGCGCAAAACACGTGGGCCAAAGACCGGAAAACGCCGCTCAACCCTCCCGGCGCGACGGTTTTCATCTTCTCGTACGAATCCAGACGCGGTAATCGCGGGCCATGCCCTCTCGCTCCCTGTTCCCGACCCAGGTGTATGACGCCTCCCTCGTCTCGGCGCGCGGATGGAGCGAACTGCACGAGGAGTTGCTGGACCTGTGCCTGGTCATGGCTGAGGAGGACGAGGCCGGGATCGAATGGTGCCGGGCCAACCACTATCCGGGCTATACCTCCTATGGCTCGATCAACGACCTGCCTCAGCGGTTTCCCGAGTTCGCCGAGCTGAAGAAGCTGCTGGACAAGCACGCGGCGCTCTTCGCCCAGAGCCTGCATTTCGATCTGGCGAAAAAGCTGCGGCTCGACAATCTGTGGGTCAATGTCCTGATGCCCGGCGGCGGGCATACAGGCCATATCCACCCACACGCCGTGCTGTCCGGCACGATTTATATCCACATCCCCGACGGCGCCTCATCGCTGAAGATCGAAGACCCGCGCCTGGCCATGATGATGGCCCGTCCCGGCCTGACCGCCGAAGCGAGCGAAGCGGAACAGCCCTTCGTCTATCTGAAGCCGGCGCCGGGCACGGTGCTGATGTGGGAAAGCTGGCTGCGTCACGAAGTGCCCGCCAACCGCGCCGAAGAACAGCGCATCTCCATCAGCTTCAACTACGCCTGAGGCCGACGAGGACCGATATACGCCCTTCCGCCGCCGCATTTCTCGCGAAACCTGCGTCAACGGCCAAGCTTTGGAGGGGAATGGATGCGGGTTTTCAACACCGCGGCGACGATCGCCATGTTTGCAACAGGCGCACTTCTGTTGGGTGCGTGCGGCGAGAAGGCGGACGCCGTGACGGCGACCTCGACCGCCTCTGCGAGCGCTGATGGCGCGCCCTATGTGTTGCAGGGCACTCAGGTCTGGAGCGTGCCGGACCCCGTATCCGGTCGGAACTATCAGGTCTTCGTCAGCTTGCCTGCCAGCTATGAGGCCGAACCGAACCGCCGCTATCCGGTCCTCTATGTCACAGACGCCGATTACGCCTTTCCCATCATTCGCCAGATCGCCCGTCGGGTTAATCTGGAGGGGCCAGTAGTGCAGGACTTCATCCTGGTCGGCCTATCCTACGCCGAGGGCGACAAGGGCGCCGAAAGCCGCCGCCGCGACTACACGCCTACGCCCAATGGGCCGAACAATTCCGCCGGATATATTCACGGCGGCGGCGCGGCCTATCAGACCTATCTGAAGTCACAGGCCCTGCCGTTTATCGAGCAGAAATTCCGCGCCGATCCCGCACAACGCGTGCTGTTGGGGCATTCCTATGGCGGCCTGTTGGGCGCCCAGATCCTGTTCAGCGATCCGGCGATGTTCAGCGGCTACGTCCTGGGGAGTCCGTCGCTGTGGTACGATAAACGTCATATGCTCGGGGTCGAAGCCGACTATGCCCGCACCCACGATGATCTGAAGGCGCAGGTCTTCATGTATGTCGGCGGCTATGAAGTTCCCGGCCCTGACCGCCGCAACACCAGCGGCGCCAATCTGGTGGCTGATATGAAGACGCTGCAGGGCAATCTGCTGTCTCGCAACTATCCGGGTCTGAAGGTCAGTTCGATCGTGCTGGAAGACGAGGATCACCTGACGGTCGCTCCGATCGGCTTCACACGCGCACTGGAAGCGGTCTTGCCAGCGCGCTGAAGACCGCCATTGAAAAGCCGCGCCCCTGTCCGAAGATTTGCCCAAAGCCTTCGGGGTCGCTACATCCTCCGGCAACTTCCCATCCGCACTGAATCAAAGGCGCGACGCGACGCATGGCGCAGCAATATATCTTCCAGATGCAGGGCCTGACCAAGGCCTATCCCGGTGGCAAGAAGGTCTTCGAGAACATCTGGCTCAGCTTCTACAACGACGCCAAGATCGGCGTCGTCGGGGTCAACGGTTCGGGTAAGTCGACCCTGCTGAAGATCATGGCCGGTCTGGACCACGAGTTCCAGGGCGAGGCCCGCGCCGCCGACGGCGTCAAGCGCGGCTATCTGGAACAGGAACCGCAGCTCGATCCTGCCCTGAACGTTCGCCAGAACGTCGAGGCCTGGTGCGAAGAGAAGCAGTGGGTCAACCGCTTCAACGAAGTCGCCAATGAGCTGGGTGAAAACTACACCGACGAACTGATGGAGGAGATGACCGCCCTCCAGGAGAAGATCGACGCTGGCGACGTCTGGGACATCGACAGCCGCATTGATCAGGCCATGGGCGCCCTGCGCTGCCCGCCGGACGACTGGGAAGTCACCAACCTGTCGGGCGGTGAAAAGCGCCGTGTGGCGCTGGCCCGCCTGCTGCTGTCCAAGCCCGACATGCTGCTGCTCGACGAACCGACCAACCACCTGGACGCCGAGTCGGTGGCCTGGCTGCAGCACCACCTGGAGAACTTCCCCGGCTGCGTCATCCTGGTGACCCACGACCGCTACTTCCTGGATCTGGTGACCAAGTGGACGCTGGAGCTGGACCGCGGCAAGGGCCACCCCCACGAGGGCAACTATTCCTCGTGGCTGGAAGCCAAGACCAAGCGCGTCGTGCAGGAGCAGTCGGAATCCGAAGCCCGCCAGCGCGCCCTCACCCGCGAGCTGGAATGGGTCCGCTCGGGCGCGAAGGCCCGTCAGGCCAAGTCCAAGGCCCGTCTGGCCGCTTATGAGAAGATGGTCGCCGAGCAGGAGAGCTCCGCCAAGGCTCAGTCCTTCGCCGCCATCCAGATCCCGCCTGGCCCGCGTCTGGGCAACGTCGTTCTGGAAGTGACCGGCCTGAAGAAGTCCTATGGCGACAAGGTTCTGTTCGACGACCTGAACTTCAAGCTGCCGCCCAACGGCATCGTCGGCGTCATCGGCCCCAACGGCGCCGGCAAGTCGACCATGTTCAAGCTGATCACCGGCCAGGAACAGCCCGACGGCGGCACGATCAAGGTCGGCGAGACAGTCAAACTGGCCTATGTCGACCAGTCGCGCGACGACCTGAAGCCGGACGACACCATCTGGCAGGCCATTTCGGGCGGCACCGACGTGATGATGGTCGGCAAGCGCGAGATCAACACCCGCGCCTATGTCGGCAGCTTCAACTTCAAGGGCGGCGACCAGCAGAAGAAGGTCGGCCAACTGTCGGGCGGTGAGCGTAACCGCGTCCACCTGGCCAAGACCCTGGCCACCGGCGGCAACCTGATCCTGCTCGACGAACCGACCAACGACCTGGACATCGAAACCCTGCAGAACCTCGAAGAGGCGCTGGAAGAATTCGCCGGCTGCGCCGTGGTCATCAGCCACGACCGCTGGTTCCTGGACCGTCTGGCCACCCACATCCTGGCCTTTGAAGGCGACGGCCACGTCGAATGGTTCGAGGGCAACTTCGAAGCCTATGAACAGGACAAGATGCGCCGCCTGGGCGCGGACAGCATCATTCCCAAGCGCATCCAGCACCAGAAGTTCGGTCGCTGATCCAGCGCACAGACTGACAAGCGGCCCTCCGAGCAATCGGGGGGCCGTTCTGCTTTGGGGTGGCGCTCCGGCGAAAGCGGGATAGTCTGCCCCCATGACCCAGCGTCCCGCCGTCCTGATCATGCAGCGGCATCTGGCCCCGCTGAGCGCCTTCCTGGAAGGCGCCTACGATATCTATCGCTTCTGGGAAGGCCCGCCGATCGAGGCGGCAGACGACATTCGCGCCCTGATCGTCGCGGGCGAGTTCGAGTTGGACAAGGCGCTGATCGAACGCCTGCCCAATCTGTCGCTGATCGCCTGCTTCACGGCTGGATATGACGGCATCGATGTCGAGTGGTGCCGCGCGCGCGGCCTGCCCGTCACCCATGCGCCCGGCGTGAACCACGAGGACGTGGCCGACCACGCCATCGGCCTGATCCTGGCCGCGCGTCGACAGATCGCCGAGGGCGACCGCACCATCCGCGCGGGCGAATGGAAGTTGTCCACGCGCAGCATCACCACTTCGCTGGGCGGTCAGCGATTGGGGATCGTCGGCCTGGGCCACATCGGCGAAGCCGTAGCGCGTCGCGCCGAGGTCATGCGCATGGACATCCGCTGGTGGGCGCCGCGCGCCAAGGAAGCCGCGTGGCCGCGCGCCGACAGCCTGATCGAACTGGCGCGCGGCTCCGACATCCTCGTCGTCGCCTGCCGGGCGGACGAGAACAACCGGGGCCTGATCTCGGCCGAGGCGATCGAGGCGCTTGGACCGACGGGCCTGCTGGTCAACGTCGCGCGCGGACAGTTGGTCGATGAAGACTCCGTCATCGCCGCGCTGAAAGACGGCCGTCTGGGCGGCGCGGCCCTCGACGTCTTCGCCGAGGAACCGACCGAGGCCGCGCGGTGGGCGGGCGTGCCCAACACCGTCCTGACGCCTCACACCGGCGGCGCCACGACCGAAGCGGTGCAGGGGATGCTGATGCTGCTTCTACAGAATCTCTCGGCCCACTTTGCGGACGAGCCGCTGAAAACGCCTGTCGCAGACTGAAATTCGGCCCTCTCGGGGCTGTCTGCCCTCCATTCCAGACGCGCAAAGAACGATCCGTGCCTGCAATGCGCGGATAGAAGACGCACGCGACCAGATTTTGCTTGCATAAGCGTATAAGGATATCTTTATACGACCTATGACACTGACTGCTGACCAGACCGTTGAAGCCCTGCGCGCCGCCGGCGAACCGACTCGCCTGCGCGTCCTGTCCCTGCTGGCTGCCGAAGAGCTCTCGGTGATGGAGTTGTCGCGCGTTCTGGACCAGAGCCAGCCGCGTGTCTCGCGCCATCTAAAGCTGATGGCCGACGCCGGTCTGATCGAGCGGTTCCCCGATGGCGCGCGCGTCTTCTACCGCCTGTCGCACGACGCCCTGTCGCGGCGCCTGGTCGACACCGTGCTGGATCTGCTGGACGACGGCGAGGGCGAGGCCGACCATCGCCGTCTGGACGAGGTGCGCAAGGAGCGCGCCATCGACGCCGCCCGCTACTTCGAGCAGATCGCGCCCCAGTGGGACCAGATGCGCAGCCTCTATGTCTGCGAAAGCGCGGTCGAGGCCGCGGTCGAGCGCGCGGCCGGGTCAGGCCCGTTCGAGCGCGTGGTCGATCTGGGCACCGGCTCGGGCCGGATGCTGACCCTGTTCGGCAAGAAGGCGAAGATGTCGGTCGGCCTCGACCTGTCGCAGAATATGCTGAACATCGCCCGCGCCAATGTCTCCAAGGCCGGGCTGGACAAGGTCGAGCTGCGCCACGGCGACATCTTCTCGACCCGCCTGCCGCACGAAAGCGCCGATCTGGTGATCGTCCATCAGGTGCTGCACTACCTCGCCGATCCGGCCGCCGCGGTGGCCGAGGCCGCGCGTCTGGTCATGCCGGGCGGCAAGCTGCTGATCGTCGACTTCGCCCCCCATAAATTCGAGCACCTGCGCGAGGCGCATCAGCACCGCCGTCTGGGCTTCCCCGACGCCGAAATCCGGGAATGGCTGACCGAGGCGGGCCTCACGCCCTCGGCGCCCATCGCCCTGCCGCCCGACACGGAAGGCCTGACCGTTCACATCTGGACCGGCGAACGCGCCGCGAGCCCCGTCCGAAAGACCGCCTGATGGCCCCCTCCTCCGCATCCTCGCTGAATCTGGCCGAAGCCCGCGCCCTGCTGTTGTCGCCGCTGGGCCCGGTCGCGCGCGCCGGTTCCAACCGCAACGCCGTCAACGTCTCCTTCGAGTTCTTCCCGCCCAAGTCCGACGCGGCCGAGGCCAATCTGTGGTCGGCCATCCGGCGGCTGGAGCCTCTGAACCCGGCCTTCGTCTCCGTCACCTACGGCGCGGGCGGCTCGACGCGCGAGCGGACCCACCGCACCGTCCAGCGCATCATCAGCGAAACGACCCTGCGGCCGGCCGCCCACCTGACCTGCGTCGAGGCCAGCCGCGCCGAGGTCGACGAGGTCATCGAAGGCTATAAGGCTATCGGCGTCGATCACATCGTCGCCCTGCGCGGCGACCCGCCCGGCGCCTCTGGCATCGGCGGCGCCTATACGCCTCGCGCCGACGGCTACGCCAACGCCACCGAACTGACCGCCGCCCTCAACCGCATCGGCGGGTTCGAGGTCACGGTCGGCGCCTATCCGGAAAAGCACCCGGAAAGCCCCTCCATCGACCACGACATCGACGTGTTGAAGGCCAAGGTGGATGCAGGCGCCACGCGCGCCGTGACCCAGTTCTTCTTCGACATCGAGGCCTTCCTGCGTTTCCGCGACCGGGTGCGGGCGGCGGGCGTGACCATTCCCCTGATCCCCGGCGTCATGCCGGTGTCCAACTTCGCGGGGCTGAAGCGGATGACGGCGGCGTGCGGCGCCGCCCTGCCCGACTGGCTCGCGGGGCACTTCGACGGGCTGGACGATGACCCGGAGACTCGCAAGCTTCTGGCCGCCTCCATCGCCGCCGAGACCTGCGCCCGCCTTCAGGAAGAGGGCTTTTCGGACTTCCACTTCTACACCCTGAATCGGGCCGAGCTGGTCTATGCGATCTGTCGCGTTCTGGGCGTGCGCGAAACCAAGGCTGTTGCGTAGATGACTTCTCCCCTGAGCCGCGCTGAACGGATCGCCGCCCTGCACGCGGCGGCGAAGGAGCGCATTCTGGTGCTGGACGGCAGCTGGGGCGTGATGATCCAGCGCCGCGACCTGACGGAAGAGGATTTCCGCGGCGAGCGCTTTCGCGACCACAGCCATCCGCAGAAGGGCAACAACGACCTGTTGATCCTGACGCGGCCCGACATCATCGCCGACCTGCACGATGTCTATTACGCCGCCGGGGCCGATATTTCGGAGACGAACACCTTCTCCTCGACCACCATCGCCCAGGCCGACTACGGTCTCGAGGATGCCGTTTATGACCTGAACTATGAAGGCGCCCGCATCGCGCGCGAGATCGCCGACCGCTGGACGCAGAAAGAGCCGCACAAGCCCCGCTTCGTCGCCGGCGCCATCGGCCCGACCAACCGCACCCTGTCGCTGAGCCCCGACGTCAACGACCCCGGCTATCGCGCCGTCACCTATGACGAGGTTTATGAGGCCTATAAGCAGCAGGCCCGCGCCCTGCACCACGGCGGCGTCGACATCTTCCTGATCGAGACGGTGTTCGACACCCTGAACTGCAAGGCCGCGATCAAGGCGATCAAGGATCTGGAGGACGAGGGACTGGAGCCCCTGCCCCTGTGGATCTCGGGCACCATCACCGACCGTTCGGGCCGCACGCTGAGCGGCCAGACGGCCGAGGCCTTCTGGAACTCGATCCGCCACGCCAGACCGTTCGCCGTCGGCTTCAACTGCGCCTTGGGCGCCGAACTGATGCGGCCGCATATCGCCGAACTGAGCCGCGTCGCCGACACCCTGGTCAGCGCCTATCCCAACGCAGGTCTGCCCAACGCCATGGGCCAGTATGACGAACAGCCCCACGAGACGGCCCACTTCCTGGAAGAATGGGCGCAATCGGGACTGGTCAACATCGTCGGCGGCTGCTGCGGCACCACCCCCGACCACATCCGCCACGTCGCCGAAGAGGTCGCAGGCGTGACCCCGCGCGCCGTGCCGGAGCGCCCCACAGCCCTGCGCCTGTCGGGCCTGGAACCGTTTGAGTTGGTGTCGTGATGCGTCCCCACCCGCTCATCCCCGCGGAGGCGGGGACCCAGTACTTTGGCTGCATCCAGATCATTGACCGCTCGCGCGCGGCTCAAGCCTGGGTCCCCGCCTCCGCGGGGATGAGCGGAGAATTGCGTTGAGACCCGTCTTCATCAACGTCGGCGAGCGGACCAACGTCACCGGCTCGGCCAAGTTCAAGAAACTGATCATAGCGGGCGACTATCCCGCGGCCCTGTCGGTCGCGCGCCAGCAGGTCGAGGCGGGCGCCCAGGTCATCGACGTCAACATGGACGAAGGCCTGCTGGACGGCCCCGCCGCCATGCGCACCTTCCTGAACCTGATCGCGGCCGAGCCCGACATCGCCCGCGTGCCGATCATGATCGACAGTTCCAAATGGGAGGTGATCGAGGCGGGCCTGAAGTGCGTTCAGGGCAAGCCGATCGTCAACTCGATCAGCATGAAGGAGGGCGAGGACGCCTTCCGCCACCACGCCGTCCAGTGCCTGCGTTACGGCGCCGCCGTGGTAGTCATGGCCTTTGACGAGGTGGGTCAGGCCGACACCGCCGCGCGCAAGATCGAGATCTGCACCCGCGCCTATAACATCCTGGTCAACGAGGTCGGCTTCCCGCCCGAGGACATCATCTTCGACCCCAACATCTTCGCCGTGGCGACGGGGATCGAGGAGCACGACAACTACGCCGTCGACTTCATCGAGGCGACGCGGGTCATCAAGCAGACCCTGCCCCACGCCCGCGTCTCGGGCGGGGTGTCGAACGTCTCGTTCAGCTTCCGCGGCAATGAGCCGGTGCGGCGGGCGATCCACAGCGTCTTCCTGTATCACGCCATCAACGCCGGGCTGGACATGGGCATCGTCAATGCGGGCGACCTGCCCGTCTATGACGACATCGACGCCGAACTGCGTGAAGCCGTCGAGGACGTGATCCTCAACCGGCCGCAGCGGACAAACGTGTCCAATACCGAGCGGCTGGTGGACATGGCGCCCCGCTACAAGGGCGAGAAGGGCGCGGCCAAGGTCGTGGACCTGAAATGGCGCCAAGCGACGGTCGCCAAGCGCATCGAACACGCCCTCGTCCACGGCATCACCGACTATATCGTCGAGGATACGGAGGAAGCCCGTCAGGCGTCCGAACGCCCCCTGCACGTCATCGAAGGCCCGCTGATGGACGGGATGAACGTGGTCGGCGACCTGTTCGGCTCGGGCCGGATGTTCCTGCCGCAGGTGGTGAAGTCGGCGCGGGTGATGAAGCAGGCCGTGGCCCACCTCGAGCCCTTCATGGAGGCCGAAAAGGCCGGTCAGGAGCGGCAGGCGGCGGGCAAGATCCTGATGGCCACGGTCAAGGGCGACGTCCATGACATCGGCAAGAACATCGTCGGCGTCGTGCTGCAGTGTAACAACTATGAGGTGGTCGATCTGGGCGTCATGGTCCCGGCGGACCGCATTCTGGACGCCGCCATCGAGCACAAGGTCGACATCGTCGGCCTGTCGGGCCTGATCACCCCGTCGCTGGACGAAATGGTCTTTGTCGCCGCCGAGATGGAGCGGCGCGGCTTCGATATCCCCCTGCTGATCGGGGGTGCCACGACCAGCCGCACCCACACGGCGGTGAAGATCGAGCCGAAGTATCGCAAGGGCTCGACCACCTATGTCATCGACGCCAGCCGCGCGGTCGGCGTGGTGTCCGGCCTGCTGTCTCCGACCGACCGGGCCAAGAACGAGGCGGCCACCCGCGAGGAATATGTCCGCATCCGCGAGCAATACGCCCGTGGGCAGGAGGTGAAGGCCCGCGCCGCCATCGAACAGGCGCGCGACAACCGCTGGCGGCCGGATGAGGGCCAGACGCCCGCCCCCGCGCCGTCCTTCCTCGGCGTGCGCGCCTATGAGGCGTGGGACCTGCAGGATCTGGCCGACCACATCGACTGGACGCCCTTCTTCGCCAGCTGGGAGCTGATCGGCCGCTATCCGCTGATCCTGGAGGACGAGATCGTCGGCGAGGCGGCGCAGGATCTGTTCCGCGACGCCCAGGCCATGCTGAAGCGCATCGTCGCGGAGAAGTGGTTCACGGCCAAGGGCGTCGTCGGCTTCTGGCCCGCCAATGCGCATGGCGACGACGTAGTGGTCTGGACCGACGAGACTCGCACGACCGAAGCCGCCCGCTTCCACGGCCTGCGTCAGCAGATCAAGAAGTCCAACGGCAAGCCGAACCTGTGCCTGTCCGACTTCGTCGCCGAGGACGGAGCCGACTACCTGGGCGCCTTCGCCGTCACCGCCGGTCACGGCGAGCTGGAAAAGGCGGCCGAGTTCAAGGCGGCGGGCGACGACTACTCCGCCATCATGGCCACCGCCCTCGCCGACCGCCTGGCTGAAGCCTTCGCCGAGCGGCTGCACAAGGAGGTGCGCACCCAGTTGTGGGGCTACGTCCCTGACGAACAGACCTCGGTTCAGGATCTGATCGAGGAGAAGTATCAGGGCATCCGCCCCGCCCCCGGCTATCCGGCCCAACCCGACCACACGGAAAAGGCGACCTTGTTCCGCCTGCTGGACGCCGGGACCAACGCCGGGATGGAGCTGACGGAATCCTTCGCCATGTCGCCCCCCGCCTCGGTCAGCGGCCTGTATTTCGGCCATCCGGGCAGCCACTATTTCGGCGTCGGCAAGATCGACCGCGATCAGGTCGAGGACTACGCGACCCGCAAGGGCTGGGACGTGCAGACGGCCGAGCGTTGGCTGGCGCCGATCCTGAACTACGATCCGGCCGCCATCGGGCGAGACGCCGCCGCCTGATCCCGAGACCTGGGGCCGCCATGTCCCCGGCCGCGCGGGGGTGCTAAGGGTCAGGACATCGTCGTTTTCGCCGGATGTCTGAGACCTATGAAGCCCCTGCCCGCCCTCGCTGCCCTCGCCTCGGACATGACCGCCTGGCGTCGGGATTTCCACGCCCACCCCGAGCTTTCGGGCGAGGAAAGCCGCACGGCGAAGATCGTCTTCGACGCCCTTAAGGACATGGGTCTGTCGCCTGAAGGCGGCATCGGCGGCGCGGGCGTCGTGGCGGTGGTTCAGGGACGCGAGCCCGGCCCGTCCATTGGCCTGCGCGCCGACATGGACGCCCTGCCCATGAACGACGACAGCGGCGCCGAGCACGCCTCGACCAAGCCCGGCGTCTCGCACGCCTGCGGCCACGACGGCCACACGGCGACCCTGCTGGGCGTCGCCCGTTACCTGAGCGCCAATCCGCCTGCGCGCGGCCGCGTGGTGCTGATCTTCCAGCCCGCCGAGGAGAACGGCCTAGGCGCCAAGGCCATGATCGACGACGGCCTGTTCGACCGCTATCCGTGCGATGAAATCTACGCCTATCACAACATGCCCCTGCTGCCGTTCGGCGAGGCGGCGGTGCGTCCGGGCGCGACCCTGAACGGCTACAAGATCTGGGAGATCGACATTCAGGGCGTCGGCGGCCACGGCGCCGCCCCGCACAAGACCAAAGACCCCCTGCAGGCCGCTGTCCGCGTCGCCTCGGAAATCTCGTCCATCATCGGCCGTCACGTCGATCCGATGGAACCGGCCCTGTTCACCGTCACCAAGCTGCAGGCGGGCGCCTCGCACAACGTCGTGCCGCACGAAGCCAGCCTGGCGGGCACCCTGCGCGCCACCTCGCCCGAGGTGATCGAAACCATGTGGAGCCAGCTTCAGGCCATCTGCGACGGCGTCGGCCGCATGACTGGCTGCACCCTCACGGTGACTGAAATCGCCGGGGTGCCGCCCTGCATCAACGCCCCGGCCCAGGCCGCCATCGCCGCCGACGCCTGCGCCTCGGTGCTGGGCGCCGACAAAGTGCTGCGCGATCTGAAGCCTTACCCCTTCACCGACGACTTCGCCTATATGCTGCAGCACGCACCGGGGGCCTACATGTTCTTCGGCCAGGGCGGACCGATGGTCCACCAGACGGTCTATGACTTCAACGACGCCGTCCTGCCCGTCGCCTCGTCGATCTTCGCCCGCATCGTCGAGGACCGCCTGAGCTGAAGCTGGAACAGCAAGAAGCGCATCAGGCGCGCGGAGGAAGAATCCGGGCGAACCGGGCCGCGTCGCCTGCAGGCCGCGTCGGCTCCGGCGCGGGCGCCTGATGCAGCCTATCGGCCAGGGCCGCCGGGTCCTTGCAGAAGATCTCGAACAGCATGGCCATCACCCCCTCGGTCCGCTCGTCGGCGAGGGAGTAGTAGATGGAGCGGGATTCCCGCCGGGTCTTCACCAGACCCGACTGGCGCAGTTCGGCCAGTTGCTGCGACAGGCCTGGCTGACGCAGGCCCAGCTCCTGTTCCAGCTGGCCGACGGAACGCTCTTCCTGAGCGATATGGCACAGGATCAGCAGGCGGTTGGCGTTGGCCAGTTGCCGCAAAAGTTCGGCCGCCTCGGGCGCGACGGCCTTCAACCGCTCCAGATCGACGTCGCCGCGCGTCATTTCGGCCCCGGTCGATAATACCAGGCGTCATCGCCCGCCGCCACGTCGCCGAAGTCGGTCGGCGCCGCCTGAAGCAGGGGCGCGCCCGGCATCCAGCCCTCGGGCGCCGAAGCCCCTTCCCGATCCGCCGTCTGCAGGGCCGTGATCAGCCGCAGCAACTCCTCGACCGAGCGGCCGACGTTCATCGGATACCAGCTGATGGCGCGCACCACCCCGGTCGGGTCGATGACGAAGGTGGCGCGCACCGAGGCGCTGTCGGGCGCCGCCGGGTCGATCATCCCATAGGCCTGGGCGATGACCATTGAGGGGTCCTCGATGATCGGGAACTCCACCGTCACGTCGAAGCGGTCGCGGATATCCTTCAGCCAGGCCAGGTGGGAATAGAGACTGTCGACCGACAGTCCCAGCAGTTCGCAGCCGATCGCCGTGAAGTCCGCCTGCCGCCGAGCCAGGGCGATGAACTCGCTGGTGCAGACCGGAGTGAAGTCCGCCGGATGCGAAAAGAAAGCCAGCCAGCGCCCGCGATAGTCGCTCAGCCGACGCTGGCCGCGCGTCGTGCGCGCGGTGAAATCCGGCGCCGCCTCATTGATCCGCAGAGGCCGCAGGGAGGGCGTGTCCGTCATCGAGTCGGTTTCCATGTCATAGGGCTACGCGTCGCCGAGGCGCAGCGCACCTTGAAAACAATTACTTGCATATAATATGTAAATATATAATTGCTTGATTCAGATCAATGCGGAGAGACGCCGTGACCGACGCCCCCACCGACCCCGCCCGCGACCATGCGAGGGATTTGATCGAGGCCGCCCTGACGAACGAGGCCCAGCGGCCCGTCGTCAAATCCTTCTTCGACCCCGCCACCTTCACCGTCAGCCATGTGGTGCGCGACCCCGGCTCGAACGCCTGCGCCATCATCGACAGCGTGCTGGATTACGATCAGGCGGCGGGCCGCACCTCAACCGCCTCGGCCGACGCCCTGATCGCCTATGTCGAGGCCGAGGACCTTGAGGTCCAGTGGCTGCTGGAGACCCACGCCCACGCCGACCACCTGTCGGCCGCGCCCTATCTGCAAGAGCGCCTCGGCGGCCGTCTGGCCATCGGCCGCGACATCATCAAGGTGCAGGACGTCTTCGGCAAAGTCTTCAACGAGGGGACCGAATTCCGCCGCGACGGCAGCCAGTTCGACCAGTTGTTCGACGACGGCGATCGTTTCGCCATCGGCGGGCTTCAGGCTACGGTCCTGCACGTGCCCGGCCACACCCCGGCCTGTCTGGCCTATGTGGTCGGCGACGCCGTCTTCCCCGGCGACACCCTGTTCATGCCCGATTACGGCACGGCGCGCTGCGACTTCCCAGGCGGCGATGCGCGGACGCTGTATCGCTCGATCCAGCGGCTGCTGTCCCTGCCCCCGGCGTCGCGCGTCTTCCTGTGCCACGACTACAAGGCTCCGCCCGCCCGCACCGAATTCGCGTGGGAAACGACCATCGGCGCCCAGCGCGAGGGCAATATCCATGTCCGCGACGGCGTCAGCGAGGATGAGTTCGTCGCCATGCGCACCGCCCGCGACGCCACCCTGTCCATGCCGCGCCTGATCCTGCCCTCGGTTCAGGTCAATATGAACGGCGGACGCATGCCCGAGCCGGAAGACAACGGCGTCCGCTACCTGAAAGTGCCCATCAACGCGCTCTAATTCCGCGCACCCCTTTTTCCTCAAGCCAGAGAACCGCCTCATGGACATCCGCACCCTGGAAGACCGCCTGCATGTCTCGCCGCAGATCCTGCCTGAGGAGGTCCCGACGGCGGCCGCCCAGGGCTATCGCGCCATCATCTCCAACCGCCCCGACGCCGAAGAGCCCGGCCAGCCGATGACCGAAGACATCCGCTCCGCCGCCGAGGCCGCGGGCCTGCCCTTCATCCACATCCCCATTCGCGGCGGAGCCATGACGCCCGACGACATCGCCCGCTTCAAGGCCGCGCTGGCCGAACTGCCCCAGCCCATCCTCGGCTACTGCCGCTCGGGCACACGCACCACCTTCCTGTGGGCGCTGTCGCAGGCAGGCGAGCGCCCGGCCGAAGAGATTGTCGCCCTGGCCGCCGCCGCCGGTTACGATGTCTCGCCGCTCGGCCCGCGTCTGGAGGGCTGAGGCATGGCCCATGCCCAAGCTTCCGAGACCTGCGATGTCCTGATCGTCGGCGGGGGCGCCGCCGGGATCGCCACGGCGGCCAGCCTGCTGCGCCGCCGCCCCGGCCTGGATGTCGTGATCGTCGAACCGTCCGAGCGCCACTATTACCAGCCCGGCTGGACGCTGGTCGGCGCGGGCGTCTTCACGCCTGAGCGCACCATGCGCGAGACCTGCCGCCTGATCCCCAAGGGCGCCCGCTGGATCAAGGACAGCGTCGTCGACTTCGCGCCCGAGGCCGACCAGGTGCGCCTGTCGGACGGCCGCCGCATCGGCTATCGCGCCCTGGTCGCCGCACCGGGCATCAAGCTGGACTGGGACGCCATCCCCGGCCTGAATGAGACGCTGGGCCGCAACGGCGTAACCTCCAACTACCGCTTCGATCTGGCGCCCTATACATGGAAGCTGGTGCAGGAGATGAAGGGCGGCCGCGCCCTGTTCACCCAGCCGCCCATGCCGATCAAATGTGCGGGCGCCCCGCAGAAGGCTCTCTATCTGTCAGCTGACCACTGGCAGTGCACCGGCGCCCTTCAGAACGTGGACATCGAATTCCACAACGCCGGGGCCGTGCTGTTCGGGGTCAAGGACTACGTCCCCGCCCTGATGAAATACATCGAGCGTTACGGCGTCGACCTGCGCTTCAACTCGCGCCTGACCGCTATCGACGGCGAGGCGCGCAAGGCGACCTTCGCCGTCACCAACGCCGACGGCGCCGTCAGCGAAGTCATCCGCGACTTCGACATGATCCACGTCTGCCCGCCGCAGACCGCGCCCGACTTCATCCGCCACAGCCCGCTGGCGGCCGACAGCGGCTGGATCGACGTCGATCAGTCGACGCTGCACCACAACCGCCTCGACAACGTCTTCGGTCTGGGCGACGCCTGCTCGGCGCCCAACGCCAAGACCGCCGCCGCCGCCCGTAAACAGGCGCCGGTCGTGGCCGAGAACGTCATCTCCATGCTGGACGGCAAGGCGCTGAAGGCCGTTTACGACGGCTATGGCTCCTGCCCCCTGACGGTCGAGCGCGGCAAGATCGTGCTGGCCGAGTTCGGCTATGGCGGCAAGCTGCTGCCCAGCTTCCCGGCCTGGATGCTGGACGGGCGCCAGCCGACGCGGCGCGCCTGGCACCTGAAGGCGCAGGCCCTGCCGGAAATCTACTGGGTCGGGATGCTGAAGGGCCGCGAGTGGCTGTGCGCGCCCGACTGCGTCGAGCCGGGCGTCGCCCCCCGCGCACAAAAGAGCGCCGCCTGATGGGCGAGCCGCTCAGCCTGCTGCAATACGGACTGGGCGCCGGGGCGGGGTCGCTGGTCGGCTTCACCCTGGGCCTGGTGGGCGGGGGCGGCTCGATCCTGGCCGTGCCGCTGATCGTCTATCTGGTGGGGGTGAAAGACCCCCATTTGGCCATCGGCACCAGTGCTTTCGCGGTAGCCGCCAACGCCTTCGCCAATCTGCTTAATCACGCCCGCCACGGGTCGGTGAAATGGAAGATCGCCCTGCTGTTCGCGGCGGCGGGCGTGGTCGGGGCGGCGCTGGGCTCCAGCCTGGGTAAGGCGGTGGACGGGCAGAAGCTGCTGGCCCTGTTCGCGGTGCTGATGCTGATCGTCGGCGCCCTGATGCTGCGCGGCCGCTCGGCGGCGGGCGACCCGTATGTGACCCTGACCGCGCGCAATGCGCCCAAGCTGATCGGCACGGGAACGGCGACGGGGATGCTGTCGGGCTTCTTCGGCATCGGCGGCGGCTTCCTGATCGTGCCCAGCCTGATGGGTTCGACCGGCATGCCCATCTATTACGCCGTCGGCTCGTCGCTGGTCGGCGTCACCGCCTTCGGCCTGACCACCGCCTTCAACTATGCGCTGGCGGGATGGGTGAACTGGGCGCTGGCGGCGGTCTTCATCGGCGGGGGCGTTCTGGGCGGGTTGGCAGGCGCGCGGCTGGCCAAGACCATGTCCAGCCGCAAAGGCCTGCTGAACACCGTCTTCGCAGGCCTGATCTTCGTCGTGGCCCTCTACATGCTGTATCAGAGCGCGCAGGTCTTGATGGCGTAGACCACGGCGAGAGCCCTTCGTCAGGCAGACTCCAACTGACGCATCCCCATCGCGGAGCAGCGTCGCCACTCGGCGTTGTCGCGCCAGATTTCGGCCAGCGCCTCCAGCAGCTGTTCTTCGTCCTCGTCGGCATGAAGAGGCGTGGGCGTGACCCTGAGGCGCTCGGTCCCGCGTGCAACCGTCGGATAGTTGATCGGCTGGACATAGACGCCGAAATCCTCCATCAGCCGGTCGGTCACGCGCCTGGCCGTCGCCGCATCGCCGATCATCACCGGCAGGATATGGCTGGGGCTGGGCAGGACCGGCAGGCCGATCCTGACCATGCCTTCGCGGATGGACCTGGCCCGCGCAGCCAGAGCGCGCCGGGGTCCGCCGTCGGCCTTCAGGTGTTTCAGCGCAGTGCGCACCCCGGCCACGACCGACGGCGGCAGGGCGGTGCTGAAGATGAAGCCCGGCGCATGGCTGCGGACAAAATCGACCGCATCCGCATCGCCCGCCAAATAGCCGCCCATCGCGCCGAATCCCTTGCTGAGCGTGCCTTGGATCATGCTGATCCGGTGCGACTGGCCGTCGCGCTCGGCCACGCCCGCGCCCCGCTCGCCGTAAAGGCCCACGGCGTGGACCTCGTCCAGATAGGTGAAGGCGCCGTGGCGTTCGGCGACATCGCAGATCGCCGCGATCGGCGCGAAGTCGCCGTCCATCGAATAGCAGCTCTCGAAACAGACCAGCTTGGGCCGATAGCGGCAGACGCTGTCTATCTGGCGCTCCAGATCGCGCCAGTCGTTGTGCGCGAACACCCGCCGCTCCGCGCCGGAACGGCGCATTCCCTCGATCATGGAGGCGTGGTTGAGGGCGTCGGAGAAGATCACGGCGCCGGGTAGGCGCTTGCCCAGCGTCGACAGGGCCGCATCGTTGGCCGCATATCCGGAGGTGAACAGCAGGGCCGCATCCTTGCCGTGCAGGTCGGCTAGCTCGCGCTCCAGCTGGACATGCTCATGGCTGGTGCCGGAAATGTTTCGTGTTCCGCCCGCCCCCGCACCGTATTTGTCGATCGCCTGCCGCGCGGCCGCCAGCACTTCGGGGTGGACGCCCATCGACAGATAGTCGTTGGAGCACCAGACGACGATCACGCGGTCCCTGCGATGGTCCCAGGCATAGGGGCCGCCGGTCGACAGCCGCTCCAGATCAGCGAACACCCGATACCGCCCTTCGTCGCGCAGGGCGTCCAGGTCGCTGCGAAAAAAGGTCGCGAAGTCAAAAGCACTCATGATCGTCCGTCCGTCAGCCTTCCATGAAGGGTCGGACAGGAGGCGACATTGCCATCGCGCCGACGGCGTGAGACCTAGCCCCCCATTGGCCCGATCAATCCGGCCACTTTTGATAGATGAAGCAGACCAATGTTCAGGCGCGCCCAGCTGGATTCGGTGCAGACCTTCATGGATCACCCGGCCCAGGCTGGTCTGCCCCTGCACGCCCGGATCCAGCGCGCGGTGCGCCAGTTGATCATCGACCGTTCGCTGACGGCGGGGCGCCCCCTGCCCTCCTCACGCACCCTGGCGCGGTCGCTGGGCGTCTCGCGCGACACGGTCGAGACCGCCTATGCCCAGTTGCACGCCGAAGGCTTCATCGAGCGGCGGGTAGGCAGCGGCAGCTTCGTCTGTAAACTGACGGAACTGGGCCTGAAACGCGGCGTCCTGCGACCCTCGGCCCGCCGCACCCCCGCGGGCGCGTCTCAGGCGCGCCTCAGCCGACGCGGCGCGGCGATGGCTCAGGCGGGCAGCGCGCGCGATCCCTTCACACCCCTGGCCTTCTCGCCCGGCGTGCCCGAGACCCGCCTCTTCCCCTTCGCCCAGTGGGAGCGGCTGCACCGGCAGGTGCTGCGCGAAGAAGGCGCCAAGGCCCTGGCCCACGGCGACCCGCAGGGCGACCCGCGCCTTCGTCAGGCCATCGCCGACTATGTGAACCTTGAGCGCGGCGCGCGCGCGACGCCTGACCGGGTTCTGGTGCTGACCAGCACCCAGCAGGCCCTGACCCTGTGCGCCCAGGTGCTGATGGACCCCGGCGACGGCGTCTTCATCGAGGACCCCGCCTATTCAGGCGCCAGCAGGGCCTTTGAAGCGGCGGGCCTGAAACGCCTGCCCATCCCCGTCGATCATCAGGGCCTGCGCACCGACGACATTCTGGCGGCGCCGACTTCGGCGCGCGCCGCCTTCGTCACGCCCTCGCACCAGTTCCCGACCGGCCGCACCCTGTCGCTGGAGCGCCGCCTGGCCCTGATCCAATGGGCGGCGCAGGCCGACGCCTGGATCATCGAGGACGATTACGACAGCGAGTTTCACTATACCGGCCGCCCCACGGCCTGCGTGCAGGGGCTCGATCCGCACGACCGCACCCTCTACCTCGGCACCTTCACCAAATCCCTCTTCCCCGGCCTGAGGCTGGCCTATCTGGTGCTTCCCCAGACGCTGGTGGAGCCGATGGTCACGGCGCGCAGCCTGATGGACGGCCACACCGCCTCCATCGCCCAACTCACCCTCGCCCGCTTCATCGAGGACGGGCGGTTCGGCGCCTATGTCCGCACCATGCGCGGCGTCTATGCGGAACGGCTGGAGGCTCTCGACGCCGCCATCAAGGCCAGCCTTGGACATGTAGTGATGCTGGACCGGCCCGCAGGCGGGCTTCAGGCGCCGTGCTTCCTGATCAACGGCCATGCCGAGGCCGAGACCCTGGTTCAGGCCCGGCGCGCAGGCGTTCACCTGACCGGCCTGTCCAGCCTTCACGCCGATGGCCAGGGCCGCCCCGGTTGGCTGATGGGTTTCGCCGCCTCCACGCCCAAAGAGATTCAAGCCGCCGTCGGTCGGCTGGTCAGCCTCTTTCCCGCGTGATCGGCGCTTACAAAGCGGTCTGCTTCACGGATCGAATGTGGAGGGCCTGACCCGCCAATCGGGCCTATAGTTTGCAGATGCGGCTCACCTCTCCGGCGCGCCGCCGTTCCCTTGTATCGGGAGGATGCATCCCTTGCCCCAGGCCTCAGTCGCCTCCGCCTTATCGCCCGCCGACCTACAACGTTTCGGACCCAATCCGCGTGAGAGCTTCGCCGCCAATCTGGCGCTGGTTCATCGCCGCATCGCAGTCGCCTGCGAACAGGCGGGCCGACCGTTCGACAGCGTCCGCCTGCTGCCTGTCACCAAGACGGTGCCGGCCGATATTCTGCGTCTGGCGTGGAGCGCCGGCGTCACCGATTTCGCCGAGAACAAGCTGCAGGAAGCCCGCGACAAGGCGGAAGATCTCGCTGACCTGGCGATACGCTGGCACATCGTCGGCCACCTGCAGTCGAACAAGGTGAAATACCTCACCCGATTGGCCGACGAGTTCCACGCCCTCGACAGTCTGAAACTGGCCGACATCCTGAACCGCCGTCTTGAGGCCGACGACCGGGACATGAACGTCTATGTCCAGGTCAACACCTCGGGCGAGCAGAGCAAGTTCGGCCTCCACCCCGGCGACGCGCTGGACTTCATCGAACAGCTGGAGGCCTTTCCACGCCTGAAGCCGCAGGGCCTGATGACGCTGGCCGTGTTCAGCGACGACCCTGATCGGGTACGGCCCTGTTTCACCCTGCTGCGCCGTCTGCGCGATCAGGCGCAGCGCCTTCATCCCCAGATGACCGGCCTGTCGATGGGCATGTCCGGCGACTACGAACTGGCGGTCCGCGAAGGCGCCACCGTGGTCCGCGTCGGCCAGGCCATTTTCGGCCCCCGCCCTACCCCCAACGCCCATTACTGGCCCGGCTTGGCCGAGTGACACGATCGGATTTACCGCGTTGACCATTCCCTTCATCGACCTCCAGTCCCAACGCCTGCGCATCGGCGCCGACATCGACGCCGCCCTGCTGGAGGTGGCGCGCAGCGGCCAGTACATCATGGGTCCGGCAGTCGCCGCCCTGGAGCGCGCCCTGTGCGAGTTCGGCCAGGCCCCGCACGCCCTGTCCTGCTCCAACGGCACCGACGCCCTGGTTCTCTTGATGATGGCCTGGGACATCGGGCCGGGCGACGCTGTCTTCTGCCCGGCGTTCACCTTCGCCGCCACGGCCGAGGTCGTGGCGCTGGCCGGGGCTGTTCCTGTCTTCGTCGACATCCGCCCCGACACCTGGACACTCGACCCGCAGGCCCTGCGCGCCGCCGTAAATCAGGTCGAACGCGAAGGCCGGCTACGCCCGCGCGCAGTGATCGCCGTGGACCTGTTCGGCCAGCCCGCCGACTATCCGGCCCTTGCCGCCGTCGCCGCCGAACACGGCCTGAAGCTGATCGCGGATTCAGCGCAAGGTTTCGGCTGCACCCTGGATGGACGCCACCCGATCCATTGGGCCGACGTCTCCACCCTCAGCTTTTTTCCGGCCAAGCCTCTGGGCGCCTATGGCGACGGCGGGGCCATCCTGCTGAAGGACGAGACCCTGCTGGATCATCTGATCTCCCTGCGGGTGCATGGACAGGCCACCGCCGCCGACGCCGCCGCGTGCGGGTTCGAGCATGACCCCAAATATCTGAACCTGAGACTGGGCATGAACGGGCGTCTGGACACCCTTCAGGCCGCCGTCCTCGTTGAAAAGCTCAAGATTTTCGAGGACGAGATCGAGCGGCGCAACCGTATCGCCGACCGCTACACCCAGGCCTTGCAGCCCCATGTCGCCGCCGTCCCCCGCGTGATCCCCGGCGGCCGTTCGGTCTGGGCGCAATACACCATCGAACATGACGACCGCGCCGGTCTGGCCGCCGCCCTGAAGGCCAAGGGCATTCCCACGGCGGTCTATTATCCCATCCCGCTTCACCGCCAGCCCGCCTACAGCAGCCATCCGGTCGGCGCAGGCGGACTGGCGGTGACCGAGGCCAAGGCCGAGCGCGTGATCAGCCTGCCGATGAGCGCCTATCTGGATGAAGCCGTTCAGGACCGCGTCATCGAAGCTGTCATCGCTTACAACTAAGCCCGGCCCAATCACGGAAAGCCCGACCGTTAATGCAACGGCCGGGCTTCCCTGTCTCACGTAGACATCTGACAGGCGGTCAATCGCCGATGATGCGCATCTCGAACGCGCCCGCATCCAGCGTCCGCCTGAGAACGCGCTGAACGTCTCTGGTGGCGCGCTCGGCGGCGCCCGCCAACGACGCGCTCTTCAGCAACCACGTCGTCATGAAGGCGGTGAACAAATCGCCCGTGCCGCTGGGCCGAATGGGCAGGCGTGGAATGGAGGTCCGGTGCGCCTTGCCGCCCTCCAGCGCCACGGTTTCGACCTCGCCGTCGCGGGTGTCGACCAGAACGCAGCCCGTGACCACGACGCGGCCCGTTCCACGACGGCTCAACTGATCCGCAGCGGCGCGCAGACCTTCGACCGTATCGGGCCTTTCGCCGACCAGCCGTCCCAGTTCGAACTGGTTCGGCGTCACGATGTCGGCTATCGGCGTTAGCTCATCTCGGAACCGTTCGATCAGCCCGTCTTCGACAAAGACCCCAAGATCGTCGTCCCCGATGACCGGATCGCAGATCAGGACGAAATCAGGATTCAGCCGCCGCGCGCGACGCAGGAAGTCCACGACCACCGACGCATTGCCCACCGAACCCATATAGCCGGTGAGGATCGCCGCCGCCTGCTGCGGCAACTGCCTTTCCTCGACGCCCAGCAGCAGGTCGGCCACCAGGTCCGCCTCCAGCACCCGCCCTCTCATGGTCGGATAGTGGGGATGGTTCGACAGCAGGGTCGTGGGGACGGCCGCCACCTCGAAACCGGCGGCCTGAAGAGGATAGACCGCCGCGCTGTTGCCGACGTGGCCGTGAACCACTTGGCTCTGGATCGAGATGACCTGCATCACGCCTCCTGCATCAGGCGACCGCCGCGCCTGGAGCGGTCAGGGGATAGGCGCGCGTCAGGTCTGCGACCTGCGCCCTGATCTCGCTGCTGTCGGACCGTCCGTCGCGCACGCCGCGAAGGATGGAGAGGATCAACCCGCCAACGGTCCGGAACGCCGCCGCATCGAACCCCCTGGAGGTCGACGACGGCGAGCCCAGCCGCAGGCCTGACGTAATCATGGGCGACGCCGTATCAAAGGGGACGGAGTTCTTGTTGGCGATCAGATGATGCGCTTCCAGAGCTTCCACCGCCTGCTTTCCGGTCACGCCAAAGGGACGCAGATCGACCAGCACCAGGTGGCAGTCCGTGCCGCCCGACACCAGCCGCAGCCCGCCCTCCGCCAAAGTCTCGCCCAGAACCCGAGCGTTCTCGATCACTGCGCGCGAATAGTCCACAAACGAGGGCTGCTGCGCCTCATGGAAGGCGGCGGCCTTGCCGGCGATGACGTGCATCAGCGGCCCGCCCTGAGTGCCAGGAAACACGGCCTTGTCGATCCGGCGCGCCAGTTCGGGATCGTTGCACAGGACCAGCCCGCCGCGCGGCCCGCGCAGGGTCTTGTGCGTGGTCGAGGTCGTCACATGCGCATGGGGCGTCGGATTGGGATACAGCCCCGCCGCGATCAGACCGGCGTAATGCGCCACATCCGCCACCAGCCAGGCCCCGACCTTGTCGGCGATCTGGCGCATGCGGGCGAAGTCAATCCGCCGCGGATAGGCCGATCCGCCCGCATAGATCAGTTTCGGCCGATCCTGCAGAACGCGCCGCTCCATGTCGTCATAGTCGATCAGATCATTGTCTTCGCGCACCCGATAGGCGCTGACCTCGAACCACTGGCCCGACAGGCTGACCGGCGAGCCGTGGGTCAGGTGCCCGCCGCAGGCCAGATCCAGCCCCATGATCCGATCGCCCGGTTTGATCAGGGCGAACAGCACCGCCAGATTGGCGTTCACGCCAGAGTGCGGCTGGACGTTGGCGTAATCGACATCGAACAGGGCGCAGGCCCGGTCAATGGCCAGCTTCTCCGCGATATCGACCGTTTCACAACCGCCATAGTAGCGCCGCCCCGGATAACCCTCGGCGTACTTATTGGTCAGCACCGACCCCTGCGCCTGACGCACAGCCGCGCTGACGATGTTCTCCGAGGCGATCAGTTCGATGCTGTCCTGCTGGCGCTGCTGCTCCAGCGTCAGGACGTGCGCCAGGTCAGGGTCCAGAACCCGTGTTGCAAGGTCGGAGTGCATGTCTTCACCTCGGATCATGTAAAAAAGAGGCGGGCTGGAACTATGGGAGGGTTCCGGCCCGCCATGCGGCCTTCCAAGAGGGGGGGGTGTCGGGAAGGCCGACTGGAGTTCAACTGAGCGCCGAAAGATCAGCGCCGTGATTGATGTGATAGACGGCGCCCTCCATGACGATGGCCGGCACGGACTTGACGCCGATCGCCTCCGCCTCGGGAAGGCGCTCGGGCGTTTCGCCCAGATGGACGACTTCTACCGCATAGACCGCCGGGTCCAACGCGCCCACAAAGCGGCGCTGGGCGTCGACGCAGACAGAACAACCGGCATGATAGAAAACGGCATTCTTGGCCACGAGCCTGTCCTTTTCAAAAGGTCCGACAGCAGAGTTGCTGTGCTGGAGTGGTCGTGGGATACCCACATCTCGGCCTAGCGATAAGGGCCGCTTTGACAAGGTGAGATAGGCCGGATCATGGGACGCAGCGCCGTGGTCATCGAGTTGATCGAGGACAGCTCCAAGGCTCTGTTCATCAATCTGGCGGGCTCGATCATCCGCGAAATCGAACGCGGGCGGCTCAAGCCTGGCGATCGCCTGCCGGGCACACGGGCGCTCGCCCAGTCGCTCGGGGTTCATCGCAACACCATCGACGCCGCCTATCAGGAGCTCATCCTTCAGGGCTGGCTGGTCGCCGAAGCGTCGCGCGGCACCTTTGTGGCCCGTGACCTGCCGGATCTCGGCGTCCGGACCTGGGGGCCGCCCAGAAAGTCCCAGACCTCGCCTCTTGCTTCTCGCGCTGCCCTGACGCCCCTCAGGTTCTCCGACGGCGCGCCCGACGCGCGGCTGATGCCGGGGGTGGAGCTGGCGCGCGCCTTTCGCCGGGCGGTGTCGGCGGCCGGGCTGAAGAGGCTGACAGGATACGGCGACCCACGCGGCGCCCCGCCTCTCCGCTACGCCCTGGCGCGCTATCTGGAGGCAGAACGCGGCCTGACGATCGACGCAGACGACCTGCTGGTGACGCGAGGCAGCCAGATGGCGCTGTTTCTGGTGGCCGGCGCCGCCCTGAAACCCGGCGAAGCGATCGCGGTCGAGGACCCCGGCTACCCCCTGGCCTGGAAGGCGTTCCGCGCGGCCGGAGCCCGCGTTGTCAGCGCCCCGGTGGACGCGCAGGGTCTGGATATCGACCGTTTCGAACAGTTGCTGGATCAGGAACCAGGCGTTCGCGCCGTCTATGTGACGCCGCATCATCAGTATCCGACGACAGTGACCCTCGGCGCCGGGCGTCGGCTTCGGCTGCTCGAAATAGCGCGTCGTCGCGGTCTGATCTTGATCGAGGACGACTATGACCACGAATACCGCTTCGAGGGACGTCCGGTCCTGCCTCTGGCCGCGCGGGCCCTGGCTGACGATCGGGTGGTCCACATCGGGTCGGTGTCCAAACTGCTCGCCCCGGCTTTAAGGATCGGCTACGCGACTGGCCATCCCGACCTGCTCGCCAGGATGACAGACCTGCGCGAAGCCATTGATCGACAAGGCGATATTCCGCTCGAACACGCCCTGGCCAAGCTGATCGACGAAGGCGACCTGGGCCGCCACGCCCGCAAGGCCAGGAAGATCTACGAACATCGCCGCGACCTTCTGGCCGCAGAGATCACCGCCCAACTCGGCGACGCCGTCGCCTTCGACAGCCCCGCCGGGGGCTTGGCCCTCTGGCTGAAGGTCGTCCCCTCCATAGACGCTGCCGCCTGGGCCGAGGCGGCCGAGCGCGTGGGTCTTCTGCTGTCTCATGGCGGACAGCTTCGCCTTGATCAAAGCCGTCCGGCGAACGCCTTCCGCCTGGGCTTCGCCAGCCTGGACGACGCCGAATTGACGCGCGCCGTCAAACTTCTGCGGGCGGCGCGACCCGCCTGAGACGACTAAGGTTCAGCCGGTTTTCAGAAGCAGGGCCATGATCTCGGCGCCCAGACGCATATCCGATACCGGGCCGAAATGGCGCGCCCTCAGGCGCCCCTGGCGATCGACCAGCACCAGGCTGGGCGTGCCCTGCAAATTATAGGCGGTCATGGTCTTCGGCGTCATCACGCGGCCGTCGGACTGGGCATCAACAGCCACAGGAAACCTGCACCCCTGCTCCGTCAGCCAGCGAGACAGAGCCGCTTCGTCTGTCTGCTGCTCATGGTGTTCGAACACGCTGTGCACGCCCATGACCGCCACTTCGCCAGAGGTGAACGTCTCCACGACGCGCCGGGCCTGCGGCATCGCATAGTGGGAACAGCCAGGGCACAGTCGCTGGAAAAACACCAAGCACGCCACCTTTCCGCGCAGGTCCTCCAGCGCGACAGGCGATGAGGTGTTGAGCCAGGCGGACGCCTCCACCGGGGGCGCGGGCCGCAAACGCGACATGATCTTCTCCTCAGCGGCCTCAGACTAGATGAGATGCAACAGGGATCAACGCGCCTCACGCTTCAGCTCTGCGGGGCGCGCGTGGAGGCCGGACCTGGAATCGAACCAGGCTGGACGGATTTGCACTCCGCCGCGTAACCGCTCCGCCATCCGGCCCTGAAGCGCATTGGATTGACTAACAGCGCCCCAAACCGAGCGCCTCATCCGGTTTCAAAGTCCCGACTGGGCCGGTCGCACAGCAACCCGGGCAGCAGACCGCCCACGACTATCGCGCGCAACGAAGCATTTGATATGAAAGCTGAACCTCAAAGGGGGCGCTTGATGCGCTCTACCCCTCTCGGACGATGGCTGGGGAACTAGGACTCGAACCTAGAATGACGGTACCAAAAACCGTAGTGTTACCATTACACCATTCCCCAGCGGTCCGGTGTTCCCCGCCGCCGCAGTGCGTCGCGGCGAGGAGCGGTCAGATACGCCAAGGTTTCGGGGGATGCAACACCTGAAAAGGAAAGAATTTTCATCGACCCAAGAGTTTTTTCCGGAGGCTCATTTACCCGCTTGCGAGGGCCCGTCGGCATGGCTATAAGCCCCCTCCTCGACGCAAGCGGCGGCCCACGGATCGCCTGATTGCGAAAGTCGGAGTGTGGCTCAGTCTGGTAGAGCACCGCGTTCGGGACGCGGGGGTCGCAGGTTCGAATCCTGCCACTCCGACCATTTCTTCCTTTAACATTGCGAACGCCGGGCCACCGCAAGGTCGTGCCTTTTGGCGCGCTGCTGCTAGGCTGGCCGCATGACCCAGCTTCAGACCCCCGCCGAAGTCATCGCCTTCTGGACCGACGCCGGACCCGAAAAATGGTTCGCCAAGGACGCCGCCTTCGATCGCGCCTTCACTGAGCGGTGCAGCGATACCCACTTCGCCGCCGCCGCCCGCCGGCTGGATCATTGGCTTGAGACGCCTGACGCCGCCCTGGCTCTGATCATCCTGCTGGACCAGTTGCCGCGAAACGCCTTTCGCGACACCGCCCATATGTTCGCAACCGACCCCCTGGCCGTCTCCTTCGCTAAGGAAGCGATTCAGCGCGGGCATGATCGCGAGGTCGCGCCTGAGCTGCGCCCCTTCGTGCTGATGCCGCTGATGCACTCTGAATCGTTGGAGAACCAGGAACAGCTGCTGACGCTGCTGGATGAGGCGACCGAAGCGCAGACCTACAAGTTCGCCGTGATTCATCGCGACATCATCGAGCGCTTCGGACGCTTCCCGCACAGAAACGACTGCCTGGGACGCGCGACCTCCCCAGAGGAAGCGGCCTTCCTCAATGCAGGCGGCTTTTCGGGCTAACACTGATTGCTTTGCTGCAACGGCAAAGCTAAAGGCGGGCCGGTTCTCCACAATCGACCGGTTCATAATGTCTCGTTTCGCGCTCGTCCTGATGGCTACCTCGGCCCTGTTCGTCGTCTCGGTCTCCCCGGCTGACGCTCAGATTTTCGGCCGGCGGAACAATGCAGAAACGGCCCAGGTCATCAATGAAGCCCCGCGCTGCAGCCAGAACCTCGGAACCGTGGCGATCGCCGAAACCCAAGGCGTTCTGTTCGACCAGATGGGTCTGGGAGCCCCGACAGAACTGCTGCGCACCGTGATCCGCGATTCCGGCTGCTTCACCCTGATCGAGCGCGGGCCGGGCATGGATCTAGTCGAGCGCGAGCGCAACCTGGGCGGCGCCGCGCGCATCCGCACGGCCGACTTCGTCCTGGTCGCCGAACTCGCGAACCCCATTGAATCGACCGACAGCGATCGTAGGTCAGGACTGCTTGGCTCGCTGGCGGCGGTCGGCGGGCGCGCCCTGCTCACGGCCGGCCTGGCCGCAGCCACGGGCGGCGATCTGGGCGGAGGTTTGGGCGGAGGTGTCGGCGGTCTGGGCGGCTTGGGCGCCGAGGCCGGGCTTAATCCCTTGCAACTGCAGGCCATGAACGCCGCCATGAACATGGCTGGCAGCGCTCTGAGCGGTCAGCAAGGCGGCCAGGCCGCCCCGGCCCAGGCGCTGAACGCCAATACGGTCGAGCGAATTCGCGACCTGAAAAAGGACATCGGTCGCGGCAAGGAGGACGCCCAGATCGTCTTTTCGCTGGCCAGCGTGCCTCTGGCTGAAACCGTCGGCAGCACGCGCGCCGTGGCCAATAAAGATGATTTGCGCGGCCTTCGCATCCGCGACAACCACTTCGGCGGCCGCGTCGGCGCTGGCTATGAGAGGCAGGATGAGGGCAAGGTGATCGCCTTGGCCCTGGTGCGCGGATACGCTGATCTGGTGACCAGCCTTGGCGGTACGGGCGACCAGACGCCGAAAGTCACGCTAGCCAACCGCGAGGCTGTCCGCGCCGCCGCCGCCGAGCGTGAAGCCGAAGCCGCCCGCAAAGCCGATGCGGAACGTCGCGAACAGGAGCGCCTTGACCGCGCACGCGAAGAGGAACGCCGCCGGCTGCGCGAAGAAATCCGGCAAGAAGAAGAAGCCCGTCGCCGCGCCGACGCAGCCCCGAACATGGCCAACCGTCGACTAGCCCTGCCGACTGTGCTGCGCACAACCCCCAACGGCGACGCCATCCGGCCCCTTGCCGCTGACGCCACAGTGTTCCCGACCGGAAAGTCCGACGGCCAATGGGTAGAGGTACTGGACTCTGACGACAACATTGGCTGGCTACAGCAGGAACGCCTGACCGCCGGTCAATAAACAAGGTTCCTTTAGCTCGACCGTATTGCTACGGCGTTTCCGCCCGCCGCGTGTCGGCGCCCAAGGGCCGTGAAGCTTGATAGCAAACCAGGAGATCACGTTTTGAAGACCTGTCTTATCGCCCCGGCCCTCGCCGTTCTGATTACCGCCTCGGTCCTGCCGACCGTATCGCAGGCCCAGGCCCGCAGCGGCGCGCAGCGCGCGCAGGATGCCCAGATGGCCCAGATCCCGCGCTGCCGCGCCAGCCTCGGCTCGATCACCATCGCCGACGGACAATCCGACTACTGGCGTGAGCTGCAGCTTTCGCCGCCGCAAAGCCTGCTGCGCGTCGTGATCCAGCGTTCGGGCTGCTTCACCCTGGTTGATCGCGGCGCCGGCATGAGCGTCGCCCAGCGCGAACGCGAGATGGCCTCGGGCGGCGACCTGCAGCGCGGCTCCAACGTCGGCGGCGGCCAGGTGCGCGCGGCCGACTATGTGCTGGTCGGCGAAATCGCCAGCCAGAACGCCAACAGCGGCGGCAACGCCCTGGCCGGTCTGGCCGGCGCGGCGCTGGGCGGCCGTGCAGGCGCCCTCGTCGGCGGTCTGCGCACGCGCAACATGGAAGCCAATACGGTCCTGTCGCTGACCAACGTCCGCACCTCGGAAACCGAGCTGGTGACCGAAGGTTACGCCTCAAAACGCGACATGAGCTGGGGCGCGGGCGCCGCAGGCTTCGGCGCGGGCGCCCTGGGCGGCGGCAGCTATGAAAACACCGAGATCGGCCGCATCGTGGCCCAGTCCTTCATCCAGGCCTACACCGACATGGTGACCCAGATGGGCGGCCTGGAAGGCGGTTCGGCGGCCCAGGCCGCTCCGATCCAGAGCTATACGGTCCAGGAAGCCTCGACCCTGCGTTCGGCGCCCAGCGGCGGCTCGGTCGTCCGCGCCCTGCCGGTCGGCCTGCGCCTCTACCCCACCGGCAACCGCGACGGCGCCTGGTGGGAAGTCATGGACGACAACGACAATGTCGGCTGGGTCCAGAACGAACGCCTCGCGCCCGGCAAGTAAGAGCGCGTTGAAACAAGGAGCGCCCGCCGAGCAGTCGGCGGGCGTTTTCTTTTTTCTGTGAGCAAGAGAATCAGGCCCCTGCCCTCCAAAGAGAATCAGCGGCATCTTCATGGCATGAACGCCGCCGTCCAGATCGCAGACCTGCAAGCCCGCACGGCGGCCGCGCCCGCCGACCATCCCGAATGGCAGTATCTGAATCTGCTGCGGGACATCCTCGACAACGGCGTGCGGCGCGACGACCGCACCGGTACGGGGACGCTGGGCGTCTTCGGGCGTCAGATGCGCTTCGACCTTTCCAGGGGCTTCCCCCTGCTGACGACGAAGAAGCTGCATACGCGGTCGATCTTCATCGAACTGCTGTGGTTCCTGCGCGGCGAGACCAACATCGCCTGGCTCAAGGACAACGGGGTCAGCATCTGGGACGAGTGGGCCGACGCCGAGGGCGACCTCGGCCCCGTCTATGGCAAACAGTGGCGCTCCTGGGCCGCCCCGAACGGTTCGAGCATCGACCAGATCGCCAGACTGGTTCACGGACTGAAGACCAATCCCAACAGCCGCCGCCACATCGTCAGCGCCTGGAACCCGGCCGACGTGGACGACATGGCCCTGCCGCCCTGTCACTGCCTGTTCCAGTTCTTCGTCGCGGATGGAAGGCTGAGCTGCCAGTTGTATCAGCGCTCGGCCGACGTCTTCCTGGGCGTGCCCTTCAACATCGCCTCCTACGCCCTGCTGACCCATATGCTGGCCAAGGTCGTGGGGCTTGAGCCAGGCGACTTCGTCCACACCTTCGGCGACGCCCACCTGTATCTGAACCACCTGGAGCAGGCCGAGCTGCAGCTAACCCGCGCCCCCCTCCCCCTGCCGATCCTGACGGTGGCGGACAAGGACGACCTGTTCGGCTTTGAGCTGTCGGACTTCGTGCTGAACGACTACCAATCCTGGCCGCACATCAAGGCCGCCGTCGCCGTCTGATCCCCGCATGAAGCTGACCGACCTCCAAGCGGATGTGCTGCGCATCTCCGACATCTACGCGCGCGAACACGCCATCGACCGTGATCGCGACTGGGCCCTGCTGAAGTTGCAGGAAGAGCTGGGCGAGTTGACCGCCGAGCATCTGCGTCTAACCCAAAGGGCGCGCGGCGCCGCCGATGCTCAGGCCCTCGCCGATGAGGCGGCGGACGTATTGGGCATGCTGCTGATCTACTGCGACCGCGCCGGCGTCGACCTGAACGCCGCGATGCAGCGCAAATGGCTGAGCTGGCTCAAGACCGAAACGTAAACTCGCGTAACAGCGACTGGTGAAATTTCGGGTTTAGGCGCAACCTCCCCCCGATCCGCTCTCAGGCGGTGGGAAACGGGAGGGTTCCATGATCAAGAAGTTCGCCGCCGAACTGATCGGCACGCTGGTTCTGGTGCTGTTCGGGTGCGGCGCAGCCGTGCTGGGCGGGTTCGATCACGTCGGGCAGTTGGGCATCGCCCTGGCCTTCGGCTTCGCCATCATCGCCATGGCTTACGGCATCGGGCCGATCTCGGGGTGCCACGTCAATCCGGCCGTCAGCCTGGGCGCCTTCGTCGCCGGGCGCATGGGCGCCAAGGACATGGTCCTCTACTGGATCGCCCAGTTCATCGGCGCGATCATCGGCGCCGCCATCATCGGCATGATCGCCAAGACCGGCTTCGCCAGCCTGGGCCAGAACGGTTTCGACGCCGGATCGCCGGGCGGATACGGCCTGCAGGCGGCGCTGACGTTCGAGATCGTCGCCACCGCCATCTTCCTGATCGCCATTCTGGGCGTGACCGGCGCCAAGGGCCACGGCGCCTTCGCAGGCGTGGCCATCGGCATCACCCTGGCGGTCATCCACATCGTCGGCATTCAGGTGACAGGCGTTTCGGTCAACCCGGCGCGCAGCTTCGGCCCAGCGCTGCTGGCTGGGGGTCAGGCCCTGAGCCAGGTCTGGGTCTTCTTCGTCGCTCCGGCCATCGGCGCGGTGATCGGTGGTCTGTTCTTCCGCTTGAAACTGCTCGAGCCGGACGCCTAACTTCTACGAACGGGAGCGGCGTCGCGTCGCTCCCGATTCGCTCCGGAGAACCGCCTTGGCCCTGCCCCATATCGCCCTCGTCGTCGCCCGCGCCAGGAACGGCGTCATCGGCCGGGACGGCGACCTGCCCTGGAGGCTGCGCTCGGACCTGCAGCGCTTCAAGGCGGTGACGATGGGCAAGCCCTGCATCATGGGCCGCAAGACCTGGGAGAGCCTTCCCTTACGCCCCCTGCCCGGACGGCTGAACATCGTCCTGACCAAGGATGAATCCTACGCCGAGGCGGGCCTGGCCAAGGGCGCCGTCGTCTGTTCGACGCTGGACGAAGCCCTGTCCATCGCCCGCGAACAGGCGGCCGACGACGGCGTGGACGAGGTCTGCGTCATCGGCGGCACGGCCATATTCGCCGCCGCCCTGCCGCGCGCCAGACGCCTGTACATCACCGAGGTCGAGGCCCACCCGGAAGGCGACGCCGTCTTCCCGGCGTTTGACGAAACCGCCTTCGTCCGCACAGCGTTTGAACCGCATGAGGCGGGCGAGAAGGACGACCACGCCTTCGCCTTCACCGTTCTGGACCGCCGCTGAACCCCAAGGAGCTTCTCATGATCGTCGCCACCACCAATGACCTGGCCGGTCATCGCATCGTGCGCCAGCTGGGCGTGGTGCGCGGCATCACCGTGCGCTCGCGCAACGTCATTTCCGACGCCATCGGCGGGGTCCAGTCGATGATCGGCGGCAAGGTCGGCGCCTATGTCAAACTGGCCGAGGCCGCGCGCCAGGAAGCCTATGACGACCTGATCGCCCATGCGCGGGAACTAGGCGCCAACGCCATCCTGGCCATGCGCTACGACGCCAATGAGATCATGCCCGGCGTGACCGAAGTCCTGGCCTACGGCACCGCCGTGGTGGTCGAGCCCGCTTAAGCCTACCGCGCGATGGTCACGCTGACCGGTGCACGGGCGGCGACGGCCTTGGCGGTGGAGCCTATCAGCCAGTTCACCAGCCCTTTGCGGTCGCCCGTGCCCACCACGATGTGATCCGCGCCTAGGGCGACGGCCGCCGCGATCAGGGCGTCGGCCACGTCATGCCCCTCGGTCGTGACCGCTTCAACCGACGGACAATGACGCCGCGCCTCGGTCATCGACCGCATCAGAATGGCGTCCTGCTCCTCAGCCTTCCAGGCGCGAATATCCGGGTGGCCGCTGGCCGAGCTGAGCGGATTGACCGCCACCAGAGCCAGTCTGGCGTGTTTCGCCCTGGCGAACTGCGCCGCGATGCGCACGGCGCTTTCAGCGTGCGCGCTGCCGTCGATGCCGCAGACGACCACGGATTGTTCCTGCTCAGCCATCATGGCCTCCCTTTAAGAGCCAGCGACCTAAAAACCCAAGGACTGGGCGACCTTCGCGGCGATCTGCCTGAAACGCTCGGACGCCGGGTGCTGCGGGTCAACGGCGACCAATGGCCGCCCCGCGTCGCCCGCCCGCCTCAGCGCCCCGTCCAGCGGCAGATCGCCCAGATAGGGCGCGCCCAGACGCGCAGCCTCGGCCTCGGCGCCGCCGGTTCCGAACACCTCGCCGCTCATGTTCTCGACCAAGCCCAGCGTGGGGACGCCGACCTTGTCGAACAGGGTATGCGCCCGGCGCGCGTCGGCCAGGGCCACTTCCTGCGGCGTCGTGACGATGACCGCCCCGTCCAGCGGCGTCTTCTGGATCAGGGTCAGTTGCACGTCGCCGGTGCCGGGCGGCAGGTCGATGACCAGAACATCCAGCGGCTGCTCTTCCGTTCCCCAGCGCGTCTGGGTCAGCATCTGATTGATGGCCTGCGACGCCATCGGCCCGCGCCAGATCATGGCGTCCTCGGCCTTGGTCAGCAGGCCGACCGACATGGCCTTCAGCCCATGCGCCACATGCGGAACCATCGCCCCGTCCTCATAGGCGGGCTGGCCCGAGATCCCCAACATGGTCGGCAGCGACGGGCCATAGACATCCGCATCCAGCACCCCGACCGACAAACCACGAGCCGCCAAGGCCGCCGCCAGATTGACCGAGACCGTCGACTTGCCGACCCCGCCCTTGCCGCTCGCCACGGCCAGAACGCGCTTCACATGGGCCGGGCGCTCGGTCGGAACCGGCGCCTTGGGGCGCCCCTGATCCGTCGCCGCCTTCGACAGTCCCGCCGTACGGCGCGCCGGTGCGGCGGTCACGGCCTCGGCAGTCAGGACGACCGACACCCGCTCCATGCCCGGCATGGCCTTCAGCGCCGCCTCGGCCGCATCGCGCACCGGGGCGTAAAGCGCCGTCTCCTTAGCGGGAACTTCCATGACGAAGCCCGCACGCCCGTCGGTCACCACCAGTCCCTGCACCAGCCCGGCGGTCGCCAGCCCCTGCCCCGACCTGGGGTCGGTCACGGCGTCAAGGACAGCGAGGACGGCGGCGCGGTCAGTCACGATGAAGACTCCTTGAAGACCCGACGACTTGCCGGGCCGGTGACAGGCGTTCTATCGCCCTAAGCGTCCGTTCGCGAGTTGATCCTTTGTCCCAACCCCTCATCACCCTGATCGCCGGCCCCACCGCCTCGGGCAAGTCGCGGCTGGCGATGCAGCGCGCGCGCGAAACGGGCGCCGTCATCATCAACGCCGACAGCCAGCAGCTTTACGCCGACCTGCGCGTGCTCAGCGCCCGGCCGTCGGTCGAGGACGAGGCCGAGATTCCGCACCGCCTCTACGGCGTCGCCGACGCCGCCGACGCCTGGTCCGTTGGGCGCTGGAGTCGGGCGGTGATGGCCCTGCTGGCCGAACTGGCCGCCGAGGGCCGCCCGGCCCTGCTGGTCGGAGGGACGGGCCTCTACTTCAACGCCCTGACCAAGGGGCTGGCCGAAATCCCGCCTGTCCAGGCCGACATCCGCGACGCTGTTCAGGCCGAGTTCGACGCCGAGGGCGAGGCCGCCTTCCGCCGCCGCCTGGCCGAGGTCGACCTCGCCGCCGAGGCCGCCATCTTCCCCGCAGACCGCCAGCGGCTGATCCGCGCCTTCAGCGTGCACCGCGCCAGCGGCCGCGCGCTCAGCGACTGGAAGGCCGGCACCCGCCCCCTGCTTGCGCCGGGCAGCTATGACGCCCTTGTCGTGGAGCCAGAACGCGATCGTCTCTACGTCTCATGCGACGTGCGTGTGGATGCGATGATGGCTCAGGGCGCGCTAGATGAGGTGCGCGCCCTTGTCGCCCGCGACCTGGCCCCTGACCTGCCCGCCATGAAGGCAGTCGGCGTGCGCGAACTGGCGGCCCATCTGGCGGGCGAACTGTCGCTGGACGACGCCGTCGCGGCCGTGAAGCAAGCCACCCGCAACTACGCCAAGCGTCAGTTGACCTGGTTCCGCAACCAGCAGCGAGACTGGCCCCGCTTCGCCGGTTTCGCCTGATCTTCTGCGCCAGCCTCTTGGAAGCCGAGGCCGCCCATACTATATTGATCCTGCTCGGGTTCGCCCGGGCTATGGCGATAAACGCGCCTGTAATAAGCGGACCGGACCCGGGTGCGAATCCCGGCGGCTCCACCAACTTCTTCCCCGCGTTATCGGCGGAGGCAGCATGGGGCCGACTAGCATCGACGGACGTGTAAAGAGGATTGCTTTCGCTCGTCCTGGCCCACCGTATCGGGCCTTTATCTAACTGCGAACGATAACTTCGCTGGAGAAGTCCGCCTCGCCGCGTAATGCGGTTCGGTTGATTTCGAACTTAAACTCCTAGGGGTTCAGATCCTTAGGCGGGGCCCGGGGGGCGCCTGGCAACAGAAGCCCCCTACTCCTGCGAAATCGAAATTCCTTCCGAAGCAGCGACTCTGCGTCTTCCGTCGCCTGCGCTGGACAGGTAACAGTCACGCGTTCCCCTGTTTTGAGGCGCTGATGACGGATCAAACTCCCCCTGTCGACGAGATGCACTATGAGCAACTCGCCCAGGACGCTCTGCGCGGCGTGATCCGCCTGGCGCTGGAGCGGGCGGCCATGCCCGAGGGCATCCCCGGCGCCCACCACTTCTACATCACCTTCAAGACCCGCGCGGCAGGCGTCAGCGTCCCGCCCGACGTCCTGGCCAAATATCCGGACGAGATGACGGTGGTGCTGCAGCACCAGTACTGGGATCTGGCGGTCGAGCCTGACCTGTTCTCGGTGATGCTGAAGTTCGGCGGCGCGCCCAAGGTGCTGACCGTGCCCTACAGCGCCGTGGTCCGTTTCTACGATCCCAGCGTGCAGTTCCTGCTGCAGTTCGACGAACCCGAAATCATCGAGGCCGAGATCGCGCCCCTCTCGCCGCCCGCGCGCGACCCGGACGCCGTGGCCCCGCCGCCGTCCGGCGACGACGGCCCCAAGGTCGTTTCCCTGGACCAATTCCGCAAAAAATAACGTCGCCGCGTTCGAGGGCGCGCAACCTTTGTCGGCAGGCAAGCATTGCCGTGACCTCCCCCATGCAAGCGAGGTCATTGATGCGCCTGTCCCTCATCTCCGTCGCCGCCGCGGCCCTGACGCTGGCAGCCTGCAACCAGCCGGAAACGACGCCGCCCGCCGAGACGCCCGCCGCGCCGGTTGAAATCGCTCCCGCCCCGACCGACGCCGCCGCCACGGCGACAGCGGACTGGAGCGCTCTGAACGCTCAGGTCGGCCAATATCCGAACGAAACCAAACTGCTCGAAGACAGCCCGATCACGGCTGACCTGAAGGCGCTGCTGGGCGCCAAGTTCGACGTTCTGGCGACCAATATGCAGACCCAGGCCCCGCTTCAGAAGAACGGCGCCGTCCTGTTCACCTCGGGCAACAAGCAGCATGAGGGCGGCGTCAACGCGGCCTATCTGCTGATCGACCCGGCGAACAAGGGGCTGGAAGTCGGCCTTTGGGAAGGCGGCAAGCTGACCACCTATAAGACCCCCGGCTCGAACCTCGCCAAGCCCAAGGACGTGCAGACGATGATCTCCAACGCAGCGGGCTGATGCGCTGCTGCTGATCGAAACAGGGGCCCTACCGATCAAAAGCGAATGAGGGGGAGGCACTGCTCTCCCCCTCATTCCACCTCACCAATCCCAGGGAAGGTAAGGCCCCATGCCCGTACAGACGTACATTCTTGTCTTCACGGCGTAGCCGCTAGGCAGACTAGGCGTAGTGACGTGGGGCCCGCCGTTACAGGTATCGAAACCACTCCCAATCATTGTTGTCATGGTCTCGTCTGAATAGACATAATGATGGTAGGCGATAGGCCAACACTCATCAAAGCCCATGCAGTAATATCCATCCGGATCAGCAATCTGTGCCGCCGCGCTCGATGCCATCGGCATTGGAGCCGCAGCCCCTGCCAGGATGAACATCGTCAGGCTAGCAGCCACGCTCCCTAGAATTCTAAAATTCACCACACCCTCCTTCAGAAATCATTGATAGAGGATATTGGCGGGACGTTATCGACAATCACAAGTAACATTGTTGTTCAAAGGGACGCCGCAGCAGAGTTTCGTACGGCGGCTTATCCTCTGGGAAACACCCTTATGCTGATCCGCTCGCGCTCGCCTTCGCGACGCTCGACCAGCAGGCGGGCGACCTGGCTATCGTCGTGGAACAGATAGCCCTTGATGGCGTCCAGCAGGGCCTTGGCCAGGTTATCCAGATCCATCCACGGCGGGTCGCCGACGTGCTCCATCACGATCTCGACGACGTAGTCGCCCCAGGAGGGGCGTGACGCCCACTCCTTGCGCATGAACTCATAGACCAGAGGCTTATAGTATTTGGCCTGGGTGGTCAGGCCGTCGATGGTGATTTCGACCGCCTCGCCCTGCTCGCGCGCCCTGACCTTTCCGGTTCCGATCCAGCCGTCCACGCGCCGTCCGCCTTTCGTGATCAGCGGCTCGCCTTGCTCCGCCGCGCCTGCGTGCTACACCGCCCGGCATCTTCCCGCCACGCCTGAGAGACGAGTCCCGCGCACATGAGCAAAGTTCGTATCGAAACCGACACCTTCGGCCCCATCGAAGTCGCCGCCGACCGCTATTGGGGCGCGCAAGCCCAGCGTTCGCTCGGCAATTTCAAGATCGGCTGGGAAAAGATGCCTCTGCCGATCGTGCGTGCGCTCGGCGTCGTCAAGCGCGCCGCCGCCGAGACCAACCGCGACCTGGGCAAGCTGGACGCTAAGCTGGCCGACGCCATCATCGCCGCCGCTGATGAAGTGATCGAGGGCAAGTTGAACGATCACTTCCCGCTGGTCGTCTGGCAGACGGGTTCGGGCACCCAGTCGAACATGAACGCCAATGAGGTGATCTCGAACCGCGCCATCGAGATGCTGGGCGGCGAGATGGGCTCCAAGAAGCCGGTCCACCCCAACGACCACGTCAACATGAGCCAGTCGTCGAACGACACCTATCCGACGGCCATGCACGTCGCCTGCGCCGAGCAGGTGGTCAACGACCTGATCCCCGCCCTGAAGCACCTGCACGCCGCGCTGGACGCCAAGGCCAAGGCCTGGGCCCACATCATCAAGATCGGCCGCACCCATACCCAGGACGCCACGCCTCTGACGCTGGGTCAGGAGTTCGGCGGCTATGCTCACCAGGTCGCCATGGGCATCGAGCGCATCGAGCTGACCCTGCCGCGCCTGATGGAGCTGGCCCAGGGCGGCACCGCCGTCGGCACCGGCCTGAACGCGCCTGTGGGCTTTGCTGAAAAGGTCGCCGAGAACATCGGCAAGATCACCGGCCTGCCCTTCACCACGGCACCGAACAAGTTCGAGGCCCTGGCCGCCCACGACGCCATGGTCTTCACCCACGGCGCGATCAACACGGTCGCCGCGTCGCTGTTCAAGATCGCCAACGACATCCGCTTCCTGGGCTCGGGCCCGCGCGCGGGTCTGGGCGAGCTGTCGCTGCCTGAGAATGAGCCGGGCTCGTCCATCATGCCGGGCAAGGTCAACCCGACCCAGAGCGAAGCCCTGACCCAGGTCTGCGCCCAGGTGTTCGGCAACAACGCCGCCCTGTCGTTCGCCGGCTCGCAAGGCCACTTCGAGCTGAACGTCTACAACCCGGTGATGGCCTACAACTTCCTGCAGTCGGTGCGTCTGGTCGCCGATGCAGCGATCAGCTTCACCGACAACTGCGTCGTCGGCATCGAGCCGCGCGAGGACAACATCAAGCACGGCCTGGAAAACAGCCTGATGCTGGTCACCGCCCTGAACGCCAAGCTGGGCTATGACACCTGCGCCAAGATCGCCAAGACGGCGCACAAGAACGGCACCACCCTGCGCCAGGAAGCCGTCGGCGGCGGCTATCTGACCGACGCCGAGTTCGACGAATACGTCCGCCCTGAAAAGATGATCGCGCCGCAGTAAGCCGCGCTCATCGCCAGATATGAAGACGCCGGCCGGGTTCGCCCCGGCCGGCGTTTTTTTATGTTCAGCCCTTGTCGCGGATGGTCCGCCCGACCGGCGCCAGCGACAGCCGCGCCAGTTCGACGTTCTTCAGCGCGAAGGGAATGCCGATCAGGCTGACGAACTGCGGCACGGCGATCAGGATATGCGCCAGGGCGATGTACCAGCCCGCCAGCACCAGCCAGATCACGTTCAGCCCCACGCCCAGACAGCCTGCGCCCAGATCGGCCGGGTTCGGATCGCGCCAGACGATCTCACGCCCGAACGGCCAGAAGGAATAGCTGGCGATCCGCCATGCCGAAAACGCCCACGGCAGGCCGACCACCGTCAGCGCCAGCAGCAGTCCGCCGAACAGCCAGGCCAGGCCCGAGGCGAAACCGCCCAGGAAGAACCACAGCAGGTTCAGGATCAGTCGGATCAAATCAATCGCCCCTTCGCGTTGCTCTCCCTTCATATGGCGAAAGGCCCCGCTGATTACAGCGGGGCCTCTGATGAAATCGCGGTAAGGCGACGCCAGAGCGAAATCCGGTCTAGTGCTTCTCGGTCCAACGCGCCTTGGCCTCGTCCTTGCTCAGGTTGAGATGGACATGCTCGTCGACACGGGACACCCAGCTGACCGGGATCATATGGTGTTTCAGACCCGAACCCAGATCCAGTTTGGCGAGCTCGATCTGATCGCCCTTTACGTGATCCACCCGACCGACGTGGCCGCCGTCGGAACCGACGACTTCCTGATGTTCCTTGATCATCGAGGCGTTTATCATGGTCTACTCCAATGGCTGTGAGGACCGTAAGACAACGGGTCCGCCCGCCATGGGTTCACCGCCAAGCCTGTTGTGGGAGTTCACAATGTCGATGGTCCATCCCCCGATGCCGGAGCGCGCCTGATGGGCGAGATCGTCAATCTGAACCGGGCGCGCAAGGCTCGCGCCAAGGTCGACGCCAGACGCACGGCCGAGGCCAACCGCCTGACCTTCGGCCGCACCAAGGCCGAGCGCCTGACCACGCGGGCGGAACGCGAACGCGACGCCGCTCAGTTGGACGGCCACAAGCGGGACAAGCCTGACGCTTAGGCCGCCGATCGTTTCGGCGCGCGGATCAGGAACAACTGCCCCGCCAGCACCAGGGCCAGACCGACCAGAGCCAGGACGCCGAACCGCGCCCCCTCGAACATGACCGACACCAGCATGGCGATCGGCGGCGTCAGGGCCGAGATGTAGCTGGCCACCGCATAGCCCCTCGCCCTGGCGATGGTGAAGTACAGGCCGAACGCGATCACCGACCCGAACACCGCCAGATACAGCAGGGATATGACATAGGCCGGGCTCCACGCCACCGACCAGGACACGTCGGTGACCAGGGCGTACAGCGCCAGCGTCCCCGTGCCATAGGCCATCGCCCATGCGGTCGACGGCAGCACCTGCGAGCCCGCCTGCTGGCCGCGCCAGGCGAACCAGTTGCCGAAGGCCGAGGCGACGACGGCGATCACGGCGAAGCTGACGCCCGCCACGGCGTGAACGCCCAGCCCCGCGCCCATGACCTCGCCCGCCGACAGGACGCCGACGCCGACCACGCCCAGGCCCGCCCCCAGCCAGGCGGCAGGCGCCGCCTTCTGGCCCGAGGCGACGCGGAACAGGATCAGGTTCAGGAAGGCCAGGGCGGCGAAGATCACCGCCACCACCGCCGAGGCGATCTTCTCCTCCGAGGCGTAGACGAAGGCGTAGCTGATGGCGAAGGAGAACAGCCCCTGCCCCAGCGCCGCCAGATGCTGAGCGCGCGTCAGGGCCAGCCGCCCGCCCGTCGCCTTGACGATCAGGGCCAGCAGAGCCGAGGCGATGCCGAAGCGCAGCACCACCGACACCACTGGATCGACCGCCCCAAGCTGGAAGGTGATGGCGTACCAGGTCGTCCCCCAGATCAGGGCGCAGACCCCCACCCCGCCGAAGGCCAGCATGGCGGGCGAACGGGCAATCGACGATCCGCCTTCCGGCGATGGAGCTTCAGACTGAGACACGCGGCGGACTCGACAGGACCAAACGAGAAATCGCGATAGCACCGCTTCAGCCTCACGTCTCTCGACCTTTGCAGCCATATGTGAGGCTCGTGCGTTCTGCTAAGCTGCCCCTTCACAATGGAGACGCTGATGCGCTCTTTCCTCGCCCCGCTCGTCATGATTCCGGCCCTGATGACGGCCGCCTGCGCCACCCTGCCGGAGGCCTCCCGGGACATGACCGACGTCAGCGTCAGCGCGACCTATCGTGAACGCATCATGCTGCCGCCGGGCCATACCCTCACGGTCAGGATCGAGGACGTCAGTCGTGCGGATGCTCCGTCGCTCGTGATCGCCGAGACGCGCCAGCAATTGGACGGCCGCGCCCCGCCCTACGCCGTCACCCTGTCGGTGCCGAACGACAGGATCGACAGCCGCATGGAATACGCCGCACGCGCGGAAATTCGTGACGCATCGGGCGCCCTGCGATTCACGACGGACACGCGCCATTCGGTGCTGACCCGCGGCGCGCCGAACAGCGCCGACATCGTCATGGTGGGCGTGCGCTAAGCCTTGAGCGGTCTGATCAAGCGATCCGTGCTGCTGTCTGGCCACGCCACCTCGGTGGCGCTGGAACCTGAATTCTGGGCCGTTCTGGACGCCATCGGGACGGAGCTTTCGCTTAGCCGCGCCGGCCTGATGATCCGCATCGACGCCTGGCGAGGTCGTCGTCCGCTGGCGTCTTCCTGTCGCCTTCTGGCCCTCCAGTGGGCCGGAGGGGACCGCAGCTTTGCAGAGGAAAAGACCTCATGAACGACAACCGCATCGACACCGCTCGCCTGATCCCAGCCGCTGTCTTCGGCGGACTGGTGGCTGTCGGCCTGATCGGCGGCGGCGCCTTGATCGGACAGGGCGTGATCAACGCCCGCGCGGGCGACCGCTCCGTCACCGTGCGCGGCCTTGCGGAAAAGGACGTGAAGGCCGACCTGGCCGTCCTGCCCATCCGCTTCACCACCTCGGGCGATGTCCTGTCCGAGGTTCAAAGCCGCATCGACGGCGACCTGGCCATCGTGCGCCAGTTCCTGAAGGCGCAGGGCTATCCCGACGACGCCGTGGATCTGGGCCAGTTGGGCGTCGCCGACACCCGATCGCGGGAATATATGAGCCAGACCGGCGGGCCGCGCTTCATCCTGACCCAGACCGTCATCGTGCGCACCACGGACGTGGACCGGGTCCAGACCACCACGCGCAATCTGAACGATCTGGTGCGTCAGGGCGTGGTGCTGCAGGACTTCAACGGCCCGTCCTACATCTTCACCAAGCTGAACGACGTGCGTCCCGCCATGATCGCCGAGGCCACCGCCGCCGCCCGCAGCGGCGCCGAACAGTTCGCCAAGGATTCCGGCGCGCCTCTCGGCCCCATCAAGACAGCGGGGCAAGGCTCGTTCGAAATCCTGTCGCGCGACGGCACGGGCGACGAGGCCGGCACGCCGAACAAGAAGGTGCGCGTCGTCACGACGATCAGCTATCGGCTGAAATAGCCGCGTCTCCGCCCGTTCAGACCTGGGCTAGATAATCCGCCAACACCACGGCGTCGTTGTGCGCTTCATCTTTCGCGCCATAGACGAGCGTCACCGGGCCATCGGCGAGCGCGGCTCTCAACTCGGACACTACGTCGCCATTGGCCTTGAGCTCCGCGCGATAGCGCCGCTGAAACTCCGCCCATTTCTCCGGGTCATGGCCGAACCATTTCCGCAGCTCGGTGCTGGGCGCGATTTCCTTCAGCCACAAATCGACGCTGGCCTTGTCCTTGCTCAGCCCGCGCGGCCACAGTCGGTCGACCAGGATGCGCGTCCCATCCGTCTTCGCGGGAGCCTCATAGACGCGTTTCAGGGCGACCTTCACAGCGTCAGGCCTTGGGTTCAGGCGCGGCCACCTGGGGCGGCTCGCTCGGCCGGGGCAGTTCCGGCGGCGCCGGGCGGTCCGGAACCTCGGGAAGGCGCGGTGTCGGCACGGTGATGTCGACGTTCAGGTCCGGCGTTTCCGGCACAGGCGCCCGTCCTCCGGCGAAGACCAACCAGGCGATGACAGCCACAGCGACCAGAAGCCCGCCGACAAGGAAAGCCAGGCCCGTCCCGCCGCCTTTTCGCGGCGCCGGAGCGTTATTGATCGTCGTCTGATGCACGACCCGTTCGGGCGGAATATCGGGATCAGTCATGGCTCACTCACCGCCCGGCGCAGCCGGGGCCGAGACCTCAGGCAGCTTGACCTCGACATCAACCTTTTTGGCGTCAGGCGCGCCGCCTCGTCCCAACAGGAACCAGGCCAGGATGGCCACCACCACGACCAGACCGCCCACGATGAACGCCAGACCGGCGTTGCCGCCGCCGCTTGAGTTTTCCGCCATCAGGCATCCTTTCCCTCTATAGTCCCCGTCAGTTGGGAAAACGACGCTCTGGCTGCACGGTTCCTTTCACTGAGGCGGCGAAGGGGACTGACTTTGGCCGCTGTGCTGCTTATGTTCTCCCCTTCAGATTCCGACGGGGCGACCGCCCCAGACGCTGCCGAGTACCCGCCCCTGTGACCGACCTGCCCGTTCCCCGCATTTCCGACCTCGCCCGCGCCCAGGCTCCGCAAGGCGCGGCGTCCGACTATCTGGCGGGCCTGAATCCCGAACAGCGCGAGGCGGTGGAGACGACCGAGGGGCCGGTGCTGGTGCTGGCGGGCGCCGGCACGGGCAAGACGCGCGTCCTGACCACGCGACTGGCGCACATTCTGGCGACCGGCCGGGCCAAGCCGTGGGAGTTGCTGGTCGTCACCTTCACCAACAAGGCCGCGCGCGAGATGCGCGAGCGGATCGGCCACCTGATCGGCCCGTCGTCAGAGGGACTGCGCTGGCTGGGCACCTTCCACTCGGTCGCGGCGCAGATCCTGCGTCGCCATGCGGAACTGGTCGGGCTGAAGTCCAGCTTCACCATCCTGGACACCGACGATCAGGAACGGCTGCTGAAGCAGCTTCTGGAAGCGGCCAACATCGACACCAAGCGGTTCACGCCCAAGTCGCTGGCCCATATGATCGACCACTGGAAGAACCGCGGCTGGACGCCCGACAAACTGCCGCCCGGCGAGGATTTCGCCAACGGCAAGGGTCCGGCCCTCTACGCCGCCTATCAGGCGCGGCTGGCGACGCTGAACGCCTGCGACTTCGGCGATCTGCTGCTGCACAACATCACCATCCTGTCAAAACATGCTGATCTGGCAGAAGAATATCGCCGCCGGTTTCGCTACATCCTGGTGGACGAATATCAGGACACCAACGTCGCCCAGTATCTATGGCTGCGGCTGCTGACGTCCTCGACCGGCAATGTCTGCTGCGTCGGCGACGACGATCAGTCGATCTATGGCTGGCGCGGGGCTGAGGTGGACAACATCCTGCGCTTCGAGCGCGACTTCCCCGGCGCCAAGGTCATCCGGCTGGAGCGCAACTATCGCTCGACCAAGCACATCCTCGGCGCGGCCTCGGCCCTGATCGCGGCCAATCAGGACCGGCTGGGCAAGACCCTGTGGACCGAGGACGACAGCGGCGACAAGGTGCGCGTGCGCGGCGTCTGGGACGGCGAGGCCGAGGCCCGCCTGATCGCTGACGAGATCGAAACCGCGCGCAAGCAGGGCATGAATTACAAGGACATGGCTGTCCTTGTTCGCGCGTCATTCCAGATGCGGGCGTTTGAAGAACGCTTCCTGATGCTGGCCATTCCCTATGTCGTCATCGGCGGGCCGCGCTTCTTCGAGCGGGCGGAAATCCGTGACGCTCACGCCTATCTGCGGCTGATCCAGTCCGAGGATGACGACCTGGCCTTCGAACGCATCGTCAACACGCCCAAGCGCGGCATCGGCGACACCAGCGTCCAGAAAATCCTGCACATCGCGCGCGAGAACGGCGTCTCGGCCATGCGGGCGGTGCGTCACCTGATCACGACCCACGAGTTGCAAGCGCGTACCCGCACGCCGCTGGCCAACTTCGTGCGCGACCTGGACCGCTGGCGCGACCTGATGGCGATGGGCACGCCGCACTGGCAGGTGACGGAGACCCTGCTGGACGAGAGCGGCTATACCGCCATGCAGAAGGCCGACCGCACCAGCGGCCAGACGCGGTTGGACAACCTGAAGGAACTGACCCAGTCGATGCAGCAATTCGAGACGCTGCAGGCCTATCTGGAGCACGTCTCGCTGGTCATGGACCTTGAGCGCCGCGACGAGAACGCCGACGGCTCAGGCTCGGTGCAGATCATGACCCTGCACGGCGCCAAGGGGCTGGAGTTCCCGCTGGTCTTCCTGCCGGGCTGGGAGGAAGGCGTCTTCCCCAGCCAGCGCAGCATCGACGAGAAGGGCGTGAAGGGCTTGGAGGAGGAACGCCGCCTGGCCTACGTCGGCGTCACCCGCGCCAAGCAGGATGCGCGCATCAGCTTCGCCGCCAACCGCATGGTCTATGGCCGCTGGACCTCGCAGCTGCCCAGCCGCTTCGTCGATGAACTACCGATCGCCCACGTCGAGCCGCAGTCGGACACCGGCTATTACGGCGCCTCGACCGGCATGAAGGAGGCCAAGAGCCGCTGGGACGACGCCCCTTCCTTCGGCGGCAGCTATTCCAGCCCCGGCTGGAAACGCGCCCAGACCTATACCGCGAACCAGACGCCCAAGCCCGCCTACGCCCGCCGCGCCGTGATCGAGGGCGAAGGCCGCCTAATTGCCACGGCCGATCCCAAGGCGGCGTCCGGCTGGTCCCGCGGCGATCGCGTTTTCCACCAGAAGTTCGGCTATGGTCAGGTCCGCGCGGTGGAGGGCAACAAGCTGGTCGTGAGCTTCGATAAGGCGGGCGAGAAGAAGGTCATCGACACCTTCGTGGAGAAGGCGTGACAGGGGCCCTCGCCCATTCACGTCACGACCCCGACGCCCCCACCCTGTGGGAACAGGCGGCGGCCGGGCTGATCCTGGCCCTGTTGTCCGGCGCCCTGCTGGGCCCGATCTTCTCGCCCCACCAGGAAGAGACGCCGGTGCTGCGGCTGATCTGGCCGCCGATCTATCTGGTGATCCTGGGGCTGGCCGCATTTCGCGCGCGGCGCATGGCGGCGGCCTGGCCCGCCTTCATTCCCCTGCTGCTGATGGCGGTTCTGGCGTTGGCGTCCAGCCTGTGGTCCCAGGCGCCTGAGGTGACCGAGCGACGCGTGCTGGCCCTGGTCCTGACCGGTGTGTTCGCCGTCTATCTCGGCGCGGTCTTTCGCGGGATCGCCCTGCCCCGGATGCTGACCGCCGCCTTCCTGGTCCTGGGCGTCGGTAGTCTGATCTCCGTCTTCGCCTTTCCCGGCTTCGGCGTGCACGCCGACGTCAACGCTGGGATGTGGCGCGGCCTGTGGTATGAAAAGAACCAGTTGGGCATGGTCATGGCCGTGGGCCTGATCTCCGCCGCCGCCCTGATGGCCGCTCAGGAGCAGAAGGCCGACCGAAACCTGGCGCTGATCGCGCTGGGCGTCTGCGCCCTGGCTCTGTTGGGATCGCAATCCAAGACCGCCCTCATCATGGCCATGCTGGGAGCCGGGCTGGTGGTCCTGTGTCTGGCGATCCGGCGGATGGGCCCGGTGTTCGGCGTCATCGCCGTCTGGTGTCTGGGCGTCGCCCTGTTCGGCGGCCTGTGGATCTGGAGCGAGTTCTCCGTCGAGATTCTGGCCCTGTTCGGCAAGGATCCCAGCCTGACCGGCCGGACCGAAATCTGGGACGCCATCGGCCGGATGACCGAGCGCAAACCCTGGCTCGGCTATGGCTACAGCGCCTTCTGGCTGCCGCACGCCGAGCCGATGGAATGGATCCGCCATGAGACGGGCTGGCGCGTGCCGTCCGCTCACCAGGGCTGGCTGGACCTGCGCGCCGAACTGGGCTGGACGGGCGTCGGCCTGGTCGGCGCCGTCGTCGCCGTGACCTCGGCCGCCGTCCTGATCCGCCTGCCCGGCCTGGGGCGGCAGGAGGGCTACTGGAGCCTGGCTTATCTGGCCGCCTTCCTTCTGCTCAGCCTGTCGGAAAGCGTGCTGATGCGGCACCAGGACCTGCCCTGGACCCTGTTCGTGGCCCTGATGACCCGCAACCTGATCGTCAACAGGGATGAATGAGGCGACGCTTGCCCCCGCTCTCTGCGAAGCCTACCAGACCCTGCCCCGAATCGCCGCAAAATGCCCTGATGGACGATCTGTTTTCCAAGCTCGACGACGCCGAACCGACCAAGCCCGCCGCTCCCACTGCGGCGCCCGCTCCTGCGGCGAAGCCCCCGGCGGCCCCTCTAGCGGCCATGCAGGCGGCGCCTGCGCCGGTGCATGAGTCCAAGGTCGAGCTGACGTCCCACGCCAGCACGGCGACGGCGGCCGCCACCGGCTATTCCGCCTCCTCGATCGAGGTGCTGGAGGGCCTGGAGCCCGTCCGCAAACGCCCCGGCATGTATATCGGCGGCACCGACGAGCGCGCCCTGCACCACCTGTTCGCCGAAGTGCTCGACAACGCGATGGACGAAGCCGTCGCCAAGCACGCCAAACTGATCACCGTCGATCTGGACGCCGACGGCTATCTGTCGGTGCGCGATGACGGGCGCGGCATCCCGGTCGATCCGCACCCGCGCCATCCGGGCAAGTCGGCGCTGGAAGTCGTCATGACGGTGCTGCACTCGGGCGGCAAATTCTCGGGCAAGGCCTATGAGACCTCGGGCGGCCTGCACGGCGTCGGCGTCTCGGTCGTCAACGCCCTGTCGGAAAGCCTGGACGTCACCGTCTGGCGCGACGGCTTCGAATGGCGCCAGTCCTTCAGCCGGGGCCTGTCGCAAGGCCCGATCCAGCAGCTCGGCCCGTCGAAGAAGAAGGGCACCCTGATCCGGTTCAAGCCGGATGAGCAGATTTTCGGCGTCGGCGCGACCTTCAAGCCCGCCCGCCTGTTCCGCATGACGCGGGCCAAGGCCTATCTGTTCCGTGGCGTCGAAATCCGCTGGACCTGCGCCCCGGAGCGCATCACCGACCAGACGCCTGCTCAGGCGACCCTGCACTTCCCCGGCGGTCTGGCCGACGCCCTGGCCGAGCGCGTGGGCGAGCTGGAAACCGTAACCCCCGTTTTCGCCGGCCGCGTCGAGCGCAAGGGCGAGGCCGGCGCGCTGGAATGGGCCGTCACCTGGTCGCCCATCGGCTTCGGCGACGCCGACAGCTTCGTCGCCTCCTACTGCAACACCGTCTCGACGCCCGACGGCGGCACGCACGAGGCCGGCTTCCGCGCCGCCCTGGTCAAGGGGCTGAAGGCCTATGGCGAGCTGATCAACGAAAAGCGCGCCGCCCAGATCACGGCCGAGGACGTCATCGCCAACGCCGGCGCCCTGATCTCCATCTTCATCCGCAACCCCGAGTTCCAGGGCCAGACCAAGGACCGCCTGTCCTCGCCCGAGGGCGCGCGTCTGGCCGAACAACTGCTGCGCGACCCCTTCGACCACTGGCTGACCGAAAGCCCGAAACAGGCCAACGCCCTGCTCGGCTTCGTCGTCGACCGCGCCGAGGATCGCCTGCGCCGCCGCAAGGACAAGGAAGTCCAGCGCGCCGCCGCCACGCGGAAGCTGCGCCTGCCGGGCAAGCTGTCGGACTGCAGCCGTCAAGCCGCCGAGGGCACCGAACTGTTCATCGTCGAGGGCGACTCGGCTGGCGGCTCGGCCAAACAGGCGCGCGACCGCACGACCCAGGCCATCCTGCCCCTGCGCGGCAAGATTCTGAACGTCGCGTCGGCCACGGCGGACAAGCTGCGCGCCAATGTCGAACTGACCGACCTGATGCTGGCCCTCGGCGTTCAGGCGGGCAGCCGCTTCAGCGTCGACGACCTTCGCTATGAGCGCGTGGTCATCATGACCGACGCCGACGTCGACGGCGCCCACATCGCGGCCCTGCTGATCACCTTCTTCTACCGCTCCATGCCGGACCTGATCCGTCAGGGGCGGCTGTACATGGCCCTGCCCCCGCTCTACCGGATTTCGGCCGGGGCGCTGTCGGAATACGCCCGCGACGACGACCACCGCGACGAGCTTCTGGCCACCGTATTCAAGGGCAAGAAGACCGAGATCGGCCGGTTCAAGGGTCTGGGCGAGATGATGGCCTCTCAGTTGAAAGAGACCACCATGGATCCGAAGAAGCGGACCCTGGCCCGCGTCTCCCTGCCCGACAGCGAAGAAGAGATCGAGGATCTGGTCGAGCGCCTGATGGGCCGCAAGGCCGAGGCCCGCTATCACTTCATCCAGGAGAACGCCCGCTTCGCCGTCGCCGACCTGGACGTCTGACCCCGCCCTTCCCGCGACAACTGCGCACGCTTGACCTTCCCCTTGTGGGAAGGCTCACAAACCGCGTCTGATTTCACGGGAAAGACGACGCATGGCCATCATCGGAACCGACCGGCGCAGCCTTCTGCGCGGCGCGGCTGGGGGTCTGGGCCTGCTGGCGGCGCAGGGGCTGGTTCCGGTCTGGGCGCGCAGCGGCACGGCGGGACTGCGCGCCGACCTGCCGACCCTGCATGGCCCCGACGTGGCCTTGAGCGTCGGCCATTCGTCCTTCACCGTCGGCGGGCGCACGGGCCATGCCGTGACCGTCAACGGCACGCTTCCCGCCCCGCTGATCCGCCTGCGCGAAGGACAGAACGTCCGCCTCTCGGTGACTAATCATCTGGACGAGGACACCTCGATCCACTGGCACGGCCTGCTGCTGCCGTTCCAGATGGACGGCGTGCCGGGCATCAGCTTCCCCGGCATCAAGCCGCACGAAACCTTCGTCTATGAGTTCCCGGTCAGGCAGTCGGGCACCTACTGGTATCACAGCCATTCCGGCCTGCAGGAAGCCATCGGCCATTTCGGCCCCATGATCATTGATCCGGCAGGCGCCGACCCGGTCGCCTATGACCGCGAGCACGTCCTGGTCCTGTCGGACTGGAGCTTCCTGCATCCGCACGACATCCTCGACAAGCTGAAGAAGAGCCCCGGCTACTTCAACCAGCAGAAGACCACCCTGGCCGGCCTGCTGGATGGATCGGATCGCATGAGCCTGTCCGAGCGCCGCATGTGGGGCCAGATGCGGATGGATCCGCGCGATATTCTGGACGTCAACGGCACGACCTACACCTATCTGGTCAACGGCCACGGCCCGGACGAGAACTGGACCGGCCTGTTCCGGCCGGGCGAGCAGGTGCGGCTGCGCATCATCAACGCCTCGGCCATGTCGATCTTCAACGTCCGCATCCCCGGCCTGCCGATGACCGTGGTCAACGCCGACGGCGAGAACGTCCAGCCGATCGAGGTGGACGAGTTCCAGATCTCGGTCGCCGAGACCTATGATGTCATCGTCCACCCTCGCGAGGACCGCGCCTACACCATCGTCTCCGAAGCCATCGACCGCTCGGGCATGGGCCGCGCCACCCTGGCGCCCCGCCTGGGCATGACCGCCGAGGTCCCGCCGCTGCGCCAGGTTCCGAACCTGACCATGAAGGACATGGGCATGGGTGGGAGCATGGGCGGCATGGATCACGGCGGAATGGATCACGCCGCTCACGGAGCCGCAGAGATGGACCACGCGGCCATGGGCCATGGAGCAGCGGCGGGCGCTACAGCATCTGCCGCGCCGATGGACCACGGCAGCATGAGCCACAGCATGCGCGATCCGAACAACGCCCCGGCAGACATGGCGGTCGGCGTCGGCGTGGATATGATCTCGCCCGCCCCGTCCAACCGTCTGGCCGACCGGCCGCAGGGGTTGGAAGACGTCGACCACCGCGTGCTCGTCTACGCCGACCTGCGCGCCCTGACGCCCAACAGGGACGCTCGCGCGCCCTCGCGCACGATGGAAATCCACCTGACCGGCAATATGGAGCGGTTCATGTGGGGCTTCGACGGTCGCAAATTCTCGGAGGTGGTCGAACCGATCCGCTTCGAGCTGAACGAGCGGGTGCGGGTGACGCTGGTCAACGACACCATGATGGCCCACCCCATCCACCTGCACGGCCACTTCTTCGAACTGGTCAACGGCCACGACGGCCACCAGCCGCTGAAGCACACGGTCAACGTCGCCCCCGGCGGCAAGGTCACTTTCGACCTGACGGCCGACGCGCCCGGTGACTGGGCCTTCCACTGCCACCTGCTGATGCACATGCACGCGGGCATGTTCAACGTCGTCACCGTGCGCCCGCTGGATGGAGCCGCCTCGTGAAGCCGCTAACGCTCTCTCTGGCCCTCGCGCCCCTGATGCTGGCCGCAGGCGGCCCCGCCCTGGCCCAGAACCACGACGGCCATGCCGGTCACGCTGGTCATTCAGGCCAAGTCTCGGCGGCGTCCGCCCCGGCCGCCGCCCCAGCAGGCCACGACATGGCTCCGGCTCAAAAACCGCAAGCCGATCCGCACGCCGGTCACGACATGAGCGGTCACGCTGGACACGGCGCCGCTCCGGCTGATCCCCATGCGGGTCATGACATGGCGCCTGCTCAAAATGCGCAGGCCGACCCGCACGCCGGTCACGACATGAGCAGTCACGTCGGGCATGACGCTGTCCAACCCCCCGATCCTCATGCCGGCCATGACATGAGCGCCATGCGCGGCGGACCGAACATTCCGACCAGCGTGGACGCCGTCGGCGGCCGCCTCGTCGAGACGCCGCCTCCGACCGCCGCTCGCACGGCCCCGGCCCATGCCGCCGATCTGCTGTACGACCCCGCCGTCATGGCGGCGGCGCGCAAGCAGCTTCTGGCCGAGAACGGCGACATCCGCTCGACGGCCGTCTTCATCGACGCCCTCGAGGCCGGGTTCGGCGACAGCGCCGACAGCTACAGTTGGAGCGCCCAGGGCTGGACCGGCGGCGACATCAACCGCTTCTGGTGGAAGACCGAAGGCGAAGGCGAGATCGACGGCAAGCTGCACGAGGTCGAGTTCCAGGCTCTCTACAGCCGCGCCATCGCCCCCTTCTGGGACGTGCAGGCGGGCGTGCGTCAGGACTTCCGCCCGGATAGCGAGGATACGACCCACCTGACCGTCGGCCTTATCGGCGTGGCTCCCTACTGGTTCGAAATAGGCGCCGCCGCCTTCCTGTCGACCGAAGGGGACCTGACCGCGCGGATCGAGGCCGAATACGACCAGCGCCTCACCCAGAAATGGATCCTGCAGCCTGCGCTGGAACTGGCGCTGTCGGCCAGCGACATCCCGGAACTGGAAATCGGCTCGGGCGTCACTTCAGTTACGGCGGGCCTGCGCCTGCGCTACGAGATCCGCAAGGAGTTCGCTCCCTACGTCGGCCTCGAATGGAGCCGTTCGCTGGGAGACACCGCCGACTACGCCAAAGCCAGAGGCGGTGATCCCGAGGACACGCGTTTCGTGGTCGGCGTCAAAGCCTGGTTCTGAGCCGTCCCAGCAGTCGGGTCAGCTCATCTGAAAGCTGAGCCGCAGGGCGCCGTTGATGCCCCTGACGCCCATCCGCATGCAGATCGAGCGCAGGTGCGCCCGCACGGTATGGATCGACATGTCCAGCTTGCGGCCGATGTCCTTGGGCGTGGCGCCCGCGGTCAAGTGCAGCAGCACCGCCGTCTCGGCGCGGGTCAGGCCGAAGACCGCCCCCAGAGCCGTGATCTTGGCCAGATCCAGCGGCTTGACCGGCTGCGCCGTGGCGAACACCCGACACGGCGCCTCGGGCGTCGTCATAAGATCCAGGATGCACCATTCGTCGTCGCCGGTACGAAACAGGATGCGTCCGCTCGTCCGATTTCCATGGGCCAGATCCCGCAATAGCGCGTCCAGTTCCGCCCGGCTGCGATGCGCCGCACAGATGAACAGGCCGCGCGACCCCACCATGCCGCAATCGGCCAGCGCTCGCGCCTTGGCGTTCGTGCGCAGAACCCGGCCTTCCGTGTCGAGAATAAAACGGGCTGTATCGTCAGCCTCAAACCAGGCGTCGGCTTCCGGAAGATCACGAGGCGCTGAAGGAGAGTAGAACGTCCGCATATCGGCAAAAGTCGTCGCGGGTCGGCTTATCAACAACCCGTCCACAGGGCTCGCCGTGTCCGATCCAAGCGTTGTCGTGGTCTGCTCTCCCATCATCGCCCTAACCTCCCGCACGCCCGGCCCTACTGACCCATCAGCTCCGCGAAGCTGAACAGCGCATCCTCAGCAATCTCATTCTTGGACGCATAACAGCGAGTTTCAAGCTTCAAAATGAGAAACCGAGATTTTAATAAGCTCTGCCTTAAAGATTCTACCTAGAGAACATCATCAACTTAGCTCAAGTCAAAATTTACGATGACTTTGATGCCACAACGAACACAGAACCTGATACCAAGAACACAACCTTTCTGGCACGAAATTTATTACGACCATTTAAAGTCCCAAAATGGGTCAGTCTACTTCGGGGAGATGTCTATGGTCAGAACATCCGCATAGCGGCCCTCCATAGCCCCGGCGACCGGACCCAGAACAAAGGTCATCGGAATGGAAATACCGGCCAGGGTCCGCGGCGGATCAATCTGTTTTGTCCACAGGGCCGACAGATCAACATCATCGCCATCCAGTTCGACCGTATAGGGCAAGGTCGGGGCGTTGGGCGCCTCTTCCACCCGATGCATGACGCCGCCATGCTGGGAGGCGATCGACACCGTCGCCAGGGTGTTGGCCCGGACCTGAAGGAATATCCGCCGCGTGACCCCGGCGATCGCCTCGCCGAAATCCACGACCTCGACGCTGGAGCCCGTGCCGAAAGCGCCCGCCGCCCCGGCCAGATTCAGTTGCGCTCTCGGCGTCGCCTGAAGGATCAGCCGCACCGGGATCGGCGCTCCGATCGGTTCTCCGTCCGCCGTCTTCATCACCAGACGCAGGTTCACACCGTATTCGCCGGCGTCCGCGACCGCTCCCTGCACCACAGCAGCGTCGAACTGCGCCTGCCCCTTGGCGCCTGCGGGAAGCTGATACTGAAACACGGCTGTCTGCACGTCGGCCATCTGCACGCCCGACGCCTCACGCGGTCGGAACTGCACGCCCACATTGCCCAGGACCACGCTGGTGACTTCAAGGCCGATGTCGTCGGTGAACGACATCCGCACATCGCAGGCGGCCTCGCCCCGGTTCTCCAGGCCGACGTCCAGCGCGCCGGCTGACGGTCCGATGGCGAAGGGATTGTACTCGATCCGCACCGTCTGCGGTCCGTCCCGCACCGCCAGATCGCACGCCTGAGCCGATACGCTCGACGCCAGGGCTGCGGCCGCCAACAGGCCCGCTGTCCCGATCATCAGCCGCAGCCGCGCCTTATGACACAGGGCCGGGGGTTTTAATTTCTCCCACATCGCTTACTCCTTCCGCGTTGTCCGGGATGACGAATTCCCCCACTGTCCGGCCCTTGATCACCAGTCGATAGCGTCCGGGGGCCAGGCCGTCGGCGATGAACCGCCCATTGCGATTGGTGAAGAAGGGTTTGCCCTGCGCTTCGTCCTGAGCCTCGGCCGCCACGATCAGCCCCCCCATCAAGGCGACCGGTCCCTCAGGCGACATCAGATAGCCGCGCGCCGTGTGCGAAGCGTCGCTGCCGACGACGAAACGATAGCCGTTGCCGAAACCAGGGAATGCCGAGATCACGCCGGAGCCCAGGTCATAGCCTTCCGGCAGGGGGTCGACCTCCAGCTCATAGCGCCGCACGCCATAGCCGCGATCGACGCCCGCCAGCGCCGGGCCGAACCAGCCGCTGTTGGCGACCGGATAGCCGCTGGAGTCCGTCAGGCTGACGCGCGCGCCTTTCAACGTCGGGTGGCCGGTGGCGATGACGAAACCTTCGCGCGCCGAGCGTCCGATGCCGAAGGCGCCGTCCGCATAGCCGATCATGGTCGAGACCCGCCACAACGACTCCTGCCGCGTCTGTCCGTCGGTCAGGTTGGAGACGAGCCGATTGGAGACGATCTCCGCATCGAAGCGGTTGTTGATGTAGCGCAGGTCGCCCGCGATGGTCTGCTGCGTCCCGTCCTCAGAGAAGCGCAGATCGCCGCTCAGATCGTTCAACCGACCTGTAGCGGCCCGCGAAATGCCCACCTCGCGCAGGTCGTTCTGGGTGTCGTACCGGGCCACGCCGCTCCACCGCCCCCCGAAACGAGTGGTCAGGTTGATGCCGAACCGCGTGTCGTCGCGGCCGTCCAGGGCGGTCGTGCGTTGCACCGTCATATTGACGCCGAAACGACGGAAGGTGCGGCCGAAGTTCAGGTTCAGATCGGTTCGATCCCGCTCGCCCCGCCCCTTCACATAGGCCGCACCGAACCCCAGCGTATAGGCGCGGAACCGCAACAACGCCTGACCGGCCGCACGCCACTGCTCACGGTTAAAGGCTGTGTTCTCAAAGACATTCTGAAAATAACGGCTGGTCGCCTGTACCGACGCCACAAGGCGAAGATCCACCTCTCGGCCGAACGTCGTCTCGCGCAGGTAGTCGATCGAGGCGATATAGCCCTGCTCGTCGGTGTCGCCGTTATGACTGACGGCGGCGCTCGCCTGGACCAGTCCGAGGCGGCTGCCCCACACGGCCAGACCGCCGGCCTGGCCGCGCCCCTGAGCCAATTGAGCGTTGGCCCCGAGAGTCAGCACGTCGCTGATCCCCTTGCGGACAAAGCCCGACGCGGCCAGCGACGAGCCGTATTCCAGCGATCCGCCCTCCTCCAGCACGCCCGCCGACACGCCGAAGTCCACTACGCCGGGGTCCAGCAGTCCCGCGCCGCCGAACAGATCGAACACGGCGATCTCTCTTTGACCCGTATTGTCCTCGATCAGCAGCCGAACGGTGTTGGCGCCCTGGCCGAACGGAAAGTCGCCCAGCGAATAAGGCCCGGCGTCCAGCCGCAGCCGCTCGATGATCACACCGTTGACCTCGACCACCACCAGGGCGGGGCGATCCAGCACGAACTGCCGCCGCCCGGCCGGACGCACGTTCTGAAAGGGCCGAATGGTCGAATAGGCGCGCGCCGCCGACAGGCCCAGAAACCGTCGCGATCCCTGAAAGCTCTCGACTGGCGGAGCGAACTCGCCCGCGGTCAACCGCACCGCCGACTGGAACAGGTCCTTGGTCAGTCGGATTTCACGGCGGCGCCAACGCTCATCGGATGATGCGCCGTCATAGTCGACGCCCGCCGTCAGCGTCACGCCGTCGAAGCCGCCGAAATTGGCGAACATGTCGATCCCGCCCGAGAGCGGCGCGAACCGGCTTTCAGTGTGGGAATACTGCTGCGCCATCGTGATATTGGCGCCGGCCGCGAAGTTGGAGGGCTGGTCAAAGGCCGCCGGATCGACCAACTCATTGCGATTGAAGCTGACATCGCGACGCGCCCGCGCCCCGGCCGAGAGTTCGGCCACAAAGGTCAGCGCCAGAGGATCAAAACTCAGGGAAAAGCCTTCGTCTCGCAGGTCCGCCATGTTGACGCGTTTCTGCGACGCGATGATCGTCTTCAGCCGATCGCGCTGGGCGGGCGCCAGACTGGGGCCCAGAAGGTCCATCAGCGCCTGCGCGTCGACCACACCCTCGCCCTGTAGATCCACCTCCCCCGCCAGATCGCCCAGATAGCGGCCATCAAGGGTCAGCGGCCCCTGGATGGGACTCAGCACCGGGTTGGGCCGGGCGGACGGCGTCTGATCCTGAGGTCCGCCGGCCACCGCGTCGAGCGCGGGGGGAACACTCGACGCGGCGCCGGCGGCGAGCAGGACGTCAGGGGCGCCTCGCTCGACCGGGACTACGGCGGCGGCGCCGTAGGTGACTTCGGAATAGTTGGGCGCCGTGCGAATAACCTCATCTCCCGCGAACGGCGTTTCAGCATTGCTCGCCGACGCGACGCTGCCGCCCAGGCAGGCCGCAGCGCCGAGGCGCCGCCAGATCCGATTGGAGCCGGGCATCTCACAGCAGCACGATCGAGGCGGTCACATCGCCGCTGGCGCCTGCCGCCAACGCCGCAGGGATACGCATATTACGCGTGGCGCCGCCCGCCATCACGCTGACCTCGCCGACATCAACCTCGGCGGCAGGAATCTCATGCGCCTTGCCGTCCGCCGTCTTGAGCGTGAAACGCGCCTCGCGCAGGTGAGCGAACCCGTCGCCCGTATTGCGCGCCGTCAGCAGGATGTCGCCATTCGCCGCGCGGGAAGCGGAGGTCACCTCGACCGCCGCCCTGGCGCTGGCCGGCGCCACAAAAACATAGGTATTGATCGTGAAGGCCAGTTTGACGTCAGCGCCCGCTTCGTCCTCGCCGGTGACCGCCTGCATGTCGATCGGCAATTGCGCCGCCCGCACAAGGTACATCCGGCCCTGCGGCGCGCTGTCGCCCAGATAGCGCACCTGCACCACCTGCTCGCGATTGGGCGGAATGACGGACTGGACCGGAAAGACCCCGATGTCGTCGTCTTCTGGAACTAGGCTGCGGGCGCCGTTTTCATCGACCTGCATCCGATAGACTTCGATCTCCACGGTGGCCGGCGCCGTGGCCGTATTGCGCACGGTCAGTCGGTAGCTGGATCCGCTTCCTGAAGGCGTGATCTTGGCCACCATCGGCGAGACATCCATGGCGCGCGTACCGGACGCCGGCGTCATGGCCATCATCAGGCAGAGCACTGAAGCTGCGACGACTTGAAATCTCATGACTGCATCTCCCCTGCAGTAATGTGAAAAGAAAACGGGGAGCCTTGCGAGCTCCCCGTTCTGGCTCGATCAAGCCGGGTTCAGCGAGAAGGTGAAGACCTCCGTATAGGTGCCGGCCGGAGCCGACGCCGCGCCCGGACCGGACGGCGCAGCCGCGCAGCCCGACGAACCGGGGGTCGTATCGCCCTGAGTGCCGCCGACGCCGGAGCCGCCCGGAACGTTGTAGCAAAGGTTCAGGAACAGATCGGCGAAGATGCCGTCGGCCAGAGCCTGGCTATAGCCGCCCGAGTCGGTGACCACCGCCGGGCTGCCCGGCCAGGTGTCCTGAGCCGGGAAGCCCAGGCTCGGCACTTGCTGGACGACCAGGTCCCAGTCGTAGTTGATCAACACGCCATCGGCCGACTTGAAGTCGCCGTTCTGGGCGCTGGACGTCAGCTTGGCGCCGGTCGGGGCGTTACACGACATCCGCAGGGTCGTGACTTTCTGGCGCGCGCCATTGGCCACGGCGACATTGCCGCCAGCCACGTTGGCCAGGCCGATGCCGCAGAAGTTGGTCACGCTGGTGCTGACCGTCACATTGGTCTGAGCACTGGAAACACCAGGCAGAGCCAGCAGGGCTGCTGCGGCGGTGGCGGCCGCAGTCATCATCAAAGTACGCATCTTCGCCTCCGGGAATGGGTTGTTTAACGAGACCCCAGACTGTCGATTCCGATGTCTGGACTTGCGGCTGATCGCCACAATCTCGCCATTTACAACCTGCCCCGAAGACCAACATCCCCAAGGTTGCTACTCATCTTGGACTAGTCAATTTTAACTAATCATTCACCACTACGACTGCGCCGCGCTGCTGCGCGGAGGACCGAGCAGCAGCCACAGGGCGCCGAAGATCACCGCCAGCGCAGCGAGCCCCACCGCCTGCGGAGCGACCTCCCCCAGACTGGCGCCCATCGCGTTCATCGGCACGAAGGCCTGGACGGCGGCGGTCGACGGCGACAGATGGGCCAACCAGACCAGCAGCTTGGGCATCATGAAATGCGGCCAGGCCGCACCCGTCAGAAAGAACAGAGGCGCCGAGGTTCCGACCAGCACCTGCAGCACCCGCTCGTGACGATCGAACAAGCCGCCCAACAGCAGCCCCAGCGCCGAGACCGCGGCCGCAAACACCGGCGACAGCAGGACAACCCCGCCCAGATCGCCGCCGCGCGGATAGTCCTGCACCCAGAAGACGAAGCCGAAATAGAACAGGCAGGACGCCGTGCCGATCGCCGTGAGCGCCAGCCACAGGCCCAGTCTTGCGCTGCGTCGCATGGGGGCCGCGCCGGTCTCGCGGCGCAGGGCGGAGATGACGCCGGCGCCCAGCAGCAGGGTCTGCTGCAGGATGATCAGGCTGACGGCCGGCACCGCGTAATCGCCATACCCTTCCGTCGGATTGAACAGGGACTCCTGCTTCAGCGTCGGCGCCAGCTTCGCCGCGCGGGCGGCCTGAGGCAGGCCCTCCAGCCGCGTCTCGGCGACGTGGGCGGCAGCAGCCGCGACCGCCTTGCCGACAGAGGTGACCCGGACCAGATAGCCGCCGTTCAGCCAGACGGCGACGCCGCTGGGGGCGCCGCGCGCCAGATCGCTCTCAAACCGGTCAGGCAGGATGACGACGCCGTCCACCACCCCTCGCCGCATCAGGTCGGACGCCTCGGCGGTCGAAGGGATCACGGCGGCGACCTCGACCGCGTGGGAGGCGTTGAGGTCTTCGACCAGGGCGCGGGTCAGGGCGCTCTGCGTCGGCGTCACCACGGCGACCGGCAGGCCCGTCGCCGCCTGCCCGGCATAGGCCGCTGGATAATAGAAGGCGTACAGGACCACAGCCAGGATCAGCAGGCTGCTGACCGGCCGGGCGCGCGGCAGGTTGCGGAATGTGGCGATGAAAGTAGCGCCCACGCCCTGTTCCGGCAGGGGAAAGGCCAGCGCTTCCGCCTTGGGCGCGCGGCGGGCGCGCAGGCCGATCAGCACGGCGGCCAGGATCAGGGCGATCACGGTAACGACGCTCAGGATCGTCAGATCGCGCCAGGCCCCGCCGGGCGCTGCGCCGGTCACCATCTGGCCGGTCTGCAGCCGAAGATAGTGGGTGTAGGGCAGGATATCGCTCCAGATTCGGGCGAACCGCGGCCCGTGATCCAGCGGCAGGGTTCCGTTCGAGAAGGCGATGGCGGCGCCCGAATAGATGGCGGTGCCCGAGAAGGCCATGTCGACATCCCCCAGCAGGGCGACCAGCAGGGCCGACAGGGCGACGCTGACCGCCATCAGGGCGACCACGCCCAGCATCAGCAGGGGCAAAGACCCCGCCACGCCCCATCCCCTGATCCCGCACAGCCAGCCGATCCAGGCCAGCCCCCACAGGGTAAAGATGACGAAATGCGGGATCAGCGTCCCCATCAGGGCCGCCGTCGTCCGCCCGCCAGCCCGGGCCCTGAAAGTCTGGACGGAACCGCCCTGCATCAGCCGTCCGACCGCCAGCACCGCCGAACAGGCCGCCAGCAAATGCAGTACGCCGGGCGCCAGCAGGCCGCCGAGGAAGAGTTCGAAACTCAGTTGCGGGTTGCCGATGATCGACACCTGAACTGCGGGCGGCTCCAGCGCCGTGGCGGGCAGCCCCATCTGGCGCGCCCTCTCCTCCAGCCGGGGCGCGGCGGCCGAGGCGATAGCTGACGACTGGCCCAGAGCCGACAGGGCGCCGACGGTCTGGAAAGCGCCGTTGAACGACACCGTCACCTGCTCCGGTCGACGGAAGGCGCCCTCGCTGAAGCCCGAAGGAAAGTGAGCGATGCTGTAGACCTCGCCGCGCCGCATCAGGGCTACGGCCTCATCCACCGTCGCCGGGGCGTGTGCCACCCGGACGCCGGGGCTGGCCTCCATGTTGCGGATCGCCGCACGGCTGAAGGCCGAGTTGTCCTGATCCACCACGGCGACCGGGGCCTGACGGATCACGCCGGGCGCCAGCATGGCCGCGATCACCGCCAACAGGATCAGCGGCAGGCCGAAGGCGACGAAGGCGTCCCACGGTCGGGTCGCCAGCCGCCGCGCCTCGTCCTGAACGGCCGCAACAAAGACGGCCGCCCCCCCCTTCATCGCGCCGACCAGTCGAACAGGACGCTCATGCCCGGCCGCAGGCCCTCGATTGGCCGTGCGGGCTTGGCCTTCACCTGGAAGCTGCGGACGTCATAGCCGCTGGATTGCCGGGTCGAGCGCCAGGTGGCGAACTCGCCCTGCGGGCTGATGGCGGTGACGCGGAAGACCGCGCCCTTTACGCCCAGCGCAGGCACATCCCCGCGCACGGTCGCGCCGATCTTCAGGTCGCGGAACTGGTCCTCGCGCACGCTGAAGGCGACCCACGGATCAGACGTATCGACGATGGTGAACACCGGCACGCCCGTCAGCACCAGCTCACCGACATTGGCGAAGCGTTCCGACACCTCGCCGCCATGCGGAGCGGTCAGACGGGTCTCGCCCTGCAGGCTTTCGACCTCGGCGACGGCGGCGCGGGCGCCGCTGACGTTGGCGTCGGCGACCGACTTCTCCTGCGGACGGGTTCCGGCCTGCGCCTTCAGATACTGCTGGCGCGCGGCCTCGGACTGCGACGCCGTTGCGGCGCGAGCAGCCACCGCCTCGTCGCGGCGCTGGGCGGAAATGACGCCCTCGGCGAACAGGTTTTCGGCCCGGCGCGCAGTCTGATCGGCCAGACGGGCCGTCGCCTGTGACGCGCGCCATATGGACTCGACCGTCTGTACGTCTTCGACGCGGGCCCCTTCGCGGCTCATGGACTGGATGGCCTGCGTCGACTGCAGAAGGGCGCGCGCCTGGGCGTCCTTGGCCTCGACCTCGGGGCTGCTCATCAGCGCCAGCTCCTGCCCAGCCGTCACCTGATCGCCCTCGGCGGCCATGAAACGTTCGACGCGGCTGGGCACCTTGGTGGCGACAGTGAAGGTCTCGGCCTCAACCATGCCCTGCACCTGATCCGGCGCCGGACGGGCGGCCAGGAACAGCCCCACGACGATGAAGACCAGCAGCAGCGCCACCCCCGCCGCGACAATCAGCGGCAGGAGCGGACGGCGCTGTTTCGGCGGCGGCGCCTCGGCGGGTTTGGGCGGCGTATAGGCTGAGGAAGGCGTCTCGCTCATGGGGCGCTGATCCGGTCGTCGCGTTGCAGATAATCGTTCAGGGTCTGTCCGTTACCCGACGTCGCCAACAGCGCCGCCAGGCTCAGATCGTATTCATAGGCCGCAGCCGCCCGTTGCAGGCGCGCGGTTCCCAACAGGTTGCGCGCGTCGATCACGGAGGCGGCCGTCGCCTCGCCCTCGCGGAAGCCGACCTCCTGCACGCGCAGGTTCTCGCGCGCGGCCTCCAGACTGCTGTCCATGCTCAGGAACTGCCGCCGAGCCAGATCGACCTGATTATAGGCGCGCGTGACCATCAGCCGGGCGTCGTCGCGGGCCTTGCGCTCCATTTGCGACGCCGCCGAGGCCTGGGCGCGCGCGGCGCCGAGCAGCCGTCGCCGGTCCACCGAAGACATCAGGGTGTAGCGCGCGCCCAGGCCAAAAGCCCAGTCCGGCTCGGTCGGCAGGGAATCATCGGGGTTCAGGTTGTAGGTCCCGAAGGCGAACACCGACGGCTTCAACCGCGACGCCGCCAGATCGGCCCCCGCCTCGGCCAGATCACGTCCGGCCTGCGCCTGAATGACCCGCGCATTCGACTGCCCCGCGCTGTCCACAAACAGGTCGGCCGGTCCCACCGGGCCGCGGTTGACGAACAGCGGCGTGGTCGGCGTCGCCCCGTCCTCAAGGTCCGTCACGCGCGCCAGCGAGGCGACGGCGTTTTCATGCTCCAGCTCGGCGCGGTTGACCTGGCGCTGGGCGGCGTCGCGCGCCACCTCGACCTGAAGCGTCTGGGCGCGGCTGAGGAAACCCTCGCTCTCCATGCGGCGCGCGTTGTCCAGATGCAGATCAAAGCCGTCGCGCGTGTCTATGGCGATCTTCAGCGCCTCGGCCGCCAGCACCTGGCCGAAATAGGCCTGGGCCAGCCCGACGCCTTCCAGATCGACGGCTTCCCGACGCTTGGCTTCGGTCAGATCAAGATTGGCCTCCGCCGCCCGACGCAGGGCCGGAATGGCGCCGCCGGTATAGATGGGCTGAAGCGCCGTCACCGTCGGGCGAAACGTCGTATCGTCCACCTGCAGCCGTATGTCGTGCGGCAGGGCGGCGAAAATCTCCGGCAGAGCCGCCTGCAGCCTCTGCTCCACGACGCCCAAAACATCGCCCGGCACGCCGGGCAGACCTGAAATCAGACCCGGAATGGCCGCGCTGATGTCGGACTGCGCCCGGTCCAGCGGCTCGCCCAGCGACAGGTCGAACGTCTTGCGATAGCGGATCAACTGAGCGTCCAGCGACACCGTCGGTCGGTTCAGGCCGTCTGCGGCGCGCGCCTGAGCCTCCGCCGCCTCCACCGCATAACCCGCGGCCCGGTTCAGGCTGGACGTCGAACGCAGCCGCGCCTCAGCCTCTGCATAGCTCAACGGGGTGCGGGACGCTTCGGCGTTTCGGGGCGCAGATGCGGTCAGTTGCGCCTGCGGCTCCGCCTCCTGGCTGCTCGCCATCGGCCCCGCAGCCAGCGCGACGCACAGCCCGACCCCACTGATCATCATCGCTTCACCCCGTATCACGTCCGACCCCAACGATCCTGACGCGCCGCCGTTGCGTCAAGCAAGCAGGGGAGCGGCTGGCTCTCCACGTGCAGCCTCGTCTGTAATCCTGCCTCGAGGCCGGCTGCGAGACGAAACAGCCTAGCTGCTGTTGCTCTCGACCCTAGACAGTACTAACTTCAATGTCAGTACTATATTCAACCGCCTCTTAACCGAAATGGAGCCTTCATGGACGCCGATGTCATTGTCGTAGGCGCTGGTCTCGCCGGTCTGGCGGCCTGTCATGAACTGGTGACGGCGGGCCAGCGCGTCGCCCTGATCGATCAGGAGAATGCAGGCAATCTAGGCGGTCAGGCCTACTGGTCGTTCGGCGGGTTGTTCCTGGTCGACTCGCCTGAACAGCGGCGTCTGGGCGTGCGAGACAGCCTCGACCTGGCCTGGCGTGACTGGCAGGGCAGCGCCGGATGGGACCGACTTGAGGGGCCGGGCGCCGAAGATGAATGGGCTGTGCGATGGGGCCGGTCCTATGTCGAGTTCGCCGCCGGCGAGAAACGCAGCTGGCTGCGGCAGCTCGGCGTGAAACTGACTCCGATGGTCGGGTGGGCCGAGCGCGGCGGCGGGACCGCCTTCGGCCACGGCAATTCCGTGCCCCGCTTTCATGTCGCCTGGGGAACCGGCACCGGGGTGTCCGAGCCGTTCGCCGACAGGGCCAGGGATGCGGCGAAACAAAATCGACTGACGTTTCATCACCGACGTCGCGTCGATCAGCTGCTGGTCGAGGGCGGCCGCGTCGTCGGCGTCAGCGGCGCGGTCCTGGCCCCGGATGATGCGCCGCGCGGAGCGCCGACGAACCGCACCGTCATCGGCGACTTCACCCTGAAGGCGCCCGCAGTGATCCTGGCGACCGGCGGCATAGGCGGCAATCACGAACTGGTGCGGCGATACTGGCCTGAACGGCTGGGCGCGCCGCCGCGCGAAATGATCACCGGCGTCCCCGCCTATGTCGACGGCCGGATGCTGGACATCGCCGCTGAGGCCGGGGCCCGCCTCGTGAACCGAGACCGCATGTGGCACTATGTCGAAGGGGTGCGGAACTGGGCGCCGATCTGGCCCCGGCACGCCATCCGCATCCTGCCCGGTCCCTCGCCTCTGTGGTTCGACGCCCTGGGTCGGCGCCTGCCGCATCCCGCGCTGCCCGGCTATGACACGATGGCGACGCTGAAACACCTGCGCACCACGCCCGATCTGGCGGCGTACGACCATTCCTGGTTCATCGTCACCGAGACGATGCTGGCCAAGGAATTCGCTCTGTCGGGATCGGAACAGAACGCCGACATCACCAACCGCAATCTTCTCGGCGTCCTGCGTTCGCGTCTGGGCAAGGGCGCGCCGAAGGAGGTGGCCGCCTTCCGCGACAAGGGCGCCGACTTCGTCGTCGCTGATGATCTGGAGACGCTGGTGGCGAAGATGAACGGCCTCACCGAGCAACCGCTGCTCGACCCGGCCCTGATCCGCCGCCAGATCGAGGATCGCGACGCCCAGATGGACAATCCCTACTCCAAGGACGTTCAGGTTCAGGGCATTCACAACAGCCGACGCTACAAAGGCGACCGCTGGGCGCGCACCTCGGCGCCGCACAAGGTGCTGGATCCGCAGGCGGGGCCGCTGATCGGCGTCAAGCTGCACGTGCTGACGCGAAAGTCGCTGGGCGGACTTCAGACGGACCTGTCCAGCCGCGTCTTGACGCCCGACGGCGCTGTGCTGGAAGGTCTCTATGCCGCAGGCGAAGCCGCTGGTTTCGGCGGCGGCGGCCTGCATGGTTACAACGCTCTGGAAGGCACCTTCCTGGGCGGATGCATCTTCTCCGGGCGAGCGGCGGGACGGGCGCTCTCCGGGCGGAACTGACGACAACAGGGGGAATGACCTATGGGCTCGCCGTTGACCCTGATCGGGCTGCCGATCGCGCTGGGCATCATCATGTTCGGCCTGGGCCTGAGCTTGACGCCATCCGATTTCGTCCGGGTGGGCCGACAGCCGAAGGCGGCGGCTGTAGCGCTGGCCTGTCAGTTGCTTCTGCTGCCGGCGATCTGCTTCGCCCTGGTGCTTGCGTTCCGGCTGCCGCCGATCCTGGCGGTCGGCATGATGCTGCTGGCGGCCTCGCCCGGCGGGACAACGGCCAACCTCTATAGCCACCTGTTCCGCGGCGATGTGGCCCTGAACATCAGTCTGACGGCGATCAACTCCGTCATCGCCGTGGTGACCCTGCCGGTCATCGTCAACCTGGCCGTGGCCTATTTCCAGCCTGGCGACATGAAGGTCGGCCTGCAACTGACCAAGACCCTCGAGGTCTTCATGATCGTGCTGGTTCCCGTGGCTCTGGGGATGCTGGTGCGCGGCCTGAAACCCGGCTTCGCCCAGGCGATGGACAGGCCGGTCCGTATCGCCTCTATCCTGATCCTGACGCTGGTGATCCTGGGCGCAGCGGCGTCCAGCCTGGATGTGCTGCTCGCCAACTTCCAGGCCCTGGCGGGGATCGTCATCCTGTTCTGCCTGTTCAGCCTGGGCATAGGTTTCGCCGTGCCCCGCCTGCTGAAGATCGAACGCCCGCAGGCCATCGCCAGCGCCTTCGAGGTCGGGCTGCACAACGCCACCCTCGCCATCGTCATCGCCCAATCGGTGCTGCGCAGCCCGGAGATGACCCTGCCCGGCGCCGTCTATGGCGTGCTGATGTTCCCGCTGGCGGCCGCCTTCGGCCTGCTGATCACCCGCAAGCGCACGGCGGCCGTCGCAGGCTAAACGAGATCAGCCGCGCAGTTCGCGACGCAGCACCTTGCCCACCGCCGTCTTGGGCAGGGGTTCGCTGCGGAACTCGACGATGCGCGGCACCTTGTAGCCGGTCAGTTGCGCGCGGCTGTGAGCGATCAGCATCTCGGTCGTCAGCTCAGGCGATCGCGGCACCACGACGATCTTGATCCGCTCGCCCTGCGCCGCATCCGGCACGCCGACGGCGGCGACCTCCTCGACCAAAGGATGGCTGGCGATCACATCCTCGATCTCGCCCGGATAGACGTTGAAGCCGGACACCAGGATCATGTCCTTGATCCGATCCACCAGGCGTACCCGCCCATCGGCCTGCATCACCCCGACGTCGCCGGTCGCCAGCCAACCGTCGTCCGACAGCACCCTGGCCGTCTCGTCAGGCCGTTTCCAATAGCCCAGCATCACCTGGGGGCCGCGCACATGCAGTTCGCCCTCTTCGCCGATCCCGGCCCAGCTCCCGTCCTCGCGACGCATGCGAACCTCGGTCGAGGGCACCGGCAGGCCGACCGTTCCGTCGAAGCCCATGTCCTGCGGGTGCTCCAGATCGACGCGCCCGATACAGACCACCGGCGATGTCTCCGTCAGGCCATAGCCGTCGATCAGCGGCGCGCCCGTCACCGCCTGCCATTCCTCCGCGACGACCCTCTGCGTCGCCATGCCTCCAGCGATGGTCAGCTTCAGATCCGAGAAATCGCGCTCTCGAAACGCCCGGCTCTTCATCAGGCTTACGAAAAGGGTGTTCAGCCCGGTCATGCCGACGAAACGCTCCTTGCGCAGAATCCATTCCACCCGCTTGGCGTCGCGCGGATTGGCGATCAGGATGTTGCGCCCGCCCGCCCCGGTGAACATCATCAGGTTCGCGGTCAGCGAGAAGATATGGTAAAGCGGCAGCATGGTGACATTGCCCAGAGGCCGTGTCTGATCAATCTGATCCAGCAGCCAGACCCGCCCCTGAATCGTGTTGGCCAGGATGTTGCGATGGGTCAGCATCGCCCCCTTCGCCACGCCTGACGTGCCCCCCGTATATTGCAGGAAGGCGATGTCTTCAGGACTGATCTGCACCGGCTGCAACATCAGTCGCCGGGCCTGGCCCATCACGCGCGTCCACCGATGCGAGCCCGGCAGATGATAGGCCGGAACCATCTTCTGCACGTGACGCATCAGGGCGCTGACGGCGACGCCCTTCAGTCCGCCCATCATGTCGCCCATGGCGGTGACGACGACGTGCCGAAGATCGGTTCCTTCGCGCGCCTGCTCCACCGTGGCGGCGAACATGTCCATGACCACCAGGACGACCGCCCCGCTGTCCTTCAACTGATGGTTCAGTTCACGTGAGGTGTAGAGCGGATTGACATTGACCACGATCCCGCCCGCGAACAACACGCCGAACAGGGCCGCCGGATACTGCAGGCAGTTCGGCATCATCAGCGCCACCCGCTCGCCCGGCTGCACGCCGATCGACTGCAGCCAGGCGCCGAAGCTCTTGGCCGCCTTCAGCATATCGCCATAGGTCACCGCCGAGCCCAGACTGACGAAGCCGGGACGGTCGGCGAACTTCAACGCATCCGCCTCGAATAACTGGGGGACCGAGGCCCAGCGCGCCAACTCATCCTCGATGCAGACGGGCACGCCCTTGCGATAGGACTTGGTCCAGAAACGCTCGGCCCACAGCTGGTCCATGTCCGCAGCGTGATCCGTCACAGCGCTCATTTCTCGACCACTGCGACAACGCCCTGCCCGCCCGCCGCGCAGATGGAGATAAGCCCGCGCCCGCCGCCATTGCGGTCGATCATGGCGGCCAGATTGGCCAGGATGCGCCCGCCGGTCGCCGCGAACGGGTGCCCCGCCGCCAGCGAGCCGCCGTTGACGTTCAGCCTGGCACGGTCGATCGAACCCGGCGCGGCATCCAGCCCCAGCCTTGTGCGAGCGTAGTCCTCATCCTCCCAGGCCCTGAGCGTGCACAGCACCTGAGCGGCGAAGGCCTCGTGAATCTCATAGAAATCGAAATCCTGGAGCGTCAGGCTCAGCCGATCCAACATGCGCGGAACCGCATAGGCAGGCGCCATCAACAGCCCTTCGTCCCCCCCGACGAAATCAACCGCCGCCGCCTCGCCGGTCCGCAGATAGGCCTGAATCGGCACCCCCCGCGCCTTGGCCCAGTCCTCGCTCGCCAGCAGCACGGTCGAGGCGCCGTCCGTCAGCGGCGTCGAGTTGGCGGCCGTCAGGGTGCCGTTCTCGCGGTCGAACACCGGCTTCATCGTCGCCAGCTTCGCCGGATCAATATCCGGCCGCAGGTTGTTGTCCCGCCTCAGCCCCCGATAGGGAATGACCATGTCGTCGAACAGACCGGCCTCCCAGGCGGCGGCGGCGTTGCGGTGGCTGGCGACGGCCAGGGCGTCCTGATCCTCACGCGCGATGTTCCAGCGCTTGGCCATCAGTTCGCAGTGTTCCCCCATCGACAGGCCGGTGCGGGGTTCGGCGTTGCGCGGCGGCTCCGGTTTGAACGGAGCGGTCAGGCCTGCGCCCAACAGCGCCTTGATCCGACCGCCGGTCGTCTTCTCACGGTTCGCCGCCAGCAGGGCCTTTCGGAACCGTTCGTTCAGAGCAATGGGCGCGTCCGACGTCGTGTCCACCCCGCCCGCAACCCCGACCTCAATCTGGCCCAGCGCGATCTTGTTGGCGACCAGGATGGCGGCCTCCAGTCCTGTGCCGCAGGCCTGAGACACGTCATAAGCCGGGGTGTCCGCGCTGATGGTGGTGCCCAGCACGCTTTCGCGGGTCAGGGCTATGTCGCGCGACAGCTTCAGCACGGCGCCCGCCGCCACTTCGCCCAGGCGCTGACCGTGCAGGTCGAAACGGTCGGTCAATCCCTGCAGGGCGGCGGTCAGCATGTCCTGGTTGGACGCCTCGGCATAGGCGGTGTTGGACCGCGCAAAGGGAATGCGGACGCCGCCGATAATGGCGACTCGACGCGGCGCAGGTGCGGTCAGCATAGGGCTTCATCCCTGGATGAAAGGGTCAACCGACCCCGCATATGGATGCGCGATCCAACAGCGTCGCGCACTTCAAAATGGCGTTCACGGCCGCATGATCCAGCGTACAACGCCGCCTTTCCGGGCAGGAACAGCGGCGCGCGAAAGGCGACCTCGACCTCGGCGACCGTCAAGGGTTGCGGCGGCGACAGGGCGGCGATGGCTCGCGCCTTGCTCCACATCCCGTGGGCGATCGCGCGGCGAAAACCGAACAGCCGCGCCCCCAACGCCGAGGTGTGGATGGGATTGGCGTCGCCGGAAACACGTGCGTAGCGACGGCCCAGGTCTTCAGAAAGCCTCCATGTCTCGCTTTGCGCGCCCGCTTCGTCGCTCGCCAGAACCGGCGCCGGTTCGCCCGATCCGGGCCGACCGACGCGCATGTAGAGGCTGGAGCCTTCCCACACGGTCTCGCCGTCGCGAACCGCTATCGTCTCCAGAGTGAAGGCCTGTCCCTTGTCGTGGGCTACGAACCGTCCCGCCCGGGTCCTCAACGTCAGCCGGTCGCCAAGGCCCAACCGCGCGTGCTGACGGATATGGTTGTGCAGGTGCACCAGACCGACCGCCGGATAGGGAAAGTCCGCTCCCAACAGAATCCGCATCTGCAGAGGAAAGGCCAGAATGTGGGGCCAGGTGATCGGCACGCCCTGCTCGGGCGCAAAGCCGCACACGCCTGCATAGGCGTCGACCGCCGTCGCCTCCAACACCACCTCACGTTCAAGCACGCGGCGCGGCAGCACCGGGTCAGACGGCGCTTTGCGTATCAGACCATGCAGGGCGCCGCCGACCACCGCCAGCCCTGACAGAGGAGCGTCGAACCGCTGGACCGCGCCGTCCACGATCATGCGCCCAGCAGGCTCTGGCCGCAGACGCGCACCACCTGCCCGTTGACGCCGCCCGATGCAGGATGCGCCAGCCAGGCGATCGTCTCGGCCACATCGACCGGGCTGCCCCCCTGCCCCATGCTGTTCATCCGGCGCCCCGCTTCGCGAATGGCGAAGGGGATGGCCGCGGTCATCCGGGTCTCGATGAAGCCGGGCGCCACGGCGTTGACGGTCAGGCCGCTTGAAGCCGACTGCGATGCTAGGCGACGGACGGCCCCGATCCACGCCGCCTTGGACAGGGCGTAATTGGTCTGCCCCATGTTGCCGGCGACGCCGCTTAATGAGGATACGGCGACGATGCGGCCATTACGGCGCACTCCCCCGCCCTCGATCAGCGCCTGGGTGATCGCCAGCGGCGCCGACAGGTTGACCGCCATGACGCTGTCCCACTCAGCGGGTTCCATGCGGGCTATGGTGCGGTCACGGGTGATCCCGGCATTATGGATCACCACGTCGTAGCCGCCCCGCTTACGCGCATCGGCGAGCAGGGTCGCGGCCGCGTCAGACGCCGTGATGTCCAGCGCCAGGCTGTCGACGCCCAGTTCTTCCGACAGGGCGGAGAGGCCGTCCGCCGCCCCGGCCACATCCAGCGCCGTAACCTGGGCGTCCTCAGCCGCGAACAGGCGAGTGATGGCTTCCCCGATCCCGCGCGAGGCGCCGGTGACCAGCACCTTTCGTCCTGAGTGGCCGGCTCCGGCTTCGGCTGTCTCGACCGGCGCGGCCACCCGGATCGATTGCCCCGAAACATAGGCCGAGCGCGGCGACAACAGAAACGCCAGCGTGCTTTCGGCGGCCGCCTCCGCGCCCGGCGTCACATAGAGCATATGGACGCCGATGTTGCGCCGAACCTCCTTGGCCAGTGAGCGGACGAAGCCCTCAAGCCCGCGCTGCACCGCCTCGCCTTCAGCATCTGCCATCAACTCGGGCGGGGCGCCGATCACAACGATGCGGCCATGTTCGGCTATCGAACGAACAGCCTGATGGAAGAAACCATACAGGTCCTTCGCCGCCTGGACGCGCGCGCAGTTCGAAGCGTCGAACACCAATGCGCCATAGCGCGCATCCGGCGACCATTCGGCATGAAGCCCATGTCCCGACGCCTGCATCAGCCCCGCCAGAACGGCCGCCATGGGGCCGTCGCCGCTGGCCCCCAACAGACACGGGCCGACGATCCCCGCCCCCGCCTCTGCGCGACGTTGCAGCGGCGCCGGGCGCGGCAGGCCCAGGGCTCCCGTCACCCAACCGCCCACGCCCGAGTTGACGAAATTCAGATAGCGATCGCTCATCAGGCCGCCTTCTTTTTCGTCTTGGCGGGCGCCGTGTCTGTCGGCCGTCTCTCCAGACCAGCCGCGATATCGAAGTCCGGCGCGAAGTCGTCCACCTGGATCGCCTGATCGGCATGGGCGGCGAAACGACCGATCAACTCGCGCTCCTGCGTGGTGATCAGGCCCTTGCCTTGCGCTTCCACAGCCCAGTCATCCAGCAGGGTCAGGTTCTGCGGCGCCCTTGCAATCACGCCGCGGCGCACGGCGTCCTTCAGCCGCCGCTCAATGGCCTCGACCTGTGGATAGAGATCAAAGGCGGCGAGCGTCACGGCGATGGGATCGACCTCCACCCGCGCCGTCCACGACCCGGCGATCAGACGGTCGCGCGCCGGGCCGTGGGTCTGAATCAGGGCGGCGACAGCGGCGGCGCAACGGTCGTCCGGTTCGGACGTCTTCAACCCGAACGGCGCCCCGATCAGCTTCAGGAACAGGGCTGCGCCCCGGCTTGGGTGATTGGCCAGCAGGCTGCGCCAGGCAGCGCCGGCTCGCGCCAGAGCGTCCTGCGCCGCCCAATGAACGAAAGGCAGGTCCTCCGCTGGACGGCCTTCATCCTCAAACCGCTTCAGCACGCTGCTGAGAATGAAGAGCTGAGACAGGATGTCGCCCAGACGCCCCGTCAGCGCGCCCTTTCTCTTCAAGGCGCCGCCCACGGTCGCCATCGACAGGTCCGAAGCCAGCGCCAGCAGGGTCGAGAGCCGCGTCGCGGCGCGATAATAGCGCTTCAACTGCGGCGCCGCGTCGCGAGGCGCCCCGATCAGGACGCCGCCCGTCAGGCCAAAGGTCAGCGCTCGCGCCATATTGCGGAACAGAAAACCGACATAGCCGAACAGGGCGGCGTCGAACGGCTTCAGCTCGCCCGCCTCCGCCGTCCGCATCAAGGTCAGGACATAGGGGTGGCAGCGGATCGCCCCCTGACCATAGATGATCAGGGTGCGGGTCATGATGTTGGCGCCCTCTACCGTGATGGCGATCGGCACCTGCTGATAGGCGCGCGCCAGATAGTTGCCGGGGCCCATGCAGACCCCCTTGCCGCCAATCACGTCCATGGCGTCGTTGATGACGGCGCGCGCGCGTTCGGTGACGTGATATTTGGCGATGGCCGAGACCACCGACGGCTTCTCGCCCTGGTCCAGCGCCGCCGCCGCCAGACGCCGGACGGCGTCGGTCGCATACAGATGGCCCGCCATCCGAGCCAAAGCCTCCTGCACGCCCTCAAAGGCGCCGATCGGCTGGTTGAACTGACGTCGGATGGCGACGTAGGCGCCGACCATCCCTACGGCCAGCTTGGACATGCCGACATTGGATGACGGCAGGGAGATAGCCCGGCCCGCCGCCAGACATTCCATCAACATGCGCCAGCCCGCCCCGACCTGAGCGCGTCCGCCGATCACCATCTCCATCGGCACAAAGACGTCGTCGCCCGTCGTCGGCCCGTTCTGGAAGACGGCGTTAAGCGGCCAGTGCCGCCGCCCGATGTTCACGCCGGGATGATCACGCGGGATCAGAACACAGGTGATGCCCGGCTCGGCCTCGTCGCCCAACAGACCGTCAGGATCAACCGCGCGGAACGCCAGACCCAGCACGGTCGCGACCGGCGCCAGCGTAATGTAGCGCTTGCGCCAGCTGATGCGGAAACCCAGCGTCTCTTCGCCGTTCCACATCTGCTTGCAGACCACGCCCGTGTCCGTGATCGCGGCGGCGTCAGATCCCGCATAGGGGTTGGTCAGGGCGAAACAGGGAATCTCCTCCCCCCGCGCCAGACGCGGCAGATAATGGTCTTTCTGTTCTTCCGTGCCGTAGTGCAGCAGCAGTTCGGCCGGTCCCAGGGAGTTTGGCACCATCACCGACACCGCCGCCGCTGAACAGCGGGTCGACAGTTTCTGGATCACCTGACTGTGGGCATAGGCCGAGAAGCCAAGCCCGCCGTATGCCTTGGGCACGATCATGCCCAGAAAGCCCTTGTCCTTGGCGTAGGCCCAGGCTTCAGGCGATAGATCCTGCCAGATCGAAGTGGTCTCCCAATCATTGGCGAGGTCGCACAGGTGCTCGGTTTCAACGTCCAGGAACCGCTGCTCCTCGGCTGTCAACCTGGGTGAAGGCGTCGACAACAGCCGCCGCCAGTCGGGCCTGCCCGCAAAAAGCTCAGCGTCCCACCAGACATTGCCCGCCTCGACCGCCGCCTGTTCCGTGGCGCTCATGCGCGGCATGATCTGTCGAAAAGCGCCCATCGCCGGACGGGACAGCAAGGCCCTTCGCAAGGGTCTGAACATCAGCAGCGCCAGGATCGGAACTGCTACCGCAGCCATGACGCCCGCCGTCGACGGCGAGACGATCCCCAGCTTCCACCCCGCCAGAATCCACAGCCCGGCCAGCAAGGCCCACAACGCCATGCGGGCTTGATGAAAGGTCAGGATGAAACCAGCGCCCAAAGCGGCGCAGATCCATATCAACATGGTCGATCCCCCGCCGTCGCTGGCGCCGCCAGCCCTCCGGCCTATTCAAGCTTCAATCGAAAATCGTCGCCCGCCTCAGCGCAGGCGGGTCCAGGTCTGGGTGCGGCACAAAAGCGGGGCGATGCAGGCCTGAACCGTCAGTCGGTCAGGCTCAGCCAGGGTCAGCCTGCCTGTAGCCGCGCTCTGGCCGCTTTCCGGGTCATACAGAGGGCCGCCGCTCCACGTCTGCGGCCCGCCTGAAAAGTCCTGCAGCACCACCAGTCCCTTGATCGGCCGGTCACGCAGCGCCGATCTGCGGTTCCGCACATCACGCTGATCCGGATTGGCGCGCAGGGCGGCGGCGTCGACCAACCGCCCACACAACCTCGCCCCGCACCGCTCGATCGCGACCACGCCACTCTGCGCCGTCGTACGCCAGCGCCCCACAATGGCGTCGTCGTGCTGCGCCGTTGACGGCCCGGCGGCCAGGCCTAGGCCCGTCGTCAGGGCCAGGCCCGTCGCCCACACCCACGATCGCCGCCTCATCCCTTCCCGCCCAGATAGGCGTTGCGGACCGCCGGAGGCACCCGATCATAAATGGTCGGAGGCGAGATTTTCAGCCGCCGCCGCGCTTCATCCAACGGCTCGGCCAGAAGCCGCTCGTAATCCTCGCCCGGCAGCCAGGCCGCGCGCTGTCCATTGCGCCAGGCCTGAAAGACCGCCCGCCCGCAAGGAAAGCCGGTTCGGGCGCGCATGAACTGCACCGCCACGCCGCCGGCGATCAGGCCAAATCCGGCGCTGCGGGTCTGCGGCAGGGAAAAGGCCACAACGCACGCCTCGCCCAGGGCGTCTGAATGATAGCCGGTCAGCACATGCCAGATGTCATGAACATCGCGCAGACGGCGCGCGTACCACGCGCGCGGATGCGCCGCCTCAATCTCGGTGTCGGCCACCTTGCGGCTATCCTCCGCCAGGCCATAGGCAGTGAAGTTCTGCGGCTCGACAAAGGCACGATAGGCGGCCCCGACGGTGCCCGGCCCAAACCGCCCCAACCAGTCGCGATCCTGGAGGTAATCCGACAACTCCAGACGCTCATAGGCCTGCTGGCCGCCCATCGGCGTGTCCAGCATCCGCCGATAGCCCCAGTCCGGCGAGCGCCCCGACAAGGCGTTCATGATCTCGAACACCTGGCGCGTGTCGTCCTTGTCCGCCACCAGGCCGCGAAACGCCCGGATAGCCCGTACGGGCTGAACACGGCGGCTCGTCACATGCGTCGGCTGGCGAACGCCCCGATCCGCAGCATAAGGCGCCGCGAGCATCGCTGAACCTGTTTGCACTGGCTCACTCCTCTATCGGAGATTAAATGACACTACCTACACTAATGTCATTTACAGCAATGTCAATTGCAAAAGACTATCAAGGCCACGCCAGATCGCCCTAGCCCGGCGCTGGGCGCCGCAACGGAGGGAGACACAGCTATTTTCGAGCGAAAGGCGATGCAGGGTGATGGAGCCCCGACATGCAAGCAATGTCGGCGATATTCTGCTCCATATATCGAGGCGCCAGCGCACAGACAGAGTCGAGACCAACTCCGCACGGTGCCTCAAACAAGAAGTTGGGGCAGTTTCTAAATTAGATAAATCCCCTCGCAGGATTTGATCCTGCGAGGGGCCGCATCATTAGCTGATGGTACGGGCCGGCGTGATTTTTACCGAGCCACCGACAATCGTGCAAGACGGGTCGCCTGCATTTACCGGAGGAAGCGGGTTATTGTTGAAAGTAATAGTAGAAGTCGCGTTGTTCCAGTCCGCGTCAAACGTGCCATAACAGGGCTTGTTTAGAACCGTATTAGCGCCAATCGTAACTCTAACCTTATTAGTTACGCCCGGAATCACGTCAAAAGACCATGCGCCATAGGGCTTAACCAAGCTCAGCGGGCCACAATACAGAATATTTCCAGGAGAAAACGAACCGCTCAGCGTTCCTCCAGAAGAGGTATTGCTGCCAGTTCCAGAAACATTACAGTTTGCAGTAACTGATTGCTGCATCGTTACGTTTCCGGAAAATGTAAACGAACCGGTCGGAGACATCGTCTGCGCACCAGCACCCGAAGCGGCGCCGATAGCGAGAACGGAAGCGATAGTAAAAACAATCTTCTTCATAGTTTTTCCTTCCCTTGTTCCAGAGCTCCCAAAAGAGAGCAATAAATACTAACACCAATGCAAACAAAATCTACAAAATTATCGTACCATCAAAACTTTTTAGAAACTGAAATCGCCATCAACCTCGGATCCAAGGTAAACACGTTTGTGGTTAGTCCAGTATCATCACTGTTTGTAAATGCGTCGGTTATCGGAGTCTTATCGAAGACATTCTTCACGTAGAACTGAACGGAAAGACCACTAACCACGTTTTCGGCAGTTACTGAAATGTTGGTATTATCCCATGACTTCAGCTTGTCATACTCGGTATTATAGATACGGAAATAGCTTTCGCCTTGCCAATAATAGTCTGCACGGAATGTAATATCCCAGCCATTAACAGGAAGCGTATACTGAGTGCCTACATTCGCCGTCCAATTCGGCGAATTCGGCAATTCATTCCCGCTCAGATCTGCGTCAAAGCCGCGACCATAATTGGGAGCCTCCGTAACCCCGTCATAGGTAAAGCCAAAGAAGGCCCACATAGGCAAAATCGTGTCGAATTCGGGATTGAAGCTGCCATAACGGGCCGATCCGGAACACAGCGCCTGAAGCGCCTGCCCGGTCGTAACTCCATCGTAGCCGAAGCTCAGGATCGTCTCGACGTGCTTGGTCGGCGCAATACAGTTGGAGGGCACCTGAACCCAGGGCCGCAACAGGGTCCAGTCGGCATTGCCCTGGGTGCGGTTCATCACGTCGATGGACTTCTCGCCATCAGCAACACGCGTGTTCAGATAGCCGACATTAGCGTCGATACGCCAGGCGGGCGTCGGATAGAAAGCGCCCTCCAATTCAACACCCCATATCCGCGCATCGAAATTCTCATTCAATGAGATCCGATCAACGATTTGGGAGACCTGGTAATCGCTATAATCATAATAGAAGGCCGTCGCATTGAGGCGCATCCGGCCATCCATGAAACTGTTCTTGGTCCCGATTTCAAAGGCATTGATGTATTCAGGAGCGAATTCAGACGCCAGCGGCTGATACTGGATGACTTCTGGATTGATATCAACGCGCGGAGGATTGGTGCCACCGCCCTTATATCCTCGTGAATATGAAGCATAGACCAGCGTATCGTCTGAGAAAGCCACGTTCGGTTTCCAGTCGACGACAAACCGACCCGTCACCGCATCCCAGCTTTGCTTCACATCGGGCAAGGCCGGATAGCCGCGATTGACATAACCGCCGGACGATAAGCCAGGCGTTCCATCCGGTGACGCCCCGAGCAATAACTGGCTGGGATAGGGCGTCGTGGTCTTGCGATCATCCGTATATCGCAGACCTGCAGTAACTCTGACCGTGTCCGCGACGTCCCAATAGGCTTCGCCGAACACCCCTAGCGAGCGCGTACGCACTACATTTCGGCTGCGGAAATAATTATGCCCATCGCCTTCAAGTTCGGAAAGCGGAGAATATTCGACATATACACACTCACGCCACGCAGGAGCGGAGGGGTCTCCACATGGAATGGTGTCCAGGAAACCGGAAGAAAGGTTCTGGTTATAGAAATACTCTCCGATAAAGGAGAATAGGTTATTGAATACGTAGTAATTATCTTCAGATTTGAAATCGAGATAGTTAGCGCCGAGGCTGAAATTAAATCGCCCATCCCACGCCGATTGAAGGCGGAATTCCTGAGTAAACTGCTTATTGTCGGACTGACTGACGTCCACCGACAAAATAGACGACGAGGGGCCCAGTTGCGGATCCGTGTAAATCCCACCTGGCGCAGCAGGGCTTGGCGGAAGCGTTGGACCACCCGGCCACGAACTGCGAGCTGGAGAAGAGTCAACGAAAATGTCATTACTGACATATCTGCTATAATCTTGGGTAGAGTAATAGTCGTCCTTAGCAAAGGCAGTTTGCGAATGGAAAGTCAGCCCATTATTAAATTCATATCGCCAATTCAACTGAACAACATCATTCTCAGCTCTGAATTTTGGATCGTATGCGGTCGATATTTCGCGAAGATCCTTAGACTGCGTCACTCCCGCATATGGGTCAGTCAGGTAGTAGAATGCGTATGCGGGAACAAATTCATCAGGATCATAGCCGTAGTTCATCATCGCGCCCATGAAGACGTGACTGAACGCCCCACCGTTAGGCGTCCCATAGGCTGCGTCGTCGAACAGACTTGACGCCATACACCCCTGGCTCATCCGGTTCCGGGTGAAACTGTCCGTGACCGCGAAGGATCCGACCTGGGTAGGCCCCTCGTCCTTGGTGCACAGTTGCTTGCCCGTACGGGACCTCCGGTCATCTTCACCGAAATGTTCCCAGATCAGATTGGCGCTGAACCGGTCGGTCGGTTCCCAAGCCGCCGACAGACGTGTCGAGTACAGGTCACGATCATTGACGCGCGTTTCGTTAAACGTGTTGTAATCAAACCCCTCACGCTTCGTCAGTGACCCTGCACCTCGTATCCAGAAGGTATCCGTTACAGGAATGTTGACCATCATCTGGCCGCGCATGGAGTTATAATTTCCAGCTTCGGCCTTCATCATCGCGTCGAAGTGGGGGCCAGGCAGATTGGGGATCATGTTGACGACGCCACCCGTGGCGTTGCGCCCATACAAAGTCCCTTGCGGGCCTCGCAGGACCTCCACACGATTAACGTCTAGATATTCCTGCTCGAACAGTCGGTTACGTATCAACGGCGTATTGTTGAAGCTGACAGCCACCGCTGGATCCGATGAAGCTGAAATCGCTTTGGTGCCAACCCCCCGTATGGAAAAGTTATACATACTGAAATTGGACTTGGAAAAACTGACGTTGGGCACAGCCCGCACCAGTTCAGAACCGCCGTCGATCTTCATGGCGTCCAGGGTCTCGGCTGAGAGCGCCGTAACAGCGATCGGGACATCCTGAATGGATTGTTCACGCTTCTGGGCCGTGACGATGATGTCGCCAACCGACGTTGCGTCCTGGGAAGGCGCTGCATCCTGAGCCAGCGCAGGGCCGGCGGCTACAACTAGAGCGAAAGCCGACGCGGTGACAGCCAGACGCGCGCGATTACAGGCCGCTGAAGCCATGAAAACCCTCCCCTGCACGGCCCTGCTCCCCAGCTGGACCGAATGCTTCCTCCCGCCTTTATGTAGAGCTGACGACGAGGCGGATGCGCCGAAAGCCGACGCTATCGATCCATCTATTCATACCCATGTCAACAGCTTATTTACATTGATGTCCGGTAAATTCCCGGCGGGTTTCGTCCTACTGCTCCATAGAACTCGAAAATAGGCGGCGCATCAGACACCCGCGGGCCGGCGTTAACCAACGGTTTCGCGAACCCTACCCTCGGCCTTACGATCATCCGACAGCCGAGAGACCTCGCCAACGGCTTGCGGTTGCTCCGGACGGCCCGTAAGAGACTGCTATCTACATAAATGTCACTTTTATAAGCATCGACTGGAAAAATGGAAAAGCCGCGCCGCCGTCGCCGTTCGCCTGAGGAAGCTCGTCGTGAGGCTCTGGCGTCAGCACGGATTCTCTTGCTTTCGGGGGGGCCGAACGCCGTCACACTGGCCGCCGTTGCAGCTGAAATCGGCGTAACCCATGCAAACCTGATCCACCATTTCGGCTCAGCGGCCGGCCTCCAGTCAGCTCTGATGGGGTCGATGGTGGCTGATCTCAGCGACGCCCTGGACGCCGCCGTCGACCGATTACGCACCGATGAAGGAGCGCCGTTAGAGCTGATCAACGCCGTCTTCGACGCCTTCTCGGCCGGGGGCGCGGGACGCCTGGCGGCTTGGATCGCCTTATCCGGCGACCTGTCGCACCTCGAACCCGTGCGCGAAGCCGTTCAAAGCCTCGTCGTCGCCATCCAGGAGAAGCTGGGCCTGGGCGTAGACCTTCCTGACGAGACTGTTGGCTCGGCTGTCCTCTTCATCGCACTCGGCGCATTTGGCGATGCCCTGATAGGCGCTCCCCTTCGAGGCATGCTTGGTCAATCCGAGGACGCCAGTCGCAGGGTCACGGCCAGTTTGCTGCCGACTTTCCTCGCCATGCGCCCGCGCACCGCCTAGTGCGCGCGCAGCGCCTTTGGGCGTGCTCCCACAAGCGATCGCTTGATCCCGAAGCCGTTCCCCGACTTTGGCGAGCATTCCGCCAAAGGGTCGACGTCACAAAAGCGAGACCCTCCGAAAGACTTCGAAGGGTCTCGTCAGAATCCACTTTTTGTTCAGTGACTATCGGCGCTTTCGGAAGTGACTTCGAAAGGGCGCCATAAGGCGTGAATCACTCCCACTCGATCGTCCCTGGCGGCTTGGAGGTCACGTCGTAGACGACGCGGTTGACGCCGCGGACTTCGTTGATGATGCGCGTGGCGGTCTTGGCCAGCACATCCCACGGGAACTGGTAGAAGTCGGCCGTCATGCCGTCGGTCGAGGTGACCGCGCGCAGGGCCAGCACCTTTTCATAGGTGCGGGCGTCGCCCTGGACGCCGACGGTCTTGACCGGCAGCAGAACGGCGAAGGCCTGCCAGATGTCGTCGTACAGGCCCGCCTTGCGGATCTCATCCAGATAGATGGCGTCCGCGTCCTGCAGCGTAGCGACCGCATCCGGCGTGATCTCGCCGGGGATGCGGATGGCCAGACCCGGTCCGGGGAAGGGGTGGCGGCCGACGAAGGCGTCGGTCAGGCCCAGCTCACGACCTAGCGCGCGGACCTCGTCCTTGAACAGTTCGCGTAAGGGTTCGACCAGCTTCAGCTTCATGAAGTCCGGCAGGCCGCCGACGTTGTGGTGGCTCTTGATCACGTGCGAGGGGCCGCCGGTCGGGGACACGCTCTCGATCACGTCCGGATAGAGGGTGCCCTGGGCCAGGAAGGCGGCGCCTTCGATCTTGTTCGCCTCGCGGTCGAACACCTCGATGAAGACGCGGCCGATGGTCTTGCGCTTGGTTTCCGGGTCCGAAATCCCGGCCAGCTCGCCGAGGAACTCCTTAGACGCGTCAACCTGCACCAGCGGGATGTTGTAGTGCTCGCGGAACAGGGTCGTGACCTGGTCGGCCTCGCCCTTGCGCATCAGGCCGGTGTCGACGAAGACGCAGGTCAGCTGGTCGCCGATGGCCTCGTGGATCAGCACGGCGGCGACCGATGAGTCGACCCCGCCCGACAGGCCGCAGATGACCTTGGCGTCGCCGACCTGTTCACGGATCTTGGCGATCTGCTCGTCGCGATAGGCGGCCATGGTCCAGTCGCCGGTCAGGCCCGCGACGCCATGGGTGAAGTTCTTCAACAGTTGGGCGCCGCGCGGCGTGTGCACCACCTCGGGGTGGAACTGCACGCCGTAGATCTTGCGCGTCTCATCGGCGATGGCGGCGAAGGGCGCGCCTTCCGAGGTGGCGATGACGTGGAAGCCCTCCGGCAGGGCCGTCACGCGGTCGCCGTGGCTCATCCACACCGGCTCGCGACCGCCGACCGAAGCGACGCCCGCGAACAGGGGGCTGTCCTGGGTGATGACGATCTCGGCGCGGCCGAACTCGGCGTGGTGGCCGCTCTCGACCTTGCCGCCCAGCTCGGCGCAGATCAGTTGCTCGCCGTAGCAGATGCCCAGGATCGGCGCGCCATAGTCGAAGACGGCGCGGTCGACGCGCGGGCTGTCGGCGTCAGTCGTCGAGTTGGGGCCGCCCGACAGGATGATGGCCTGCGGCTGCATCGCCGCCAAAGCTTCACCCGCCTTGTTGAACGGATGGATTTCGCAATAGACGCCGGCCTCGCGCAGGCGACGCGCGATCAGCTGCGTCACCTGACTGCCGAAATCGACGATGAGCACCTTCTGGTGTTGGGTCGGCTGGGTCATGAGGTCGAATCCGGGGCGAGCGATTGCGCGAGGGTTTGGCCCTGAAGGGCCGGAATTTCAAGGGCGGAGAGGCCGTGATCCGTCAGCACCGCGATCAGGCTGTCCACGGCCTGGGCCAGGTTCTCGTCCACCAGATGCAGGGTCGAGGTCCAGTCATGCAGGCCCGTCAGCTCGGCCTTGCCGTCCGACACGCCGCGCAGGGCGACGAGAGGCAGGCCGAAGGTCTGGGCCGCGCGGACCAGCGCCCACGTCTCCATGTCCACCATCTCGGCGTCGATGGCGTCATAGGCGGCGCCCGAGACGACGTTGCCGCCGGTCGACAGGCGCGCGCTTGGCACGCCGGGGATGGGGCACGGCAGCGGCAGAACGGCGGGCATGTCGAGCAACGGCGTCACGCCCTTCTCGAACCCCAGGGCGCTGGCGTCCATGTCGCGATAGGCCACGGAAGATGCCTGATAGACCACCGCATGATCCAGCACGCGCGACCCGCACGAGCCCAGCGACAGGATCAGATCCGGCGTCTCTCCCCTCGCCTCCAGCCTCGCCAGAGCCGCCGTCAGCGCCACAGCCCCCTCGACCGGCCCGATGCCGGTCATCAGCGGGTCGATGCGGGCGCGCAGGTGCTCGCCGTATTCCGCAGGCGCCGCCATCACCGGCAGGACCGTGACGGCGCCGTAGCGCTCAAGCCTCATGAAGCGCGCTCGTATAGGGCGATGAAGAAGCCGTCCGTGCCGGTCGCGGCGGGCGACAGGCGCAGCTGGTTTCCTTGCGCCAGCGCAGTCAGGCGTTCGCGCCCCGCCTCGGTCAGGTCCGCGCTATGCGCCGCATCGGCGACAGGGACGGGCTTGAAGTCCGAATGCGCGGCCTCGAAGGCGGCTGCCGTGGCCTCGTTCTCGGCGCCCAGCACCGAGCAGGTGACATAGGCCAGGCGCCCGCCCGGCCGCACCAGCTTGGTCGCCTGCCCCAGAATGCGCAGTTGCAGCGCGTGCAGCCGGGCGACTTCCTCTGCCGTCAGACGCCAGCTGTCCTCCGGCCGACGCCGCCAGGCGCCCGAGCCCGAGCAGGGCGCGTCGACGAACACCACGTCAGCCTGACTGTTCAGGTCCTCGACCCCGCCGCCATTGGTGCCCAGCAGGCGCAGGTCGGCCTCGACGCCCGCGCGGGCCAGTCGCGGCTTCACATTGTCCAGCCGCTTGGCCGAGACGTCGCAGGCGATCAGCGCGCCCTGCCCCTGCATAGCCTGCACCAGACCCAGCGTCTTGCCGCCGCCGCCCGCGCAGTAATCCACCACCGTCGCGCCGGGGAAGGCGCCGGATAGCCAGCCGACAACCTGGCTGGCCTCGTCCTGAATCTCGAAATGACCGTTCTGGAAACCGTCCAGCGGCTGCACGTTCGGCGCGGGCTCCGCGTCCAGACGCAGGCCCCAGCCCGACAGCTCGGTGCGCTGGGGCGACAGACCGGCGTCGCGTAGTTCGGCCTCGACCTCTTCCATCGTGGCGCGCAGACCGTTGACCCGCAGGTCGACCGGGGCGCGACCGCTCAAGGCCTCGACCTCTTCACGCCAGCGGTCGCCGTGAACCGTCTTCAGATCCGCCGTCACGAAGTCCGGCAGGGCGACCTCGGCCAGATCGGCCGCATCCTCGTGCGCCGCGATGCGGCCGCGTTCGTGCTTGGACAGGGGACGCGGGCCATAGCCTTCGCCGTTGTAGAGGCCTTCGATCTCCTCCAGCGTCGCGCCGTCCAGCAGCGACAGGGCGCCGACGATCAGGGCGCGTCCGTCCTGACGCCCGCCCATGAAGGCCGACAGACGGCCCCGCGCGCGCAGCACCTGATACACGCGCTCGGCGATGGCGCGGCGGTCGCCTGAACCGGCATAGCGGTTCTGCTGGCTCCAGGCCTTGAGCACGGCGTCCGCGGGCTGACGGCCCTGCGAAATGCTGTCGATGATGGCGGCGGCGGCGGCCAGACGGGCGGCTGGGGTCAAATCAGACTCGGATGAAAAGGGCCAGAAGGCACAGCGCCAGTCCCGCGAGCGAGACCAGCCAGACCAGCGACCGGATATAGGGAACGCCCAGGGCGTACAGCGGGATATAGGCGACGCGCGCCCAGAAGTAGAGGGCCGCGCCCCACGCCGTCAGCGCGCCGGTCCGATCGGCGACCTGGGCGATCAGCACGGCGCCGATGAACAGCGGCAGGGTCTCGAACAGATTGGCCTGCGCCCGCTCCAGTCGTCCCACGACAGGGCTTTTAGCCTCAGGCGTCTTGTCCCGCGCTCCGGCGTTCCAAGACGGGCCGAACTCACGCGTTCGAGCAAAGGCGGGCAGGAAGACCTGCACCAGGGCCAGCACCAGCGTTGCCGCCAGATAGGTCAGTTCAGTCGTCATGCCTGTCTCCTATTCCGCAGGCCCAAAACAAAACCGCTCCCGGCCGGGGCCGGGAGCGGATCAGGTCAGCCCTGACGATAGTTGGGCGCCTCGCGCGTGATCATCACGTCGTGGACGTGGCTTTCACGAAGGCCCGCATTGGTGATGCGGACGAAGCGCGCGCGCTCCTGGAAGTCCGGAATGGTGGCGCCGCCGACATAGCCCATCGAGGCACGCAGGCCCCCGACCAGCTGGTGCACCACCGGGGCGATCGGGCCCTTATAGGCGGTCTGGCCCTCGATGCCCTCGGGGACCAGCTTCTCGGACGAGACTTCCTTCTGGAAGTAGCGGTCGGCCGAGCCGCGCGCCATGGCGCCCACCGAACCCATGCCGCGATACGACTTGTAGGACCGGCCCTGGTACAGGAAGACCTCGCCGGGGCTTTCGTCCGTGCCTGCGAACATCGAGCCCATCATGGCGACATTGGCGCCCGCCGCGATGGCCTTGGCCAGATCGCCCGAGAACTTGATGCCGCCGTCCGCAATGACCGAGGCGCCCGTGCCTTCCGCCGCGCGGGCGGCGTCGACGATGGCCGTCAGCTGCGGCACGCCCACGCCCGCGACGATGCGGGTGGTGCAGATGGAGCCAGGCCCGATGCCGACCTTCACCGCATCGGCGCCCGCGTCGATCAGGGCGCGGGTGGCGTCATAGGTGGCGACGTTGCCGGCGATGATCTGGACGCGGTTGTTCTCGCGCTTGATCCGCTCGACCACCTGGGCGACCGAAGCCGAGTGGCCGTGAGCGGTGTCGATCACCACCACGTCCGCGCCCGCATCGGCCAGCGCCATCGCCCGCTCGAACCCGGCGTCGCCGACGGTCGAGGCGGCGCCGACGCGCAGACGGCCCTGCTCGTCCTTGCAGGCGTTGGGGAAGGCCTGCGCCTTCTGAATGTCCTTCATCGTGATCAGACCGACGGCGCGATAGGCGTCGTCCACCACGATGACCCGCTCGATCTTGCGGGTGCGCAGCAGCTCGCGCGCCGCCTCGCGCCCGGCCGAACCTTCGCGCAGGGTGATCAGCTCGCCGGTTGTCATCAACTCGGCGGCCTTGAGGTTCAGGTCCGTCTCAAAGCGCATGTCGCGGTTGGTCAGCATCCCGACCAGTTTGCCGCTCTTGGGATCGACGACCGGGAAGCCGGTGATCTTCTTGCGTTCGACGATCTGGAGCACTTCGCCCAGTGTCGTGTCGGGGGCGACGGTGACCGGGTTCACCACCATGCCGCTTTCATAGCGTTTGACGGCGCGGACCTCTTCGGCCTGCTCGTCTATCGTCATGTTCCGGTGCAGCACGCCCAGGCCGCCGGCCTGCGCCATGGCGATGGCCAGACGGCTTTCCGTCACCGTGTCCATGGCGGACGACAACAGCGGGATGTTCAGTTTGATTTCGCGCGTCAGCTGGGTCGAGACATCGACATCAGCGGGCATGACCTCGGACGGACCGGGTTCGAGCAAAACGTCATCGAAGGTTAGGCCTTCGCGTATCTCCATTTGGAGCCTCCATTTTGCGGGCCGCGTATAGCCCCCGTTGGCGGGGAACCGCAACCCCAAGCCCGCGCTATCGTGCATATAAGAGGAATTGCCTTGAAACGGACGGCGAAGGGCCGCATTCCCCGACAATGGTTCGCATCTTGATCAACACGGCGCGACAGCTCGCTCTCAAGATCGCGAGCTATGGCGTGATGCACCTGATCGTGGCCATCCTGGTGGCCTTCGCCCTGACGCGCGACTGGCGGCTGGCCCTCGCCGTCGGCGTGATCGAGCCGATCGTCCAGACCGTCGCCTATTCCATCCACGACCGCGTCTGGCACCGGGTCGAGCGGCGCAAGATGCTGTCCGGCGTCGAGGAAACCGCCGAGGCCTTCACCGCCCGCCTGGAGGTCATGGACGCGCATGAGCAGAACCGCGCCCACAACCATCATGGCCACAGCCACGCCCTGCCCCGCAACCTGAAGCAGGTGGCGCTGAAGACCGTCACCTACGGCCTGATGCACTTCACCGTGGCGGTTCTGGTGGCCTTCGCCCTGACGCGCGACATCCGCATCGCCCTGGCCATCGGCACGATCGAGCCGCTGGTGCAGACGGTCTTCTTCACCCTGCACGACCGCATCTGGACGCGCGCCGAAGCAAGGAAAGCCGCCCGGCGCGCCGCCTCTCAGGCGGACGGCGCGTCCGCCTAACGTTTGTTCAGCGCCACCAGGAAGACCTCGGCGCTGCCCTTGCGGCTCGATTCCGGCTTCACATACTTCACCGTCTCGAACTCCTCGCGCAGGCGCGTCAGCACCCCGCCGGCGTCGCCGCCCTGGAAGTTCTTCGACACGAAATTCCCACCCGGCCTCAGCGTGCGGATGGCGAAATCGGCCGCGATCTCGATCAGGGCGATGATCTTCAGGTGGTCCGTCTGACGGTGGCCGATCGTGTTGTGCGCCATGTCCGACAGCACCAGATCAGGCGGTCCGCCGATGGCGTCCAGCATCTGCTGATCCACGCCCGGATCGGTGAAGTCCGCCTGAATCAGCGTCGCGCCCGGAATCGGCTCGATCATCAGCAGGTCCACGCCCGCCACCGCCGCCGCACCACGATCCAGCGCCACCTGCACCCAGCCGCCCGGCGCGGCGCCCAGGTCGATGACCCGCGAGCCGCGCTTGATCAGACGGAACTTGTCGTCGATCTCCATCAGCTTGAAGGCCGCGCGGCTGCGCCAGCCCTCGGCGCGCGCACGGTCGGACCACTCGTCCGACAGTTGTCGCTTGATCCACGCCTGGCTGGACAGGGACTTCTTGTCGGCCGTCTTGATCTTCTGGCCGACCTTGCGGCCAGAGGCCGTGCCGCCCGTAGGCAGACGCACCATGCGGCGGCGTTCCTGCGGCTTGTCGGCGGGCTTTTCGTCTTCACTCATGCTTCCCACATAGCCCTGACGGCGTTCAGCCGCTATGACCCGCGCACAATTCCGGCTCGCATAACCTCAAGGAGCGCCCGATGGCCGACCAAACCCTGACCTTCACCCTGGACACCGGCGACGGCGAAAACCGCAACGTCGTCATCAAGCTGCGCGACGACCTGGCGCCCAACCACGTCAAGCAGATCACCGACCTGGCCAAGGAAGGCTTCTACGACGGCGTGGTCTTCCACCGCGTGATTCCGGGCTTCATGGCCCAGGGCGGCGACCCGACGGGCACCGGCACCTCGGGCTCGTCCAAGCCGAACCTGAAGCAGGAATTCTCGAAGGAGCCGCACGTCCGCGGCGTCTGCTCGATGGCCCGCACCGCCAACCCGGACAGCGCCAACTCGCAGTTCTTCATCTGCTTCGACGACGCCCGCTTCCTCGACGGCCAGTACACCGTCTGGGGCGAAGTGATCGAAGGCATGGAACACGTCGACGCCCTGCCCAAGGGCGAGCCCCCGCGCGCGCCGGGCAAGATCGTCAAGGCGACCGTCGCCTGATCATAAATCTCCTCCCCACTGCGTGGGGAGGGGGACCACGTAGTGGTGGAGGGGCTTGCGACAGCGGAACCGGGCAGCCCCTCCGTCACGGCGCTACGCGCCGCGCCACCTCCCCATGAAATGGGGAGGAGAAGATCAGTCCCCCGCCCACCACCGCATCGACACCCCGTCGAAGGTCCGGTCCCCGACCTTCAGCCGTCCTTTCAGGACCACGCCCTGATCGCCCAGATTGCGCCGCGCCGTCGCCAGCGCGCCCTGGTCCAGCGCCCCCTCGAACGACACCGCGCCCAGCTCGCGCGATGACGCCTCAAAGCGCACACGGTCCTCGGTCACCTCATAGGCCGTCGGAATCAGCCGCGTGCGCCGCTTACTATCCCCCGCCTCGAACTCCATCATGATCGGCGCGAAACCCGCCGTCCGCGCGCCGTCGCGCCAGGCGATGAAGTCGGGAACCTGTCCCATGAACAGGTGATGCAGCCGCCAGTCCCCGACCTGCACCGCCGTCGTGGGGATGTAGTAGCCGGACACGTCTTCCGGCAGGTCGTGCCTGAACGCCGTCGCCAAGGGCGCCTTGTCTGGCGTCGCCCCCCGATCACAGGCCGTCGCCGTCAGGGCCAGAGCCCCGGCCAACAGGATCGGCAGCGCCCTCAAGGCAGATGCACCAGAGCCGACAGCCAGCCCATGTCCTGAAGATGCTCGACCGACTCGAACAGCGGCACGGCCAGCAGGAAGACCAGACCGTCACGCAGCGTCGTCAGGAAGAACTGCGGCCGCACCTCCAGGCTGTCGGCGTCGCGCCATTTGGAGAAGTCCGGTCCGAACCGCGGCGTGCGCGCGCAATAGTCCGCATAGGTCTGGCCGAAGGCGCCCGCCAGCCAGGCCTCCTCGCGCTTCACCGTGGCGTAGAAGACCGCCACCGTCAGCAGCAGGAAGACGGTCGCCAGCGTCACGCTGCCCGTCTGCGCCCCCACGCCGAACGCCCCCATGAAGCTGAACACATACAGCGGGTTGCGGCTGATCGAATAGGGACCGCGATCCACGATCTCGGCCTTCTTGCGCCCGCCGATATAGAGGGAGCACCAGGCCCGCCCGACGATGCAGACGACGATCAGGCCCAGGCCGAACGCTTCCAGCCCTTCGTGCAGCATGGTCTCGCCGCCGATGGACCGGCTCACGAAGGCCAGTCCGACCACGCCGATCAATCCGACCAGAAGCGCCGCCTTGCGCAGTTTCTGCACCCGTTGGAGGTCAAACCCTTGCGTCGCCGACATCTATATTTCCTCGACTGATGAGGGTGCGACAGAACGCCGCTCTGACGGCGGATTCAAGGCCTATCTTTGCAAGTGTTTTGCGACAGCCGTCATTGATCCAGCCACCGGTCCAGCGCCCGGAACCCGCCGATCGCCAATTCCGTCGAGTCCTGGAACACCGCCGGATTGACCTTCTCGAAGTCGTCGCTGGGGCGGTGGTAGTCCGGGTGATAATTCACGCCGAAATAGAGGAACGGCAGGCCCGCGCGGTGGAAGGCGGCGTGGTCCGACGCCTCGACCCAGTTGTCGGCGCCCTTGTCCTCGGGCGTGTCCTTGCCGAAGGCGAAGGCGACGTTCCGGCGCGCCGGAACCTGATCCAGCACCGGACGGAAATAGGGATGCTGATACGTCCCCGTCACCCACAGCTTGCCATCGCTGTCAGCCCTCGCCGTCATGTCGAAATTCAGGTTCATCGAAATCGCATGCAGCGGCACCGGCGGCGCCTCGACGAAATGCTTGGCGCCCAGCAGCCCCCGCTCCTCGCCGTCCAGCGCCACGATCAGCACGCTGTGCTCGGGCGGGTCAGCCTTCAACCGTCTGGCCAGCTCCAGCATGGTCGCCACGCCCGATGCGTTGTCGTCCGCCCCGTTGAAGATCTGGCCGTCGTTAACGCCGACGTGGTCATAGTGGGCCGTCACCACGATGTATTTGTCGGCCACGCGCGTGCCGGGGATGACGCCGATGATGTTGGTCCCGTTATAGGTCTTGGTCCCCTCGCGCGTGCGGCCCAGCATCTCCCACGGCTGAAGACGGCCCATCGGCGAAGGCTGAACGCCCAGCGCCTCCAGCCGCCCGACGATGTAGTCGCGCGCCTTGGCCCCGCCCTCGGACCCGGTGTCGCGCCCCTGCATGTCGTCCGCCGACAGGATGCGCAGGTCGTCCATCAACTGGGCGTAGCCGCCCGACGGCGGCGCCTCGACAGCGGGCGTCTCGACCACAGGCGCGGTCGTCGTCTCACAGGCGGCCAGCGTTAGGGCGGCGGCGATCACGGACAGGCTGACGAGGACAGGACGCATGGAGGGCTCCGGCAGGAATCTTTTGAGGCGCGACGCTAGCGGCCTCCGGCCGCCGCGTCAGATTACGTTTCTGTCATGCCGCGTCTGCCATCAAGGTCGGGGAATGATAAGGAACCGTTCCGCCTTTGCCGACTTCCTGCGATTCTCATGTCCGATCTCTTCACGCCTGTCGAAACCCTGACCGAAGCCCAGGCGCGCGAAGAGCTGGATCGCCTGTCGGCCGAACTGGCGCGCCATGACGCCCTCTATTACGCCGACGCCGCGCCCGAGATTTCCGACGCCGACTATGACGACCTGAAGCGCCGCGCCCTGGCCATCGAGGCCGCCTTCCCGGCCCTCTCCAGCCCCGTCTCCCCGTCCCAGCGCGTCGGCGCCCCCGTCTCCACCCAGTTCGCCGAGGTCCGCCACGGCGTGCCCATGCTGTCGCTGGACAACGCCTTCGACGACGGCGAGGTGCGCGACTTCGCAGCCCGCATCGCCCGCTTCCTGAAGCTGCCGGGCGACGAGCCCATCGCCTTCGTCGCCGAGCCCAAGATCGACGGCCTCTCGGCCAGCCTGCGCTATGAAAAGGGCGTTCTGGTTCAGGGCGCCACGCGCGGCGACGGCAAGACCGGCGAGGACGTAACCGCCAACCTGCGCACGCTGGCCAGCATCCCCCAGACCCTGACCGGCTCCGGCTGGCCCGACGTCATCGAGATCCGCGGCGAAGTCTACGCCCCCAACGCCGCCTTCGACGCCTTCAACGCGGCGGCCGAGGCTGAAGGCAAGCGCACCTACGCCAACCCCCGCAACTTCGCCGCCGGCTCGCTGCGTCAGAAGGACCCGAAGATCACGGCCCAGCGCCCCCTGACCTTCTTCGCCTATGCATGGGGCGAGACCTCGGCGCCGTTCGCCGAGACGCAACACGGTGCGCTGGAGGCCTTCCGCAGCTGGGGCTTTCAGGTCAACGACCGCTCGGCCCGCGTCGAAGGCGCCGACGGCCTGATCGGCGTCTATCAGACGCTGGAGGCCGATCGCAGCCGCCTCGGCTACGACATCGACGGCGTGGTCTATAAGGTCGACCGGCTGGACTGGCAGAACCGCCTCGGCTTCATCGCCCGCAGCCCCCGCTGGGCCATCGCTCACAAGTTCCCGGCGCAACAGGCGACGACCGTGCTGGAAGGCATCGACATCCAGGTCGGCCGCACCGGCTCTCTGACCCCCGTCGCCCGCCTGCACCCCGTCACCGTCGGCGGCGTCGTGGTCCGCAACGCCACCCTGCACAACGAAGACGAGATCGCCCGCAAGGACGTCCGCATCGGCGACACCGTCGTCCTGCAACGCGCCGGCGACGTCATCCCCCAGATCGTCGGCGTGGTCGATACGCTGCGTCCCGAGGGCGCCCAGCCCTACGTCTTCCCCACCGTCTGCCCCGTCTGCGGTTCCGAAGCCGTGCGCGAGGGAGACGAGGTCAAGCGCCGCTGTACCGGCGGCCTGATCTGCGACGCCCAGATCGTCGAACGTCTCAAGCATTTCGTCAGCCGCCGCGCCTTCGACATTGAAGGGCTTGGCGAAAAGCAGCTGATCGCCTTCCACGCGCGCGGCTGGATCAAGGAGCCCGCCGATATCTTCCGCCTCGCCCGCGACGAGGAGAAGCTGGCCCTGCTGCGCGCCGAGGACGGCTATGGCGAGACCAGCGTCCGCAACCTGATCGCCGGGATCGACGCGCGGCGCGTCATCTCCCTCGACCGCCTGATCTTCGGCCTCGGCGTGCGCGAGATCGGCGAGCAGACGTCTCTGGTCCTGTCGCGCGCCTTCGGCAGCTGGGCCGCCTTCCGCGACGCCTGCATGGCCGCCGCGAACGGCCTCGCCAGCGACGACTGGAAACTGCTGGCCGCGACCCACGCCATCTCGACCCGCGTTCTGGGCCTGATGGCCGAGGCGCAGCCGCCCGCCGACGATCCGTGGCCCGAGGCGCCCATGGATCAGAAGATCGCCCTCGCCTTCCCCGGCATGGCCGCCCCCGCCCGCCGTTCGCTGGCGGAGATCTCGGACGGCTGGACCGACCTGACCCGCTGGGCCGCCGTCGCGCGCAACGAAGGCCCCTCCGACATGCTGAACCAGATCGCGGGCGTCTCCGGCGTCGGCCCGGTCGCCGCCGAGGCTCTGGCCCACTTCTTCCACGAACCGCACAACCTTCAGGTCGTCGACGCCCTGCTGGCCGAGCTCGAGCGCGTCGAGGACGTAGCCGCCCCCACGACCGACAGCCCCGTGGCGGGCAAGACGGTCGTCTTCACCGGCTCGCTGGAACGCTTCACCCGCGACGAAGCCAAGGCCCGCGCCGAAAGCCTCGGCGCCAAGGTCTCGGGCTCAGTGTCGAAAAAGACCGACTACGTCGTCGCCGGCCCCGGCGCCGGGTCCAAGCTGAAAGATGCGGAAAAGCATGGCGTTAGCGTCCTCAGCGAGGACGAATGGCTGACGCTGATCGGCGGCTAACTTGACCTAAGGTCATGTAATCCTTGATGTAACTTCATAAGTTCGGCCTTGTTTCCGACGGAAACCCGGATCAACCTCCCTCCCAAGGGATCGCCTCAACGATCCGTCAGAAGGAAAACGCCGATGAAGACCCCCGTCCTGACGGCGCTCGCCGCCGTCGCCCTCGCCCTCGCTTCTCCGGCCCTCGCCAGCGACCCCACCGGTCTGTGGCAGACCCCGACCAACGGCGGTCAGGTCCGCATCGAACGCTGCGGCCAGGCCCTGTGCGGCGTCCTCGTCACCTCCAGCCACATCCGCGCCAACCCCGAAGTCAAGGATCAACGCAACAAGGATGAGTCCCTGCGCGACCGCCCCCTGCGCGGCCTGCGGATGCTGTCGGGCTTCACCGGCGGCCCGACCGAATGGCGCGGCGGCTCGGTCTACAACCCCGAGGACGGCGGCACCTATCGCGGCACCATCACCCTGACCAACGACAATACGCTGCGCCTGCGCGGCTGCATCGTCGCCCCCCTGTGCAAGACCCAGACCTGGACCCGCGTCCAGTAATCGAGGCGCACAGCCCGAACGAAAAACGCCTCCCCCGCGATCGCGAGGGAGGCGTTTTCATGTCAGCGGTTCAGCGAACTCATACCGCCGGGCGCATAGCGCTCGCCCGCCGCCGCCCCGCGCGGGAAGACGGCCTCGATCCGCGCCAGATCATCCGGCGTCAGCACGATGTCCGCCGCCGCCGCGTTCTGCTCCAGCGTGGCGATGCGGCGCGTGCCGGGGATGGGGACCAGGTCTTCTCCCTGCGCCAGCACCCAGGCCAGGGCCAGTTGCGCCGCCGTCACCCCCTTGTCCGCCGCGATGGCGCCGACCGCATCGACCAGATCGAGGTTCTTCTGGAAGTTGGCGCCCGCAAAGCGCGGGTTCGTCCGGCGGAAGTCGTCCGGCGCCAGGTCGTCGATCGACTTGATCTCCCCGGACAGGAAGCCCCGACCCAGCGGACTGTAGGGCACAAAGCCAATGCCCAGTTCGCGCACCACGCCCAGAAGCTCGTCCTCCGGGTCGCGGCTCCACAGCGAATATTCGGTCTGCAACGCCGTGATCGGATGCTCGGCGTGGGCGCGGCGCAGGGTGGCGGGCGCCGCCTCGGACAGGCCCAGGAAGCGGACCTTGCCCTCCTTCACCAGTTCGGCCATGGCCCCGACCGTCTCCTCGATCGGCGTATTGGGGTCGATGCGGTGCTGGTAATAGAGGTCAATGTGATCGACGCCGAGGCGGCTCAGGCTGCCCTCGACCGCGCGACGCACATTGGCGGGCGAACCGTCGGTGATCGCCGAACCGTCCGGCTGGCGATTGATGCCGAACTTGGTGGCGATGAAAGCCTCGTCCCGGCGCCCCTGCAGCGCCTTGCCCACCAGGACTTCATTGGTGTGGGGGCCGTACATCTCGGCCGTGTCGAACAGGGTGACGCCCAGGTCGAGCGCGCGGTGGATCACCGCGATGGATTGGGCCTCGTCGGCGCCGCCGTAAAAGGCGCTCATGCCCATGCAGCCCAGACCGACGGCCGAGACCTCAGGGCCGTTACGGCCCAGCTTGCGCATCTTCATCCGCGCATTCCTTCTGATGTGAGGGGGTCGGCGGCGCATCCGCCGACACTCTTCAGATGGGCGCCGTATGGCCTTATTTCAAGAGGGCGGTCTGCGCCTTCAGCCACTCCAGCGCCGCCTCGTCCTTCTGCACGCCGTCAGCCAGCAGAGGCCCGACCTTGGCCAGAACCTCGGCGTGATAGGCGTCGACATAGGCCCGCTCGTCCGCCGTCAGCAGCGAAACGTCGATCAACTTGCGATCTAGCGGCGCCAGCGTCAGTTGCTCAAATCCATGCATCGGCCGCTCGCCGCCCGGCACCTGGGCCGGGGCCGTGACGACCTGCAGCGTCTCGATGCGGATGCCCCACTCGCCTTCGCGGTAATAGCCCGGCTCGTTCGACAGGATCATGCCGGTCAGCAGAGGCTGGTCCGTGCCCCAGCCAGCGATACGTTGCGGCCCCTCGTGCACGCCCAGATACGACCCGACGCCGTGGCCCGTGCCGTGGTCGAAGTCGAAGCCGGCGTTCCACAGCGGCTGGCGCGCAATGGCGTCCAACTGGCGCCCGCTGGTCCCGGCGGGGAAGCGGATCACCGCCATGGCGATATGACCCTTCAGGACCAGGGTGAACATCCGGCGCTGATCGGCCGTACCCTCGCCGATGGCCATGGTGCGGGTCACGTCCGTGGTCCCGTCCAGATACTGGCCGCCGCCGTCCACCAGCAGCAGCGAACCCGCCTCCATCGGTCGGATCTTGGCCCCGACCGGCTTGTAGTGCGGCAGGGCGCCGTTCGGCCCGACCCCGGCGATGGTGTCGAAGGACAGGTCCTTCAACATGCCGGTCGCCTCGCGGAAACCCTCCAGCGCCTCGACCACCGCCCGCTCGTCCGGCAGTTCCTTCTGCGCGACCGTATCGACCCAGTGCAGGAAGCGTGTCAGGGCGGCGCCATCGCGGATATGGGCCTGACGGCTGCCCTCGATCTCGACGTCGTTCTTCTGCGCGCGCGGCAGGGCGCAGGGGTCCATGCCGCGAACGATGCTTGCGCCCGCCGCTTCCAGTCGGTCGAAATACCAGGCCGAGGACACGGCCGGATCGATCATCACCCGGCGCCCCGACAGGGCGTCCAGCGCGCCCGGCAGCGCCTCGGGCGCCTCCAACGTCACGGCGTCGCCCAGCCAGCCGGGCAGTTCGTTCGTCACCTTGGCCGGATCAAGGAAGACGCTGGCTGTCCCGTCCGTCTTCACCACCGCCTGACCCAGCGGCAGCGGCGTGCGGATCACGTCGCCGCCGCGAATATTGAACAGCCAGGCCAGCGACGACGGCGCCGTCAGCACGGCGGCCTCGGCTCCGGCCTCAGCGATGGCCTTGCCGATGCGAGCACGCTTGGACGCGGCGTCTTCGCCGGAATAGCGGTCCTCGTGCGGGACCACCGGCGCCTGCGGCTGGGCCGGGCGCGCATCGCCCCAGGCCAGGTCGATCGGATTGGCCTCGACCGCCTTCAGCGTCGCCCCGGCCTTCTCGACGGCGGCGCGCAGGCTCGCCAGCGCATCGGGGCTGTGCAGGCGCGGATCATAGCCGATGACCGAGCCAGACGGCACGGCCGCCAGCCAGTCGGCCAGCTTGTTCAGCGGCTGCCGCTCGAACAGGGCCTCGTCCGTCTGCGCCTTGGCCTGCACCGTATAGCGGCCGTCGACGAAGACCGCCGCCCTGTCCTTCAGCACGACGCCCGCCCCGGCCGAGCCGGTGAAACCGCTGACCCACGCCAGCCGCTCATTGGCGTCGGGCAGGTATTCGTTCTGATGCTCGTCCTCATGCGGGACCAGCAGGCCGTCGAGGCCCTGCTTGGCCATCTCGGCGCGGAGCAGAGGCAGGTGTTTGGCCCCGAAGGACGGATCGGTGGTTTCGTCGAATGTCTGGCGCATGAATGCATCCGTATCATCTCCCTCCCCTTCATGGGGAGGGTGGTCGCGCAGCGACCGGGTGGGGAGGGCTAGGAGACACAGGTGCAGCGCTTGATCAGTCGAAGCGCCCCCACCCGGCTTCGGCTTCGGCTACGCCTCAGCCACCCTCCCCAGAACGGGGAGGGAGAAGGTCGCGCCTCTACTTCTTCCGCAGTTGCAGCGCGCTCCACGCGTCGTGATGGATCGTCTGCTCCACTACGAAACCCAGCGGCAGATAGGCCTCCAGAATCCGCTCTTCCTGCGTCCGCAGCAAGCCCGACAGGATCGCGACCCCGCCCGACTTCAGCGCCCCGGCGATCTCAGGCGCCAGGAACACCAGCGGCGCGGCCAGAATGTTGGCGAACACCAGATCATAGGGCGCGTGCTGCGCAATCCGCGCATCGCTCAGACCATCGGCGAAATAAAAGTCGCATTTGGCGTCGTTGATCGCGGCGTTCTCATTGGCGATCCGGGCCGAGGGCTCGTCGATGTCGGTGCCGACGGCGAGGGGCGAACCGGTCTTGGCCGCTGCAATCGCCAGCACGCCCGTGCCGCAGCCGACGTCCAGCACCTTCTCGAAGGTCTCGGTCTTCAGCAGATTGTCGAAGGCCTCCAGACAGCCGACCGTCGTGCCGTGGTGGCCGGTGCCGAAGGCGGCGCCCGCGTCGATCTTCAGATTGACCCGGCCCTCGGGAATCTTGCCCTGATCATGGGCGCCGTAGACGAAGAAACGTCCCGCCTCGACCGGCGGCAGGCCCGACAGGCTCATGGCCAGCCAGTCGGCGTCGGCCAGCTTCTCGACCACGACCTCCAGCCCCGGCGTGGCGCGCAGGATCTCGGCGATGCCTTCGGCCTCTTCCTCGCTGGTCGGGAAGGCGTCGATGCGCCAGATTTCCTTGTCCTCATCCTCTTCCAGGATGGAATAGGTGGCGCCTTCCAGCAGGGGGTTGGCGTCGATGGCGGCGGCGGCGGCTTCGGCCGGGGCGCGGTCGCCGCGCGCGATCACCTGAACTGCGGATTCGGACATTTCTTAAACACCGTTATAATGACGAATCGCCAGTACGGGCTTGGTTCTCACGCCCGTGTCCAACGAGGGGTCGGGGAGTTCATGGCCAAAGCACCGTCTGAGACGAAACCTGCCGCGAAAGCGGCCTCCGCCGCTTCCAAGCCGAAACCGGCGGCAAAGTCGAGCGCAACAGCGACAAAAGCTGACGCCAAGCCCAAGACCGTAAAGGCGGCCGCCGCGACGAAGGCTCCCGCCAAGACCGCCGCAGCAAAGCCCGCGACCAAGGCGGCGGCCAAGCCTGCAGCGACCAAGGCCGCCACCAAGACGACGAAGGCTCCGGCGAAGGCCGCTGCGGCGAAGCCCGCCGCCGCCAAGGCCGCCCCGGCCAAAAAACCCGCTGCCAAATCAACTACAGCCAAGCCTGCGGCGACCAAGGCCGCCGCACCGAAGAGACCCGCCGCGTCCAAGACGGCCGCCGCCGCTCCGGTCGAGACGCCGGTCGCCGCTTCCCTGGCGCCCGCGCCTGTGGCGCCGGCCGAGACCAGGCCTGCGCCCAAGCCCGAGCCGGTCGTCGCGACCGCGCCCGTCGCCGCCGAGCCGCCGGTTCAGGCCGCCGCGCCCGCCCCTGCCGCCGAGCCGGTAACGCCCGTCGAAACGCCCGCCCCCGAAAAGAAGAAGGGCTTCTTCGCCCGCCTGTTCGGCTGGTGATCCGACGCTGATCGCCAATAGAAAAGGCCGGAGAGGACGCCCTCTCCGGCCTTTTTCAATTCGCGTCTTCCGCAGGCGTCAGGCCGGCGGCAGGTCTTCCGCCAGGATCGCCATTTCGAACATGTAGGAACCGGCTTCGTCTTCATCCTCGAACACCACGCCGATGAACTCGTCGTCGACGTAGACTTCGGCGGAATCGGCGACCTTGCGGCCCTTCACCTTGATGCCGCCGTGGTTGAAGGTGCGCTTCAGGTGCGTCTCGACGCGCTTCAGATCGTTCTCGGTCACGGGGTCAGCCTCGTTTTGGCGCCGAAGCGCATATCGTTGGGCGCGGACCCTAGAGAAGCCGTCCCGCCTTGGGAAGCCCGAGGAGAAGCATGCGCTTCAGGCGTCCACAGGCGACGCCCCTCAGATCACGAAGTCATAGACGATGTCGGACAGCGTATGGTCCATCGTCCGCGCGGGCGTGGCGTCGGTCGGGCAGTTGACCAGCCGCGCGGGCACCCCCGCCACGGTGCAGCCCGCCGGCACCGGCTTCAGCACCACCGAGCCCGACGCCACCTTGGCGTAGTCGCCGACGGTGATGTTGCCCAGCACCTTGGCCCCGGCGCCCAGCAGGACGCCGCGCCCGATCTTCGGATGGCGGTCGCCGCGTTCGGCCCCCGTTCCGCCCAGCGTCACGGCGTGCAGCATGGACACCTCGTCGCCGATCACCGCCGTCTCGCCGATGACGATGCCCGTGCCGTGGTCCAGAAAGACGCCCGAGCCGATCCGCGCCGCCGGATGAATGTCCAGTTGGAACAGCTCCGAGATCCGGCTCTGGAAGTGAAACGCCAGGGTGTCGCGGTCCTGGGTCCACAGCCAGTGCGCCACGCGCCAGGCCTGCAGCGCCTGGAACCCCTTGAAATACATGAAGGGCTGCAACAGCGAGCGGATCGCCGGATCGCGCTCCTGCACCGCCTTCAGGTCCGCTTCGGCGGCGGCGACAATGCCCGGATCAGCGGCGAAGGCCGACAGGGCCACCTCGCGCACCGTCATGGCGCCCAGCTCCGCATCGCCCAGCTTGCGCGCGATCTGGAAGCTCAGCGCCCCGGCGAAATCATCGTGCGCCAGCACTACGGCGTTCAGCTGCGACGCCAGTCGCGGCTCCTCGCGCGCAGCGTCCTCGGCTGCGGCGCGCAACTGCGCCCACAGGTCCGGTTGCTTCGGCACGACTTCCAGCTTGGCCATCAGGCTTCCTTAAACTTCGGCTCGACCCTACGCGCCCAGCATGGAACGCGCCAGCGTGGCGGGCAGTTCGCCCTCCCGCGCCATATGGTAGGCCCGATAGGCCGTCGCCACCGTCAGGCTGTCGCGCACCGCCCCGCGCGCGATCTCGGCCATCAGCTCGCGGAACGGCACGCGCGCCGACAGGAAGACCTCCGTCGGGTCCGGCGCCTTGTCCGTAGACTCCAGCCCCCAAGCGACCCAGGTCATCGCCCGCTCGTCGGTGATGGAGTTGGACAGGTCCACGTCCAGCGCCGCGCGCCAGTGCGCCGCCGTCAGCCCCGCCTCCTCGGCCAGTTCGCGCTTCACGGCCTCAAAGGGGTCTTCCCCCTCCGGCGCCCCGCCCTCGGGCATCTCCCACGAATAGCGCATCAGGGCGAAGCGGTGCTGCCCGACCAGACTGACCGTCCCGTCGTCATGCAGCGGCAGCACGCCCGTCCCCACATTCCTAGGCCGCATGACCATGTAGTCGGCATCCGCCCCCGTCGGCGCCACGGCCGGATGGCGCGTCACCTGCATCCAGGGCGTATCGACGACCACGCTCGTCCCCAGACTGCGCCACGGCGGCGTTTCGGGCAGGCCCTCGGCCCAGCGAGGCCTGATGTCGCGGATCTTGCTCATGCCCCAGCTATGGCGCCGCGCGCCTCGAAAGCCTAGCTATCGGCCATGAGCCAGTCAGACCTGTCTTCCCCCCTGCCCCTGCCCGTCCGTTCGCAAGAGCTGCTGTCGCGGCTTGCCGTGCGTCGCTCGGCCTCGGCCCAGTTGCTGACCCTGCCCGGCCCTACGGACGCCGAGGTCGAGCAGATGCTTCTGCTGGGCGCCCGCACCCCCGACCACGGCAAGCTGTTCCCCTGGCGCTTCGTCATCCTTGGCCCGCACAGTCGCGCCGAGTTGTCCGAGGCCCTCGCCGCGCTGGGCGAAACCCAGAACCGCACCGGCAAGGAGATCGCCTCCCTGGCCAAACTGGCCAACCCGCCGCTGACCATAATGGTCGTCTCTGCGCCCATCGAAGGCCACAAGGTCCCGGTGTGGGAGCAGCAGTTGTCCGCCGGCGCCGTCTGCATGAACCTTGAACACGCCGCCAACGCCCTGGGCTATTCGGCCAGTTGGATCACCGACTGGTATTCCTACGACCCCGCCGCCGTCACCCTGTTCGGCGTCGAGGACGGCGAGAGCATCGCCGGCTTCATCCACATCGGCTCCCTGTCCGAGCCCTCGCTTGAGCGCCCCCGCCCCAACCTGGAGCACAAGGTGACGGCGCGGCCGTAACGCCCCTTCTCCCCTTGTGGGAGAAGGCCGCCCTACCTCGCCTCCTCCTCCGGCCGGTGCACGATCGACACCAGCACCACCGAAATGATCATCAGCAGGAACCACGCCCCCAGCTTGTTCAGGCTGACCATCTCCCATCCGCCCTCCTGCCCCGGATAGACCCAGGCCCGCGCGAACGTCCCCAGGTTCTCCGCGAACCAGATGAACAGCGCCACCAGCCCATAGCCCAGCAGCAGCGGCATCGACCGCCGCATCCGGTCGGCGGTGAACCAGAACCACCCCCGCGCGAACAGCAGCCCCGTCGCCGCGAACAGCGCCAGCCGGATGTCCGGCAGCCAGTGATGCGCAAAGAAGTTGACGTAGATCGCCGCCGCCAGCACCCACGTCGTCCACAGCGGCGGATAGTTCCGCACCCGGATATGGAAGATGCGCTGCACCCGCGCGATGTAGCTGCCCACCGCCGCATACATGAAGCCCGAGAACAGCGGCACGGCGCCGATCCTCAGCACCGACTCTTCCGGATAGATCCACGACCCGTGATAGGTCTTGAACAGTTCCATGATCGTCCCGGCGATATGGAACAGGAAGATGACCCGCGCCTCCTCCCAGCTCTCCAGCTTCAGGGCCAGCATCGCCGCCTGTATCCCCAGCGCCCCCAGCACCAGAAAATCATAGCGCGCCAGCGGCGCCTGATCAGGCCAGAACAGAAACGTCCCCAGGATCAGCGCCAGCATCGCCCCGCCGAACAGACACGCCCACCCCTGCTTCAGCCCGAACCACAGGAACTCATAGGCGTACCGGCGAAGGCGCGAGCGGTCGGCCCACGCCTCGGCGCGCGTCATCAGGCGGCGGCCCCAGACTTCGAGCGGGAGGCGGGGGGGCGGGTTCATGGCTGGAGATTAGCAGTGGCCCAGACCGATTCCATCAGACTTGGACATACCTATCCAAGGATGCCTTCGCCTCAGAAGGCGATTCCGTCGTCGTCCCCGAAATCATAGTAATCATCATCTTGGCGATCGTAGCCGTAGCGCGTTCGGCTAATGGCGTGGACGCTACCTTTCTGAACCTTATCCAGATGATCTTGAATATCGATCAGAACGACGTTCCTGTTGGCCAGATGCTCGAACTCCGCCGACATTGATCCGCCAAATGAGGCCTTTGAAAAACCGACCGATCTAGCTTGTAGATTCAGCAGCCAGTTTTGATCGGTCGAGGGCAATTTTCCGCCTAAACTAAGCTTGGGTTTCCTTGCGATTCTGCCGTCAGCAAACCCCGCCACCACCAGCGAGCGGATATGAGCGTTTGGGCTCGCGATCAACGCCGTAACGAGTTCATCTGGTATGTCGAGGCGGCAACAAAGCAACAGCCACAACAGCCAGACCACCTCGTGGTGGTGATTGAACGCTAGGTGCCTAAGCACCAGATGATGAACTGCCGCGGTCCATCCCTCGCTATCGATTTTTTTGTTTAACGCGACGCGCTTGACGACAAGCAGGGCCGCATAGTCGATACAGTGGGGGTGATGGAAAATGATCCGCTGCAAATATGGCTCGACAACGCTCCATTCGTCCTTGCGATATAACCTGATCTGATCAAGCGTGCGTAGGGCAATCTTAACAGGGCTGTCTGTCTTGAAGGTTGCAGAGAGGTCCAGCGCTTTATTGATGAATAAAACAATATCGTCGACGGTGTCCGTCACATAGACATTATAGCCGTTAAGATTTCGTGATTCTTGGCGTAACTCTTGGGCCCACAAATCATTCAGGGGCTCAAGGCCGCTCAAAATTTTAGTTTTACTGTCATTGATATTGAGGTTGTATCTCTGAAGTAGCTCTCGAAGCTTGGAGAGAACGACGATCGCTGCTGTCTCTGACTGCAGGCCCAGGTAGTAGTCATCGACATGCCTCGCGGCCCCGACGATCTCCGCCCCAACAGCGTCAAAAAGCTCTCCGTCGATACCAGCCGCTATGAATTCACTGACGAGGCGGAAAGCGTCCGGGCCAACCAAAACCCCGCGCGTTTCGGCCAGCTGACAATTCCTAACCAAGAAATCAAGCCGATTGAACGGGAGGTCTTTAGAGGAAACCTCGGTATCCTTCTTGGCTCGCTCAATCCCATGCGCCGACCACGATATGGAGTGCGTGTATATGCTCGGGAAAAACTGAGCGATGTCGGTCTTCAGAATGAAAGGCGAATAGCCGATCTTCTTCGAGGCCTCTGTGGTGAGCTCTGACAGCGACGGAATAATGACTGGGCGGTCATCAGTATCCTGCCCTTCTCTCGGACGGCTTACTGAAAACGGTGAGGCTGTAAAACGCTCATCGAACGTTCGCCAATTTTTGCTGACGAAATCGGCGACATAGAAATAGGAAATAGGATTCGGGCTCCCGAAGAAGCGCCGGCTACCGTCATGTTTAGTCCCGTTGTAACGAACGTAATCTGTCGGCCGTTTATGGAGCTCCTTTGCCCGCACCTCTGGAACGATGCCACGAAGAGCCCGCTTAAGATCGACTGTTGAGAAACACGGCGGAAGAGTCTCTGGGAACAGGCCTTTCTGCAGCAATCCGTATTTGTTCTTCAAGTCATTCCCCCTCCACTTACCTTTGCACAGCGAAGTGATCTAGGGAAGCAATCGGTGGCGAGCCCCCCTCACCCCCGCCCGCGATACCCCGCCACGCCCTGATCCGGCAGCCACACGCCTTCCAGCGGCGCGCCCGTCTGCCAGAAGACGTCGATGGGGATGCCGCCGCGCGGGTACCAATAGCCGCCGATGCGCAGCCATTTCGGTTGCAGCAGGTCGGCCAAGCGCTTGCCGATGGCGACGGTGCAGTCCTCGTGGAAGGCGCCGTGGTTGCGGAAGCTGGTCAGGTACAGTTTCAGGCTCTTGCTCTCGACCAGCCAGTCGCCCGGCACATAGTCGATGACGATGTGGGCGAAGTCGGGCTGGTTCGTCACCGGGCACAGGCTGGTGAACTCCGGCGCGGTGAAGCGCGCCACATAAAGCGTGTCGACGTGCGGATTAGGCACGCGCTCCAGCACCGCTTCCTGCGGGTTGGTCGGGGCGGCGGTCTGGGCGCCGAGCTGGCTGAGGCTGTCGGTATAGTGCGTCATGCCCGCCATTTAGGCCTTCCCCCCGCCAAAGAAAACGCCGCCCCGCCGCAATCGGCCATCCCCCCGCCGCGCCTGTGCTAGACTGCGCCCCGGCCGAGGGCACGGCGGAGGGCGATTTCAGACGATTCAGACGAATTGGACTCTCTTTTTTCTCCTTCTCCCCTTGTGGGAGAAGGTGGGCGCCGGAGGCGCTCGGATGAGGGGTGTCGGCGCAAGGTTTGCTGTTCTGCGCCTCAACCGTGCGATCATCGGACGCGAGGGCGCTCACACCCCTCATCCGTCAGGCTCCGCCTGCCACCTTCTCCCTCAAGGGGAGAAGGGCGCTGGAACGCATTGCCTTCCCTGACGACAGCCGGTTAGCGTAGCCAAAAGCAACTCAGGAGAGACGACCCGTGGCCATTCCCGCTTCCCTCCAGTCCGGCCTGAAACTGCCGGTGATCGCCTCGCCCATGTTCCTGGTGTCGGGGCCGGATCTGGTGGTCGAGGCCTGTAATGCGGGCGTGATAGGCACCTTCCCCTCGCTGAACCAGCGCACGACAGAGGGCTATCGGGAGTGGCTGCACGAGATCAAGGCGCGCCTGACCCCCGACGCCGCCCCGTTCGGCGTCAACCACATCGTCCACCCGACCAATCCGCGCCTGATGGCCGACATGATGGTCTCGGTCGAGGAGAAGGTGCCGCTGATCATCACCTCCCTGGGCGCCGTGCGCGACATGGTGGATGCGGTGCATGGCTATGGCGGCGTGGTCTTCCACGACATCGCCAATGTGCGCCACGCGCGCAAGGCGGCCGAGGCGGGCGTCGACGGCCTGATCCTGGTCGCCAACGGCGCGGGCGGACATGCGGGCGTGGTGAACCCCTTCGCCCTGATCAACGAGGTCCGCAGCTTCTACGACGGGACCATCATCCTGGCGGGCGCCCTGTCGACCGGGCAGGACGTGGCGGCGGCGCTGATGATGGGGGCCGACTTCGCCTATATGGGCACCCGCTTCATCGCCACGACCGAAAGCGCGGCCCAGCCCCACTACAAGGATCTGATCGTCCAGTCGGGCTCGGCCGACATCACCTATACGCCCGCCGTCTCGGGCATTCCGGCCAACTTCCTGACGCCCTCGCTGGTCGAAAACAAGATCGACCCCAAGTCCCTGCCCGAGCACAAGCTGGACATGGGCGAAGAGGCCAAGGCGTGGAAGACAATCTGGTCGGCCGGTCAGGGCTCGGGCGCCATCCACGACGTGCCGACCACGGCCCAGCTTGTCGCTCGGCTGACGGACGAGTTTTCGCAGGCCTGTGATAAATTCGACAAGAAGCGCCTCTAGGAAGCGGCCTCGACACTCCCCTGACGAGGCCGACCATGCGCATCCTGACGACCGCCCTTTTGGCGACCGCCCCGCTCCTGATCCTGGCCTCGGCGGCTCAGGCGCAAGAGCTTCCCGGCCGCTGGAGCTTCAGCGCGGGCGCCGCCAGCGACAACCGCTCCAAGGACGCCTCCAAGTCCGACGGCGATCCCTTCGTCTGGGGCGCGGCGGAATGGGAAAGCGAAAGCGGCCTCTTCTACGTCAGCCCCGCCTTTGAAACGATCAAAAGCGGCGGCTCGGAGCTGGAGTTGGAACTGGCCGGCGGCGTGCGTCCGCAATGGGCCGGCTTCGACTTCGACCTGAACGTCGCGCACAAGTGGCGGGTCGACGCCGACCCCGGCTATGACGATAAGTCGTGGGAGTTCACGGCCGACATGAAGCGCTCGATCGGCCCAGCCAGCGCCCGCCTGCGGCTGCAACACTCGCCCGACGGCGCTGGTTCGGTGAAGGCCTGGACCTGGGTCGCGGTGCGCGGCGGCTGGGACTTCACCGACAAGCTGAACGTCTCGGCCGAGGTCGGCCGTCGCGAGCAGGACAACAGCGTCGACTACACCGGCTACAACATCGGCGCGACCTACGCCCTGACGTCCAATCTTGAGGCCGAACTGCGCTGGCACGGCACGAACGCCAAGGTTCCGGGCGAACAGTACGCCGACGCCCTGGTCGCCGGGATCAGCGTCTATTTCTGACCAGAGGCCTGCGTCTCAGGCGCCTGTTTCACCTTTGGCGGAAAAAGCCTAGGCTGACGCCATGACTTTTCGACCGACGACTTTGGAACGTGCGTACCAACTGGCCCAAAGCGGCGCCTGCCGAACCGTAGGCGATGTAAAACAGGCCCTGAAAACCGAGGGGTATGAGCGGATTCAGGACGCGCTGTACGGCTCGACCATCACCTCGGCCCTGCGCAAGCTGTGTCAGGAGAACTGGATTTCGCCGCCGGAAACGGCCGAGCCCTGAACCCCGCCCCTTGCATTAGGGCGATGGAGGGTCCACCCTAGTGAGGTCGATCTCTCTGCGTAACGCTCTGCCTTCTGCCCCGCGCACCGAGGTCTAAGCCGATCCATACAGACCCGACAGGCCATCAGGGACGTTCTCTGAGGCCAACTTCTAGCGGAGGTCCTGAAAATGGCTACCGGCACTGTAAAATGGTTCAACTCCACCAAGGGCTACGGCTTCATCCAGCCGGATGACGGCGGCAAGGACGTCTTCGTCCACATCTCGGCTGTCGAAGCAGCCGGCCTGCGCGGCCTGGACGAAAACCAAAAGGTTTCCTACGAAATCGAGCGCGACCGTCGCTCGGGCAAGGAATCGGCTGGTCAACTGAAGACCGAAGGCTGATCCAGCCCTCTCGCTGCTCCGTCTGCAACGACGGGCGGCGATGACAGGATTGAAGCGCGCAGAGGGCGACCTCTGCGCGCTTTTCTTATGAGGACTTCAGCTGGACGAAGTCCGCGCCGGTGGGCGACTGAAACAGGCGCAGGCCGAACTCAGGCAGGATCGCCAACAAGTGGTCGAAGATGTCGCCCTGGATCGCCTCATACTCGGCCCAGGCCGTGGTGGCGGTGAAGGCGTAGATCTCCAGCGGCAGCCCCGTCTCCGTCGGCTGCAACTGACGCACCAACAGCGTCATGTCCTGACGGATGCCGGGATGGTTCTCCAGATAGTTCTGCACATAGGCGCGGAAGGCGCCGATATTGGTCGAGCGGCGCATATTGACCGGGTCGCGCCCCGCCGCGACCAGTTTGGCGTTCCAGTCGGCCATCTCAGCGCTCTTGTCGGCCAGATAGTCGTCGATCAGCAGAAATCGCCGCATCCGGTCACGCTCGTCCTCGGCCAGGAAGCGCGCGCTGGTCTGGTCGATCAGCAGGGCGCGCTTGATACGACGCCCGCCGCTTTCCTGCATCCCGCGCCAGTTACGGTAGGACTCGCTGATCAGCCGCCAGGTCGGGATGGTGGTGATCGTCTTGTCCCAGTTCTGGACCTTCACCGTGTGCAGGGCGATGTCGATGACGTCGCCGTCGGCGTTGACCTGGGGCATCTCGATCCAGTCGCCGACGCGCAGCATGTCGTTGGAGTTCAGCTGAACCGAGGCCACGAGCGACAGTATGGTGTCCTTGAACACCAGCATCAGCACCGCCGCCAGGGCGCCGAGGCCCGACAGCAGCAGCAACGGCGACCGGTCGATCAGGGCCGCGATCACCAGTATGGTGGCGATGGCGTAGATGACGATCTTCAGCACCTGAAGATAGCCCTTGATGCTGCGTCGATGGGCGCGCGGCGAGCGGGCGTAGATGGCGTTGGCCATGTCCAGACCGGCGCCTATGCCGATGGCCACGGCCACGATCATGAAAGCCCCGGCCACGTTCTGGATCAGGGTGACGACGCCGGGCGCCAGATGCGGCACGCCGCTGATCCCCTGATGGATGATGATGGCGGGCACGACGCGGGTGAAACTGCGCACCACGGGCTGCAACAGGGCGTCGAGATCATGCACCGCCCGGCCGACGACTTTCAGGATCAGTCGGGTCAGGATGCGGCGGACCACAAAGTCCGCGATGAAAGCAAGAAGGGCGAGAAGACAGAGCCCGATCAGCATCTCCGCGATCGGAAACTCCGCCAGGCGAATACGCATGGCGTCGAAATCAAACATGACCCCAGCCTAGGCAGGCCCGCCGGGGATTTGAACCCCCGGCGCCTCAATCAGCCTCAGCCGATAGCCTGATCCAGGTCGGCGATCAGGTCGTCGATGTCCTCGACGCCGACCGACAGGCGGATCAGGTTGTCGGTGACGCCGCCCGCCTCACGCACCTCTTTGGGCACGGATGCGTGGGTCATGATGGCCGGGTGGTTCACCAGACTTTCGACGCCGCCCAGCGACTCCGCCAGGGTGAAGACCTGCACCCGCTCCAGAACCCGCTTGGTCCGCTCCAGATCGCCGTCGATCAGCATGGTGACCATGCCGCCGAAGCGGCCGTTCATCTGGCGCGCAGCCAGTTCGTGCTGCGGGTGGCTGACCAGACCCGGATACAGCACCTTGGCGACGCCCTTTCGGTCTTCCAGCCAACGCGCCACGGCCAGGGCGTTCTCATTGTGCGCCTTCATCCGCAGGCCCAACGTCTTCAGGCCTCGGTTGGCCAGAAAGGCGTCGAATGGTCCCATGATCCCGCCCACCGAGTTCTGCAGGAACTTCAGCTGAGCCGCCATCTCGGCGTCCTTGGCCACCAGAACCCCGCCGACGATGTCGGAGTGGCCGTTCAGATATTTGGTCGCCGAATGCATGACCACATCGGCGCCCAGCGTCAGCGGCTGCTGGCTCCACGGCGTGGCGAAGGTGTTGTCGACCACCAGGATCAGCTTGTTCGCCTTGGCGACCTTCGACAGGGCCTCGATGTCGGCCAGTTTCATCAGCGGGTTGGTCGGCGTCTCCACCCACAGCATCCGCGTCTTGTCGGTGATGGCCGCTTCGACCGCCGCCAGGTCGGTCAGGTCCACATAGCTGAAGTCCAGCCCCATCGACCGGCGCCGCACCCGCTCGAACAGCCGCCATGAGCCGCCATAAAGATCGTCGCCGGTGATGATGTGCGACCCGGCGTCTAGCAGCTCCAGCGCCGTCGAGGTCGCCGCCATGCCCGAGCCGAAGCCGAAGGCCTGAACCCCGCCCTCCAGATCGGCGATGCAGGCCTCGAACGCCTCGCGCGTCGGATTCTTGCCGCGGGCGTATTCATAGCCCTTGTTCACGCCGGGGCTTTCCTGCGCATAGGTCGAGGTGGCGTAGATCGGCGTCATCACCGCGCCCGTGGTCGGGTCCGGCCGCTGGCCCGCATGGATGGCGCGGGTCGAGAAGCCCTGGCGGTTCTTCAGTTCAGACATGGGCTTACCGGTTCAGGCTGAGGTGGTTGATCAGGTCGGTGCGGGTGATCAGGCCGACAAAGCTCTCGCCCTCCAGCACGATGGCCACGCGGTCGCGGTCAAAGACCGGGATCAGGGCGTCCAGCGACTCTGTCACCTGAAGTGTATCCAGATCGCGCGTCATGGCCGAGGCGACCGGCTTGGCGAAGCGTTCCTGGCGGGTGATGTCGTCGGTGTTCATGATGTGGACGATGTCGCTTTCGTCCAGAATGCCGACCAGACGGCCGTCCTGAATGACCGGCAGTTGCGACAGCCCGTCGCCGCGCATCCGCTTGAAGGCGGTGTCCAGCGTATCTTCCGGCCCGATCACCACCACGTCGCCGGCGGCGTATTTGCGGTTGATCAGGTCCGACAGGTCGCCGTGCAATTCGCGCTCCGCCAGCCCCTGATCGGCCAGCCAGGCGTCGTTGTAGACCTTGGACAGATATTTGGCGCCGGTGTCGCAGACGAAGGTCACGACCCGCTTCGGCTCGGTCTGCTCGCGGCACCAGCGCAGGGCCGTGGCGATCAGGGTGCCCGAGGATGACCCCGCCAGAATGCCTTCCTTCAACAACAGCTCGCGCACCGTGGCGATCGCCTCGGCGTCGGGGATGGAATAGGCGACGTCGATCAGATCGGGATCGGTCGTCTCAGGCATGAAGTTCTGGCCGATGCCCTCGACCGTATAGCTGCCGTCCGGCCCAGCGACGCCCTCATTGATCAGTCCCGCCAGCGCCGATCCCACCGGGTCAGCCAGAATGATCTTGGCCTTGGAGCCCTGCGCCTTGAAGTAGCGCGCGTTGCCGGTAATCGTCCCGCCTGAGCCGATCCCGGCGACGAAGGCGTCGATATCGCCGTCCATCTGCTCGAAGATTTCCGGGCCGGTCGTCTTGAAGTGGGCCTCGGAGTTGGCGTCGTTGGCGAACTGGTTGACGAAATAGCCGCCCGGAATCTGCTGGGCCAGACGCTCGGCCATGTCGGTGTAATATTCAGGATGGCCATGCGGCACGTCCGAGCGGGTCAGGCGCACATCGGCGCCCATCGCCCGCAGGTGCTGGATCTTCTCCTTCGACATCTTGTCGGGGATGACCAGCAGGACGTTATAGCCCTTCTGCTTGCCGACCAGGGTCAGGGCCAGGCCGGTGTTGCCCGCCGTCGCCTCGACGATGGTGCCGCCGGGTTTCAGCCAGCCCGCCTTCTCCGCCGCCTCGATCATCGACAGGGCGATGCGGTCCTTGATGGAGCCGCCGGGGTTCTGGCTCTCCAGCTTCAGGAAAAGGCGGCACGGGCCGGTGTCGATCCGCGTCACCTCGACCATCGGCGTCTTGCCGATCAGGTCCAGCAGGCTCTTGGCCGGACGGCTGAGAACAGGGGCGTCGGTCATCGACATGAGAGCAGGCTCCGTTGCACGGGTGACTTGTGAAGCTGGGCGTCCGCCCCTTCGCGGTCAACTCCTGCAAGTTTTCACCCTTTCGCCGAGAAGCGCGTTAGAAAGGGCGCAATGGTCAAGACACCCAAACGCCCCGCTGCGGGCCTGCCCGACAAAGAATCCCTCATCGCCTTCCTTCGTGAGGCTGGAGAAGCCGAAAAGGCCGACATCGCGCGCGCCTTCGGCCTGAAAGGCGCCGAGCGGCGCCAGATGCGCGAAATGCTGAAGGAGTTGGAGGCCGAGGGCCGCCTCAGCAAACGCGGCCGCAAGGGCTTTTCCGAGGTCGGCGCCCTGCCCCCGGTCGGCGTCGCCGACGTGGTGGACCGCGACGCCGACGGCGAGCTTTACGTCCAACTGGTCAAGGGCGGAGAGGATGCACCGCGCGCCGTCCTGATGCCTGATCGCGAGGGTCGCGGCCCCGCGCCCGGCATGGGCGACCGCCTGCTGGTCAAGTTCAGCCAGGGCGTCGACGGCTGGGAGGCGCGCCTTGTCAAACGGCTGGACACCGGCGGCAACCGCGTGCTGGGCGTCATCCGCAAATCGGCGCGCGAGACGCGGGTCGAGCCGGTCGACAAACGCTCCAAGGACGTGCTGGTCGTGCCCCAGGCGCAGGCCGCGGACCTGCGCGACGGCGATCTGGTGCTGGCCGCCGTCGAAAAGGGCGAGCATCGCTACGGCCCCAAGCGCGGCAAGATTCTTGAGAACATCGGGCGTGAAGACGACCCCCGCGCCGCCTCCATCATCGCCATCCACGCCCACGGCGTACCAACCGGCTTCTCTGAAGCCGTGGAGCGCGAGGCCGAGGATCAGGACGTGCCGACGCTGAAGGGGCGCGAGGACCTGCGCCACGTCCCCTTCATCACCATCGATCCCGCCGACGCGCGCGACCATGACGACGCCGTCTATGCCGAGCGCGACGAAGACCCGGCCAATGCAGGCGGCTGGATCGTCTGGGTCGCCATCGCCGACGTCGCCGCCTATGTGCGCCCGAACACGGCGCTGGACCGCGAGGCGCGGGCCAAGGGCAACTCGACCTACTTCCCCGACCGGGTCGAGCCGATGCTGCCCGAAGTCCTGTCCAACGGCCTGTGCAGCCTGAAGCAGGGCGAGAACCGCGCCTGCATGGCCGTGCGCATGGTCTTCGACAAGGACGGCAGGAAGACCGGGCACAAGTTCACGCGCGGCCTGATGCGCAGCCACGCCAAGCTGTCCTACGAACAGGCGCAATCGGCCATCGACGGCCTGCTGGACGACGCCACCGGGCCGATCATGGAGGCGATCCTCTATCCGCTGTGGAACGCCTATCGCACCATGCTGAAGGGCCGCGAGCGCCGCAGCCCTCTGGCCATCGAAAGCCCCGAGCGCCGCATCATCATGTCGCCCGACGGCGGCATCGCCGGCATCGAGCCGCGCAAGTCGCTGGAAGCTCACCGCCTGATCGAAGAAATGATGATCCAGGCCAACGTCTGCGCCGCCGAGACGTTGGAGAAGACGCACACGCCGCTGATCTATCGCGTCCACGACACGCCCAGCCAGGAGAAGATATTCAACCTGGCCGACTTCCTGCACACCATCGGCAAGCCGTGGAACAAGGGCGAGGCGCCGAACACCAAGCGCTTCAACAAGCTGCTGGAAGAGACCCGCGACACCCCGCACGCCGAGGTCGTCAACGAAGTCGTCCTGCGCACCCAGATGCAGGCCATCTACTCGCCGGACAATGTAGGCCACTTCGGTCTGCACCTGGACCGCTACGCCCACTTCACCTCGCCCATCCGGCGCTATTCGGACCTGATCGTCCATCGCGGGCTGATCCGGGGGCTGAAACTGGGGTCGGACGGCCTGACCGACCGCGAGATCGCCGAACTGGGCGGCATCGCCGAACACGTCACCGAGACCGAGCGCCGCTCGATGGCGGCCGAGCGCGACGCCATGGACCGCTACATCGCCGCCTTCCTTGAAGAACACGTCGGCGCGACCTTCACCGGCCGGATCACCGGCGTGACCCGCTTCGGCCTATTCATCCGGCTGGACGAGACGGGCGCAGACGGTCTGGTACCGGTCTCGACGCTCGGCGACGAATATTTCACCCACGACGACCGCGCCCATGCCCTGGTGGGAGAGCGCAGCGGCAAGCGCTTTCCGCTCGGCCGCCGCGTCGAGGTGCGGCTGATGGAAGCCACGCCCGTCACCGGCGGTCTGGTGCTGGAAATGCTGTCCGAACCGGACCCGCGCGACCCCAACGCCCCGGCCCCGCGCTATGGGATGCGCGGAAGAGGCGGCGACGGCCCGCCCAAGCGTGGGAAAGGCCGTCCGGACGGCCCGCCCAAGCGTGGGAAAGGCCGTCCGGGCGGTCCCAAGCCCCGCAACGGCGCCAAGCCCTCCGGCGGCCTGAAGGGCGTCAAAAAGGGCAAGCGGCGTTGAAGCCCCTCCCCTTCGACGCGGCGCAGGACCTCGCGGATGCGCCGCGCACCGGGGGCGTCCAGCGCCCCAAGGACGCCGCCACCCTGATCCTGACGCGCGACGCCAAGCGGCCCGAGGTGCTGATGGGCCGACGCGCGCCGGGCCATGTCTTCATGGCCTCGAAGTGGGTGTTTCCGGGCGGACGCATCGAGCGCGCCGACTTCACCGCCGCCTCGAAAGGCCCCCTGTCGCCCGACGCTGCGCGCCGGCTGGAGACGGAAATGCCTGCCCGCCGCGCCCGCGCCCTGGCCCTGGCCGCCGTGCGCGAGACCTTTGAAGAGACAGGGCTGATCCTGGGCCGAGCGGCGCCCGCCGCCTCGGTCGCCGGGCCGTGGCGAGAGTATCGTCAGGCAGGCGCCCTGCCCGATCTGTCGGTGCTGTCCTATGTGGCGCGCGCCATCACCCCGCCGGGCCGACCGCGCCGTTTCGACGCGCGCTTCTTCATGGCCCCGGTCGAGGCCCTGCGCGATCCGGACCGTATCGAAGGCTCGGGCGAACTGGACGAGATCGCCTGGATTCCTCTGGACGAGGCACAGAACCTCGACCTGCCCGCCATCACCCGCTTCGTGCTGGGCGAGGTGGCCGAGCGGCTGGAGACGCCTCAGCGCCCCCTGCCCTTCGTTCACATGGTGCGCGGCCGCCACGTCATCGACCATCAGGACTGACGCGGCGGCCTTAAGGTCTTATTCGGCGACCGGCTTCGTCAGGTCGAAATCAACCTGGAAGTGGCGGTTCGGGCGGCGCAGTTCATAGGTGAAGGTCTTGTCGGGATGGACCTCCATCGCCCAGACGTTGGTCGTCGAGACCGAGGCGTCGTTGGCGTTGAACAGGTCGATGGATTCCTGATCGACCGGGAACTCCTGACGCTCTGCCGTGCCTTCGTTCGCCGTGTCGCCGCCGTACCAGTGCAGCGGGTCGGTCTTGCCGTCCGGCTGGCGGTGATCGTGCTTCAGGCGCAGGCCCGAATCGGTGCGCGTCACCACCCAGGTGCGCGAGCGGTCTTCGCCGACCCAGAAGGGGATGCGAATCTCGTCCGCCGAACAGTCGCGCACGTGCATCAGCAGGCGTTTGCCGGCGAAGTCGGAATCGGCGGCCTCGTTGGTGACGACCTTGCCCTCGAATCGCTGGCCGCACAGGGCGGTCAGATTGGCGAAGAAGGCGTCCTGCGCCGTGGCTGGGGCCTCAGCAGTCGCAGCCGCGGGGGCTGCGGGCTCGGACGAACAGGCGGAAAGGGCCAGACCGGCGACGATAACGGCGGCGGACAGGGCGTGGGCGGGCTTGAAGCAGGGCTTTTTCATGGCGAAACACTAGCGTCTGTATGGCCAGGCTCAACGCGACATCGAAGCCGTTGACTTTGAGCCCGTCCTGAGTATGTTCCGCGCCTCTTATTTCAAGCGGCTTTCGCCGTCGCAGAGGTTAATTCCGATGGCCAAACCGGCTTCCATCAAGATCCGCCTGAACTCCACCGCCGACACCGGCTTCTTCTACGTGACCAAGAAGAACGCCCGTACGATGACCGAGAAGATGGTCGTCAAGAAGTACGACCCGGTCGTCCGCAAGCACGTCGAGTTCAAGGAAGGCAAGATCAAGTAAGGGTCTCGCCCTCCGCTTGAATCTGCAAGAATCGAAACGCCCGGTCGCAGGACCGGGCGTTTTTCTTTGACCGTTTATCGGAAAGCGTCGCGTCAGGCGGCGCGGGCGACGACGCGGTTGCGCCCCTGAGCCTTGGCCTCATAGACGCCCTCGTCCGCCCGCTTGAGCAGGGCCTCGGGCGTGTCCTCCATGCCCAGGCTGGCCGCCACGCCGACCGAAACGGTCACGCCCAGCACATCGCCGCCGCTGATACGGAAGGGGGCCGCCCCCACGTCGCGGCGAATACGTTCGGCGATGCGATGGGCGTCTTCCAGCGTCGTGCCCGGCATGACCACCACGAACTCCTCGCCGCCGAAACGACAGGGCAGATCGACCGCACGCACATTGGTCGCCAGCCGTACCGAAAACTCGCGCAGCACCTCGTCGCCGACGTCATGACCAAAGGTGTCGTTCACGGCCTTGAAGTGGTCGATGTCCAGCACCAGCACCGCCACCGGGTCCCCGCCCCGCGCGGCGCGCGCGACCAGAGCCTGCAACTGGCTGGTCATGTAGCGGCGATTGTGCAGACCCGTCAGCGGGTCGGTGATAGCCATCTCCAGATTATGGTCCAGCTTGTCGCGCAGGAAGTCGCCGTACCGCTTGCGCTTCACCTGGGTGCGGACCCGCGCCGACATCTCTTCAGGATCGACGGGGCGGGCCAGGATGTCGTGCGCGCCCAGATCCAGCGCCTTCAGCAGACGCGGCCGATCATGGGTGTCGATCAGCGCCAATATGGGAATGCGCCGCGTCATCTCCTTGGAACGCAACTGGGCGATCAGGCGCAGGCCGTCGAAGCCTTCGGACGACACATTGACGATGACCAGATCGACCGGTCCCCGCGCCGCGTCCAGAGCGTCGGCCAGGGTGTCCGCAATCATCGGGCGATGCTCGATCGACAGCTCCCGCGCGATCATCTCGGCCTGAAGCTCATTGTCGTCGACGACCAGAACCCGACCGCCCGAGCCCTTCAGACGGCCGACGCCGCCTGCGTCCATGCCCAGGCGCCGGCTGCTTTCCTCGCGCTCACGCAGCTCATCCATGACCATCTTCAGGCGCGTCAGGCTCTTGACCCGCGCCATCAGGATCACATCGTCCAGCGGCTTGGACAGGAAGTCGTCAGCGCCCGCTTCCAATCCCCGGATGCGGTCATGACGCCCGTCGAGGGCCGTCACCAGCACCACCGGGATATGACGCGTCTCCTCGGCGGCCTTGAGCCTACGGCAGGTCTCGAACCCGTCCATGCCGGGCATCATGACGTCCAGCAGGATCAGGTCGGGCTGTTCATCCCGGGCCATGCGCAGGCACGAGGTCCCGTCGCCGCAGGTCAGGGCGTCATAGTATTCAAGGGTCAGCTTGGCTTCGAGCAGACGGACATTCGCCTCTACGTCGTCGACCACCAGAATTCGCGCGCTCATCCCCTACCCCAGGTGCTTTCGCACCGTTTCAAGGAAGGAAATGACAGAGATCGGCTTGGAGATGTAGGCCTCGCAGCCCCCCTGACGAATCCGTTCCTCATCACCCTTCATGGCGAAGGCTGTAACGGCGATGACGGGTATATGGTTCAGCTCTTCATCATCCTTGAGCCATTTGGTCACCTCGAGCCCGGAAATCTCCGGCAGCTGGATATCCATCAGGATCAGATCAGGGCGATGCTCGCGCGCAATCGCCAGCGCCTGCAGCCCTTCGCGGGTCTGCAGCACTTCGTACCCCTGAGAATCGAGCAGATCATGAAAAAGCTTCATGTTCAGCTCGTTATCCTCGACGATGAGGATCTTCTTGGACATCCGCCACCCGGCCGTTGCGCCTCTTGTTCATTCGCTTTCGCGTCGGGCTGTTACGCCTTCTTGGGTGCACTGTGGCGGCGTCAGTCTTAAGTTGACGTGAAGCTGAGGAAACGGAGTTCCTGTTTGGCCATCACGGCCCTTTGCCGCGACTGTCTGTGGACCGGCGACCGCAAGGTCGCGCGGTGTCCGTCGTGCGCCTCGCGCCGGGTGATCGCCCACGACGAACTGAGCGATCTGCACATCGCCCACCTGGACTGCGACGCCTTCTACGCCTCGGTCGAAAAGCGCGACCGACCCGAACTGCGCGACAGGCCCGTGATCGTCGGCGGCGGCAAGCGCGGCGTGGTCTCCACCGCCTGTTATGTGGCGCGGCTGTACGGCGTCGGCTCAGCCATGCCGATGTTCAAGGCGCTGAAGGCCTGTCCGGACGCCGTGGTCATCAAGCCGGACTTCGCCAAATACAAAGCCGAGAGCGCACGCATCTTCGGCGCCGTCCAGCGCCTGACGCCGCTGGTTCAGACCCTGTCGCTGGACGAGGCCTGGATCGACCTGAAGGGCACAGAGCGGCTGAATGGCGGGCCGCCCGCCTTCCAGTTGGCGCGCCTGCAGAAATGGATCGAGGATGAGACAGGGCTGAGCGTCTCCATCGGCCTGGCGCCCAATCGCTTCCTGGCCAAGATCGCGTCCGAACTGGACAAGCCGCGCGGCTTCTCCGTCATCGGCGCGGCCGAGGCGCAAGACCTGCTGGCGCCGCGCCCCGTGACCACCCTGCCCGGCGTCGGGCCGGTGTTCGGCCGCACCCTGCGGTCGGACGGTTTCGCCACCATCGGCGATCTGGCTGCTGCCGAGGTGAAGGATCTGGTCCGGCGCTATGGCGAGACGGGCCTGCGGCTGCACGACCTCAGCCACGCCCGCGACAGCCGCCCGGTGAACCCCGACCACGACCGGCGCGGCATGAGCGCCGAGACCACCTTCAACGACGACCTGACCACCGCCGAGGCGCTGGAGGCCGAACTATGGCCCCTGTGCGAGAAGCTGGCGGCCAAGGCGCGACGCGACGGCGTGGCCAGCCGGGTCTTGGTGCTGAAACTGCGCAAGACGGACTTCAAGATCGTCACCCGCCGCATCACCCTGGCCGAGCCCGTGCAGACGGCGCGCGCCCTGTTCGCCGCCGGACGCGACCTGCTGAAGGCGGAACTGGGCGTGCCCTATCGATTGATCGGCATCGGCATGGCCGATATCGCCGACGCCCAGGATGTCCCCGCCGGGTTGTTCGCCACCGCCGAAGCCCGCGCCCTGAAGACCGAGACCGCCATCGACGCCCTGCGCGACAAGTTTGGGGCAGGCGCCGTCGTCGCCGGGCGCGCTCTGAAACGTCCCAACGAACGCCCCGGATGACGCGGCCGCCGCGCCGCGCTAAACCCCCTGCACCCTTTCATACGGAGTCGCCCCATGAGCATCCACGCCCGCATCGCTGAACTCGGCATCACCCTGCCCGAGCCCGCCAAGCCGGTCGCCAGCTATGTCTCCTACGTCCGCTCGGGCGAGCAGATCTTCATCTCGGGCCAGCTGTCCAATGACGCCTCGGGCGGCATCAAGGGCACGGTCGGCGTGGATGTGACCCCGGAGCAGGCCGCCGAGGCCGCCCGCCTGTGCGGCGTCAACCTGCTGGCTCAGATCAACGCCGCCGTCGACGGCGACCTGGATCGCGTGGTCCGCATCGTCAAGCTGGGCGGCTTCGTTCAGGCCGGACCGGACTTCGAGGCCATCCCCGCGGTCATCAACGGCTGCTCGGACCTGATGGTCCAGGTCTTCGGCGACGCCGGCAAGCACTCGCGCTCGGCCGTCGGCGTCTACAAGCTGCCGCTCGGCTTCGCCGTCGAAGTGGACGCCGTCATCGAGGTGAAGTGAGCTTCACCCTCCAGGTCAACGACAGGATCGCCGCGATAAGCCGGGACGCGTGGGACGCCTGCGCGGCCCCGACCGGCGATCCCTTCGTCTCCTATGACTTCCTTGACGCCTGCGAGGCGTCCGGCAGCGCCGTCCCGTCCGAGGGCTGGGCGGCGCGCCACCTGTCCCTGCACGATGAAGACGGCGTCGTGATCGGCGTCATGCCCCTTTATCTGAAGGGCCACAGCCAGGGCGAATACGTCTTCGATCACAGCTGGGCCGACGCCTATCAGCGCGCGGGCGGGCGCTATTATCCCAAGCTGCTGGGTGCCGTGCCCTTCACCCCCGCGACAGGCCCACGCTTCCTGAACGCGCCGGGAACGGACGCCGCCACGGTGCGCGAGGCCCTGCTGCAAGGCGCATTGACGCTGACCGAGCGGCTGGGCGTCTCGTCGCTACACGTCAACTTCCCAACCGAGAGCGACTGGCGCGCCATGAGCGAGGCGGGCCTACTGCCGCGCCGGGACATCCAGTTCATCTGGCGCAACGACGGCTATCAGAGCTTCGACGACTTCCTGGGCGCCCTGTCTTCCAGTCGGCGCAAGACCATCCGGCGCGAGCGGCGCGAGGCGCAGGCCGGTCTCGATATCCGCGTCCTGACGGGCGTTTCAATCACGCAGGCGCATTGGGACGCCTTCTTCGCCTTCTACATGGACACCGGAGACCGAAAGTGGGGGCGGCCCTATCTGACGCGCGACTTCTTCGCCCGCGTGGGGGCGAGCATGGCCGACCGCATCGCCCTGGTCATGGCGTTCGAAGAGGAGACGCCCGTGGCGGGGGCGCTGAACTTCATCGGACGGGACGCCCTATACGGCCGCCAGTGGGGGACGCTGGTCGACCGGCCCTTCCTGCATTTCGAGCTGTGCTATTATCAGGCGATCGAATTCGCCATCGCGCGAGGGCTGTCGCGGGTCGAGGCGGGGGCGCAGGGGGATCACAAGATCGCGCGCGGCTACCTGCCCTCCCCGGTCTATTCGGCGCATTTCATCGCCGATCCGGCGCTGCGCGATCCCGTCGCCCGCTATCTGGAGCAGGAACGCCCGGCTGTGGAGGCGGAGATGCACGCCATGACTGCGGAGCTGTCCCCCTATCGCCATCGCTGACATGCGGTCGCACCTGATAAAACGCCGGAACCTCGACCTTGGCTGCGCGCTTTGAGGGAGAGTTTCACTCCCCAACAGGTAAGAAGAATGGCTAATCAACGTATCGAAGGCGCTGTCGAAGAGTTTGAAGGCAAGGCCCAGCGCGGCCTGGGTCGTCTGGCGGGCGACAGCAAGCTTCAAGTCGACGGCGCTATCAAGGAAGCCGGCGGCCGCGCCAAGAACGCCTATGGCCGCGTCATCGACGGCCTGGACGGCATGGTCGACAAGGCCCCGGCCGACCTGCGCGCTCCCGCTCGCAAGGGTCTGGACTTCGCCCGCGAAAAGCCTCTGCTGACGGTCGGCATCATCGCCGGCGCGGCGGCCGTGCTCAGCGCTCTGGGCCGCAAGCGCTAAGACGGCGACTCCCGATAAGACGGCGACTCCCGATATGAAAAAGGCCCGGACGGCGACGTCCGGGCCTTTCTCTTTGCGCCTGATCGAAATCAGGCGGTCTCTTCTTCAGCCTCCTTCACCGCTGCGCCCTTGGCCGGGGTGATGTCGAAGGCGATCTTGCCGTCCTTCAGCTCGACCTTGACATGGCCGCCGCGGGTCAGGCGGCCGAACAGGATGTCGTCGGCCAGCGGCTTCTTGATGTGCTCCTGAATGACGCGGGCCAAGGGCCTTGCGCCATACAGTTCGTCGAAACCGTTCTTGGCCAGCCAGTCGGTCGCCTCATCGGTCAGTTCGATGGTGATGTTGCGGTCCGCCAGCTGGGCTTCCAGCTGCAGCACGAACTTGGTCACGACCGAGCGGATCGTCTCGGCGCCCAGCGGCTTGAAGGCCACGATGGCGTCCAGACGGTTGCGGAACTCAGGCGCGAACAGGCGCTGGATGGCCTTTTCGTCCTCGCCCTCGACCTTGCCCCGGCCGAAGCCGATGGCCGCGCGCGCGTTATCGGCGGCGCCCGCGTTGGTGGTCATGATCAGGATGACGTTCCTGAAATCAACCTTCTTGCCCACGGCGTCGGTCAGCGTCCCGTTGTCCATCACCTGCAGCAGGATGTTGTAGACGTCAGGGTGCGCCTTCTCGATCTCGTCCAGCAACACGACAGAGTGCGGGTGCTGGTCGACGGCGTCGGTCAGCAGGCCGCCCTGATCATGGCCGACATAGCCCGGAGGCGCGCCGATCAGGCGGCTGACCGTGTGGCGCTCCATGTATTCGGACATGTCGAAGCGCTGCATCTCGATGCCGAGGGTGGCCGCGAGTTGCTTGGCCACTTCGGTCTTGCCGACGCCGGTCGGACCGCTGAACAGGAAGGCGCCGATAGGCTTGTTCGGGTCGCGCAGACCCGCCCGCGCCAGCTTCATCGCCGACGACACCTGGTCAATCGCCTGCTCCTGACCAAAGACGGCGCGCTTCAGATCGGTCTCCAGCTCACGCAGGGATTCCGTGTCCGACTTCGACACCGACTTGGGCGGGATGCGGGCCATCTTGGCGATGACGGCCTCGACCTCCTTCTGGCCGATGACCTTCTTGCGCTTCGATTCCGGCAGCAGCATCTGCGACGCCCCCGCCTCGTCGATCACGTCGATGGCCTTGTCCGGCAGCTTGCGGTCGGTGATGTAGCGCGCCGACAGATCGACCGCCGTGCGGATGGCCGAGTCGGTGAAACGCAGCTTGTGGTGCGTCTCGTAGGTCGTCTTCAGGCCCTTGAGGATCTTCACCGTGTCCTCGATCGTCGGCTCATTGACGTCGATCTTCTGGAAGCGGCGGACCAGGGCGCGGTCCTTCTCGAAGTGCTGGCGATATTCCTTGTAGGTGGTCGAGCCCATGCAGCGCAGGCTGCCGGACGCCAGGGCAGGCTTCAGCAGGTTCGACGCATCCATCGCCCCGCCCGAGGTCGCGCCCGCGCCGATCACCGTGTGAATCTCGTCGATGAACAGGACGGCGTTGTCGTGGCTCTCCAGTTCCTTGACGACCTGTTTCAGTCGTTCCTCGAAGTCGCCGCGATAGCGGGTGCCCGCCAGCAGCGAGCCCATGTCGAGGCTGTAGATCGTCGCGTCTTTCAGAACTTCCGGCACCTCGCCGTTGACGATCTTGCGCGCCAGCCCTTCGGCGATGGCGGTCTTGCCGACGCCGGGGTCGCCGACCAGCAGCGGGTTGTTCTTGGTGCGACGGCACAGGATCTGGATCGAGCGCTCGACCTCGGCCTGACGCCCGATCAAGGGATCGATCTTGCCGTTGCGGGCCTTCTCGTTCAGGTCGATGCAATAGGCTTCCAGCGCCTCGCCGCCCTGTTTGACGACCGAGCCGTCCTCGGCCTCTTCGGGGCTGGCGCCGCGCACCGAGCGGGCTTCATTGGCCCCGGCCTTCTTGGCGATGCCGTGGGCGATGAAGTTGACCGCGTCGTAGCGCGTCATGTCCTGCTCCTGCAGGAAATAGGCGGCGTGGCTTTCGCGTTCGGAGAAGATGGCGACCAGGACGTTGGCGCCGGTCACTTCCTCGCGGCCGGACGACTGGACATGGATGACCGCGCGCTGGATCACGCGCTGGAAACCTGCGGTGGGCTTGGCGTCGTCGCCATCGGCCGTGGCCAGGGCGGCCAGGTCCGTGTCGACATAGGAGCCGAGCGCAGCCTTCAGCGCGCCCAGATCAACGTTGCAGGCCGTCATCACGGCCGAGGCGTCCGGATCGTCGATCAGGGCCAGCAGCAGGTGTTCAAGCGTGGCGTATTCGTGCCGACGCTCGTTGGCGTAGTGGACCGCGCGGTGCAGGGTCTCTTCGAGAGGACGGGAAAACGAAGGCATGGCAGGTTCCTCTCAGTCCTTTTCCATCGTGCATTGCAGGGGGTGCTGGTGGCGTCGCGCCGTCTCGACCACCTGGGCGACCTTGGTTTCGGCCACTTCGTAGGTGAAGACGCCGCAGACCCCGACGCCATGCTGGTGCACGTGCAGCATGATGCGGGTCGCGTCCTCGCGGCTCTTCTGGAAGAACCGCTCCAGCACGTAGATGACGAACTCCATGGGGGTGTAGTCGTCATTCAGGATCAGCACCCGATAGAGCGAGGGGCGCTGAAGTTTCGGCTTTGTCTCGGTGACGACGGCGGCGCCTGCGCCTCCGCCTTGTTCACCTGGCCGTCTGTTAGGCATTCGTGGTCCGTATTCGGGGAGTGTCGAGGGATCAGATAGGGAATGATGGCCTGATTTGTAGAGGCGTCCAGCCCCACAGACGCTCGCGCACGCCCAGTTGATGCCTGAACGTGAAAAGGCCCCGGCGTTTCCACCGGGGCCCTTCCGAAGTTCTGGACCTGAAGGTCGCGCTTAGCGAGCGGCCTGGAACTGCTCGACGGCAGCCGAAACGCGCTCGTTGATCGGCTTGAAGCTGTCCTTGACCGAGGCGGTCATGGTCTCGGTCGCCTTGCCGAACTCGGCCAGATAGGCCTCGGCGGCCGACTTGGCCCAGTTGGTCTGCAGTTCGAACAGTTCCTGCATCGAGCGGGCCTGCGAGAACGACTGGGCGGCGGCGACGCCGTCTTCCCAGGACTTCTTGCTGTAGGCCATAGCCTGTTGTGACAGGGCCTCGGCGCCCTTCTGGGCGGCGGCGGCGGATTCCACCACGGCTTCCAGGTTCTTCTTGCCGTGCGCGTTGATCTCGCTCAGCGAGGCGACGGACTTGTCGACGCCTTCGCGGAACGCCTTGGCGCCGGCGGCCTGGATGGATTCTGCCTGAGCCTTGGCCTTGGCGGTGGTTTGTTCGACGGTCTTCTTCACGGTCTCAGCGGCGTCAGCCATGGGGAGTCTCCTGAAGCGAAAGGTTTCATGCGACAGGCGGAGCCCATCGCGACAACGGCGATATGGTGCACCTGCGAAAAGACTTCAAGTGAAATTTGTGCAACGCACAATATAATCGCTGATCACCTGACGCGGAGCCGCTCGATCACAAGTCTGTTGACGCGCCGTTAACCCTCTCGAAACCGGGCGAGCCGATGTTAGCGTTTGTAACGTGCGTGATCGCAGCCGTCTTCGCGCCACAGTGACGAGGCTAGTAGCTTGCCCATGAACGCCATCTTCCGCCGTCGTTTCCTGGCCGCCCTGGTCCTGGGGGGAATTGTCCTGACGCCAACGGTCGGCGTCGCCCCGCCGGAAGCCCAGTCGACCGACAGCCGATACGCCGCCATCGTGGTGGACGCCGCCTCGGGCGAGGTGCTGTTTTCGCGCTTCGCCGACGCCCGGCGCTTTCCGGCCTCCATCACCAAGGTCATGACCCTGTATCTGACGTTCGAGGCGCTGGAATCGGGCAAGGCCAAACTGGACGACAATCTGACCGTCTCGCCGCGCGCAGCCTCTCAGCCGCCGTCGAAGCTGGGCCTGGCGGCAGGCCAGACGATCAGCCTGGACGACGCCATGCGCGCCACCGCCGTCCGCAGCGCCAACGACATGGCCGTGGTCATCGCCGAACACATCGGCGGCTCCGAAGGCCGTTTCACCCAGATGATGACGGAAAAGGCTCGCGAGCTGGGAATGGAGCACACGCGCTTCACCACCGCCAACGGCCTTCCCGACACGCGCCAGGCGACCACGGCGCGCGACCTGTCGATCCTCAGCCGCGCGGTGATGCGCGACTATCCGCAATACTATCGCTACCTCGGCCTGCACGACTGGTTCTACAAGGGCCGCGACTACCGCAACACCAACGGCCTGCTGGCCACCGGGCGCGGCTATGACGGCATCAAGACCGGCTTCACCAACGCCTCGGGCTATAATCTGGCGGCGTCTTCGGTGCGCGACGGCAAGCGGATCATCACCATCGTCATGGGCGGGCGTTCGACCGCCAGCCGCAACGCCCACGTCGCCGAACTGATGGACACCGGCTTCGAGGTCCAGCGTCGCCGGGGTCAGGGCGAGAACATCCAGCTGGCTCAGGCCTTCTTTGAACAGCGCGGCTATGGCGTCAGCAGCGATCCTGCGCCCGTCGCCTACGCCTCCCTGTCCGACGAGGATGGAGAAGGCGTCGGCTCCTCGACCGAAGTGGCCTATGTCTCAGGCCCGCCGCCGCGCAGCCTGCCGACCGAGGTGACGCCGCCGCCGTCGGCCCGCCGCGCCGAGAACCGCCCGCCCGAAAGCCTGACCGCCGCGCTGAACGGCGGATCAGCCGCGGCGCCTACGCCCCCTGCCCGCACGACCCGCAACCCGCCCGCCCGCGCCGCCGCCCCGGCCCCGGCCGGTCGCTGGACCGTCCAGGTCGGCGCCTTCCGCGAAGAGGCCGTGGCCCGCGACTGGCTGAACAACGTCAGCCGCCGCTTCTCCAGCCAGTTCTCGAACGCCCAGCGTGACGTGCAGACGGCGAACGGCTGGTATCGCTCGCGCTTCACCGGCATGACCCAGCAGGCGGCCGAGGCCGCGTGCGAGGCTCTGTCGGAACGCCGCGTCACCTGCATGGTGGTCCGCCCCAGCTAGGCGAGGCGGAGCTAGCGTCCCTGCCCGTTGCGCCACCCCGGCTCCGCCAGACGCCGGGCGTAGTCGCGCACGCCGACGGGCCACGTCTCTGTTCGAGCGTCGAACGCCGTCCAGTCGCCTGCGAACAGCATCCGCACGGCCTCTTCATAGTCCGGCAGGTCGCCCGCCACGGCCGTCATGAAGCGATAGGCCGCCTCGCGGCTGCGACGCATCCGGTCCGGTCCCTCCGCCTCGCGCAGGGCGGCTTCGACCAGTTTGCGCAGGGCCACCGACGCCCCGCCGGGCTGAGACGCCAGCCAATCCCAATGACGCGGCAACAGCGTCACCTCACGCGCCGTGACGCCCAGCTTCGGCCGCCCCGGCCCCCGCTTCTCAGGCTCAGGCTGCGTCTGCTCCTGCGGCAGGCGCGCCAACACAGCCTGCAGGTCTCCGCGCAAATCCAGGTCAATCGGCCGGGCGTCCTCGTCTCTGAAAACGAGAACTGTCCGTCCAGCGTCATGTGCGGCCTTGGCCGCTGCGGCGACCTGCGCCAGGGGCCCTGCCGCAATCATCGTGTGGCCGTCAAAGGCCGTGCATAGAGTCATGATCCGTCCTCACTTGTTGAGGCAGGATTTACCCGGACAATATTATGCCGTCAATATTACCCGGATAAATTATCGGGCCCGATCAGCCATGCCTCCAAACAGAGCTCCGGCGATCCAGCTGACGACACCGGTGACGATGGCCGCCCCGATCCCCGCCCACAGGCCGTTGACGACGAAGCCGCCCAGGAACATGGCCGTCAGCCCGATCATGGCCGCGTTCACCACCAGCAGAAACAGGCCGAAGGTGACGATGGTCAGCGGCAGGGTCAGGATCACCATCAGCGGCCGCACGAAGGCGTTGACCACGCCCAGAATGACCGCCGCCGCGACCAGCGATCCGTTGGAAGTGAACTCCACCCCCGGCACCAGTTTGGCCGAAGCCCACAGGCCGATCGCCGTGACCACGGCCTGAACGATGAAACCCAGCATGACGCCTCCGTTGGTTGAACCTTGACCATATAAGCGCATATCGCGGCGATCCGCTCCGTGCGTCCATCAGGATCGCCTGCTAGGCTGGCCGCCCTATCCCGAAGGAGACCTCCATGAGCCTTCACGGCGCCTACGACCCGGATAACATCTTCGCCAAGATCCTGCGCGGCGACATGCCCAGCGTGAAGGTGTGGGAGGACGACGACGTCCTGGCCTTCATGGACGTGTTTCCCCAATCCGAGGGCCACGTCCTGATCGTGTCCAAGACCTCGACCGCCCGCAACATCCTGGAGATCGAGCCCGAGGCGCTGGCCAGGCTGACCGCCGCCGTGCAGCGCACCGCCCGCGCCGTCGAGAAGGCGCTGAAGCCTGAAGGCCTCAGCCTGATGCAGTTCAACGGCGACGCAGGCGGGCAGACGGTCTTCCACCTGCATTTCCACATCGTGCCGCGCTGGTCCGACCGCCCGATGAAGGGCCACGGCCACGCCCCGATGGCCGACGCCGAACAGCTGAAAACTCTGGCCGAGAAGATCGCCGCCGCGCTCGACTGAGCGTCTCTTACAGCGGCCCTTTGAAGATGAAGAAGGCCCCGCCGGCGATCAGGGCGAAGCCGATCAGGTGGTTCACCGTCAGCTTCTCGCCTAGATAGAACACCGAGAAGATCGCGAAGACCAGCAGGGTGATCACCTCCTGCATGGTCTTCAGCTCGGCCGCCGAATAGACCTGATGGCCGATGCGGTTGGCGGGTACGGCCAGCCAGTATTCGAAGAAGGCGATGCCCCAGCTGATCAGGACCACGATCCACAGCGGCTTGGCCCCGAATTTCAGATGGCCGTACCAGGCGAAGGTCATGAAGACGTTCGACAGGGCCAGCATGATGATGGGCGCGAGATAGGGCAGCGACGGCATTCAATCAGTGTGCTTGCGTCAAAGAGATTCCGCCAGCATAAGGCGGGCCACGCCGGTTTAGCTCAGCTGGTAGAGCAGCGGTTTTGTAAACCGAAGGTCGCGGGTTCGATTCCTGCAACCGGCACCACTCTCGCGGCCGCCTCCCCATGTCCGAGACGACCAACAAACTGGGTCACAGGATCCGAACGCGCGGCGCGCGCACCCGCCGCGCCCTGCTGGACGCCCTGCGCGCCCTGCTGAACACCAAACATCTGGGCGAGATCCGTTCCGCCGACGTGGCGATGGCCGCGGGCGTATCGGCGCCGACCTTCTACACCTACTTCGCCTCGGTCGAGGAAGGCCTGCAACTGCTGTGCGAAGAGGCGGGCGAGGACTTTCAGCGGTTGGCGGCCCACATTCACGCCGACTGGTCGGGCGACCGGGCCTTCGAGGCCGCGCGGACCTATGTGCTTGAAGTGCTGAACCTCTGGAACGACCACGGGCCTGTGCTTCGCGTCGAGCATATGCTGGCCGACATGGGCGAGCCCGCCTTCGCCGAAAGCCGCATCCGGCGTCTGCGTCGCATTCACCTGGCGCTGGAGCGTCGCATCGCCCAGGCGCACGCCAACGGCCTGCACCCCGAAGGCCTGAATCCTCGTCTGGCCTCCTATGAGACGGCGAACCTGGTGGAGTCCGTCGCCGCCGGTTTCGACCTGATGCGCCGCGCCGACACGCCCGAAGCCATCATCGAAACCACCGCCCATGTCGTGGTGAAGCTGACGACCGGCCGCTGACGACCGCCGCGAGCCTTGGACAAGCTGTCCATTGCGACGGCGCCTTCATGGGGTAAAGCATCACCGTTGGCCAAGGAGTGCGTCATGTCCCGTCTTTCGTCCTTTCCTTCGATCCGCAGCATGGCGGCCCCGGCTGCGGCGCTGAGCGCCGTCCTGATGCTGGCGGCCTGCGGCCAGAACGACGCCGCGCCCGCCGCCGACAGCGCGCCGCAAGCGCCCAAGACGCCGACGCCCACCGAAGCCGAAAAGATCGCCCTGCTGGCCGCCCTGCCCGCGCCGTATAACGAGGGAGACCTCGATAACGGCCGTCGCGCCTTCGCACGCTGCCGCTCGTGCCACACCATCACGCCGGGCGGGCCGAACATGACGGGGCCGAACCTCTATGGCGTCTTCGGCAGCAAGGCCGGGGCGAAGGAAAAGTACAGCTATTCCCACGCCCTGCGCACGGCGGACTTCACCTGGGACGCCGAGACGCTGGATCACTGGCTGCAGAACCCGCGCACCTTCCTGCCCGGCAACAAGATGAGCTTCGCGGGCCTGCCCGACGCCACGGACCGCCGCGACGTCATCGCCTTCCTGAAGGTAGAGACGGGGTTCAAGCCGCAGGGCGAGTAAGCCGGCGCAGATAAGCAAAAAGGGCGGCGGACCATATGGTCCGCCGCCCTTATCATTTTCGAAGACCAGAGCGTCCTATTCCGCCGGGCTCATGTCCGGCTCGAGGCCCTCGCGCTTCTCCTGCGCCTCCCATTCCTCGATCTTGCGGGCGGTGTATTCCGGCGACTTGGTGAAGCGCGCCAGCACGCCATAGATCACCGGCACCACGAACAGGGTCAGCACCGTGGCGAACATGGCGCCGGTGAAGATCACCACGCCGATGGTCTGACGGCTGCCCGCCCCTGCTCCTTGCCACAGCACCAGCGGCAAGGCGCCGAAGGCGGTGGCGATCGAGGTCATGATGATCGGGCGCAGACGCAAGCTGGAGGACTCGATGATGGCCTCGCGGATGGTTCGCCCCTGATCGCGCAGCTGGTTGGCGAACTCGACGATCAGAATGCCGTTCTTGGCTGCGACGCCGATCAGGATGATCAGGCCGATCTGGCTGTAGATGTTCAGGCTGGAGCCCGCCATCAGCAGGCCGAACAGGCCGCCCGCCGCCGCCAGAGGCACCGTCAGCATGATGACCGCCGGGGTGATCCAGCTCTCGAACTGGGCCGCCAGCACCAGGAAGACCAGCAGCAGGGCCAGAGCGAAGGCCCAGCCCACAGCGCTGCCCGCCTCCTGCTGGTCGCGGGCGGCGCCGCCCCAGCGGATGTTGGTTACGCCCTGCGGCTGCTTGGCGGCCTCGTTCATGAGGAACTGAACAGCGTCATCGATGGTCGTGCCGGGGTTCAGGTCGGCCTGCAGGGTGATGGCGCGCTGGCGATCCAGACGGCGACGATCAGGCGTGTCGCCCGAGGTCTTGGTCGTGACCACCGCCGACAGCGGCACAAGCTGCGCCGTGCCGGTCGAGACATACAGCGCCTCGAGGTCCGAAACCTCGCGGCGGCTGTCGCGGTCGGTCTGCAGGATGACGTCATATTCCTGGCCGCCCTTGATGTAGGTCGTGGCGCGGCGCGAACCGAACATGGTCTCCAGCGTGCGGCCGATCTGCTGTGACGACACGCCTAGCGCCGCCGCCTTCTGCGGATCGACGTCGACCAGCAGGCGCGGCGCGTTCGGTTCATAGTTCAAACGCGGGCGCGAGAAGCCTGGGTTCTCCTGCGCCGCCGCCAGGATGGGCTGCAGCCAGTTGTAGATGGCGCTGTATTCAGCGCCAGTGACGATCATCTCGATCGAGTTGGAGTTGCCGCCGCCGCGTTGGAAGGCGCCCGGCGTCGAGGCGTTGACCTGAGCGCCGGTCTGATTGCGCAGCTTGGCGTTCAACTCCTGGGCGATCTGATCCGCCGAACGATCGCGCTCGGACCAATCGGCCAGATTCAGGACCGCGCTGCCCGAACTGAAGCCCGAACCGCCGAAGCCCGGCGACGAGATCATGAAGTTAGCCGCCTCGCCGTTCTGGCGATACTCGGCCAGGATCGGTTCCAGCCCCAGCATGATCTCGCGCGTGTAATCAAAGCCCGTGCCTTCCGGCCCGGCGATGCGCAGGGTCACGCGGCCCCGGTCCTCGTTCGGCACCAGTTCATTAGGCAGATGCAGGAAGATGCCGGTCGCCCCCGCCGCCACCAGGACGATCAGGGCGGCCACGCCCCCGACCGCGACACGGCGGCCAAGCAGGGCGTCCAAAGACGCGGCGTAGGACCGCTTCAGCGCGTCCATGCCTGCATCCACGCGCCGAGCGACCCAGCCGCCGGTATGCGCCGGCTTCAGAATCTTCGACGCCAGCATCGGCGACAGGCTCAGCGCCAGGAAGGCCGAGAAAGCCACGGCCGCAGCAATAGCGGCCGCCAGTTCGACGAACAAACGCCCGACATAGCCCGGCAGGAACAGCAGCGGCGCGAACACCGACAACAGCACGACGGTCGTAGCTACGACGGCGAAGAAGACCTGACGCGCTCCGCGCTCGGCCGCGACCAGCGGCGGCTCGCCGTGATCCAGACGGCGCTGAATATTCTCGACCACGACGATGGCGTCGTCGACAACCAGGCCGATCGCCAGCACCAGGGCCAGCAGGGTCAGCAAGTTCAGCGAGAAACCAAGCGGCGCCAGGACGATGAAGGTCGCAAGGAGGCAGATCGGAGCCACCACCGACGGAATGATCGCCGCCCGCAGACTGCCCAGGAAGATGAAGTTGACCAGGGCCACCAGAGCCATCGAGATGCCGATGGTCACCCACACTTCGTCAATGGCGTGGGAGGTGAAGACCGAGTTGTCGGAACCGACTTCCAGCGTCGTGCCGGGCGGCAGGCTGTGGCGCATCTCCTCCATCAGGGCGCGGGCCCCCTTGGAGATTTCCAGGTCGTTGGACTGGGCCTGGCGGGTGACGGCCAGACCGATCTGGTCCAGCCCATTGCCGCGGAACAGGCGCCGCGCCTCAGCCGGGGCTTCCTCGATCCGGGCGATGTCGCCCAGACGGGTGACATAGGCGGCGTTGCCGATCAGGGCGCCGGTGACGCCATTGGTCATGGCCGCCGACGCTGCGCCCAAGGTGCCGGACGCTTGCGCCCCCGTGGCGGTCGAGGCCGAGCCGCGCGTGCCGATCGGCAGTTGAGCGAAATCCGCCGGATCGGCGTAGTTGCGCGCCACGCGGACGGTATAGTCCTTCTGCGCCGACTCCAGCGAGCCCGCAGGCAGTTCGACGTTCTGATTGTTGAGGGCGGTCTCGACGTCGGTGACGGTCAGACCGCGCGCCGCCATCGCCCCCGCGTCCAGCCAGATGCGCATAGCGTAGCGCTGCTCGCCGAAGATATTGACCTGGGCCACGCCAGGCACGGTGGCGAAGCGGTCCACCAGATAGCGACGGGCGTAGTCGGTCAGTTCCAGACGGTCCATCGTGGTGGACCGCAGGAACATGATCAGGATGGGCTGGCTGTCGGAATCGGCCTTGGCCACTTCGGGCGGATCCGCCTGATCCGGCAGACGGCCCAGCACGCGCGAGATGCGATCACGCACGTCGTTGGCGGCGTCGTCGATATTGCGATCCAGCGAAAACTCGATGTTGACGTTGGACCGGCCGTCGCGACTGGTCGAATTGATGCGTTTGACGCCCTGAATCCCGGCGATCTGCTGTTCGATCGGCTCGGTGATCCGGCTCTCGATCACCTCAGCCGAGGCGCCGGCGTAGCTGGTGCTGACCGAGACAATCGGCGGGTCAACGTCCGGCAGTTCGCGCACCGGCAGGAAGAAGAAGGCCGCCAGGCCGATGACGCACAGGACGATCGCCGCCACCGCCGCAAAGACGGGGCGCCGGACCGAAACATCGGACAGCATCATGGGCGGGCCGCCTGCGTCGTGCGAGCGCCGCCCTTGGTCGGAGCGCGCCGTTGGGCGGCTTCACCCTCGACGCTGACAGGAGCGCCGGGCTGAATGCGGTTCAGGCCCGAGGCGACGATGTGGTCGTTGTTGGCCAGCCCCGAAACAATCTCGACATAGCCGCCCTCGACGGCGCCCGTCTGGACCTCGACACGCTGGGCGGTTGCGCCCGTCTCGCCGCGCGCGATGCGATAGACGAAGGCGCCCTGCCCTTCGTACTGAACGGCGGCCTCGGGCACGGCCAGGCTCTGGCGGCGGCCCTGATGAACGGCGACGCGCATCATCATGCCGGGGCGGATGCGGTTGCCGGGATTGGGGAATTCAGCGCGGGCGATGATCGCGCGGGTCTGTTCGTTGACGCGCGTGTCCAGCAGGGCGATGCGGCCGTTGAACTCTTCTCCGGGGAAGGCGTCCGTCGTCGCCGTCAGCGGCGCGCCCACCGGCAGCACGCCCAGATAGCGCTCCGGCAGCGGGAAATCGACGCGCACGCCGCTGATGTCGTCCAGAGTGGTGATGACAGAACCCGGCGAGATCAGGGTCCCCGGAGTCACCGAGGTCAGCCCCAGCACCCCGGCGAAGGGCGCGCGCAGGATGCGGTCGCCGCGACGGGACTCAGCCGCCGCCACGCCGGCCTGCGCCGTCTTCAGGGCGGTTTCCGCCGTCTCGGCCATGACGCGCGGCGCCACGCCGCGCTCGGCGAGGATGCGATAGCGGTCATACTCGCGCTGGGCGTTCTCCAGTTGGGCGCGGGTGCGGATCAGGTCCGCATCTTCCTCACGCGCCTGCAGTTCGACCAGGGGCGTGCCCGCCGCCACGGCCTGCCCATCGGCGAACATGACCTGGGTCACCAACTGGGTCGTATTGGAGGTGATGTTGACCGAGCGGCGCCCCCGCGCCACGCCCAGAACGCGGATCTGATCGGCAAACTCACGGCGTTGGGCCACCACCTCGGCGACCACCTGGCCCCGTCCGGCGCCGGGCCCGCGCGGACCCTTGCCATCGCCTGCGCCGCCGTCGCTGAAGGCGATCTTGAAGACCGCTGCGACGACCATCAGCCCCAACAGACAGGCCGCGCCGATAATGAAAAAGTGGCGTTTGAACACGCGACGCAGTCTCCCCGACAACAAGCGTTATCGCTTAACGGGTCATCGCCGTTACGCAAATAACGTATCTGTAACGAGACTACTCTCTGATTCCGTCGCGGAAATTCGCTTTAAAAGCGCCGCCAGATTCCGATTACGGGCCCCTGTCCCGCAGGAGTTTCACGGCCTGCGACCGCCGTTCGCCAACCGGCCTGCAGGCTCCAGTCGCCGAGTCGCCGCACGACCGAGCTTTCCAACGTCAGCCAGCGGGGCCCGCCGTCGTCCGCCGCTCCGGCATAGGCCTGACCCAACAGCAGCCAGTCCGGCGCGAGATATAGGCCTGCCGTCAGGTCCAGCCGCGTCTCGTCGTTGAGGCCCGCGCGCCAGAGCCTCGCCGCCTGCGCCTCGATAAAGCCGCCCTGCCCGTCGGCTCCCAGGCCGCGCCCGGCCATCACGCGCGCCTCCCAGTCATGATCGCCGGCTCCAGGCGGCGCATAGCCGGCGTTACGCCCCTCGCCGCCATGAGCATAGCCGACATAGAGGGCCGCAGCGTTGCGCGTATCGCGATAGGCCTGCCAGCGCACGCCGATCTCAATCGGGCCGCGCCCCTGATAGTCGACGAAGGCGTCGCGCCCCTCCTGCCATTCGCTCTTCATCTGCAGGGTGAAACGGTCGTCCAGTCCATGTTCGGCGAAGATGGAAAGAGCGCGGTCGAGGCGGTCGTGCGACAGGTCAACCCGCTCTCCGTCGGGCGAAAAGGCCTGATCCGCGCGGATGGTCTCATATTTGACGATCGCCTGCCCCTGTCCCTTCGGCAGGTTCCAGGCGCCCGCATGGGCGGGGCAGCCGACTGCAAGCCACGCCAGACCGACCAGAAGGCCGATCGGGCCGCGCCTCAATCCGCCCCCCAGCAGCCTCACGCGTCGTAGCCGGGCGATTTTCGATGGAGCTGACGCAGGGCGCCGGGCCAGGCCAGGGACGAGACAAAGCCGATGCCGCGCCCCTGCTCCTTGGTCTCAGCCTGAGCCGCATCCGGAGCGATCAGGACATTGTCGCGCCCCGCCGAAAGGGCGGCGACCTGCTGGGCGCAGGCGCGTTCCAGAAAGAAGATGCCGACCCAGGCCTGCGCCGCCGTATTTCCGACCGCCATCGTGCCGTGATTGCGCAGCAGCATCAGCGACCTGTCGCCCAGGTCCGCGACCAGACGCTCGCGCTCGTCATGGTTCAGCGCCAGGCCTTCATAGCCGTGGTAGGCCACCTGATGCTGCAACAGGCAGGCGTTCTGGCTGATGGGCAGCAGGCCGTCCTTCTGGGCCGCCACCCCGACGCCGTTCACCGTGTGCAGGTGGATGACGAAATGCGCGTCCTCGCGCGCCGCATGGACCGCCGAGTGGATGGTGAAACCCGCCGGATTGATGAAGCTGTCAGTCTCTTGAACAATGTTGCCGTCCAGATCGACCTTCACCAGGCAAGAGGCTGTAATTTCATCGAAATACCAGCCGTAGGGATTGATCAGAAAATGCGTTTCCGGCCCCGGAACACGGGCCGAGATATGGGTGAAGATCATGTCGTCCCACCCGTGCAGCGCCGCCAGCCGATACAGGGCCGCCAGTTCGACGCGCGTGCGCCACTCGTCTTCTGAAACCCGCCCCTTCAGCGAGGGCGCCCCGCTCATTCCATCCGCCATGATCACTCCCCTGATCAGCGTTCAGGTGAACGTCCCCCCGGCAGGCGTCGGCGTCAAGACGCAAGGCCCCGCTTTCCCAAGACTTCGTTAACCCTGTTTTCACAGCCCCTCTTCAAGGTGCCTTTCGCCTCAGGGGCAGGCAGTTTTTCCGCGAGGGCGACGTGGAACCCACCAATGTGACTCGCAACGGACCGCAGACGCACGGCGCCACGCCCGCCCCCCTGCCTTTGGACAGCCTTGAACAACTGGTCGACCTGGCGAAAGGACAACCGCCGGAGCGTCAGCACGGCCTGCTGACCGGCGTGGCGGACCTGTATCGCTCGACCGGAGGGCGTGATCGCGCGCCCCAGGCGCTCGGCGACGCCTTCATCGCCCTGGTCCGCGTGGTTGAGGCGGATATCCGTCAGGCCCTCTCGGAGCGACTGGCGGATGTGGATTGGGCGCCGGTCGCCCTGGTGCGGATGCTGGCGGCCGACGCCATAGAAATCGCCCGCCCGGTTATCGCCGGCAGCCCCCTGCTGCAGGACGACGACCTTTTGACCCTGCTGGCCGAGGCGTCGCTAGATCATCGCATCCAGGTCGCCCTGAGACCCGGCCTCGGCGCCGCCGTCGCTCGCGCCATAATCAGGGCCGACGACCCGACTGTGCTGACGGCCCTCGCCTCGAACCGCACGGCGGCGTTGTGTGTGGAAAGCATGAGCCGACTGGTCAGCCGGTCGCGGGAACTGGCCGCCCTGCGCGCGCCGCTGGCCCGCCACCCGCAGATGACGCCGGAACTGGGCGCGCGCCTGTATCAATGGGTGGGCGAGGCCCTGCGCCAGGCCATCACGGAACGCTTCACCCTCGATCCAGCGCGGCTGACCGAGGCGGCGCAGGCCGTTGCACAGGAAACCGCGCCCGCCGATGTGGCCGCCGCCCGCCTGACAGCCAAGCTTCAGGCCTCAGACCAGCTTCGCCCCGCCACCCTGATCCGCGCCCTGCGTGAAGACCGGCTGGAGGTCTTCATCCATGCCCTGAGCCGCCTGGCCCGGCTGGACCTGGATCAGGTGCGACGCGCCCTGCGGGCCGACACCACCCGCCCGTTGTTGCTGGCCTGCAGCGCTGCGGGACTGGATCGCGCGGCCTTCCCGGCGGTCCTGAGCGAGGTGCGGCGCATGAATAACGGCTTTCCGCATGATCCTGACGACGGCGACTGGCGTCTGGCGCATCGTTCGGCGGCCCAGGCGGCCTCTGAATTCCAGTTGCTGATGGCGCCCGAGGACGGTCATCCCGTTTGACAGGCGGCCCCGGCTCCGCTTGCCTAGGCTGGTGAGCCAGCCTTTCCGCCCCACCGCCGTCACCTTCCTAGCCAGCGACCGGCCCGAGGCCGAAGAAGCGCGCCTGCGGCTAACGGAACGCTATGGATCCGTCCCCATAACCGAGGCAGAGGTGATCGTGGCCCTGGGCGGCGACGGCTTCATGCTGGAAACCCTGCACAACAATCTGCGATTACAGACGCCGGTTTACGGGATGAATCGCGGCTCGGTCGGCTTCCTGATGAACGATTATGAGGAAGACGACCTGCTGGATCGCTTGGTCCAGGCCGACCGCACCATGTTGCATCCCCTGCAGATGGACGCCTGGACCGAGAGCGGTCAGGTCCACAGCGGCCTGGCGATCAATGAGGTCTCCCTGCTGCGCCAGACGCGCCAGAGCGCAAAGCTGCGCATCAGCATCAACGACAAGGTGCGCCTTGAAGAATTGACCTGCGACGGCTGCCTCGTGGCGACGCCGGCCGGGTCGACCGCCTATAATCTGTCAGCACACGGCCCGATCATCCCTCTGGATGCGCCCAGCCTGGCCTTGACCCCGATCAGCGCCTTCCGCCCCCGGCGCTGGCGCGGCGCGCTGCTGTCGCATACGGCCCGCGTCCGCTTCGAGGTGCTGGAGGCCGACAAACGCCCCGTCAGCGCCACCGCCGACAACTTCGAGGTCCGGCGCGTCACACAGGTGGAGGTGCGCGAACGCCGCGACATCACCCTGACCATGCTGTTCGACGCGGGCCGCTCCTATGAAGAGCGTGTTATGGCTGAGCAGTTCTCTTCCTGAGCGTCATGATTTTTTAGAACTCTCCGGGCACATTGGATTTTACAGTTCAGGAGTCCGCCCGTGAGCAATTCGTCCAACGTCTTTCGTCCGCCCAACGCCCTGCGCGCCAAGGTGGGCGGCGGTTTCGGCGGCATCGACGCCAACGCCATCGCCAAGGCGGAAGAGGCGCTGAAAGCCATGTCGGCCCAGTTCGGTCAGTGGCTTCAGGACGAACTGACCAAGCTGGATCAGGCCCAGGCCGACATCCGCGCCAAGGGCTATACGGCCGAAACGGCCGAGGCTCTGTATTTCCGCGCCCATGACCTCAAGGGCCTCGGCGCGACCTATCAATATCCGCTGGTGACACGCATCGCCGGGTCCCTGTGCCGGATACTGGACGACGTCGACAAGCGGATGCAGGCGCCCCTGCCCCTCGTGGACGCCCATATCGACGCCATCAAAGCTGTGGTGCGCGACGAAATCCAAACCGACGAACACGCGGTGGGGCGCGATCTGGCCGAGACGCTGGAAGCACGCGTGGCCGAGCATCTCGGCTGAGGCCTTAGTTTCGTAGATAATGAAGGGGCGTTCGGTCGGACGCCCCTTTTTCTATGCCGCGCCGGCTGCTGCCTGCATCTCGGGCGCCGGACGATCCAGCCGCTCCATCAGATAGGCCAGATCTTCGCGGGCGGCGTCGGGACGCTGGCTGAGGAAGCGCTCGAGCATCCGCTGGCGGAACCGCTCGCCCGAGGTGTCGCCTCCCTCGGCCTGAAGCGCGCGCCAGGTGTCCACGCCCGCGCGAAACGCCTGGAACAGACGCGGCGGCATCCCTGCCCGGTCATACAGAGCCTTGAACCCCAATGGCCCCGCATCGTGCACCATCAGCCAGGCGCGGTGATGCGGCGTCCCGGCCAGTTCGGCCAGGGCGTGCTCCAGCAAGCTCATCTGCCCGCGCGCCAGCGCCCTCAGCAGCAGGGACGGCGTCAGCGCCTTGCGTCCATACAGGCGTGCGACGAAGGCAGGCAGGTCCGTCGCCGTCCGCGCCTGATCAATCAGATCGACGGTCGCCCGTTCGCGCGCAAAATCGGCGAACTGAATGGCGGTCTCCGGCGCCAGGGCGTGCTGGGTGATCAGATGCTCGCGCGCCGCATCTGCGGCCAACCCCACCAGGCGCTCAGTCACCGACAGCGGCAGAACCTGGCGATAGGCCAGAGCCGACACGACATCGGACGCATGGCCGAAACGATCGACCACCACGCCGAGCGCGTCTTCGGACAGGTCGGCGTTATCATTGGCGGCCAGGGCCAGCACCGCCTCCTGCCGCCCCTCGGCGGCCAGAACGGTCGCCACATCGCGCGGCACCTGCGGACGCGAGGCCACAGCGGCCTGACGCAGCGCGCAACCGGCGCGGACGATCTCGATCAGATCGTCGTCGGAAAAGACAGGCGAGCAGTTGATGACCGGCAGGGCCACGCTGTCCACATCGGCCGCCAGGCGGCGCGCCACATCGCGCGGCATCAGGCTTGAGGCCTTCAGCGTCACAGCCAGGGCGCGGCGCACCAGTTCAGCCGCATCGACGGCCAGCACTGTGAGAATCTTCTGCGCCGCCGCCCGTTCGGCCTCGTCCAGCGTCATGCGGTCGATGCTGCGCAACAGCTTGTGCGCCGCCGCCGCCCGATCGTCCTCAACGTCGGACTTGATCAGGCGCCGGATGTCGCTTTCCGTCAGGCGGGCCCGGTAGGCGGTCATGGATGAAGCTCAGGGCGGCGAAGAATCAATCGTCACCCATAGCGTTACATAGTTAAGGCCCCGTTAGGAATAACGGCCGAACAAAGGTCTTCAGACCGACCTGTCCGGCGGCGGTCCATAGGCGCCGCCGAAGCCTCCGCCCGTCCCCTGTCCGTCCTGCCCCAGCAGCAGGGCCAACAGGCCTTGATCCTGCTTCAGACGATCCAGTCGCGCGGCCAGCGCGCGCTCCTTGTCGCCCAGTTCGGGTCCAGCCTTGACGGCGCCGACGCCTGCGGCAGGCGCGACCTCGCCCGCCGTGCGCTGCAGATTGGCGTGCACCTCGGCCACCGATACGGCCCGCCCGTTGCGGTAGAAAATCGAGCGGTTGGCCGAGGCGGCTTCCGGGAACAGGGCCGCGGCGCTGGACTGGGGCCGCATCTGCATGGCCTCCATCAGCTTGGCCGCGCCCGCCGGGCCGAGGAAATGCGCGGCGTAAAGCTCGCCTCCGTTCGGCTCGCGCCCCGTGCGCCCACGCAGATAGGCGGCGTTGGAGGCCGTCAGTTCGCCCGCCATGGTCGAGGCCGCCTGTGGATCGAAGCGCAGGTCCAGCACCACATTGCGGGCCGAGCCCCGCACCTGCCAGCGCCCGTCGCCGCCTTGATAGATCAGGTCCGCATACTGGCCGTAGCCATGCTTGGCGCCATGCCGCTTCACCGTGCCCAGCCAGGTCTGCTCGATGAACTGGAACAGGCCCGAGGCCGAAGACGTCGGCGCCCGCGCATTGGGGTTCATCGCGCTTTCACGGCGCGCGGTCTTCATCAGAAAGTCGAAGTCCACGCCGGTCGAGGTCGAGGCGCGCCGAATGGCCGCCTCCACGCCGCCGGATGATGGAATCGCTTTCACGGTCATGTGTGAACGGTCGCTAACCTAGGTAAACCAAACCTTAACGCAGCAGCGTCGCCGTTAACAATTCGAAGCGCCACAATAAGGCCGCAAGCAAAGCGCGAACTTCGTTCCGTGGGGCGCTGGGGAGGGCCCGCGACAGGAGGCGCGTAAGTCATGATGATGCGTATCGCCGGGGGCCACGGCGTGGTCAGCCCCCTCGACTTCCAACAACGCCGGAAGCCGCTGTCCCCCTTGATGTGGGCGATGATCGGCGCCTCGGCCCTGGTCCACGTGGGCGCCGGAGTCTGGCTGTATCAGCAACGGTTTGAACTGGCCGACGCTCCGCCCGCGCCGACGGAGCCGCCGCCCACGATCGTCGATCTGATCCGGCCGCCCTTGCCGCCCAAGCCCCAGACGCCGCCCCAGGCCTCGCCCGCGCCGACGCCGCCGATCCACCGGCCGACGCAGGTCACGCCCAGCGATGTCGCGCCCCTGGAGGTCCCGGTCGCCCCCGTCGTCAGCCATGACGCCGGGCCAGCCATCAACATCACGGCGCCGGCAGCCGAACCTTCGACCGGCACGGCGGTCACGCCCGAACCGCCCAAGCCCGCCCCCGTCATCACCCAGCCGGACTGGGTGCGCAAACCGACGGCGGATCAGTTGATGCGCGCCTATCCGTCCGCTGCCGAAGCGCGCGGCATCGGCGGGGTGGCGGAACTGTCCTGCCTGGTGCGGGTGGACGGCGGCCTGACCGGCTGTTCGGTCACCTCTGAGACGCCGGGCAATCAGGGCTTCGGCCGGGCGGCGCTCAGCCTGAGCCGCTACTTCCGCCTCAGCCCGCGCACCGTGGACGGCCAAGCGGTCGACGGCGCCCGCGTCACCATGGCGATCCGCTTCACCCCGCCGACGGACTAAAGGAACCGCGAAGGATGGAGGGCCGGCTCGGCGACGGGCCGGCCCTCTGTCGCATCGGCGACAACGGCCCCGATCAGAGGCCCCAGCAACCAGCCGTTGCGGCGCGGCCCCAGCGCGACATGCAGGCCCGGCGCAATCTGCCCCGCCATCGGCAGGCCGTCCGGCGTTGTCCCCCGCACCCCTGCGCGCCAGTCGATCGTCAGCGTGCGCGGCGCCTGCCCCAACGCCTTCCATGCCGCCGCCAGCATGGCTTCACAGCGCGCGGCGTCGGGGATCAAGGACCGCTCGCCCGGCTCCATCGTCGCCCCGATCACGCTGCCCTCGCCCATCGGCGCGACATAGGCGCCCGGCCCGCGCATCACGTGGTCGACCAGTTTCTCCTGCACCAGACCGATCTGACCGCGAATGGGGGTGATGCAGGCGACCGCTGCGCGCGCTTCGGGCGGCAGGCCGTCCAGAGCCGGATCGGCGCCGGTGGCCAGAATCAGATGCTCCGCGCGTAAGGCGCCCACCGTCGTCTCGACCCGCCAGCCCTGCCCGTCACGCACCGCGCCCTGCGCGCACGCCGCGACCACCGTCACACCCTGCGCCAGAGCCGTAAGCGCCTGAGGCGGATCGACCTTCGCATCCTCATGCGTCGTCAGGCGCGCCGATGCGGCGTCATAGTGATGCTCAAAGCCCAGCGTCTTCATCCGCGACGCCAGTTCGGCGACGTTCCCGCCGCGCCATTCCGCCAACTCGCCATACAGCCGCACGCCCGTCGCTTCGGCGAAGGCGGGCCACAAGTCGCGCGCGCGCCTCAGCACACCGGCTGCCTCAGACGATAGATCATCGATGGCGCATTCCATCGCGGGCGCGATCATACCCGCCGCCACGGCCGAGGCGTTGACGCCGCCAGGATCGACCACCGCCACGCGGCGTCCGCGTCGTCTCAACTCCGCCGCCACGCACAGGCCAAGAGCGCCCGCGCCGATAGCCACGGCGTCGAAGGAAGGTTCGGGAGAATTAAAAAGGGGCACGGGATGTCCTTCGACCTCCCGCGCCCCGATTTCAACCGTTGAAGTCGGTCTTTTATTCAGCCGCCAGCTTGGCCGCGCGGGCCTCTTCAAGACGCTTGGTCAGGGCGGCGTACTGGCCCCACAGGGCCTTGGGCAGGCGATCGCCGAACTTCTCGTAGAAGGCGGGGATCAGGGCAGCTTCCTCGGTCCACACGTCGGCGTCGACGTCCAGCAGGATCTGCAAGTCGGCGTCGGTCAGCGTCAGGCCCGACAGGTCCAGCGCGTCCTTGGACGGCACGCGGCCGACTGGAGTGTCCACGGCCTCGGCCTGACCTTCCAGACGCTCGACGATCCACTTCAGCACGCGGGCGTTATCGCCGAAGCCCGGCCACACGAACTTGCCGTCCTCGTTCTTGCGGAACCAGTTGACGAAGTAGAGACGCGGCAGCTTGGCCGCATCTGTCGTGCGCTGGGCCATCGACAGCCAGTGGCCGAAATAGTCGCCCATGTTGTAGCCGCAGAACGGCAGCATGGCGAAGGGGTCGCGGCGCAGTTCGCCGACCTTGTTCTCAGCCGCCGCCGTGCCTTCCGACGCCACGGTCGAGCCCATGAAGACGCCGTGCTCCCAGTCATAGGCTTCCGTCACCAGCGGCACGGCCGAGGCGCGACGGCCGCCGAACAGGATGGCGTCGATCGGCACGCCCGCAGGGTCTTCCCACTCAGGCGCGATCGACGGGCACTGACCGGCCCAGACGGCGAAGCGCGAGTTCGGGTGGGCCGCAGGCTCGCCCGATGCCGGATCGTGCGGCTGACCCTTCCAGTTGGTCAGGCCTTCCGGCGCTTCCTTGGTCAGGCCTTCCCACCAGACGTCGCCATCGGCAGTCAGGGCGACGTTGGTGAAGATGGTGTCGCGCGTCAGGGTTTCGAGCGCATTCTTGTTCGTGTTGCGGCTGGTGCCCGGCGCCACGCCGAAGAAGCCCGCTTCCGGGTTCACGGCGTACAGGCGGCCGTCTTCGCCAAAGCGCATCCAGGCGATGTCGTCGCCCACCGTCTCGGCCTTCCAGCCGTCCAGCGCCGGTTGCAGCATGGCCAGGTTGGTCTTGCCGCAGGCCGACGGGAAGGCGGCGGCCACATACTTCGACACGCCTTCGGGGCTGGTCAGCTTGAGGATCAGCATGTGCTCGGCCAGCCACCCCTCGTCGCGGGCCATGATCGAGGCGATGCGCAAGGCGTAGCACTTCTTGCCCAGCAGGGCGTTGCCGCCGTAGCCCGAGCCGTATGACCAGATTTCGCGGGTTTCGGGGAAGTGGACGATCCACTTGTCGTCATTGCAGGGCCAGGCCACATCCGCCTGACCTTCGGCCAGCGGCGCGCCCAGCGTGTGAACGGCGGGAACGAAGACGCCGTCGGCGCCCAGCATGTCCAGCGCGCCCTTGCCCATGCGGGTCATGACGCCCATCGACACGGCGACATAGCCGCTGTCGGTGATCTCGACGCCCAGGGCGGAGATCTTGGAGCCCAGCGGACCCATGCAGAACGGAACGACATACATCGTCCGGCCCTTCATGCAGCCGTCGAACAGGCCGTCTAGACGGGCGCGCATCTCAACCGGGTCGGACCAGTTGTTGGTCGGGCCGGCGTCGGCTTCGTCCTGCGAGCAGATGAAGGTGCGGCTTTCGACGCGGGCCACGTCCTTGGGGTCCGAGGCGGCGTAATAGCAGCCGGGGCGCTTGGCCTGATCCAGTTCCTTCAGCGTGCCCTTGGCGATCAGGTCGGCCACGATGGCCGACTTCTCGGCGTCCGAGCCGTCGCACCAGTGAACACGGTCCGGCTTGGTCAGGGCGGCGATCTGCTCCACCCAGGCGACAAGGCCCTTGTGTTCGGTCGGCGCCGGAAGGAGTCCGGGAATCGATTGCGTCACGTCTTGCTCTCCTGAAGCTGCGCGCGCCGATCTGTCGTCGCCGTCACGCAATAAGCTGATCACGCTGTGTTACGCGGGCAATGAACCCGACGGGACATAAGGTCAACCGCTGCACGTTTCATTCCCCCGTTATCCGGGCCAGACCGCCCGCGCGCACAATTAAATCGTCAGAGCGCGCCCCAAGGGCTATCTCCTTCGGCGTGAAGACGATGGATTCTGCAGTATCGACATCGGCCGGCGCCCCTGATGCGCTGATTTCGCCGGCAGCCGAACGCAACAGCGCGGCCATACTCGACGTTCTGCGCGCCCATCTGCCTGCTCGCGGCCGGGTGCTGGAGATCGCCGCCGGATCGGGTCAGCACGCCGTCGCCTTCGCCGCCGCCCTGCCCGGCCTGGACTGGACGCCCAGCGACCCCAGCCCGCAGGCCCGCGCCAGCATCGAGGCGTGGCGGACGCATACAGGCGTCGCAAACCTGCGCCCTGCACAGGCCGTCGACATGCTGGACGACGCCAGTTGGCCGTCAGAGCCGCTGAACGCCATCGTCTGCATCAACATGATCCACATCAGCCCGTGGACGGCGGCCAAAGGCCTGATGCAGCTGGCCGAGCGGTCGCTAATGCGCCCCGGCGGCCTGCTGTACCTCTACGGCCCTTATCGCGAGGCGGAAGTTCCGCTGGCCCCCTCCAACGCGGCCTTTGACGACGGCCTGAAGGCGCGCGACCCGGCATGGGGCCTGCGCGACCGGGGCGAGGTCGAGACGCTCGCCCGGTCGCATGGCCTAGCCCTGACGCTGCGGCGAGCCATGCCCGCCAACAACCTGAGCCTGATCTTCCGCCGCGTTTAGATGGCGGCGACGACGGCCGTCAGTTCGGCGCGGTCGTTCAGCAGGGCGACCTTGCCGTCGCGGAAGGCGGCGCCCGGCGCATCGGCCGCTTCGCCGAAGATTTCGGCCGTCAGGGCCACGCCGTCGGCGAACGCCAGAACCGGCAGCCCTTGCGCCTTGGCCAGATTCACCAGCGCCTTGACCTGGACCAGTCCGGCCTCGTCCGCCATGCCGCCGGGAACCACCACGCCCTGGACCCGGCCGCCGGTGATGTCATCGGCCGTCGCCGTGGCCAGAACCGTCAACCCGCCCGAAACCAGACTGCCCTCGCCGGTCGAGATCGGAGCCAGCGACACGCCTTCAAAGCGGAGGGCGGTCTCCATGTCGCCCAGTTCGCCGAAATCCATGCCCTTGCGCATGATCAGGCCGAAGCGCAGGCGGGTCGGCGCGGGGCGGTTGCCGTATTGGCGGGAACGAGGGGCGGTCGCGGTCTTGCGTTGAGCGTACAAAACGTCTCCTTCGAAGGTTATCGATCAATATTCGCGGACAGTTCCTAAAAACCGTCGCGCCCTGCGTGTCGAAATTCGGTCAGACACGGCAAACGTCGCGATCCGAATCGATCGGAAGCGAACGTATCAAAATCATCAGGGTGACTGCTGATATAGGCTTATGATGCTCAAGGTCAACTTGGCGACGAAAACGTGACCTGAAACCAATGCGTGAAAAATCTGAACCCTGGCGCGCGGCAGCCGGCCTTGCCTGAACGCGCAGCCCCGCCCTACACAGCCGATCGCATCGCAGAGAGTTCAGTCAGCTCATGGCCTTCGTCCGCACCTATGACGGCGCAGAACCCGTCCGCATCAACAAATGGCTGGGCCAGACCGGCGTCTGCTCGCGCCGCGAAGCCGAGGGGCTGATCGCCGAGGGTCTGGTCAGCATCGACGGCGAGGTGGTGCGCGACGCGGGCCGCAAGATCGAACCGGGCCAGACCCTGACGCTCAACGATACGGGCGAGGCGGCGCTGGCGGCGGGCGTCGCCATCCTGCTGCACAAGCCGGTCGGCTATGTCTCGGGCCAGCCCGAGCCGGGCAAGATTCCCGCCGCGCGCCTGCTGACCACGGCCAATAGGGTCGGCGACGGCGAGACGCCCGCCCGCGACGCCTCCCTGCCCCCGGTCGGGCGGCTGGACGAGGATTCGCGCGGCCTGCTGCTGCTGTCGTCGGACGGGGTCGTAGCCAAGGCGGTGATCGGCCCGCAGTCGGACCTCGACAAGGAATATCTGGTCCGCGTCGCCGGCGCCGTGACCGAAGCAAAGCTGTCCAAACTGCGCCACGGGCTGGAGCTGGACGGCCGCCAGTTGAAGCCCGCCCGCGTCACCCAGATGGAGCCCCAGCGCCTGCGCTTCCTGCTGCGCGAAGGCCGCAACCGCCAGATCCGCCGCATGTGCGAACTGGTCGGGCTGGAGGTCATCGACCTCTACCGCATCCGCATCGGCCCGGTGAAGCTGGGCGACCTGCCCGAGGGCCGCTGGCGGATGCTGACGGCCGACGAGCGCGCGGCGCTAATCAAGGGCTGACCGGCGCCGTCATGGTCGCCAGGCGGTTCAGTTCGGCGACGTGGGAGGCGAATGCCGCCTTGCCGGCATTGGTGAGGCTGAGCCAGGTGCGCTGCCGCCCGCCCTGCGCCGCCTTGCGGACGGCGAGATAGCCCGCTTCTTCCAGGGTCTTCACGTGTTTCGACAGGACGGAGTCAGACACCTGAATGGCGTCGCGCACCACTGCGAACTCGGCTTCGGCGGCGGACAGGATAGCGCAGATCTGTAGCCTTCCCGCCGCATGGATCACAGGATCGAAAACCGGCGGCTTCACGATAGGCTCCGCACGTCGATGCGGTACAGACGCATCCAGACCCTCATGCCGATGACGCCCAGAACCGCCGCCGCCAAACCGTTGGCGATCGGCACCCAGACGACGCCCTGCATCCGCCCGAACCAGATGCTGACGCCCATCAACCCCATCAGGATCGCCGCCAGGCCAAAGGCGGCCCAGCGGGCGCGACGCGGAGAATACCCGTTCACCCAGACCCCTGTGCGATCTTGCCAGACCCGCATGATCGTCACCAGAATCGCGATCGCCGCCACGACGCAGGCCATGCCGATCATGGTCGGAAAACCCTGTCCCGCCACCAGAAGCCCGCACGCCATGGCGTAGCCGGCGTCATACCACCAGGGCCAATACTCCATCTTTCCGAGCGCCTGCTCGCGCGTCTGGCGTATCTGCTCCAGAGCGGCCTTCGCATCGTGCGTATCTGACATGGGACATCCCTTACTTTCCACAACGGAAAATGAAGATGACTTTCCACTTCGTTAAGTCATAACTTTCCAGAACGGAAAGTTATCTGAGCGCCTCAAACCACCGCTGCAGCAATGCGGCTTCGGCGCGGTGAGCAGCGGTGCGGGCAGCCGCCTCCTCGTCCACGCCCCAACGCTCCTCAGTAAAGGCTTCGTCCAGACGCGACAGGTCCAGCGCCGCCTCGCCCGCCAGCGCCCCGCGCTGCACAGCCAGCCCCAGCACTGCCGACCCGAACAGCGGCACGGCCGTCGCCAGCCCGGTCAGGGCGAAGTCGTCCATCTCAAGCGCCAACGCCTCGACCCGCGCCAAAGCCTGCGGAGCCTGCGGGCGGTGGATGATGCCCTCTACCGTATGCAGTTCGACGCCCAGCTCACGCGCGGCCCAGTCGCGCCACGGGCCCCACTCCGCCTGCTGGCGCTCGATCAGGCCCGACGGCGTCTCGGCCAGATAGCAGAGCACGTCCGACCCGGCGTAACGCGCGATCTCTTCAGCCACAGGTCCGCGCGTCTGGCTGACCCGGTCGATGGCGGTCGAGGCCAGGCGGGTGGCGGGCATGGTGGCGGGCATCAGGTGCTCGCCCTGTGCGTTCCATTCGTCCGCCACCAGCCGCGCGGCGGCCTCGGTCGGCAGGACGATGGCGTTCCCGGCCGGCGTCTTGGGCGCACGACCGTCCAGCAGGACGATCCAGCCGCCGTCGCGGGCCTCGACCCCGGCGCTCTTCCAGAAGCGCTTGATGCGCTCCTCGGATTCTCGAAAGCCCTTCTGGGCGGCGACGTTGGGGTCCAGCGGGGGAATATGGGTCATGGAGGCAGCTTCTAGGCGAACAGCTTGGTCGAGGCGAACCGGTCCAACGCCGCCTCCAGGTCAGGAAAATCAGCGGCGATGTGCAGCGCGCCTGCCGCGGCCTGCTCCTCGATCGTATGAAAGCCCCAGCCGACGCCCAGCGGGTGCACCCCCGCCGCCACGGCCATCGTGATGTCGTGGCTGGTGTCGCCGATCATGGTCGTAGAGGCCGTATCCGCGCCGCAGGCGGTCATGGCGGCGCGCAGCATGGCCGGGTCCGGCTTGCCCGGCCCGTCCTCGGCGCAGTGGCTGGACAGGAAAAGGTCGCTCCACTCGGGCCGCGCCAGGTTGCGAGCCACCCCGCGCCGGTTCTGACCCGTCGCCAGCGCCAGCCGCCAGCCATCGCGCTTCAACCGCCGCAGCGTGTCCATCACGCCGGGATAGAGCGGCTCCTCATGCCCCGCCTCATACATGGCGCGAAAGCTGGCCTGAAAGGCAGCAACGAAATCCGCCAGTTCAGCGTCCGTCAGCGACGGCTCAAGCACATGCAGGGCGTGATGCAGGCTGAGGCCCACGATCCGGCGCACCCGATCGTATTCCGGCTCGGGCAGGCCCAGCACCTGCGCCGCCTCGCAGGCCGCGCGATAGATGGAGGCCCGGCTGTCGACCAGCGTGCCGTCGATATCGAAAACGGCGAGCGGCCTCATCGCATCCGCCGCACGCCCTCGAAGGGATCCTCGTCCGCCTCGTCCTCGGAGAAGCCAAAGTGGTTGAAGCCGGCCCTCATCTCGGGGCTGAGCGGAGCCTCGACGATCAGCTTGCCGCCGCCGGGATGGTCGAGTTCGATGCGGCGGGCGTGAAGCTGCAGCTTCAGCGGGCCGGACAGTTCGCGCGACCTGTCGTCGCCGTATTTGGGATCGCCCAGGATGGGATGGCCGATGGCCGCCATGTGGGCGCGCAACTGGTGCGTCCGGCCGGTAAAGGGGCGCAGCGCCATCCAGGCGGCGCGGTGGGCGGCGCGGCTGATCGTGGCGAAGGCCGTTTCGGCCGGTTCGCCCTTGGGGTCTTTGGGCTCGGCCGGGCGCATCATCTCGAAGTCGTTGATGCCCGTCTTCTTCAGAGCCATGTCGATCTGGCCCGCCGAAGGCTTGGGGTTGCCGATGACGATGGCCCAGTAAGTCTTTTTCGCCTGACGACGAGCGAAGGCGCCCGCCAGACGCTTGGCCGCTTCCGGTCCCTTGCCCAGCAGCAGCACGCCCGAGGTGTCGCGGTCCAGACGGTGAACCAGGCGCGGGCGCTCCATCCCCTCGCCCCAGGCCGACAGCAGGCGATCGACGTGCTTGGTCGTCTTGGTGCCGCCCTGCACGGCCAGACCGTGCGGCTTGTTCAGGGCGATGACCATGTGATCTTCATAAAGCACCAGCGACTTGGCGTAGGCGATGTCGCGCTCGGTCAGTTCATGCAGGTCGCCGGGCTTGCGAGGATTGGCGTCCGGCAGCGGCGGCACGCGCACAGCGGCGCCAGCGGTCAGGCGATCCTGCGGCTTGACGCGCGAACCGTCGACGCGGATCTGGCCGCTGCGGGCCATCTTCTCGACCTGGATGTGGGTCAGGTGCGGCCAGCGTCGCTTGAACCAGCGATCCAGGCGGATGTCGTCTTCATCCTCGGCGACATAGAGGGTCTGGACTTCGCGGCTCATGCGCCCACTCCGGTAAACAGTTTGCGCGCGATCATCAGGCCGACGAACAGGGCGGCGATGGCGAGAACCACCGAACCCGCCGCATAAACCAAAGCCGGGACGATTTCACGGCGTTCGATCATCAGGGCCGTTTCCAGTGAGAAGGCGGAGAAGGTCGTGAAGCCGCCCAACACGCCGACGGCGGCGAACAGGCGAATGCTCTCCTGTCCGGCCCCCGCCTTCAGCGCCAGCCAGCCGGCCAGCAGTCCCATCATCAGGCCGCCCACGACATTGACGGTCAGCGTCGCCCACGGCCAGGCCGCGCCCGGCGCCAGGCGACCTGCCGCCAGGCCCAGACCATAGCGCGCCATCGCCCCCAGGCCGCCGCCGATCGCCACCAGCAAGAAACGTGTCATGCTGGCGGCATATACTGTTCCGACCCCATTTGCGAAGGCCGCCATGCACGACCTTATCCTCGCCATCCTGCATCACCTGCTGTTCCTGGGCCTGATCGTCATGCTGGCGTCGGAGCTGGCGCTGCTGCGGACGCCGGAACCGCCGGCGAGGCGACTAGCCGGACTGGACGCGGGCTATGGGGTTACGGCCCTGCTGATCGTGCTGGTCGGGGTCGGGCGGGTGATGGGCGGCAAGGGCTGGGCCTTCTATGAAGCCAACCCCTTCTTCTGGGCCAAGATCGCGACCTTCGCCCTGATCGGCCTGATCTCGATCCGGCCGACGTTGCTGATCCTGAAATGGCGCAAGGCAGGGAAGACCGCCCCCGGCTATATTCCACCACAGGCCGAACTGACCGCCGCCCGGCGCGCTATCGGGCTGGAGATTCTGCTGCTGATCCCGCTGCTGGCCTTCGCGGCCGCGATGGCGCGCTGGCCCTTCTAGGCCTTACAGGCGCGGACGAATGGCGTCCTGCACCCCGCGCGCGTCATAGGCTTCCCGGCGATCCGGGCGCTGGCCGCGGCCCATGACGACCTCCAGCGTCGTCGAGGTCGGCTGTGGTCCGCTGAGGTCGAAGCCGAGGCCCACGCCGACGCCCGAGGTCGACCATCCGCCGTAACGGCCGGAACTGGCGCCCACCGACACGCTGGGACGCACGCCGCCCGCGCTGTCGGGACGACCATCGATCCAGCGCTGCGTCACCTCGAACCAGTCGTAGCCCTGCTCGACCGTCAGTTGGGCGGCGCGGAACAGGGCCATGTCCGCCACCGGACCGGGCGCGCCCACGCCCTTGTAAGTCACGCGGAAGCGGTCGCGCTCGATCTGTTGTTCGGAATAGCCCTGCCCGTTCGCTCCCATCTGCTGGCCATAGGGCGCCAGGCTGGCGCAGGCGGTCAAGGCCAGGGCCGAGGCGGCGATCGTGACGATGGCAAGGCGTTTCATGCGCGTGTCTCCCACGCCCGAACAGCGCGCGGGCGAGCCGGATTGTTCCGCCGCGAAGCTGAACAGGGGATGAAGCGCCTAAAGCCCCCCTGCGTCGCGCAGGGCGACGAAATCTTCCGGCTCCGGCGCCTCGACCGTCACGCGTCCGCCGTCGGGATGAGGAAAGCTCAGCTTCGCCGCGTGCAGCATCAGGCGCGGCGCCGCGCGCCCGGCGAAGGTCAGGGCGCCGCCATAGCGGACGTCGCCGACCAGAGGACGCCCGATGGAGGCCATGTGGACCCGGAGTTGGTGCATCCGTCCCGTCTCCGGCGACAGTTCGACCACCGCCCCGTCCTGACTGGAGGCCAACGTGCGATAGCCGCTGGCGGCCCCCTGCGCGCCCGGCGCATCGAAATCCACGACCCGCATATAGCTTTCACGGCCGATCTCCTCGCGACGCAGGGCCGAGGTGATGCGACCGGACTTGGGCTCCGGGGCGGCCGCGACCAGCGCCAGATAGGTCTTCTGGAACTTGCGCATCTGCATCGCCTTGCCGAAGAAACCGGCGGCGGGCTTGGTCTTGGCGGCCAGGATGACGCCGGAGGTGTCGCGATCCAGCCGATGCACCAGCTCGGGCCGCTTGCCGTTGGATCGGGCGAAAGCCCACAGCAAGTCGTCCAGCGTATGCGCCTGAATGCGGCCGCCCTGACTGGACAGGCCCGAGGGCTTGTTGAAGGCGATCAGATGCGCGTCTTCATGCACCACCCAGGAACGGACGGCGGCGATCTCTTCTTCGGTAAGGGAAACGGGCTGGCGGATATTCACCCGCCGAGCCTTAGCGGAGCAGACGGCGCTTCGCCATGCCTCTCAGGAGATCAGGTCCCTCAGCGGATCAGGCCCTTGCGGCGCGCCCAGTGGGCATAGGCGATCTGGATGACGAAAACGGCGGCGACCGCCACGACAGAGGCCAGCCCCGCCGCGCCCAACACCTCGCGCCCATTGCTCAGCGCCAGCACATAGACGGAGTGCGCCAGCATGGCGATCAGGCCCGCGACGAAGGCGTTGAAGGCCAGCTTGCGCCGCAGCAACAGCATCAGCGCGCCCAGCAGGCCGCACCACACCGCCACGCCGAAGGCCACATCCGTCCACATCGGCGCCGAGCGCAGATAGAAGACCTGCTCCATCGTCAGGGCGCTCCAATAGGCCTGCGCGCCGGTCACCTTCTGGTACCATTGCCAGACACCTACGCCGTTCCAGAGCACCGAGGCCACAGCGATGGCCCACAGGTGCCACGGCGCCGTCGAGCGCTTCGAAATATCGACCATCATTCTTCCCCCCAAGAGCCTTGAGCGCCGAAAACTACGCCGAAATAGGCGGCCGCAACAAGGGCTTCGGCCGCGCCTCAGACGATCACGCCGCGCCGACCCATCCAGGCGCAATAGGCGGTCTGGGCGACAAGGACGGCGATGATGACCAGGCCGAACGCCACGCCGACCGGCCCCATGATCTCGCGCCCATTGCTCATGAAATGGATGTAGGCCGTGTCCGCCAGCATGGCGATGAGCGCCACGGCGAACACCAGCGTCGCCTGTCGCCGTCGCAACAGCAGCAGCATCGCCGCCAGCAGCCCGCCCCAGAAGGCGATCCCGACCGCGACATCGGTCCACAGAGGCACGGCGCGCAGATAGGCGGCCTCGGCCGGGGTCATGCCGGCCCAATAGGCTGGATCACCCGTCACCTGCAGCATCCACTGCCAGACGAAAAGCGCATTCCACAGGAAGGACAGCACGCCGACCAGCCACACATGCCAGGGCGTCGACATACGTCGCACAACATCGACCATAGCCGCCTCCGCAGTTGGGAGGTTCAGCTTACGCTTCCAAGACACACACAACAATGAACATCGTTCACCGACCGCCCGAGGCATTGCGCGAGGGGTAGACGCCCTATGCCTTGTCCGCCTGCATCCGCGCCCGCATCGCCGCCCAGCGTTCCAGGCGCGCCTTGACCTTCTCTTCGTGGCCCTCGCCTTTGGGTTTGTAAAAGGTGCGGCGCTCCATCTCATCAGGGAAGAAGTCGGCGCCGGAGAAGCCCTCGGGCGTGTCGGGGTCGTATTGGTAGCCCTTGCCGTAGCCCAGCGACTTCATCAGCTTGGTCGGCGCGTTGCGGATATGGGCGGGCGGCATCAGGGAGCCGGTCTCGTGAGCGGCGCGCTTGGCCGCCTTAAAGGCTTCATAGACCCCGACCGACTTCGGCGCCGTGGCCAGATGGACCACGGCCTGAGCAAGCGCCAGCTCGCCCTCGGGCGAGCCGAGGAAGTCGTAGGTGTCCTTGGCCGCATTGGCGACCAGGAGGGACAGGGGGTCGGCCTGACCGATGTCCTCGACCGCCATGCGCACGATCCGCCGCGCCAGATACAGGGGGTCCTCGCCCCCGTTCAGCATCCGCGCCAGCCAGTAAAGCGCCGCGTCCGGGTCCGAGCCGCGCACCGACTTATGCAGGGCGGAGATGAGGTTGTAGTGCTCCTCGCGCGACTTGTCGTAGGCGGGTGCGCGTTTCTGCAGCACGCCCGCCAGGGCCTGCACGTCCAGCGGCTCGACGTCCGTCAGATCGAACAGCACCTCGGACATGGTCAGCAGGTATCGGCCATCGCCGTCCGCCAGCGCCAGCATGGCCTGCCGCGCCTCTGGCGTCAGCGGCAGGGACTTGCCCATCAGCGCCTCGGCCCGATCCAGCAACAGATCCAGCGAGGCGTCGTCCAGCCGCTTCAGCACATAGACCTGGCTGCGCGACAGCAGGGCGCCGTTCAGCTCGAAACTGGGGTTCTCGGTCGTGGCGCCGACCAGGGTGACGATCCCCTCCTCCACGAAGGGCAGGAAACCGTCCTGCTGGGCGCGGTTGAAGCGGTGGATCTCGTCCACGAACAGCAGGGTCTGCTGCCCCGCCGCCCGACGCATCCGCGCGGCCTCGAACGCCTTCTTCAGGTCGGCGACGCCTGAGAAGACGGCGCTGATCGACTGGTATTCATAGCCCGCCGCCTTCGCCAACAGGCGAGCGATCGTCGTCTTTCCTGTCCCCGGCGGCCCCCACAGGATCATGGAGCCGAGGCGCCCGGCCTCGATCATGCGGCGGATCGGACCGCCCTCGCCCAACAGGTGGTCCTGGCCCACCACCTGATCGAGCGCCTGCGGGCGCAGACGGTCGGCGAGCGGCGCGTCGGGAGGATGAATGCCGGAGGCTTCGAACAAATCAGTCATGGAACGCTCTAGATAGGCGTTCGTTCGGGCGACTGCACCCGCTACAACGCCTCCAAGGAGGAATCGCATGACAGAACTCAAGGCTGAACAGGGACCGCGCGGCGGGGTGACGCCCCATCTGACCATTCCCTCGCGCGGCGCCGCCGCAGCGATCGAATTCTACGCCCGCGCCTTCGGGGCCGAGGAAGTCATGCGGGTGCCCGCCGAGGACGGCGAACGTCTGCTGCACGCCCTTCTGCGCATCAACGGCGGCCGCCTCATGCTGGCCGACGAATTCCCAGAATGGACCGGCGAGGCCGACATCAAGCCGGTCGGCGTCAGCCTGCATCTTCAGGTCGACGACGCCGACGAATGGTGGGGCCGCGCCCTGGTCAACGGCGCGATTCCGGTCATGCCGCTGGAGGACCAGTTCTGGGGCGACCGCTACGGCCAGGTCCGCGATCCGTTCGGACACCTGTGGAGCATCGGCGGACCGGTGAAGGGGTAAGACCCCGCCGCCGTCAGCATCAGAAAACGCGCTTCCCTCTCCCTCCCCTTCATGGGGAGGGTGGCTGAGGCCGCAGGCCGAAGACGGGTGGGGGCGGCAAGACTAATCAAGCGCCGCGCGCCCTCATCACCGAGCCCTTCCCACCCGGTCGCTTCGCGACCACCCTCCCCATGAAGGGGAGGGAGAAACGCGGTGTCGGTTTCCTTAAGGCAAGCGGCCCGTCAGACGGCGGCCGCCGCGGACAATAGTCAATTCCGAGCCCCGCTGTGCGCGGCCAAGGGCGGCGACCGTGGTGACGGCGCGACCATCAATCTGCACCACCAGGTCGTTGGGACGCAGGCCGATGCGTGCCGGGACGCTGTTGCGTTGCAGCCCCGTCACCACCACGCCGCTGGTGAAGGGATCGCCGCCCAGACGGTCGGCCAGCGCAGGGTTCAGCGCCACGCCCTGAAGTCCGGCCAGCGCCCCCTGCCCCACGACCGTACCCTGTCCCGGATCAGCATCGCCAGGCAGGGTCGAGACGCGGGCGTTCAGCGTCTGGGTCCGGCCGTCGCGCAGCACCGTGACGGCGACGGAAGCGTTGGGCGACTTGGTGCCGACGCGGAAGTTCAGGCCGCCCTGGTCATTGACCTCTGCGCCGTCGATGGCGGTGATCACGTCGCCCTGCTGGATGCCTGCGCGCGCGCCCGGCCCGCCGGCGTAGACGTCGGTGACCATCAGCCCCTGCGGCCGCTCAAGGCCCAGACTGCGGGCGATGTCGGCGCTGACCGTATCGCCCTTGACCCCCAGCCAGGCGCGCTCGACCGCCTTGGCGCCGCCGACCGCCGAATCCACCACCCGCTTGACCATGGCCGCAGGCACGGCGAAGCCGACGCCGCTGGACGAACCCGAGCGTGAGAAGATCGCCGTATTGATGCCGATCAGTTCGCCGTCCATGTCGACCAGGGCGCCGCCCGAATTGCCCGGATTGATCGGCGCGTCGGTCTGGATGAAGGAGCCGGAATCGCTGATGCCCGTCTCGGTGCGGTTCAGGGCCGAGATGATGCCGTTGGTCACAGTCTGGCCGACGCCGAACGGGTTGCCGATGGCCAGCACCAGATCGCCGACCTGCTGCTGTTCCTGATCGTCGATGCGCAGGACCGGCAGGTCGCCGTCCAGGTTCTCGAGTTGCAGCACGGCGATGTCGGACCGCTCGTCCGCCAGCAGCACCTTGGCCGGATATTCGCGCCGGTCGTTCAGGGTGACGCGGATCTCCTGCATGTTCTGGATGACGTGGTTGTTGGTCACGACGATCCCGTCCGGACGCACGATCACGCCCGAACCGATGGAGCCGGTCACGCGCGACTGCGGCCCGCCCCCGAACAGTTCAAAGAAGGGATCGCGCACGCGCTGGACGCCTCGCGCGGAAATATTCACCACGGCGGGTGCGGCCTCGCGCACCACGGGAGCGAAGCTGGTCTTCAGCGATCCGGCGTCGCGCGGGGCGACGCGGGGCTGTTCGGCGAAGACGCCTTCCTGCGCCTTGGTGGGCTGCGGCTGGCCGCAGGCGGACAGGATCAGGGCGGCGGCGATGGCCAGTCTGGAAGTCTTCATCTCGTCCCGGTTCTACAAGCTTGGGCGTTGCATCCATTCCGCCTCGGCTTTTCGACAGGATCAAGGCCGTCGTTCGATCCGGGGCGCGGCGGCGATCAAACGGACGTGACCTCCTCCCGTTCCGCCCGACGCGCGGTCAGGAAGCCGATCAACGCCCCGAGCGCCAGCACGACGGAGGCCAGATAGAAGGCCAGCCCCGGCTCGGACAGCATGGCGTCGGCTGCGGCCGACACCGCAGGCAGCCCCCGATCCGACAACCAGACCGCCGCCCGCCCGCCGCCCTCGCCCACGGACACCGAATAGATCCAGCCGAAGAACAGGGGCGACGCCACCCCGGCGATGGAAGCGACGCTCATGTTGGCGCCCTGCAGCTGGCCCTGTTCGCTCTCGCCGACGCGGCGGGTCATCAGGGACTGAAGCGTCGGCATGGCGAGGCCCCACAGGGCGTTGGGGAACATGGCGACGATGAAGGCGACGCCCGTCGGCGCCCAGCCCATCAGTGCGATGCCCACAGCCCCGCCGCACAGGCCGAAGATCATGGTCGCTCGGTCCCCGAACCGCTTGGACGCCGGGCCGACCAGCACGCCCTGAACGATCATGTCCAGCACCCCGACCATGGCCAGCAAGGCCCCGACCTGCCACGGCCCCCAGCCGTAACGCAGCCCGGCGTAAAGGACGAAGACCGCCGAAAACACGTGGTGGGCGAAATAGAGCAGGAAGTTCACGACCGCGAGGCCCGCCAGCTCGGCGTGACGCTTCAGCAGGATCATGGCGCCGATCGGATTGGCGCGGCGCCAGCTGAAAGGCATCCGCTTCTCGGGCGCCAGGCTCTCCGGCAGGATGAACAGGCCGTACAGGAAGGCCAAGCCCGATAGGGCCCCTGCCACCCAGAAGGGCACGCGCGGTCCGAACTCGCCCAGGAAGCCGCCCAGCACCGGCCCCAGCACGAATCCGCCCGAGAAGGCCGCGCCGATCAGCCCATAGGCGCGGGCGCGTTTTTCCGGCTCGGTGATGTCGGCCATATAGGCGTAGATGGTGGTGAAGCTGGACGAGGTGACGCCCGCCACGAGTCGCCCGACCGCCAGCCACCACAGGTTCGGCGCCAGCGCCATCAAGACATAGTCCGCGGCCAGCCCGGCGCAGCTGATCAGGATGACCGGGCGGCGCCCGTACTGGTCCGACAGCGAGCCGATCACCGGCGAGGCCAGGAACTGCATCCCCGCCCACAGGGCCACAAACACGCCATTCAGCAGGCCTGCCCGCGCGTTCGACCCGACAAACTCCTCGATCAGATGCGGCAGGACCGGAATGACGATCCCCATCGCCACGATGTCCAGCACCGCCGTCACAAGGATGAAGGCGATCGCCGCACGGCGGACCTTGGGGATATGCAGGGACATGGATGCTCGCGGAGGTGGAGCGCCGTTCTACTCCGCTGCCCTTTTCCAGCCCATACCTCGATCAGTCGCTTAGCGCTGCGTGACGGGCAGCGTGTCGTTCGGGTCACCGTCGCCCCGCGGCGCCGTCACGCCCAGCAGGCGGGCCAGGAAGGGCTGGACGTCGACGCTGTCCAGGTTCTGCAGCCGCCGCCCTGCAATCACGCCCGGACCGTGGGCGATGAAGATCGCCTGCATCTCGGGGGCGGCGTTGTCATAGCCGTGGGCGCCGCCGGACCGGGTGACCGGGCGCGCCCTGGTCGCCAGCAGCCAGCCCGGCTCGGACGCGCAGACGATGGCCGAGACGCGCGGATTCGAGCCCAGCGCCAGCCGCGCCGGAATCTCGCTCTTGCGCCAGCAGTCCAGATGAGGGCGCGAGCCCAGCAGCGCCTGCTCCACCTCGGCCTCACGGCCCTCGACCGGATTGAGGAAGGCGACCGCGCCCGAATAGACGATCTGCACCGCAGCCGGATCAATGATGTCGTCCAGCACGATGACGCGGTCCGGCGAGGTCGCCGCCATGCCGTGATCCGACACCACCACCAGCACGGTGTTGTCATACAGACCCCGCGCCTTCAGTCCCTCCGCCAGACGCCCGATGGAGGCGTCGACCGAGCGCATCGCTTCCAGCGTCTGCGGCGCATCCGGGCCGTGGTTGTGCCCCATGGTGTCGACGATATCGAAATAGAGGGTGGTCAGGACCGGGCGCTGGGCGGCGGGCAGGTCCATCCAGGCCAGCACCTGATCAACGCGGACGTCGCCCGGCATCGACTGGTCGAAAGGCGTCCAATAGCTGGGACGCACCCCGCGAATGTCAGCTTCGGAGCCCGGCCAGAACATGGTGGCCGTCTTCACGCCCTGCCTCTCGGCCGAGACCCAGATCGGCTCGCCCTGATCCCACCAGCGGCGATCGGTGACCGCCTGCTTGTTGCCGAGCGAGAAGCGGCCCAGTTCAGCGTCGACCATATTGTTGCCGACGATGCCGTGGTGATCGGGATGCAGGCCGGTGACGAGCGTATAGTGGTTGGGGAAGGTCACGCTGGGGAAGGACGGCTTCATCGGCCCCGACGCCCCCTCGGCCGCCAGCTGCGCCAGCACCGGCGTCGCCCCGCGCTCCAGATAGTCCGCGCGAAAACCGTCGATGGAGATCAGGATGACGTTCGGCGCCTGAGCCGTTTCGACCGGCGGCGGGGGCGGCGTGGTGGCGCAGGCGGCGACGGCCAGCGTCAGGACGGCGGCGCGCGCCAGGCCGAACAGACGATCAAACATGAGGAACTCCCGGAAACCGACTTTCTCGCGAATATTGCCTAAGCTTAATCCACGACAGACAGAAGACGGCTTGCCGGTTTTTCCACGCCGGGCCACGCTGCCGGTCATGACCAGCGTTATCGAAACGAACGGCCTGACCAAGACCTATGGCGCGGTGCGCGCCCTGGACGGCCTCAGTCTCAGCATACCGCGCGGCGGGGTCTATGGGGTGCTGGGGCCCAACGGCGCGGGCAAGTCGACCCTGTTCCGCATCCTTCTGGGCCTGATCCGGCCCACGGCGGGCGAGGTGCGGGTCATGGGCCAGCCGACAGGCGATCCGGCTGTGACCCGTCGCATGGGCTCGATGATCGAGACGCCGCGCTATCCGCCCTATCTGACCGCGCGTCAGGCCCTGCGCTGGCTAGCGCTGGCGCACGGAATGGGAGCTGACGCAGAGACCGACCGCTGGCTGGATCGGGTCGGCCTGTCCGAGGCGGCCGACCGCAAGGTGCGCGGTTTCTCGGTCGGCATGATGCAACGGCTCGGCGTCGCCGCCGCTCTGATGACCCGACCCGATCTGGTCATCCTTGATGAACCGACCAGCGGCATGGACCCGCCCGGCATCCAGGAAATGCGCGCCCTGATCCGCAGTCTGGCTGACGACGACGGGGTGACCATCATCCTGGCCAGCCACCAGCTGCTGGAGGTCCAGCGCGTGTGCGACCGCGTCGCCATTCTGAACCGGGGCAAGCTGGCGGCCGAGGGCAGGGTCAGCGACCTGACCGCCTCGGGCGAGCGCCTGCGCCTGTCCGCCACGCCTCTGGCCAAGGTCATGGCCGTGCTGGGCGAGCGGGGCAGCGTTCAGGACGACGCCGTCATGGCCGCCGTTCCCCGCGCCGAGGCCCCTGCCCTGCTGCGCGCCCTGATCGAACAGGGCGTGGACATCGACGAGGCCCGCTGGGTCGGCGCGGATCTGGAAAGCGTCTTCATGACCGAAACCTCTTCCGCCGAGGGAGGCCGCCCATAATGCTGGCCGACGCCATCCGCGCCGAAACCTGGCGCCTGCTGCAGAACCGCACGGCGGTGTTCTGGAGCGTCGTTTTCGTGCCTCTGATCTCGCTGGCGCTGGCGACCGCAAGCTTCCTGTTCATTCGGTCCAAGATGGACGGGGCGATGCAGACCCTGCCGGTTGAACTGAAACTGACCGCCAGCGCCGTCGATCTGGGCCAGTCGCTGGTCGATGCGGCGGGCGGTCTGGCCAACCCCGGCGTGCTGGCCTTCCTGTTGATCGGCGCGGCTACCGTCTTCGCCGGCGACTACCGCTGGGAGACCTGGCGGTTGATCACGGCCCGCAACACCCGGCCGAACCTGATCATGGGCAAGGTAGGCGCGGTCAAGCTGATGACCCTGACCGGGTTGATCCTGCTGTTGATCGCCGGCATGGGCGCCGAAGTCGCCAAGGGCGTGATCTTCGGGCGCAGCTTCGCCTTCGGCTTCGGCGGAGAACAGGCGCAGGCGTTCGGCCTGCTGGCGCTGCTGTCCTATGTGCGGGTGGTGCAGTTCCTGTTGCTCAGCCTGCTGGCGGCGACAGTGACGCGTTCCCTGCTGGCGGCGCTGTTCGTGCCTCTGGTCATCGGCGTCGGCCAGTTCTTCCTGGCCAAACTGAGCCCCCTGTTCGGCTGGCAGATGGGCGACTGGGCGACGATGCTGCTGTTGCCCGGCGACGCCTTCGAAGTGCTGAAGGTTCTGATCAAGGGCGGCATGGAAGCCGCCCTTGTCCCCGCAGGCGCCATCTGGCGCGCGATCGCGGGCCTGGCGCTATGGAGCTTCGGCCCCTTCCTTCTGGCCCTGGCGTGGTTCCAGCGACAGGACCTGTCGAAAGAGTAGAATCTTTCCTCCCCACTGCGTGGGGAGGGGGACCGCGTAGCGGTGGAGGGGCTTAGGGCTGCGGAACCAAGCAGCCCCTCCGTCTCGACGGCTACGCCGCCGATCCACCTTCCCATGTCATGGGGAAGAGAAACCCAGCGCCTTCTCCATGAAGACGTCGGCCCGGACATAGGGCGTGTCGCGCGGCGGCAGGCGCACGAAGCCGAAGCTGTCATAGAGCGCCAGAGCCGGGCCGAGCGTCGAACTGGTCTCCAGATAGAGGCGATGCGCCCCCGCGTCGCGGGCCGCCGCTTCGCAGGCGTCCAGCAGGCGGCGCGACAGCCCCTGACCGCGCGCGGACGGCGCAATGGTCATCTTGGCGACCTCATAGCCGCCGTCGTCCATCGCCATCAGGGCGCAGCAGCCGACGGCCTGCCGCGCCTGCTCGACAAAGAAGATGCGCCCGCCCGGCCTCAGGATCTGGCCTTCAGGATCGCCCAGAACCTTGCGGTCCTTGGCTTCGATCGCGAAGCCGCCCTCGGCCAGCCAGGCCTCATTCAGCGTCCGCCAGGCGTCGCGATGGTCCGGGCGATAGGCGACGATGACGAAGGCTTCCCCGCTCATGCCGATGCCCCCCGGCAGTGATCCGCAAAACCGGCGACGAAGGCAGTCAACCGTCGGCGCGTATCCGTGTCGATCAGACGGCCCTCGGCGTCAAAGGCGTCGCCCGCGCGTGTGACCATCACCCTTGCCCCGAACCACGGCGCCGCACCCAGGGTGCGCAACACCGGCAGCCAGGCCGCCTGGCTCATCAGCGTCCCGAACGGCCCGGGCGAGGCGCCCAGCACCGCCACCGGCCGCCCGCCGAACACCCGACCGATGTCTGAACTGGGTCGGCTCAGCCAGTCGATGGCGTTCTTGAATGGTCCGGGGATGGAGTTGTTGTACTCCGGCGTGAACAGCATCAGCCCGTCGCAGCCGGCGATCAGATCCTTCAGCGCGACCACGGCTTCGGGCAGGCCCTGCTCGGCCTCCAGGTCGCCGTCATAAAGAGGGATGCCGTGGATGGTCGCGGCGATCAGCTCCACATCTGCGGGCGCCGTCTCCTGCGCCGCGCGCAGCAGGGCGCTGTTGTAGGAGGCCGCTCTCAGGCTGCCCGACAGTCCGACCAGACGCATTTCAGTCCTTCGTCTCCGCTAGCGTCGCCGTATCAGGCGACGACAGCCTTTCGCCGTGAATTTGCTGCTCGGCGCAACCCTCGGCCAGAAAATCCAGCAGCATCCGCACTGAAGGCAGCAGCCCGCGTCGCGACGGAAAGACCGCGTGGACGATCCACTTCTTGGGCCGCCAGTCCGGCAAGAGGTCGATCAGCCGGCCCGCCTCCAGATCGCGCATAACCGCCACGCTGGGCAGCAGGCCTACGCCCAAGCCGGTCAAAGCGCCTTCATGCAGCATGTGCAGGTCGTCGGTGACCAGGCGCGGCGCATGGCGCACCGACGCCGTCATGCCGTCCTTGTGGTTCAGCGCCCACACATGATCTCGATGCGCCGGACCGAAATCCAGACTGGGCCAGCCTGCCAGATCGGCCGGACCGGTCGGCGCTCCCATGCGGGCGATCAGGTCCGGGCTGGCGACCAGGCGATGCACGCTTTCGTCCAGTTTACGCATGACCAGATCGGTCTGCTCCAGCGGCGGCTCGCGCACGCGGATGGCCAGATCAAACCCTTCGCCGATGACGTCCACCCGACGGCTGGTGCTGTGAAGCTGCACCTCCAGCTCGGGATACAGGGCCATGAAGCGCACGATCAGCCCGCTCATCTGATAGGTCAGCAAGCCCGGCGCGCAGGCGACGCGGATGGTGCCGCACGGCTCGGACCGGGCGCCGTCGATCAGGGCCTGCGCCGCCTCGGCTTCAACCAGCATGGCGAGGCAGTGCTGGTAATAGGCCTGACCGATCTCGGTGACGGAAAACTTGCGCGACGAGCGCTGGATCAGCCGCGTGCCCAGTTGGTCTTCCAGCGCGGCGATGCGGCGGCTCAGCTTGGATTTCTGCATCCCCAGCGCCCGCGCCGCCGGGGCGAAGCCGAGGTGATCCACCACCTGCACGAAGTAATAAAGGTCGTTGAGGTCTCTCATCGTCCTATTGATAGGACGCAGCGAGGCGATTTCGCAATCTGTCCCTGTCGGCGTTCCAGCGTCATAAAGTCTTCAACGCGATCGGCCCTGCCCCCAGCGGCCGATCCAACGAATGGAGACAAGACCATGAAGAAGGTTCTGGGCCGTTACGGCAACGACCGCGGCCACTGGGTCGGCGACGGCTTCCCCGTCCGTTCGCTGTTTTCCTACAACGCCGTGGGCAAACAGGTCAGCCCCTTCCTGCTGCTCGACTACGCCGGTCCCTACAACTTCGAGCCGACGACCGAGCGGCGCGGCGTGGGCCAGCATCCGCACCGCGGCTTCGAGACCGTGACCATCGTCTATGACGGCGAGGTCGAGCACCGCGACTCGACCGGCCAGGGCGGAATCATCGGCCCCGGCGACGTCCAGTGGATGACGGCGGGCGGCGGCATCCTGCACGAGGAGTTCCATTCTCCGGCCTTCTCGCGCACCGGCGGCCCCTTCCGCATGGTTCAGCTGTGGGTCAACCTGCCCGCCAAGGACAAGATGACCCGTCCCGGCTACCAGTCGATCCTGAACGCCGACATTCCGACCGTTTCCCTGCCCGACAATGCGGGGACCGCGCGGATCATCGCCGGCGCGATGGAGGGCTCGAAAGGCCCGGCCACGACCTTCACCCCCATCAATGTGTGGGACGTGCGGTTGAACCGGGACGCCGAGACGACGCTGGATCTGCCCGAAGGCCACACGGCCATGGTGGTGGTTCTGTCGGGTCATGTCACCGTCAACGGCGACCAGCCCGCGGGCGCCGCCGAGGCCCTGCTGCTGGACCGTCAGGGCGCCGGCGTGACCCTGAGCGCCGATGCGGACACGACCCTGCTGATCCTGACCGGAGAGCCGATCGACGAGCCCATCGTCGGCTACGGCCCCTTCGTGATGAACAGCGAGGACGAAATCCGCACCGCCATCACGGACTTCAACAGCGGCCGCTTCGGCGACATCCCCGCCGCAGCGTGACACACTGAGCAACAAGCGGCCCGGCCATCGCCGGGCCGCCGCCCTTTCAAGGAGGCCCCCATGATCGAACTCATCATCGACCAGCGCCGCAAGGACCTCGGCGGTTTCGAGGTCGGCCGCGTCCTGCCCTACGCCAAGCGTCGCATGGTCGGCCCGTTCGTCTTCTTCGACCACATGGGCCCGGTCGACATGCCCGCCGGTATTCCCAAGACGGTCGATGTGCGTCCGCACCCGCACATCGGCATCTCGACCCTGACCTATCTGTTCGACGGCGAGATCACCCACCGCGACAGCCTGGGCGTCCAGCAGGACATCCGCCCGGCCGAGGTCAACTGGATGACGGCAGGCAGCGGCGTCACCCACTCCGAACGCTTCGAACGGGCGCGGATGGAGGGCCTGCGCCTCGAAGGCATCCAGGCCTGGGTCGCCCTGCCCAAGGGTCAGGAAGAGATCGATCCGTCCTTCCAGCACGTCGTGCCCGGCGACCTGCCGACCTGGATCGAGAACGGCGTCAAAGGCCGTCTGGTCGCGGGTGAAACGATGGGCATGAAGGCCGGCGTCAGCACCTTCTCGCCCCTGCACTACATGCACCTGGAGCTTGAGCCCGGCGCCCGGTTCCAGACCCCGACCGACCATTCCGAAAGCGCCGTCTACGTCGTTCAGGGGCTGGTCGAAATCGACGACGGCAGGCCCGTAGGCCACGGCCAGATGGCGGTGCTGTCCAAGCGATCGCCATCGGTCATCCACGCCCTGCAGCCGACCACCGTCATGGTGCTGGGCGGCGAGCCGGTAGGAGAGCGTTTCATCGAGTGGAACTTCGTTTCCTCGTCGCAGGATCGGATCGAACAGGCCAAGGCCGACTGGCGCGCCGGGCGCATGAAGCTGCCCGACATGGATGATCAGGAGTTCATCCCCCTGCCGCCGGACCGCACGCCGCCTCCCCCGCCCATGTCCTGATCGGAGTCGTCCTCATGGCCATTGCACACGCCAACATCGGCGCCGCCCGCTATCGGACCGCCATCCGGACGGGCGGCGACCTGCAACACCAGCTGATCGCCGACGAGCCGCGAAGGCTGAATGGAGACGATCAGGGACCTGCGCCCTTCGACCTGCTGATCTCGGCGTTGGGGGCCTGCACGGCCATCACGCTGAAGATGTACGCCGAGCGGAAGGACTGGCCGCTGGAAGCGCTCGACGTTCAGCTCGAATACCTGGGAGGCGAAAATCCGCCCCGGATCGAGCGCGTCCTGACGCCTGTCGGTTCGCTGGATGACGCCCAGCGCGCGCGCCTGGCCGATGTGGCCGAGCGCACGCCGGTGACCTTGGCGATCAAGAACGGCGTCCCAGTCAACACAAGGCTGGCGTAACGCCCTGCCGCCGCGGGGCCTGCGCCCTCAGTAGGTCCAGCGGACGCCCAGCCGCAGGGTGCGCGGCGGGCCGTAGCCCTCGACGCCGGTTCCAGTCTCGGACACCTCGACCGCTTCGTCGAACAGGTTGTCGGCGGCTGCCCAGATCATGGCGGCGGGGGTCATCCGCCATTCGGCGCGGGCGTCCACCACGACGGCGGCGCCCAGAACGCGGCTGTTCAGGTCGTCTTCAAACCGTTTGCTCTCATAGCGGGCCTGGGCGGCCAGGGTCAGACGGTCGCCGGCGCGCCAGTCCAGCCCGGCCGTGGCGCTCCAGATCGGCGCCTGGGCCGGACGCAGGCCCGTCAGCTGCGGCGCCGCCGAGCCGCCGTCCATGCGGGCGTCGGTGACGGAAACGGCGCCGTCCAGACTCAGACCGCCGGGCAGGCTGCGGCGCGCCGTCAGTTCGATCCCTGTCGCCTCGATGGTCCCGGCGTTCTGACGCTGACGCAGCACGCCGCCGGCCGGAACAAAGCCTGCGCGCGGGAAGGATCCCGGCCCCTCGCCGATGGTCACATTGACTATGGCGTCCTCGATCCGGTTCCAGAACAGGGTCGCGCCGAAGACCGCGATCGGCCCCTCATAGGCCAGCCCCGCCTCCACGCCCTGAAGGGTCTCGGGAACCAGGGCGGCGTTGGCCTCGGTCAGGTCGTTGCCGACCCGGAACGGGCGGTGCAGCTCGTTCAGCGTCGCCGGGCGGAAGCCGGAATAGGCCGCCGCCCGCCCCGCCCAGCCGCCGCCGAGGAAGCGCCGCGCCGCCAGACGCGCGCTGACCACCTCGCCCGAGCGGTCGGTATCGGCCTCGTCCAGGGTCGCCGTTCCATCGGCCCGATCACGCTCCAGACGGCGGCCGTTCTCATTCTTCCAGCTGTCCAGACGCAGGCCCCCGGCCACCAGCCACAGGTCGTTGCGCCACGATGCCTCGCCGTAGAGGCCCGCCACTGCAGTCTCGCCGCCCGCGATGCGGTCGCGGGTGAAGGCGCCGTCCATGAAGCGGAAGCGTTCGCGGGTCTCGCCCTCGTTGAAGCGGGCGTCGGCGCCCAACTCCCATTCCAGCCGTCCGCCCGCCACGTCGCGCGAGGCGCGGCGCAGCGCGGCGTTGACGCCCCAGCCGGTTGCGGGCGTCTCATACTGATCATTGGCGGGCGTGGTCGCGTTGCGGTCCGCCGCCACCGCGACGGAGGTATTGGCGAAATCGCTTTCGCGTCGCCAGGCCTGCAGTCGCCAGCCATAGCCGCCGTCCTGCGGCCGCTTCGCCGCCGTGGCCGACAGCAGGTGGCCGCTGGCGCTGGACCGCGCCCCCATGAGGCCCGAGCCGCGCTCTTCGTCATAGGCCGAGGCGCGCAGCGACAGACTGGCCTCGCCCAGCGGCGCGTCCAGCCGCAGCGCCGCCGCCTTGCTCGTCAGATCCAGCGGAGTATCCGCCGTCCCGGCCGCCGCGCCGCGCACGGGCGTATAGCCGTCGCTGGTCTCATAAAGGGCCGAGCCCGTCAGCCGCAGAGGGCCGGCGTCGAGCCCGCCCGCCCCGGCCAGCCGCGCCCCACCCCTTTCGGCGATCGAGGCGTCCAGCACCCCGCCGCGTTCCCGCTCGCGCAGTTGAATCACCCCGGTCAGGGCGCCCGCGCCATAGGGACCGGCACCCGCGCCGCGCACGATATCGAGGCTTTCCAGAGCCTCAGTCGGCAGTTGCGACCACAGGACCCAGCCGCCGAACGGATCATTCAGCGGCACGCCGTCCAGAGTCACCAACGTCCGCCCCGCCCCTGACGGCGCGATGGCGCGCAGCGATATCCCCTGCGTCGTCGGATTGGCGGACAGGCTGGTGGTGCGTCGGAACAGGGAGACCGCAGGCACGCTGGCCAGCGCCTCATCCAGCCGCGTCGACCGATCGAGCGCAAGCCCATCCAGCCGCACGACCGAAAAGGCCGCCTCCCCCGCCGCTGGCGGCAGACGCGCCGCTGTGACCACGACTTCGTCAACGACCGTCGGCTGTATGTCCAAAACCCAAACGCCCCCGTAAAAAACCGGCCTCGGCGTCAGGCGCGCAGGGTCGCTCCGCCGTCGACGTAGAGGTCCGTCATGGTGATGTGCGCCGCACGATCCGACAACAGGAAGACCACGGCCTCGGCGATGTCTTCCGGCGTCGCCAGCTTCTGCAACGGAATCCCGGTCTTAAAGGTTTCCGGCGAACCGGCGATGACGCGGGCCGCGCCGTCATCGTCGGCCCACATGCCGGTCTGCATCGGCGTCAGGGTCGAGCCGGGAGCGACGATGTTGCAGCGGACGCCCTTGGGCCCCAGTTCCAGCCCCAGACAGCGGGTGAACATGGTCGCCGCCGCCTTGGACGCGGCATAGGCCGCCATCGCATGGCGCGGTACGCCCGCAGCATTGGAGCTGACGGTGACGAAGGCGCCCTTGCCTCTTTCGCCCATCCGGCGCGCCACTTCACGACCCAGGTGAAAAGGCCCATCCGTATTGACCGCGAAGACGCGGCGCCATTCGGCGTCAGAAGTCTGATCCACCGTCACATTGGACAGGACGCCCGCGACGCTGGCCACCAGGTCGATCGGGCCGTCCTCGGCCTCGATGCGCTCGAACAGGGTCTCGACAGCCGCGCCGTCGGACACGTCCAGCGCCTCGACCCGCACGCCGTTCAGGAAGGCCAGACCCGACAGGGCGGTGGACGGCAGGTCGGTCGCGACCACGCGCGCGCCCTCCTCGACCAGCAAGCGCACCACGGCGGCGCCAATGCCGCCACCCGCGCCCGTGACCAGGGCCAGACGGCCGGACAGTCCGCTGTCTCTCATCGTGCGATCTCCTCGAAGGCGGTCATGCGGGCGTCGAGCGCAGGGGCGATCAAGGCCGTCGCCGCCGGGCCGGTCAGTTGCGGGTGCAGGAAGGGAACCTCGACCACGTCCAGATCGGGCGAGTAAGGCCGCCACAGGCCCGGCGTCAGGTCGCGATCCTTGTGATCCAGCGCCGCGCGGACGTGAGTGGTGCGGCCGCCGAACGGCCTGTGGTGGTGTTCGCGCACCAGACGGTTGGTGTCCAGCACCACGCGGATCACCCCGTCCAGCGCCGCCTCGGGCAGACCGCCCAGCGCGCTGTCGCCCGCCTTCAGGAAGGCGAGAATGGCCGCACGGCTGCGCAGCTCGGGATAGTGGGTCGGGTCGTATCCGGCGATGGCCAGAAGGGCGCGCATGGCGTCGACGGGGTCCGGCTCCGGCTCGGCGCGCCAGCACTCGGCCGGATAGGAATCCAGCATGGCCATCAGGCCGACCTTGACGCCGCGTCGCTCCAGCTCGACCGCCGCCGCCTGGGCGATGATGCCGCCGACGGACCAGCCTGCGATGTGAACCGGACCGGGCGCGCCCAAGGCCAGAATGTGATCGACATAGACCGACGCCAGCGCCTCGATCCCGTCCGGCAGGGCGTTGTCCGGGTCCAGCGCGGGCGACTGCACGCCCCACACCGTGCGGCGCGGCGACAGGGCGCGCGCCAGGGTGCGATAGCCCCACGACAGCCCCCCCGCCGGGTGGATCAGGAACAGCGGCGGCAGGGCCGCATCGCCCTCGGCCAGACGGATCAGCACGCCCAGCCCGTTGTCGAAGTCCAGCGCCTCGGCGTCGATCAGGGCGGCCAGTTCGGCCACGCGCGGCCGGTCGAACAGGGCCCCCAGCCCCGGATCGCGTCCCAGCCGCTCGCGGATCAGCATCATCAGATGCACCGCCAGCAGGGAGTCGCCGCCCAGGGTGAAGAAGTCGTCGTCGGCGCCCGCCGGTTCGGACCTACCCAGCGTCTCGGCGAACAGTTCAGCGATGATTTTCTCGGTCGGCGTCTCGGCTGCACGGCCCGCAGCGGCCTCGAACACCGGGGCGGGCAGCGCCTTGCGGTCCAGCTTGCCGTTGGAGGTCGTCGGCAGGGCGTCCAGCGCCACGATGGCGGCGGGCACCATATAGTCGGGCAGGCGCGCGGCCAGCTTCGCCTTCAGAGCGGCGGGGTCATAACCCTCGGCCGGGACCAGATAGGCGACCAGACGGCGCTCGCCGGGACGGTCTTCGCGGGCCAGCACCACCGTCTCGCGCGCCAGACCGCTGGCGATGACGGCGGCTTCGATCTCGCCCAGTTCGATGCGCAGGCCGCGGATCTTTACCTGATGGTCGCTGCGGCCCAGATAGACCACCGCTCCGTCCGCCCGCCGGCGCGCCACGTCGCCGGTGCGATACAGCCGCTGGCCCGAATGGTGCGGGTCAGGGATGAAGCGCTCCTCAGTCAGGTCGGGCCGGTTCAGATAGCCGCGCGCCAGTTGGACCCCGCCCAGATGCAGATGGCCGCCCATGCCGGGCGCCACGGGGCGCAGCCGCTCGTCCAGAATGACCAGCCGCGTGTTCCACACCGGCCAGCCGATCGGCATGGGGCGGGACGCATCGTCCGGCCCGGCAGCCCAATAGCTGACATCCACCGCCGCCTCGGTCGGGCCGTAGAGGTTGTGCAGTTCGGCGCTCACCGTCTGGTGGAAACGGTCGCGCAGTTCGGCGGGCAACTCCTCGCCGCTGCAGAAGACGTGGGCGACCGCGATGCCCTTCGCCGCCGGATCGGCCAGAAAGGCCGACAGCATGGAGGGGACGAAGTGCAGGTCGGTGATCGCATGGCGGCGGATCAGCCCTGCGATGGCCGCGGGATCACGGTGCGCGCCGGGCGGGGCGACGACCAGTTCGCCGCCCGAAATCAGGGCGAGGAAGAACTCCCACACCGACACGTCGAAGGTGGCGGGCGTCTTCTGCAGGATGCGGGTCTGGGCGCCGACGCCGTACTCGGCCTGCATCCACAGCAGGCGATTGACGATGGCCCGATGCTCGACCAGCACACCCTTGGGATCGCCGGTCGACCCCGAGGTGTAGATGACATAGGCGGCGTCCTCGCCTCCTTGAGCCACCGCAGGCGCAGCCCCGTCCAGCGGCCAGTCGGCGGGCGCCAGCAGGGCCTCGCCGAAGGCGCCGCCGATGTCTTCATGGGCCAGAACGACAGTCGGACCCGCAGCGCGGACGATGGCGGCGATCCGCTCGGCCGGATGCTCCAGATCCAGCGGCAGATAGGCTCCGCCTGCGCGTAAGGTCGCGACCAGCGCGATCACCAGCTCCAGCGATCGCGGCAGGGCCACGGCCACCAGGCTCTCGCGCCCCACGCCGCGCGCCGCCAGCGCCGAGGCCAGCGCCGCCGTGCGACGGTCCAGTTCGGCGTAGGTCAGGGTCTGGTCGCCGAAGGTCAGCGCCGGGGCGTCCGGCGTCGCCTTCATCGCCGCCTCCAGCAGGGCGGTCAGGGTCGTGTCGGGGACCGGGTGAGCGGTGGCGTTGAAGGCTTCGAGTTCGCGCGCGGCTTCTTGCGGCGTGGCGATGGGGACTTCACCCAGGGTCTCGGCGTCCAGCGCATTGGTCAGGAAGGCGGCCAGACGCTCAGCGTGGGCGGCGGCCTCCTCCAGCGTATAGAGGTCGGGGTTGGCGTCGACCTCCAGCGTCAGGGCCGGGGCGGCGTCGCCGCGGAAGGTGAAGCTGATGTCGTCCACCGGGCCTGTGCCCAGCACCTTCAACGTCGTATCCAGCCCCGCAAAGCGCGGCGGCAGATCGAACGGCAGGACGTTGACCAGCGGCCCATACAGGCGCCGCGCCCCGCCGATCAGGCCCAGGTCGCGCCGCAACTGCTCGCTGCGGTAACGTCCGTGGCGGCGGGTCTTGATCAGGGCCTTGGAGGCCAGGATCAATTGCTCGTCAAGCGGCGCGTCCTCGTCCAGGGTCAGGCGCAGCGGCGGGACGTTCATGATCATGGCGGGCGTGCGCGCCGAGGCGCTGCCCATGCGGCCCATCCACGGCACGCCGATCACGGCCTCTTCCGCGCCCGAGAAGCGGCGGACGTAGGCCGCGCCGATTGCGGTCAGCACGTCGGGCCATGACAGGCGCCCGGCGTCGGCGCGGGCGCGCAGGCGGGCCGTGACCTCAGGCGTCAGGGCGCGTTCGATGCGGTGAAAGCGGTGGGCGGTCGTGGCCTTGCCGGGCGCCAGAGAGGCGACCTCGGGCGCGTCGCCCATGATCTCGCGCCAGTAGGCGGCGTCGGCCGTGCGCTTGTCCGAGGCGCGATAGGCGGCGTCTTCCTCCCACACCTTGGCGATGGGGTTGAAGGCCGGACCGGGCGCCGGGCCGCCGCGCACGGCGTTGTAAAGCTCGGCCACACGGCTGGTCAGCAGGGCCATGCCGAAACCGTCGGTGGCCAGGTGGTGAACGCGCAGGCTCCACAGGAAGCGTTGCGGCCCCATCAGGAACAGGATGTTGGCGGCCAGCGGGTCGCGGGTCGGGTCCAGCGGCGTCTCGTGATCGCGGCGCATGGCGGCCATGGCCTCGGCGACCGGATCGGCGGCAGCGGATACGTCGACGATCTGAAGCTGGGGCCGATGGGTCGGGTCGAGCGTCTGGAAGACCTGGCCGTCTCGTTCGACGAAACGCAGCGACAGGGCCTCGGCCTCAGCCGCGGTCTGATCGACGGCGGCGCGGAAAGCCTCGACATCCAGATCGCCCCTAATGTCGAGATAGTGGGCCGTGTTAAAGATCGGGTTGGCCGGGTCCAGCCTCTGGGCGAACCACAGGCCGGATTGAGCTTCCGTCAGCGGGTATTCCAGCGCCGCCGCCATGCGTCCGTCGTCCATGATACTGGCGTCAGGCGTCGTGACCGGCGGCGCGCAGGCGCGCCTGAACCACGCTCCACCAGCCTGCGAGCGTGGTGTGTTCGGCCAGTTCGCTGAACTCCAGCGGCACCGCCTCGCTCCACGCCAGCGACAGGTTGAGGGCGCGTAAGGAGTCGACGCCCAGGTCCATCAGATTGTCGTCGTCCAGAATGGAGTCCGGCGTTTCGTGCAGCACGGCGGCGATGTCGGCGCGCATCCGCTCCAGCGTCAGATCCTGCGGGGTCAGCTTGGTCATGTCAGTCGTTCCAGAACGCGCGCCGTCGAAAGGGCCACGGCGCAGGTGTCGGCGGCCCAGGCCACCGCGCCCATATGCTTGTCGCGCGAGAAGTCGCCAAGCGCATCGGCGACGAAGAAGGGTTCAATATCGCGCTGAAACGCCTCGGCCGCCGTCAGCTGGCAGCCGATGTGGGCGTAGACGCCGCAGACGATCAGCTGGTCCCGCCCCCGCACGCGCATCAGCGTCTCAAGGTTGCTGCGCTGGAAGGCGCTGTAGCGGTGCTTGATCAGCGGGAAGTCGCCTGGCGCCGGGGTCAGTTCAGGCAAAATCTCTTCATGCTCGGGCGCGCGGCTCATGCCCGGTCCCCACAGGTCGGCTTGCAGACCCCGGTCGCGGCGATCCTGATCGCCGTGCTGGGCGGTGTAGAAGACGGGAACGCCCGCCGCCCGCGCCGCCGCGATCAGGCGCGCGATGTTGGCGATCAGGCCCGGCAGAGGCTCGGCGCCCGGCGCATAGGGGCGCATGAAATAGCGCTGCATGTCGTGGACCAGCAGGGCGGCGCGATCACGCTGCAACGTCCACTGGGCGCGCGAGGCGGGAATCTCCGCCTCGGTCGGCAGGGCGTAGGCCGGGACGGTGGGCAGGCCTTTGGAAACGGTCACGCCTTGCCCTCTTCTTCCAGAATGCGCTGGCGAAGGGCCGCGCGCAGTTCGCGGCGGCTGACCTTGCCCACGGCGGTCACGGCGAAGTCTTCGACAAAGACGATCTGGTCCGGCACCTTGAAGTCGGCGATGTCGCGCTTGCGCATCCAGGCCTTCAGCTCGACGCCGCGCGGCGGGGCGCCGTTGGGGATGATGAAGGCACAGATACGTTCGCCCAGATAGTCGTCGGGCACCGACACCACGGCGGCGTCGAAGACGGCCGGGTGGGCCAGCAGGTGATCCTCGACCTCCTCGGCCGAGATCTTCTCGCCCGCGCGGTTGATGTGGTCGGTGGCCCGGCCCATGACCACGAGGTAGCCCTCGGGCGTGCGCCGCACCACGTCACCGGTGCGGTAGAAGCCGTCGTCGGTGAAGGACCGCTCATTGGCCGCCGGTTCGTTGTGATAGGCACGGATCGTATAGGGGCCGCGCGTCAGCAGATTGCCCGGCTCGCCCTCGGCCACCGGCGCGCCTGCGTCGTCGACGATCAGGATTTCGTCGTCGGGGCTGATGGGTCGCCCTTGCGTCTCGACGATCAGGCTCTCGGGGTCGTCCAGCCGCGTGTAGTTGACCAGACCCTCGGCCATGCCGAACACCTGTTGCAGGGTGCAGTCCAGTTCGGTGCGCACGCGACGCGCCGCCTCGGGCAGGAATTTCGCCCCGCCGACCAGCAGCACCTGAAGGCTGGACAGGTCGTGGGTCTTCTTGGCCGCCGCCTGCATCCACAACAGGGCCAGAGGCGGCACAAGGCCGGTGATCGTCACCCCCTCGCGTTCGATGAGGGGGAAGCAGACGTCCGGCGACGGCGACGGCGCCATCACCACCGTCGCCCCGACATAGAGAGCGCCCAGATAGCCGGGCGAGCTCATCGGGAAGTTATGCGCCGCCGGCAGGGCCGTCAGATAGACGCTCTCCGGCTCCAGCGCCGAGATGTCGGCGCTTTCGCGCACGCTGTAGAGATAGTCGTCGTGGGTGCGCGGGATCAGCTTGGACAGGCCGGTCGAGCCGCCCGAAATCTGCAGGAAGGCCACATCGGACGGATCGGCGTCCTGCGTCGGCAGAGACGCCGGATCGGCGCGGAAACCATCGAAGGATGCGAACTCCTCGGCCTCGCCCACCACGACCACATGGCGCAGGTCCGGAACCTCGGCCTGAACGGTGCGGGCCAGGGCGCGGTAGTCGAACCCTTCGTGCCGATCGGCGACGACATAGGCCGACGCCTCGGCCCGCGTCACGAAGTGGACGATCTCAGTCGAGCGGTGCGCGGGCAGCGCATAGACGGGGATCAGCTTCGCCCGGAACAGGCCGAAAATCACGCTGAGGAACTCGGGCAGGTTCGGCAACTGCACCACCACCCTGTCGCCCGGCTTCAGCCCCAGCGCCAGGAAACCGGCGGCGGCCGTCTCGGCCTTTTCCAGCAGTTCGCCATAGGTCCAGCGCTGGTCCAAGCCGACCACGGCGACAGCGTCGCCCTGCGCCTCGGCGCGGCTGCGCAGCAGTTGAGAGAAGGTCTCGCCGCGCCAATAGCCCTTGGCCCGATAACGCGCCGCCATGTCGTCCGGCCAGATCTGTTGCAGGGGAATCATACGCTCGCCTCATCCACGCCCAGTGCGCGCAGGACGGCCTGGAACTTACCTGACGTCTCGTCCGCCTCGGCGGCGGGGTCGGAGCCTTCGACAATGCCCGCCCCGGCATAGAGACGCGCCTGATCACCGCACGTCTCGGCGCAGCGCAGCGAGACGTACCACGCGCCATCGCCGAAAGCGTTGGTCCAGCCCACGGCCCCGGCATAGAAGCCCCGGTCATAGCCTTCAAGCGCGTGAATCATCTCGGCCGCCCGGTCGCGCGGCGAGCCGCAGACGGCGGGCGTCGGATGCAGCAGGGCGGCCAGTTCGGCGGCGGAGGTTTCGTCAGGGCGATGCAGTCGCCCCTCGATGCGGGTGCCCAGGTGCCACATGGTCCGCGTCGACACGAGCGCCGGTCCCGGCGGCGCGCGCAGGTCGCTGCAGTAGGGCGCCAGCAGGTCCATGATGGCCTCGACCACCAGGGCGTGCTCGCGGCGGTCCTTGTCGGACGCCAGCAGACTCTGCGCCGCCGCCTCGTCCTGCACCACGTCGGTGCTGCGGCGAGCTGATCCGGCCAGAGGGTGAGAGAAGACGACCGGGCCGCGCTTGGACGCCAGCAGTTCGGGCGTGGCGCCGACCAGACGGCGCATGGCCCCGCCCTGCCCTGTTTTTTGGCCTTCACCAAGCGGCGTCAGGAAGCGTGCGGCGGTCGGGTCGGCTTTCAGGTCGCGCCACAGGGCGAAGGGGTCGATCGCGCCGTCGCCTTGAACCTTCAGGCTGCGCGACAGCACCACCTTGTCGACCGGCTCGGCGCCGCCTTGCGAGGCGCGCATGGCCTCAAGCGCCTGCGTCACAGCCGCCTCATAGGCCGCGCGCGACGGCTCGGGCGTCAGGGCGCGGATCGACGGATGAGACGCGCTTGAAGGCATATCCCAGATGCGGTTGGCCGCGCGCTCGGGCAGGAACAGGCAGTCGTCGGCTTTGCGGTCGAACGGCAGGGCGCCGACCAGCAGGCGCGGCGACGGCTCATCGGTTTCCGGCGCGACGGGCAGGTCAGCGAAGAAGCGGCGCACCCGCGCGCCCAGCGTCGCCGCCGGTCCCGGCGTCAGCCGCTGCTTCAGACCCGTGGTGAAGAGCCGCAGCTCCGGCGTGGTCAGTCCAAAAGCCCAGTCCATGTCATCCTTCGGCGCGGCGACCTCTTGCCGTTCGGATGCGCCGCCGCCGATCTGAACCGACAGATCGGGCGCCCCCCAGAATTCCGCTACTCTCGACTCCATGCTGGTCCCTGCCGCACTCAAGCTGTTGCATATCATTCGCAACAACCGGCCTATAGCGGAGCAACCTTCGCGTTGTCTTGCGGCGAGATTAATTCCAAGCCGGTCTGGTCGTTTCGCTGCAGAGGTTTAGAAGGGCGCTCATGCGAATGCTTGTCATTGACGATGATGCCCGAACCCGCGCCTTCGTGGCCGAAGGCCTGCGCCAGCAAGGACATACGGTCGATGAGGCGAACGACGGCGAGACGGGTCTGCACATGGCGATGGAGGGCGAGTACGACGCCATCGTCGCCGACCGCATGATGCCCGGCCTGCCCGGCCTGGAAGCGGTGCAGGCCATGCGCGCGAGCGGCCTGAAAACGCCGGTGCTGATGCTGACGGCGCTGGGCTCGGTCGACGACCGGGTGGCGGGGCTGAACGCGGGCGCCGACGACTATCTGGTCAAGCCCTTCGCCTTCAGCGAACTGAGCGCGCGCCTTCAGGCGCTGGTCCGACGCCCGCCGCTGGCCGAGGCCACGACGCGGCATCGGGTGGCCGACCTGGAGGTCGACGTGGCCGCCCACCGGGCGACCCGCGCGGGCAAGCCGCTGGACCTGACCCCGCACGAGTTCAAATTGCTGGAGCGGCTGGCCCGCAACGCCGGTCATGCGGTGACGCGCACCATGCTGCTGGAAAGCCTGTGGGGCTTCCACTTCGACCCGCGCGCCAATCTGATCGACGCCCACATCAGCCGCCTGCGGGCCAAGGTGGATCGGGGCTTCGATCAGGAGTTGATCCACACCATCCGGGGGGTGGGCTATGTCCTCAAGGCTCCGGACTGAGCCGAAACGTCCGTCGGTCTGGTCCACGGCCAGCCTGCGCTACGCCGCCGCCTTCTCGGTCCTGTTCGGCCTGGGCGCGGCGGTGATGATCGCGGGGGTGGACTACGGCCTGATGCGCTTCGCCGAGGCCGAGGTCCGCGACGGGCTGAACCACCAGATGGACGTGATGCGCGCCGACGCCAACCGGCATGGCACGGCCCAGTTGGTGCAGGAGTTGAACGCTGAAGCCCGCAACCGCGACGCCCGGCGCTATCTGCTGCTGGTCGAGGCGCCGGACGGCAGCACGTTCTCCAACGGCCTGACGCGGCTGGCGGTCAATGAGACCGGCTTCCGCCGCAACCTGCCCAACAAGGCGCGCCCCGCCCGCTGGCCCGACCAGACGCCCAACATGCTGGCGCTGAGCGCGCGGGCGTCCGACGGCGGCCTGCTGGCGGTGGGACGCGACATCCAGCATCTGGACGAACTGCGCGGCGGCATCCGCCGCTATGCTCTGATGAGCGGGATCGCCCTGATCCTGCTGGCGCTGGCTGGCGGCTGGTTCGCCGGACGGCTGTTCCTGCGGCGGCTGGAGGACGTCAACCAGGCGGTCGGCCGCATCATCGCCGGTCAGGATTCGGCCCGCCTGCCCGCTGTCGGCCTGGGGCGGGAGTTCAACGAACTATCAGCCAACCTCAACCGGATGCTGGACCGGCAGGAGGCGGCGCTGACGACGCTGAAGACTTTGTCCGAGGGCGTGGCCCATGAACTGCGCGCGCCTCTGAACCGGGTCCGCAACCGGCTGGAGGATCTGGCCGCCAATCTGAATGACGCCCAAGCGCGTGAAGCCGCCGTCGAACGCGCGCTTGAGGAGACTGATCAGGTCAGCGCCCTGTTCGAGGCCCTGCTGACGCTGGCGCGGATCGAAAGCGGCGACGCCGCCCTGAAGACCGAACCGCTGGACCTCGCCGTCCTGACCGGCGCCGTGGCAGACATCTACAGCCCCTTCGTCGAAGAAGCGGGCGGGCTTCTGGCCGCCACCCTCGCCCCTGCCGGAACGGTCGAGGCCGACCCCGCTCTGCTGCAGCAGGCCCTGGCCAATCTGATCGAGAACGCCGTCTTCCACGGCGGCGGCCAGGTCGCGGTCTCAACGTCCAGCGCAGACGGCAGGGCGGTCGTCCGCGTCGCCGACCACGGCCCCGGCGTGCCGGACGCCGAGCGCGAAAAGGTGCTGCGCCGCTTCTATCGCCTGGATCAGGGCGAGAGCAGCCACGCCTCGGGCGCAGGGCTGGGTCTGGCGATGGTGGCCGCTGTCGCGCGGGCGCACGGCGGCGACTTGCGGCTGGAGGACAATCAGCCGGGTCTGGCGGTGGAGCTGGCCCTGCCCGCCACAATGGCCAAGCCCTAGTTGCAATTGGTTCTCAATTAGCCGATCAAGCCGCTCCATCCCGTTCAGGAGCGTCTCATGACTTCCGCCACCACGACCGTCGCAGCCCCCGGCGGCGCCTTCAGCCTGAAGCCGCTGCTGTTCACGGCGGGCGTCGGCAGCCTGTCGATGATGGCCTTCGTCGCCGTGGTCGGGCCGATGGCGCGGTTGTTGGGGCTTCAGCCCTGGCACGTCGGGGCGGCGGTGACGGCGGCGGGCGTGGCCTGGATGCTGATGGCCCGTTTCTGGGGCGTGCGCAGCGATCAGATCGGACGGCGCAAGGTTCTGCTGATCGCCCTGGCCGGATTCGCCGTCAGCTATGCGGCGCTGGGCCTGTTCATGAACGCGGCCCTGGCGCTGGTCCCGGCGGCTATCATCAGCTTTCTGGGCATGACGGCGGCGCGCACCGCCGCCGGGGCCTTCTACGCCGCCGTGCCTCCGGTCTGCGCCGCCGTGGTGGCCGACCATACGCCCCCGGCCGAGCGCGCCCGCGCGATGGGCGCCGTCGGCGCCGCCAGCGCCCTGGGCATGGTCGTCGGGCCGGGCGCCGCGGGACTGCTGGCCGGATGGAGCCTCAGCGCCGCCCTGATGATCATCTCCGCCCTGCCCGTTCTGGCCTTCATCGCCGTGTGGCGCTTCCTGCCGGCCGACGCGCCGCATGAGACGCGACGGAAGTCGGTGCTGAAGCTCTCCGACGTTCGCATCCCCGCGCCGTCGTCACCGCATTCTGCGCCATGTGCGGCGTGGTCGTGTGTCAGGTGGTGGTTGGCTTCCTGGCGCTGGACCGCTTCGGCCTGTCGCCCAATGAGGCGGCGCGCACGGCGGGCGTCGCCCTGGCCGTGGTCGGCGTGGTTCTGTTCGCCTCGCAGATGGTGCTGCGCCGGTTAAGCTGGGCGCCCTCGCGCTTCATTCGTATCGGCGCAGGCATCGCCGCTGTCGGCTTCATCGGCGCCGTCTTCGCCGCTACGCCGGTGCAGCTATGGATCGCCTATGGCGTCATCGCGGCGGGTATGGGCTGGGTCTATCCCTCGCAGTCGGCCCTCGCCGCCAACGCCGTCGAAACCCATGAGCAAGGCGCCGCCGCCGGAGCCGTGGGCGCTGCGCAGGGTCTGGGCGCCGTCCTGGGCCCGCTGGCGGGAACCCTGGCCTATCAGGCGGCGCACAGCGCGCCTTACGCCGTATCGGCCGGTCTGATCCTGATCGCCGCCCTGTGGCCTGCGACCCGCCTCAAGGCCCATGAGATCTGAAGCCGAATATTGTCGCCGGGATCGGTTTGCCTCTTATATTCCGAGGATGCTGACAGATCAGCCGAACTCAGGAGGCCCCATGTCAGACGGCTTTCCGCACGGAACCGTGCATCAGGCGGCTGCGGATCTTCAGGACGCCCTGAAGGCGGACGCCGAGATTTTCGACCTGTGGCGAAACCTGACGCCGCTGGGTCGCAATGAGTTCATCTGCTGGGTTGATGACGCCAAACAACCGGCGACGCGCCAGCGACGCATCGGGCGGACCGTAGAGGAACTGCGGGAGGGCAAGCGCCGCCCCTGCTGCTGGGCGGGCTGCATCCACCGCACCGACAAGGCGCCGAGCCGATGGCAACAGGCCGTCCTGATCGACCAAAAAAGCAAGGGCGCGTCCAAGCCCTGACGCGCCCTCGCCTTCTCTCGTCTGTCGCCCGTATTTATTGAGCGGCGACCGCCTTGGCCGTCTCAGCGGGTTTGCCGCCGCGCGCGATGAAGGCGCGCATATGCTCCTCCAGCGTGTTCAGCGGCACCGAGCCCAAAGCCAGGATTTCGTCGTGGAACGGGCGCGGATCGAAACGCTCGCCCAGAGCGGCCTCGGCCTCGCCGCGCAGACGGCGGATGGTCAGCTCGCCCAGCTTGTAGGACAGGGCCTGACCGGGCCAGCTGATGTAGCGGTCCACCTCGGTCTCGACCTCGTGGCGCGACAGGGCGGTGTGACCCGCCAGATAGTCGATGGCCTGTTCGCGCGACCAGCCCTTCAGGTGCACGCCGGTGTCGATCACCAGACGCGCCGCGCGCCACATCTCATAGCTGAGGCGGCCGAAGTTCTCATAGGGCGTGCGATAGATGCCCATCTCGACGCCCAGCCATTCCGTATAGAGGCCCCAGCCCTCGCCATAACCTGAGAAGTAGGTGTGGCGACGGAAGGTCGGCCCCGCGTCCTGCTCCTCGGCCAGCGCCATCTGGAAGCTGTGGCCCGGCGCGCATTCATGCAGGGTCAGGGCCGGGATGTTGTACAGGGGGCGGCTGGGCAGGTTGTGGGTATTCATCTGGCAGGCTTCCAGCCCGCCGCGTCCCGCCGTGTAAAAGGGGGCCAGCGCCTCAGGCACCTGAATGATAGTGTAGCGACGGCGCGGCAGCTTGCCGATCAGCTTGCCGATCTCGCCATCGGCCCGCACCGCGACCCAGGCCGACACCATCATCAGTTCGTCCGGCGTCTTGGCGTAGAACTGCGGGTCGGTGCGCAGGAAATGCAGGAACTCGTCGAACGAGCCGGTGAAGCCCGCGTCGGCCATCGTCTGGCGCATCTCGGCCTGGATGCGGGCGACCTCGGACAGGCCGATCTGGTGGATCTCCTCGCCGCTCAGATCCAGCGTCGTATATTTGCGGACCTGGGATTCGTAGAAGGCGACGCCGTCAGGCATGTCGCGGGCCGCCAGCGTGGTACGGGCGCGCGGCTGGTATTCCTTCAGATAGAAGTCCAGCAGCGACCGATAGGCCGGGATCACCGCCTCATTGATGACAGTCGCGGCCTCGGCGCGCAGGCGCGCCTGGTCGGACGCCGAAACGGTCGAAGGCATATGGCGGAAGGCCGCGTAGAAGGCGTTAGCCTCGGCCGTGTCGGTGATGAAGTTGGTGATGGAGGCTTCGCGGCCTTCCAGCGTCACGCGCGGCACGCTGAAACCGCGCGCCAGGCCGTCGCGCATATTGGCCTTCTGCTGGTCGAAGTAGCGCGGGATGTCGCGCATTCGCGAGATAAAGGCGCTGTAGTCCTCGGCTGTGCGCAGGCTGCGGGCCTGATCCAGATAGGTCCAGAAGGAGCTGTCGCTGTTGAACGGCATCTCCCATTGGCGAGCCTGACCGTCGATCAGGGCATGCTCCAGATTGGTGCGGAAGACGGCGGCGTTGATGCGGTCCTCGTCCGACAGCTCGTCCAGCGAAATGCCGTCCAGTTGCTGCAACAGTCCGCGCACATAGGTCAGACGCTGCTGCTGGGCGGCCGGGCTGACGTCCGCCAGACGATCCGCCGGGCCGTATTCGCCGTCGGCGCCTTTGACCCGGCCGGTGCGGGCCATCCCGGCCTCGGTTTCCGCCTCATAGAGCGCCTTCAGCCGCGCCCCGGCCTGCTGCATCTGCGCGGCGGACGGAGAAGCCTCGGCGGCGAACGCCGCCGCCGGGACCGACGCGACCAGAAGGGACGAAACGGCGCAGGCCGTCAGCAGCAGGGTTCTCATGATACTGTTCCTATTCTTACCAGCACGGGCGTCGGCCGAAGCCTAGGCCAGCGTCAATGCCACTCGCCGCCGCCGATCGGCGCGCCCGGCGGAACCGGCTGAGCGACCGGAAGGGTCGCGCTGAGCGCCTTCAGCCCCTCGACCGGCCCTGTCAGGGCTTCGGCCAGATAGGAGCACTGCGCCGTCTCCAGCCGATCGCCACGGCAGCGTTTCAACTGTTCGCCGAAGCGGCGGGCGCTGTCGCGCACCACGCCCTGAGCGGTCGATGACAGGTCCTTGCCCTGCATCAGGGCCGACAGATGGGCGGCGTAGCGGGCGCGGGCCACGCGGCGCAGTTCGGCCTGTCGCGGGCTGAGGACGGCGCCCGGACCGACGGCCAGAGCCACCCGATCCAGCGTCTCGACCAAGCCCAGCTGGCCCGGATCGCGGCGCTGCTGTTCGATCAGACGATTCAACCGCTCGGGCGCCAGCAGGGTCTCGAACACCACCTCGGTCGCCGCAGCCGCCGCCGAGGACGGGTCGAACACAGCGTCGGTCTTGCCCTCAAACAGTTCGATCTGGGTCTGGCGATCCGGATTGCCCGACTGCACCGAGGACAGCAGGTCGATCAGGTCGTCCCTGAGGTCCAGTTCGGCCGGAGACAGCGCCTGCATCAGGGCCTCCAGCGCCGCGCGCTGCTTGTCGGCGGGCACGACCTCGGCCCGCTCATGCCCGGCGCCGCTGACGGCGTAGCTGTAGTCGACGCCGCCGATCTGACGCCCGACCGCCGTGGTCTGATAGCGGTGATACAGATAGATCGGCACGATGACCCGGCGCAGGTCCGCCGCCGGCGCGCCCGCCGGCAGATTGCCCAGGCCGAAACGCGACAGGGCGATACGGCGAACCGCCAGAGTGTTGGCGAACTCCGCCACCGGATCTTCGCCGTTGTCCCACATGGCGCCATAGGGCTGAAGGCTGCCCAGAGGTCGGGTGTCATTGTCGCCGACGAAACGATAGCCCTTTCCTTGCGCCTCTGCCGCCAGAGCCAGACGACGCGCCTGCGGATCCTGACCCGGCGTATCGCCATACAGCCAGTCGATGGCGTAGCGGTCCCAGGCGCCGACGCCGGTCGTATAGGCCTGGCTGAAGTCCAGCCGGTCGCCGTCGGCGATCACCCAGGGCGCGGGATAGTCCATCACTGAAGCGCGCCCCTCATACATGGAGGCGGCGAAGTTGTGAGCCAGGCCGATCGAGTGGCCGATTTCGTGCGCCGATAGGTGACGCAGGCGGTGATAGGCGAGACGATCGGGGTCGTCCTCGGCGCCCGTCCCTGCGCGGGCGGCGCCGACCAGCCCCTCGATGATCATCTTGTCCTGACGGTCGCGCAGCGAGCCCAGTTGCACCACGCCGCGCACGATCTCGCCAGTGCGCGGATCGCTGACCGTGCTGCCGGTCGACCAGCCGCGCGTCTCGCGGTGGACCCAGGCGATGATGCTGTAACGGGCGTCCATCGGATGCGCCCCTTCAGGCAGCACCTCGACCCGGAAGGCGTTCTGATACCCCGCCTCTTCAAAGGCTTGCGCCCACCAGTTGCCGCCCTCGATCAGGGCTTCGCGGATGGCGACCGGCGCGGCCCGGTCGACGTAGAAGACGATCGGCTTCCTGACCGGCGAACGGGCGGCCGAGGGATCGGTCTTCTCCAGCCGGAAGCGGCGCGCCATCCGCTTCATCACCGGCTGATCCAGAGGCGCGGCGAAATCCACCGCCATCGCCTGGCCGATGCTGCCGCCGCGCGGATCGTGCGGCACGGTCTGGAAGCCGTCGTCCGGCAGGCGGATGAAGGAGTGCTGGACCGTCAGGGTGACGGCGCGCGAATCCGGCGCGATGCGCGACAGCTCGCCGCCCGGCTCGTCGCTGGTGAAGGTCTGAACCGTCTGAAGTTCGACGTTGTCCGGGAACACCAGAGTCTGATCCAGCGCCAGATGCCCCAGATCCTGCGCCGGCTTGAACGAACCGAGGCTGGCCCGCTTCAGTCGCCCGGCGATATTGACCGCATCGCGCGTCAGGAAGCCGGACAGGTCGACGACAACCGAGCCGTCGGCGCCCGTCTCGATCACATCCGTCGCCCAGACGGTCGAGGGGGCGAAGGAGGCGGCGACCGCCCTCTGCTCGTCGTCGCTGGCGTCAAAGGCGCGGAAGCGGTGATTCTCGAACCGGGCGAACACCCGGCCGCCGACCTTGTGAAAGGCTACGATCTGCGTCTGGCCCAGACCGGATCGGTCCAGCCCGGCGTTATCCATGCCCAGCCCCGCCGACAGGCCCGGCTGATACAGGTAGCGGCCGATCACGCCCTCGGCGTCCGGCGGCGACAGACGCGCCAGAACCCGCCCCTTCTCGCGGTCCAGCCGCACGCCGAACAGGCCGTCCTGCCAGGCGGCTGTGGCCGCCGCCGTCGCGGGCGCGGACTGCGCTGTCGCCTGAGCCGACGCCCCGAGCATCACCAGACCGGCGACGCTCGCCAGCAGAACCTTGCGTAACATCGGCTTCCCCCTCCGACCGCTTGAACTGCCGCGTTCAGAACACTGAACGCCTGCAAGCGCAAGCCGGCCAGACCTTATGATCGAATAATGTATCTGAACATTTCACATGCAGGCGGCTTTGCGAAGTCGGGGGCTCAGCCTTCCGTTCGCTCGATATTCCGGCTCTTTCCGCCGAACGGCAAAGGCGCGCGGAACCGTCAGCCACGCCTGTCGTTGCGCCTGGGTACGAAGGAGAACGACATGATTAAATGGGCTATCATTTTCGCCATCATCGCCGTTGTCGCCGGCCTGCTCGGCTTCGGCGGGATTGCGGGCGCCGCAGCGGGCATAGCCAAATTCCTGGCTGTTCTGGCGCTGATCATCTTCGCGATCTTCCTGGTGCTCGGCTTCACGGTGGCGAAGAAGGTCACCTAAAGCGAACCTGCGCCGCCCTGTCGCTGAACAGGGCGGCCGTATCCGCTCAACTATCGTCGGATACGCGCCCTGACAGGCGCCGCCTTACGGCCAGCCCATGCAACTCCACCCGCAGGCCGCCCATCGCAGACGGGGCGAACCGGACAGCGCCTCCATGCGCCTTCACCGCGGAGACCACGATCGACAGCCCCAGGCCGCTGCCGCCGCCGGGGCTGCCCGACGGCCGGAAGAATCGCTGTCCCAACCGTTCCAGATCGGCTGTGGTGACGCCCGGCCCGTCATCATCGACGGCGATGACGGCGAACGGTCCCTCGCCCTGTACCGACAGGCTGATGCGGCTGCGGGCGAACTGCCGCGCATTGGCCAGCAGATTGGCCGCCACAAGGCTGAAGCGATCAGGATCAGCGAAGACCTCGACGTCAGCGTCCGGCAACTGAAGCCGCGGCTCCGCCCCAAGAGCCTCGAAGTGAGCGGCGAGACCCGTCCACCGTTTTTCGCGATCATCGATGGCGGTTACGTCCTCGCGCGCAAGGGCCAGCAGTCCGGTGACCAGACGCGCGGTCCGGTCGACCGAGACCTGTATCTGCTCCAGCGCATGTCGGCGCGTCTGTTCGTCGCCGGTCGCGGCGGCGATCTGGGCCTGGATACGCAGCCCCGCCAACGGCGTGCGCAGTTCGTGCGCGGCGGCGGCTGTGAACTCCGTCTCCCGCAACCGGGCCGCGCGCACCCTGTCCATCAGAGCGTCCAGAGACTGCACGAAGGGCTGGAGATCAGACCCGCCGGGCGCCACGCCGATCGGCGACAGATCGTCGGCGTCCCGTTCGGTCAGGATGCGGGTCATCTGACGGACCGGCCGCAGCCCGGCCCCCACCGACCACCAGATCAGCACGCCCAATGCAGCCAGCCCCAGAGCCGCCGGACCGAGCAGGCCTGTGACGACGCTGCTGATCAGATGTTCGCGGATCGTCAGACTGTCTCCGACCATCACGCGATAGCCGTCGTCAGGCATGTGCACGGTGTAGACGCGCCACCACTCGCCTTCGATAACCCGCTCTGAAAAGCCGTCTTCGTCCGGCGCCAGACTCTCGGCCGGAGCGTTCTGGGAACGCGCGATGAGTTCGCCGTTCACCGTCCATATCTGACACGACAGCTGACGCTCATAGGCCGGAACAGGCCCCGGCAGGACCGGATTCACCACCGGCGTCATCTCGCCCGTGCGCATCAGGGACGACACCATGCGCGCCGATTCCATCAGCCGCCGGTCCAGCACGCGCTGGACCTCATGCCGGGTATGGATCTCCACCCAGACCACCGCTGCGCCCCACACCAGAGCGGTCACAAGGGCCAGAATGCCGAACAGCCTGATCCGGATGGAGGTCATTGCAGGGTGTATCCCACGCCGCGCACCGTGCGGATGAAGGCGGAACCCAGTTTGGCCCGCAGATGGTGGACGTGAACCTCGACGGCGTTGGAGCCTATCTCCTCCTGCCAGCCATAGAGACGCTCTTCCAGCTGGTTACGCGATTGCACGGCCGACGGCCGTTCCATCAGGGCCTCCAGGATGGCGAACTCTCGGCGCGACAGCGGCAGATCCTGTTCCCCGCGCCAAGCCAGCCGCGCCTTCGGGTCCAGCGTAACGTCCTTATGCGTCAGGGCCGGGCGAGACCGCCCGAGCAGCCGACGCCGCACAGCCCGCAGCCGCGCCGCCAGTTCATCAAGATCGAACGGCTTGCCAACATAGTCGTCGGCGCCCGCGTCCAGACCGCCGATCCGGTCCCGGCTTTCGTCGCGCGCCGACAGAATGACCACCCCGACGTCCATGTCGCGCTCCCGCACGAAACGCAGGACCTGAAGACCGTCGCCATCGGGCAGATTGAGGTCCAGGACGACGGCGTCGAACGCCGAGCTTTCAAGGGCGGCCAGGGCGTCCTCGATGCGGGTCATGGCCTCGACTGTCCAGCCGCACGCCGTCAGCCCGACCTGAAGGCCGTCCGAAAGCACCGGATCATCTTCCACTATGAGCAGTCTCATGCCCTATGCCTTCCGCCGCCCGGCTTAAGCCTGACTTAAGCTCTTACGCCGACCCCGGAAGCATGAAGATCATTTCCTGGCGCCTTCTGGCGATCCTGTTCGCCCTGATGCTGGCCGTCCCCGCCGTCGGACGCGCCCAGTCCTTCCTGTCTCCGGACCAGGCCTTCACGCTCAAGGTCTCGCGAGAGATCAACGGCGACCTGACGTTCCGGTGGGCCATCGCGCCGGGGCATTACCTGTATCGCGACCACACCGTCGCTGCCGCGCCAGGCGCCGAGGACACCCTCAGCCTGCGACTGCAGTCCGGCGAGAAGAAGGACGACCCCGGCTTCGGCGTGGTCGACATCTGGCGCACAGCCGGACAGGCGCGCCTGTCGGCGGCGACGCTGGAGCGCGCTGGCGCCCCTGGATCGATCAACATCACCTATCAGGGGTGCAAGGAAGACTCGATCTGCTATCCGCCGACCACGCGGACCGTCGCGGTTCCAGCCCTGCCCCGCGCCGCGCTCGCCGCCGCCGCGCCAACCCTGAAGGCGCCGCCCGCGCCTGAAAGCCTGTCAACGTCTGAACCTCAATCGGCGCCCGAGCCCGAAGCTCTGCCTGAATCTGAGGCCGTCGGCGCCACGGATGCAACCGCCGCCATTTACGACGCTTCGTCGATCCCCCCCGCCGTTCGACTGGACCAGAACGCGGGCTTCGTCGACCGGCTGGCGGATCAGGGGGGCTTCGCCTGGGTCCTGCTGGCCTTCTTCGGTTTCGGCGCGTTGCTGGCCTTCACCCCTTGCGTCTTCCCCATGTATCCGATCCTGGCCGGCGTGATCGGACGGGGCGTCGATGGACGCGGGACCCGGCGCGGGCTGGTGCTTTCCACGGCCTATGTCCTGGGACTGGCTACCGCCTTCGGCCTGCTGGGCGTGGCCGCCGCCTGGTCGGGTCAGAACCTGCAGATGGCGCTTCAGTCGGTCTGGGCCGTCGGCGCCCTGTCGATCATCTTCCTGGTGCTGGCCGCCTCCATGTTCGGCGGCTTCGAACTGCAGTTGCCGTCCGCCTGGACCAGCCGTCTTTCGCGCGACAACGGGACCGGGCGGCGCTCCGTCGGCTCGGCCGCCGGGCTGGGCTTCGCCTCGGCCCTGATCGTCGGCCCATGCGTGACCGCGCCGCTGGCGGGCGCCCTGCTCTACATCGCCCAGACCGGCGATGTCGGCCTCGGCGCGGCGGCTCTGTTCGCTCTGGGGCTGGGCAAGGGCGTGCCCCTGATCGTCTTCGGCACGGCCGGCGCCCGCTTCCTGCCCAAGGCCGGGGCGTGGATGGATCGGGTCAAGATTCTGTTCGGCTTCATCTTCCTGGGGATGGCCTGGTGGCTGGCGAGCCGTATTCTGCCGCCGACCGTCGTGCTGGCGCTGGGCGCGATGCTGGCTCTGGCCGCCGCCGCCGCTCTTGGCCTCTTCAGCGGCCCCGCGGCCAGCCGTCCGGCCGGCCTCGCCCGCGCCGCCGGACTGGCCGTCGCCGCCTGGGGGATCATGCTTCTGATCGGCCTCAGCATGGGCGCCGCCGATCCCTGGCGTCCGCTGGCCCCGCTCGCGTCCCGCTCGGCGCCCGGCGTCGCCGGGCCGGGCGCGGCGCCTGTCCCCGCCGCCGTGGTCGTTGACCCCGCCGGGCTGGAGCGCGCCATCGGCGACGCAGCCGCCCGCTCACGCCCGACGATGATCTATTTCACCGCCGACTGGTGCGTCATCTGTCGGCAGATGGACCGGCAAGTCTTCGCCGACGGCCGGGTCGTCGCCGCCCTTCAGAACGCCGATCTGATCAAGGTCGATGTGACGAACAACACGCCGGAAACCCGCCAGCTGATGGAGACCTACGGCGTGGTCGGCCCGCCGACGCTGATCTTCCTGTCCCCTGCATCACAGGAGCCTGCGTCCACCCGCCTGGTCGGCAAGACCACCGTGAGCAAGGTGCTGGCCTCGCTCGACAGCGCACAGGCCGCCCGATGAACGCGCTTGAGCTCGGCCCCCTCGTCCTGTCCGGCGAGCGGCTTTCCATCATCATCGGCATCTTCGTCTTCGTCGTCGGCTCGGGCCTCCTGGCCAGCCGGGTGAGCATCCGCTTCAACGCATGGAGCACCTTCGTCGTCTTCGGCGGCGTTCTGGTCGCCCGTCTGGCCTATGTCGTCGCCAACTGGCAGCACTTTCAGGCCGACCCCTTGCGCGCCGTCGCCGTCTGGCAGGGCGGTTTCGCCTGGCTCTGGGTCATCCCGGTCGTCGCGCTGGCGACGGCGGCGCTGCTCAAAACCGCCAAGGAACGCGCCTGGGCTCTGGCCCCGGTCGCCGTCAGCGCGCTGGCCTGGGTCGCAGCGCATCAGCTGGCGTCCGCGACCGAGCCCCTGCCCCCCGCCGAAATCACCCTGGCGCAGCTGGACGGCGCCCCGCTCGACATGGCCGCGCCGTCCGATCGCCCGACCGTGATCAACGTCTGGGCCAGCTGGTGCCCGCCCTGCCGCCGCGAGATGCCCGCCCTGGCCTCCGCCCAGAAGGCCAATCCCGACGTGCGCTTCCTGTTCGTCAATCAGGGCGAGGGCGAAGCAACCGTACGGACCTATCTGGCGCGCGAGGGCCTGACGCTGGAGCACGTCCTGCTTGACCCGCACATGGACCTGCCGCGCCACTACGGCACGGTCGGTCTGCCCATCACCTTCTTCCTTGGAAACGACGGGCGACTGGCCAGGGCGCATCTGGGCGAAATCGGGCCTGAGCGTATCGCCGCCGAAATCGCGCGGCTGGACTGAAACGGAAAATCCCCGACCCGTCTGCGTCTTAAGCCTGACTTAAGACCGGGCGTGGACGAAGCCCACACCTTTGAGGCGCGCGCCTCGCCGAGATCATGGCCGTAGATGGCCGTCATAACACCCGGAGAAGTCTGATCATGAACAAGCCCGCGCTCGCCCTGATGCTGGCCGCAACGATGAGCCTGGCGGCCTGCGGTCCGGCCGACGCCGCGCAGGACATGCCCATGATCGCAGAGGTCGGCTTCAGCGACCTGCTGAAGAATCCGGCGACGCCCTTCATCGGCGCCGAACAGGCCGACATCACCATCATCGGCTTCATGGATTACAACTGCCCCTACTGCAAAATGATGATCCCGGAGCTCAACGGCCTGATGGAAGCCGATCCGAAGGTGCGCGTGCTGTACAAGGAATGGCCCATCTTCGGCGCCGTGTCCGAGAACCTGGCGCGCATCGCCCTGGCCGCCGGCTATCAGGACAAGTACCACGCGGTGCACAACGCCTTCATGAGCGCGCCGGATCGCATCCAGACCAATCAGAAGGCGCGTCAACTGGCGACCGAAGCCGGCGTCGACATGGAACAGCTGGATCGCGACCTGGCGGCCCATCGCGAGGAAATCGACGCCGTCCTGCTGCTCAACAGCCGAGAGGCCGCCGCCCTCGCCCTCAACGGCACGCCGGCCTTCGTCATCAACGGCAATCTGATCCCCGGCGGAATGCCACAGGCCCAGCTGGAGGCCGTGATCGCCCGCATTCGCTCCGGTCAGCCCCTGCGCTGATTCAGCAGGCGAAGGCTCCATAATACAGGCTCGGGTTTCGGCGCGGCGCGGAAGACGCTGTGCGCCTCGCCGATCCCGCTTCCCCTCCGCCGCGTTCAGGGGAACCTCGGCAAACCAAGAACCGTTCTGAACGACATGAACCTTGGCCTTTTCTTCTTCGGCGTCCTGATGCTGGCGGTTCTTCTGACCGGGCTGGATCGCGCCATCACCGGCCCCCGGCGCGCTGCGGACAAGGATCAGGACGGCGAACCCGACGGCCCGCCAGAAGACTGACGCCCCACCTTTCGATCCGGCGACAAAGGACTATGTTGCCGCCACGCTGCGGCACGGTCGCGGCGCGTTCAACCTGTCCCGATTCGCTGAGCCCGCTTCATGTCCTACGTCGCCCGTGACGACCGCCCCGCCGACAAGGCCGAACGCTATGCCGAGGTCGAGGCCGAGATTCTGGCCGTGCTGGAGGGCGAGCCCAACCTGACGGCGCGCATGGCCACGGTAGCCTCGATGTTGGCTGACGCCTTCCCCGCCTTCTTCTGGACCGGCTTTTACGTCGTGGATGCGGACAAGGGCGACGAACTGGTGGTCGGGCCCTATCAGGGCACGCTAGGCTGCCTGCGCATCCCGTTCGGGCGCGGCGTCTGCGGCGCGGCGGCGAAGACGCGCCAGACTCAGGTGGTCGAGGACGTTCACGCCTTCCCCGGCCATATCGCCTGCGACAGCCGTTCGGCCAGCGAGATCGTGGTTCCGGTGCTGGACGCGGCAGGCGACCTGATCGCCGTGCTCGATGTGGACGCCACGGAGACAGCCGCCTTCGACGCCGTGGATGCGGCGGCGTTGGAACGGCTGATGGCCAAGGTGTTCGGCGCGGGGTGAGACCTCAAAACCATGCGTATAGGAATCGACTTCGGCGGCACCAAGATCGAGGCGGCGGCGCTGGATGCATCCGGCGCCTTCATCGCGCGCATACGCGAGCCGAACCCCGGAACCTATGACGCCGCGATCAGCCTCGTCGCCGACCTGATCGCACGGGTCGAGGCCGAGGTCGGCCCTGCGCAATCGGTCGGACTGGCCATTCCCGGCTCGCTCTCACCGCGCACCGGCCTGATCCGCAACGCCAACTCAATATATCTGAACGGCCGCTGCTTCGGCGATGATCTGGAGGCCACGCTGGGCCGCCCGGTGCGGCTGGCGAACGACGCCAACTGCCTGGCCCTGTCAGAATCCGCCGACGGCGCGGGCGTGGGCGCCGCCAGCCTGTTCGGCGTCATCCTGGGCACCGGCTGCGGCGGCGGACTGGTCATCGACGGCAAGCTCGTCGAGGGCGCGCACGGCGTCGCCGCCGAGATCGGCCACATCTCCCTGCCCTGGCCCTCGGCGGACGAGGCGCCCGGCCCTGCCTGCTGGTGCGGCCTGCATGGCTGTCTCGAGACCTGGGTGTCCGGCACCGGCTTCCAGCGCGATCATGAAGCCGCGACCGGTCGGGCGCGGACGGCGCAGGCCATCGTGGATGTCGCACGCGCTGGCGATGTGCAGGCGGTGGCCGCGCTGGATCGCTACATCGACCGACTGGGGCGCGCGCTGGCGATGGTCGTCAACCTGGCCGACCCGGAGGTCTTTGTGCTGGGCGGCGGAATGTCGAACGTGGACGAGCTTTACGACCGCCTGCCGCAGGTCGTGGCGCGCCATGTCTTCTCCGACCATTGGGACGGGCGGATCGTCCCGGCGAAGTGGGGCGACTCCTCGGGCGTGCGCGGCGCCGCGCGGCTGTGGGACGCCTGATCTCCAATTGATCGGGGCACGCGCCCCGCTATGGTCCGCACCGAACCGACAGGAGCAGGAAGCATGAGCCAGAGAGTCGTGGCGATCACCGGCGGATACGGCGCCCTTGGCCGGGCGGTCGTCGAGGCGGCGCAGGCGCGCGGCCTGTCCGTCGCCGTCATCGGCCGCACCCCGCCGCGCACGCCGAACCCCGATGTGTTCGAGATCAACGGCGTCGACCTGACCGACCCCGCCCAGGCCAAGGCCGCGATCGAGGCCGTCACCGCCCATTACGGCCGTCTGGACGCCCTGCTGAACATCGCCGGCGGCTTCGTCTGGAGCCCGGTCGAAAGCGATGGCGATGAATTCGACCGGATGCACGCCCTCAACGTCAAGACGACGCTGAACGCCAGCCGCGCCGCCCTGCCCTATCTGAAGGCCTCAGACGAAGGCCGCATCGTCAACATCGGCGCCAACGGCGCGATCAAGGCCGGGCATGGCATGGGCGCCTACGCCGCCTCCAAGGCCGGGGTTCACCGCCTGACCGAGGCCCTGGCCGAGGAGTTGAAGTCGACCTCGGTGACGGTCAACGCCGTCCTGCCCTCCATCATCGACACGGCGGCCAACCGCACCGACATGCCCGACGCCGATCCGTCGAAGTGGGTCGCGCCCGCCGATCTGGCCGCCGTCATCCTGTTCCTCGCCTCGCCCGAGGCGCGGGCGGTGACGGGCGCCCTGATCCCCGTCACGGGCAAGGTCTGATGCGGGTTCGCAGCGTCCTCTACCTGCCCGCCTCGAATGCGCGGGCCATCGAGAAGGCCCGCACCCTGCCATGCGACGTGGCGATGCTGGACCTTGAGGACGCCGTCGCTCCCGAAATGAAGGCTGAAGCCCGTGCGGCCGCCGTCGCGGCGACGAAGGAAGGCGGCTTCAGCCCGCGCCTTGGCGTGCGGATCAACGGTCTCGACACGCCGTGGGGCGCCGACGACCTGAAGGCCCTGCGTGACGCCCCCGTCGACCTGATCGTCGCGCCCAAGGTCGAGAGCGCGGCCATGGTACACGCCCTGTCGGCGGCGCTGCGCCCCGGCGTCGCCCTGTGGGCCATGATCGAGACGCCGCGCGCTCTGGTGGATCTCGGCGAGATCGCCGGGGCGGACAGGGCCTTGAGCGGCCTGATGCTGGGTGTCAACGATCTGGCCAAGGACCTGAAGACCGGCGCGTCGCCCGACCGCGAGCCGCTGAAGCCCTGGCTGGCGGCCGTCGTGGCCCATGCCCGCGCCAACGGCCTGAGCGTCATCGACGGCGTGTTCAACCGCATCAAGGACGAGGCCGGATTCGCCGCCGAGTGCGCGCAGGGGAGGCTCTACGGCTTTGACGGCAAGAGCCTGATCCATCCCGCTCAGATCGAGGGCGCCAACGCAGCGTTCGGCCCTTCGCCCGACGAGATCGAATGGGCGCGCAAGGTAGTGGCCGCCTTCGCCACGCCCGAGGCCGCCGGGCTGGGCGTCATCCGCGTCGAGGGCGAGATGGTGGAGCGGCTGCACCTGCACGCCGCCCAAAACCTTCTAGCCGATCTCTGACCCTTCTCCCCTTGAGGGAGAAGGTGGGCGCCGGAGGCGCTCGGATGAGGGGTGTCGGCGCGAGGGCAGATGATTAGCGACTTCGCTGGGAAACATTTCGGACAGGGCGCGCTCACACCCCTCATCCGTCAGGCTCCGCCTGCCACCTTCTCCCTCAAGGGGAGAAGGAAGAGCGGGGTGGCGCCTTCTTACGGCAGACCTTAGACACGGCTCCATGACCGCACCGCTTCCGCCCCTGTCGAAAACCCGCGCCTGGGTCTGTGCGCCCGGGGTGCTGAAGGCGCCGTTCCTGTCCGCCTTCCTGACCGATTACGACCTGTCCGCCCTGCCCGGATCGTCCATCGAGGCCGTCCTCGGCTGGGGCATGAAGCCGACGGCGGAAGCGGGCCGACGCTGGGCGGCGAAGCACGGCAAACCCTATGTCGCGCTGGAAGACGGCTTCCTGCGCTCGGTCGGCATCGGCGAGGGCGGAGCGACCAGCCTGAGCTTGATCGTCGATGATCTGGGCATCTATTACGACGCGACCCGGCCCAGTCGGTTGGAACATCTCATTCAGACCGCGCCCGACTGGTGCGACGATGCGATGCGCGGACGGTCGCGTGCGTTGATCGACCGCATCGTCGCCTCCGGCGTGTCCAAGACCAATATGGGCGGGCCGGTGGACCCCGGCCTGCTGAAACCCGGCCGCCGGGTGCTGATCGTGGACCAGACCTTCGGCGACGCCTCCATCGGCTATGGGCTGGCGACCGAGGCCAGCTTCTCCGAGATGCTGGCGACCGCCCGGCGCGACGAGCCGGACGCCCAGTTGATCGTCAAGCGCCACCCCGCCGTGGCGGCGGGTCGCAAGCAGGGCTGCATCCCGGCGGACCAGCTTCAGGGCGTCACCCTGATCGACACCGACGTGCGGCCTGCCGACCTGCTGGCGGCAGTAGACGCGGTCTATGTCGTGACTTCGGCGCTGGGGTTCGAGGCGCTGTTGAGGGGCCTGCCGGTGCGCTGCTTCGGCGCGTCCTTCTATTCCGGCTGGGGGCTGACGACGGATGCGGTTCAGACCGGACGACGCGGCGTGGCGCGTGATCTGGAGCAGGTCGCGGCGGCGGCCCTGATCGCCTACACCCGCTATGTCGATCCCGTCACCGGCCAGCGATGCGAGGCGGAACAGGCGCTGGATCGGCTGATCGCCCTGCGCGACCGGGCCGACCGGCTGGCAGGGGACTGGGCGGCGGTCGGCTTCGCCCCGGCCAAGCGGCCGCCGGTGCGCCGCCTGCTGAACTCGCCCAAGGGCCGCGTGCGCTATTTCTGGCGCTCATCCGCCGCCGTCGCCCATGCGCGGGCGACGGACGGCAGGCTGATCTGGTGGGCCGGCAAGGAGACGCCGCAGATCCGCGCCGCCGCCGACGCCTTCGAGGGGCCCGTCGTGCGGATGGAGGACGGCTTCATCCGCTCGCGCGGGCTGGGGTCCGACTTCTTCGGCGCCCTGTCGGTCGCGCTGGACGATCAGGGGGTCTATTACGACCCGACCCGACCCAGCCGTCTGGAAAGCCTGATCGAGGCGGGCGAGCCGTCGCCCGATCAGGCGGCGCGGGCCGAGGCCCTTCGCGCCCGCGTGGTCGATGCGGGCCTGTCGAAATACAATCTGAAGGGCGCGGGCGTTCCGGCGCACTGGCCGACCGACAAGCCCATCCTGCTGGTCGTGGGCCAGGTCGAGAACGACCGCTCGATCATGATGGGCTGCGGACCGGACCTTCGCACCAACTCGGGTCTGGTGAAGGCGGCGCGGGCGGATCATCCCGACGCCTTCCTGATCTATCGCAACCACCCGGACGTGACTGCGGGCAACCGGCCCGGCCTGCTGGACCATGCGGCGATGGAGGAGGTCGACGCCTCGGCCGACGATCTGGACATCGTGGACTGTCTGAACGCCTGCGACCGATTGGCGACCCTGACGTCGTTGACCGGGTTCGAGGCCCTGATGCGGGGCAAGCCGGTCAGCGTCTATGGTCGCCCCTTCTATGCGGGCTGGGGCCTGACCGACGATCAGCTGACGTTCGAACGGCGCACGCGCCGCGCCAGTCTGCAGAGCGTCATCCACGCCGCCCTGATCGGCTATCCGGTCTATGTCACGCCGGACGGCTGGCCGTGCGAGGCCGAGGATTTGGTCGAGGCCCTGATCGCTGCGCGCGACCATCCCCTGCCCGCCCCGCCGCGCGGTCGGATCAATCGCTGGTGGCGGGGCATAAAGGCCAGTCTCGACCGCAGCCTTCCCCCGGCTTATTGAGGAAGTTCGTCATCGCAACGGACTGAGTCCGGCCCGCGAGGCGCCCGAACTTCGCCGCGAGGCGCCGACATAAGGCTTGTCGAGCGCCGGGGACTCCATGTTCCCTCATGCAGCGAGGCGCCGCGCGCCGAGCGTCAGGGAACCATACAGTGCAAAAAGCCGTCATCTCCGCCACCGGCCTGTTCACGCCGGAACAGTCGATCTCGAACGAGGAGCTGGTCGGCGCCTACAACGCGTGGGCGGAAGGCTGGAACGCGGCCAACGCGCAGGCCATCGCCGCCGGAGAGGTCGAGGCCAAGACGCCCTCGTCCGAAGCCTTCATCGAGAAGGCCTCGGGCATCAAGGCGCGCTACGTCATGGACAAGTCAGGCATCATCGACCCCGAGCGGATGCTGCCGCACCTGCCCGCGCGCGGCGACGACGAACTGTCGATCCTGGCCGAAATGGCGGTGAAGGCCGCTGAAGACGCCATCAGGGCCTGGGGCAAGCCGGTCAGCGAGATCGGCGCCGTCATCTGCGCTGCATCGAACATGCAGCGCCCCTACCCCGCCATGGCCATTGAGGTGCAGCAGGCGCTGGGCATTGAGGGCTTCGCCTTCGACATGAACGTGGCGTGCAGCTCGGCCACCTTCGGCATCAAGACGGCAGCGGACTTCGTGGCCTCGGGCTCGGTCAAGGCCGTGCTGATGGTGAACCCGGAAATCTGCTCGGCGCACCTGAACTTCAAGGATCGCGACAGCCACTTCATCTTCGGCGACGTCGCCACCGCCGTCATCATCGAGGCCGAGGATCAGGCCGAGCCGGGCGGCTGGGACATTCTGGGCACGAAGCTGCAGACCAGCTTCTCGAACAACATCCGCAACAATTTCGGCTTTCTGGACCGCGCCGCCCTGCCGACCGACGGGCATGAGCCCGTCTCGCCCGACGGCCTGAGCGACAAGATGTTCGTCCAGCAGGGTCGCAAGGTGTTCAAGGAGGTGGTGCCGATGGTGTCGGAGATGATCCTGGACCACGCCGCCGAACTGAGCCTGGACCCGCACGGACTGAAGCGCCTGTGGCTGCACCAGGCCAACATCAACATGAACACCCTGATCGGCAGGAAGGTGCTGGGTCGCGAGCCTGAGCCCGGCGAGAACGTCATCATCCTGGACGACTACGCCAACACCTCCTCGGCCGGGTCGATCATCGCCTTCCATCTGCACCACGAGGGCTTCGCGCCGGGCGATACGGGTCTGATCTGCAGCTTCGGCGCAGGTTATTCGGCGGGCACGGTTTTTGTGCAAAAGCGCCCCTGATTCAGTCGTTCGGGAATCATTATTTCCGGCGGCGCTTGCACTGTTCGGAAAATTTTGCAAACCGTAACGCGTCGAGAAACAGGGGGGACGATGCCCGAATGACTCAGACAGCTTTGCCTTGGGCTGAAAAACTCAGTGATCCGCTGGCGCACGACGTGGCCACGGTGTTGCAACGCATGGGCGGTTCCGCCCATCAGGATATAGTCATCAACTGCGTCGCGGCGTTGAAGCGCCAACGCGGCGAGTCGGTGACTCAGGACCTCAAGATGAAGATCATCGAGGTGTTTGAACGCTATCGCGACTTCTTCATCCGCCCCTTCGGCGAAGGGTCCCTGCGCTGGGCTCTGGCGCCCGACGTCGCCTGACCCATAAGGTTTCAGTCAACGAAAAAGGCCCGCTCCGATGGAGCGGGCCTTCGTCATTTCAGACTATCCGCGCTTAGAAGCGACGGATGTAGCTGACCGAATAGGCGTCAGCCTCGCCGCGGTCATCGCGGAAGTCACGACGGGTCCAGTCGGCGCGGACGCCGTTCACGCCGTCCAGGTAGTAGTTGGCGCCGACGCCATAGTTCCAGCTGTCGCCGCCGACCTTGGTCTCGGCGCCCGCCAGTTCCTGCTTCAGCTCGGTGTGGCCGTAGCCGCCGCGAGCGAACAGTTCCAGCTTGTCGCCGATCGGGTATTTGCCGACGACATAACCGGCGGCGTCCCACTCATGCTTGATCTGGCCATCGACGCCGGCGACGGTGATGTCCTTATCCTTGACCCCTACCCCCACTTCCGTCTCGACGGCGAGGTAGCGGTTCAGGTCGACGCCCAGGCGCCCGCTGACGGCGCCGGTCTGGGCTGCGTCGCCTTCCATATGCGTGTAACCCAGCGATCCATAACCGCGCGGCTCAGGATTCGATTGAGCAAACGCCGGAACGGCAAGAACAGACATAGCGGCGGCGGCGAGAAGAACGTTACGCATTATTTCATACTCCTTAGATGATGTGACTTCTGTGATCACATGCCCCATCCAACACAGGGATAAATGGGTAGGCAGGACCTATAGTTCCATGCCGAATATCAAAGACATAGCCCTGTGATGCAATAACGACACATACAGTGTTACATCTAGATCTCAAAAAAGAAGGGCGCGCTCCGCCGAGAAGCGCGCCCGATCCGTTCGCTTAAGTCGGCTTAGAAGCGACGGACGTAGTTGACCGAATAAACATCCACCTCGCCGCCATCGTCGGTAAAGTCACGGCGGGTCCAATCGCCGCGCAGGCCGTTCTGAGCGTCGAAGTAGTAGTTGGCGCCGACGCCGTAATTCCAGCTTTCACCGTCGGCCTTGCTCTCAAAACCGGCCAGTTCGCCCTTGATGCGGGTCGTGCCGTAACCGCCGCGCGCAAACAGTTCAAAGTTGGGCGTAACCGGGAGCGTGCCGACCGCATAGGCGGCCAGATCGTAGTCGTGCTTGATCTTGCCCTTGGCGCCGGCGACGGTGAAGTCGTCGTCCTTCACCCCGATCGAGCCCTCGCCCTCAACGCCGAAATAAGGGTTGAACTTGGCGCCCAGACGACCGGTCACCGCGCCCAGGTCCCCATCTGAATGGTCCAGTTGCGAATAGCCGAGCGTACCATAATAGGTGGGGCCGCCCGGCTGCACGACCTGGGCCGCAGCCGGCAGGGCGAATACAGACAGCGCGGCGGCGGCGAGAATAACATTACGCATGAGCTTCAATCACTCCTTATTGCGATGAGCAGGACTGGCCTGACCACCTTGCGGAGAAACAAAGCTCGCACGCCGCAGACGTTCCTTATGCTTCATGAAGAAGTCGATGACTGTGCAATCGGAAGCACACACGACGTTCCTTCAAGAGCGACTATTATAAGACAAGAAAAAGGCGACCCTTTCGGATCGCCCTTTCCTTATCGATTTTGAGAGCCGACCTTAGCGGTCCTTCTCGCGCTCTACGCCCGAACGGGCGGCCAGCGCCGCCTGCGCCGCCGCCAGACGGGCGATCGGCACGCGGTAGGGCGAGCAGGAGACGTAGTCCAGCCCCACCTCTTCGCAGAAGGCGATGGACGACGGGTCGCCGCCATGTTCGCCGCAGATGCCCATCTTCATGCCCGGCTTGGCCGCGCGACCGCGCTCCTCGGCGATGCGGATCAGGTCGCCCACGCCGTTCTGGTCCAGACGGACGAAGGGGTCGTTCTCGAAGATGCCCTTGTCCAGATAGACCTGCAGGAAGCGACCGGAATCGTCGCGGCTGATGCCGAAGGTTGTCTGGGTCAGGTCGTTGGTGCCGAAGCTGAAGAACTCGGCGTGTTCGGCCAGATCGGCGGCGCGCAGGGCAGCGCGCGGCAGTTCGACCATGGTGCCGACCAGATAGTCCACGCTGTCGCCCGCCTCGACAAAGACGGCCTTGGCCGTGCGGTCGGTCAGCTCGCGCAGATATTTCATCTCCAGACCCAGGGCGACCAGCGGGTGCATGATCTCCGGGATCGGGGCGACGCCGGTGGACGCCTTCACCTGCAGCGCCGCCTCAAGGATGGCGCGGACCTGCATTTCATAGATTTCCGGATAGGCCACGCCCAGGCGACAGCCGCGATGGCCCAGCATGGGGTTGGTTTCCTGAAGCTCCCTGGCCCGACGCTTCAGCTTGGCCGCGTCCAGCCCCTGATGCGCGGCCAGGGCGTCGATTTCAGCCTCGGTGTGCGGGATGAACTCGTGCAGCGGCGGGTCCAGCAGACGCACGGTCACCGGCAGACCGCTCATGATCGCGAACAGTTCGGTGAAGTCGGCCTTCTGGAACGGCGCGATCTTGGCCAGGGCGGCGCGACGGCCCGCCTCATCATCGGCCAGGATCATCTCGCGCACCGCCGCAATGCGGTCGTCGTCAAAGAACATGTGTTCGGTGCGCGACAGGCCGATGCCCTCGGCGCCGAAACCGCGCGCAGTCTTGGCGTCCAGGGCGGTCTCGGCGTTGGCGCGGACCTTCAGGCGGCGGATGCCGTCGGCCCAGCCCATCAGGGTCTGGAAATCGCCCGTCAGCTCCGGCTCGATCATGGCCACGGCGCCGTCCAGCACCTCGCCCTTGCCGCCGTCGATGGTGATGACCTCGCCCGCCTTGAAGGTACGGCCGCGCGCGGTGAAGGTCCCCGCCTTCTCATCGATCGAGATTTCGCCCGCGCCCGAGACGCAGGGGCGCCCCATGCCGCGCGCCACCACCGCTGCGTGGCTGGTCATGCCGCCGCGCGCCGTGACGATGCCGCGCGCCGCGTGCATGCCGTGGATGTCTTCCGGGCTGGTCTCGTCGCGGACCAGGATGACGGCGTCGCCCTGCTGGCCCAGACGTTCCGCCTCGTCGGCGTCGAAGACGATCTTGCCGGTCGCTGCACCCGGCGAGGCGGGCAGGCCCGCCGCCACCACCGTGCGCGCCGCCTTGGGGTCCAGCGTCGGGTGCAGCAGTTGGTCTAGCGCCGCCGGTTCGACGCGGCTGACCGCCTCGTCCTGAGAGATGACGCCTTCCGAAGCCAGGTCCACAGCGATCTTCAGCGCCGACTTGGCCGTGCGCTTGCCGTTGCGGGTCTGCAGCATCCACAGACGGCCCTGTTCGACCGTGAACTCGATGTCCTGCATGTCGCGGTAGTGGCTTTCCAGCCGCCCCACCACGTCGACGAACTGGGCGAAGACCTCAGGCATGGCCTCTTCCATCGAAGGAGCCGTTTCGCCCATCTCCTCGCGGCCCGCCTTGGTCAGGGACTGCGGCGTGCGGATGCCGGCCACCACGTCCTCGCCCTGGGCGTTGATCAGGAACTCGCCGTACAGCTTGTTCTCGCCCGTCGAGGGGTTGCGGGTGAAGGCGACGCCGGTGGCCGAGGTCTCGCCCATGTTGCCGAACACCATCGACTGAACGTTGACGGCCGTGCCCCAGCTTTCAGGGATGTCGTGCATGCGGCGATAGAATTTCGCCCGGTCGTTCATCCAGCTTTCGAACACGGCGCCGACGGCGCCCCACAGCTGGGCCTGAGGATCCTGCGGGAAGGGCTTGCCCAGTTCGCGCTCGACCAGGGCCTTGTAGTCCGCGACCACCTTTTCCCAGTTCTCGGCGGTCAGTTCGGTGTCGACCGAGACGCCCAGACGATCCTTGTGGTCGTCCAGCACCTCTTCGAAATAGTCGTGGCCCAGACCCAGCACCACGTTGGAGTACATGGTGATGAAGCGGCGGTAGGAATCGAAGGCGAAGCGGCGGTCGCCCGACAGCTTGGCCAGACCCTCGACCGTCTGGTCGTTCAGGCCCAGGTTCAGCACCGTGTCCATCATGCCCGGCATGGAGGCGCGGGCGCCCGAGCGCACCGAGACCAGCAGCGGGTTGGCGGCGTCGCCGAAGGTCTTGCCCACCACGCCCTCGACATGGGCCAGGGCCGCCTTGACCTGATCGGTCAGGTCGGTCGGATAGGTCTCTTCATTGGCGTAATACCAGGTGCAGACCTCGGTGGTGATGGTGAAGCCCGGCGGCACCGGCAGGCCGAGGGACGACATCTCGGCCAGGTTCGCCCCCTTGCCGCCGAGAAGATTCTTCATCGAAGCGTCGCCGTCAGCGGATCCGCCGCCAAAGCCGTACACCCACTTGGTCATTTCGCAGTTCCTGAACCGTGGTCTGACTGCGGGTCCCAGCCCCGCATATGTAGAAGGGTGCGGGTATATTCTGAGTCCCGCCTTACGGACGCCCTCACTAGCGCGCTGCACCTGCGAAGGCGAGGCTGCAGTTGCAACAATCCGTGAGGGGATGTTTCGTCCGGCAGAACCGGGGCGCAGCGTGACGCACTGGAGGAAGCGGTCGAGGCCGCCTATCTAGGCCTTATGCCTATCGCCCGCCTCGACAGTCGCGCCCTGATCCGCATCAGCGGCCCCGACGCCCGCCCTTTCCTGCATAATCTGCTCACCCAGAACGTGGAGACGCTGCAGCCCGGCGAACTGCGCTTCGGTGCTCTGCTTTCGCCGCCGGGACGGCTGATGTTCGACCTGTTCATCTGGGGCGAGGAGGACGGCGTCATTCTGGATGTGGCGGCCGACCGGCGCGACGCCCTGCTCCAGCGTCTGTCGATGTACAGGCTGCGCTCCAGCGTGGATGTGATGGCGATTCCCGACGCAGTCTTCGTCGCCTGGGGCGCCGACAGGCCGGACGGCTTTGTCGATGATCCCCGCTTGCCGGCGCTGGGCGGCCGCCGCTGGGGAGATCAGAGCGAGACCGACGCGACAGAGGCCGACTGGCAGGCGCACCGCCTGACGCTGGGCGTGCCCGATCCCACAGCCGACACGCTGCAGGACAAGACCTATCCGATCGAGGCGGACTTCGACCTGCTGAACGGCATCGACTTCCACAAGGGCTGCTTCATCGGTCAGGAGACGACCTCGCGGATGAAGCGGCGCGGCACGATCAAGAACCGCATGATGGCCATCACCTTCGACGGCCCCGCCCCCGAACGCGGCGCCGAGGTGCTGAACGGCGACCTGCGGGCGGGCGAAGTCATGACCGGCGCCGAGGGGCGCGCCATCGCCCTGATGCGCTTGGACCGCATGGAAGGCGACCTGACCGTCGAGGGCCGCTCCGTGCGGGTCGCGAAGCCCGACTGGATCCCTGATTTTCAAGGCTGAATTCGAAAGAACGGAAAATCTGCTTGTCGTGATGTAAAAGTCGCTTGACGTAAACGCGACATCGTTGGTAAAGCTCACTTGTCAACACGACAGGGGAGCTTGTCATGAATACCCAGATCACCGCCGCAGGCGAAGCCGCCGCCCGTAACAAGAAGAAGATGGACGATCTGACCGTCGTTCTGTGCGCCCTGACCGTGGTCGGAGTCAGCGCCACCGCCGCCACGCCCTTCTGGCCCGACGCCTGGGGCCGCGCGCCGTCGATCGGCGTTGTCGTCCTGGGCGCCGGACTGGCCGTCTTCACCGCCCTGCACACCCTCTACTGGTGGCGCGCCCTGGATGAGGCCGCCAAAGAGGCGCACAAATGGGCCTGGTGGTGGGGCGGCAACCTGGGCCTCGTCGCAGGCGGCGCGGCCGTCGTCATCGCCGCCCTCGCAGGCGTGAATTTGCTGCCCGCCGCCGTGCCGCACACCGACGCTGCCCTGATCGCCCTGGGCGTCTTCGCCGTCTTCGCGGCCCAGGCCGTCGGCTATGGCCTCGCCTGGTGCGGCTGGTGGATCGCCCGTCGATGACCAGCGCCTTCGTCAATCGCCTGAAGGTCTTCCGCGCTGAACGCGACTGGACCCAGGCCGATCTGGCCGAGCGCCTGGGCGTCTCGCGCCAGACCATCCAGGCGCTGGAGAAGGGCCGCTACGACCCTTCCCTGCCCCTCGCCTTCCGCATTTCCCGCCTCTTCGACCAGCCGATCGAAGCCATCTTCATCGCCTGATCCGGCCGCTCTTTAGACCAAACCCCTAAAATCCAAGGACTTTGCAATGACCCTCGCACACCGCATGGGCCAGTCGGCCAACTGTGTCTCGCGCTTCGCCGCCGGACTGCTGGCCGCCCTGGCCGCCTCCGCCGCCCTCGCCGCCACCCCCGGCGTCGCCCACGCCGAAGCCCCCGGCTCGGTTTCCGCGGCGCCCATCCCCCGCGCCGAGGGCGCCGGCCCCCCGCTGTGGGTGGTCAGAGACGCGGACTCCACCGTCTATCTGTTCGGCACGGTCCATGTGCTGCGTCCCGGCACGGCCTGGGGCTCGGACAAGGTCGACGCCGCCTTCGCCAGCGCGTCCGACATCTGGGTCGAGATCGCCGATCAGGACGATCAGGCCGTGGTCATGCCGGTGATCCAGCAGCATGGCGTCGATCCGTCCCGCCCCCTGTCGTCCATCCTGTCGGCCGCAGACTTCGCCGCCTTCGACAAGCTCGCCCAGGCCAATGGCGCGTCAGGCGCGGCGCTGGACGCCTATCGTCCGTGGCTGGCGGCCTTCATGATCTCCATGTCGGGCCCGACCAACGCGGGCTATCGGTCCGAGGCGGGCGTCGACAAGACGTTGATGGATCGCGCCAGGGCGCAGGGCAAGGCGCTGCACGGCTTTGAAACCGCCGACATCCAGGTGCGCCTGATCGCGGGCATGAGCGAAGAGGCTCAGGTCGCCTATCTGAACAACTATGTCCGCAACGCAGACGGCATCGTCACCAATCTGGATGATACCGTCGCCGCCTGGCTGAAGGGCGACGCCGCCGAGGCGGGCCGCCTGAACCGCGTCAACACCCGCGACATTCATGAAGACATCCACCGCGCCGCCCTGATCGAGCGCAACGCCGACTGGACCAACCAGATCGAGACGATGATGCAGGGCGCAGGCACCGCCTTCGTCGCCGTCGGCGCCGCCCACCTGATGGATCAGGACAGCGTGATCGACATGCTGACGGCGAAGGGCTTCACGGTCGAGCGGCTGTAAAACGCCCTTCAACATCCCATGAGGGCCCGGCGGAAACGTCGGGCCTTTTCGCTTGCGCCGTCAGAACATTCCCGCAACCTCGCGCCATGACCGAATCCGAAAAGGCTGAAGGCCGCTGCGGCTGGTGCGGGACGACGGACCCGCTCTACATCGCCTATCACGACACCGAATGGGGCGTGCCCGAATACGACCCTCGCGCTCTGTGGGAGAAGCTGGTGCTGGACGGCTTTCAGGCCGGGCTGGCCTGGATCACCATCCTGAGAAAGCGAGAGGGGATGCGCGACGCCTTCGACGGCTTCGATCCCGAGGTCATCGCCCGCTATGGAGAGGCCGACCGTGCGCGATTGCTGGCCGACCCGCGCATCATCCGCTCCGGCGCCAAGGTCGACGCCGCCATCAACGGCGCCCGCATCTGGCTGGACATGCGCGACAACGGCGAGGACTTTTCGGCCTGGCTGTGGTCCTTCGTCGACGGCCGGCCGCTGGTGAATCAGTGGAGAGATTTCCGCGACGCCCCGACCCAGACGCTAGAAAGCGTCGCCATGGCCAAAGCCTTGAAGGCGCGCGGTTTCAAGTTCTGCGGCCCGGTCATCGTCTACGCCTTTCAGCAGGCGGTCGGTATGGTGAACGATCACCAGACCACCTGCTTCCGACACGCACAGATCAACGACGCACACGGACAAAAACATCAATCGGCGGGACGTGACGGTGGATCTGGTGACTGACGATCGCATCGCAACAACCCGAACCTTATAACAGATTGCTTTCGATTTCGGCCACCCCTACCTAAACCTGCAATGGCTTGGTCGATGACGACATTGGCAAGACTGTTGGCCGCGCTGACTCTGGTCGTCGCGGCGTTCGCCATTGCGCCCATCGCCGACGCCGCCGCCTGCGGGCCGGAACCGCTGGCCGCTCACCAAGTGATCGACCACGATCCGGCGGCCGGGGATCATGACGGCTCAGGCGGCGAACCCGGCCTGTGCGCCCACGGCCATTGCCATCACACCGCCAGCGAACGGCATCCCTCGCGCGATTTCGTTCTCATCGGTCTGCCGGCCCATGTCGAACATGGCCGCCCGCTGAACGATCGTCTGGCTTCCTGCGCGCCCGAAGGCCTGAAGCGCCCTCCCAGAGCCTGAGCTGAGATCCGCGCAGTCGTGCGCGCTCCTGTTCAGTAATTCTGGAAATCAAACATGTTATCGCTGCATCGTCGTCGATCGCGCCTCGCGATCGGCTGCGCGCTCGTCTTGCTGGGCGCGGCGTCGGCCGCCCCGTCGTGGGCCGACCCCGCTCCGACCTATGCCGAGCTTGTCGCTCGCCTCGACCAGACGCCCGCTTCCGCAGAAGCCGCCGCCCTTGTCGACGCCGCCGAGGCGCGTGTCCGCCAGGCCCGCGTCCGCCCCAACCCCAGTCTGGATCTGAGCGCCGAGAACGTCGCCGGGTCCGGCCCTTATAACGGCTTTGGAGGCGGCGATTTCAGCCTGTCCTTCAGCCAGGATCTTGAACTGTGGGGTCGACGTTCGGCCAGGGTGAACGCCGCCCGCGCCGATGCAGGCGCGGCGTCTCTGAGACGCGACCTCGCCCTGATCGATACGGCCGGTCGGCTGGCCCTGACCTATGCCGAAGCCGAAGCGGCCCAGCTTCGCGCGGCCCTGGCCGAAGAGGCGCTGAGCCTGTCCGTGGCCGACGCCCGCGCGGCGCTGGCCCTGGTCGAGGAAGGGCGAGAGCCTCTTCTGCGCGGCATACAGGCCGAGAGCGAGGCCGCCGCCGCCCGCGCCGCGTTGGACGAGGCCAAAGCCGAGCGTGACGCCGCCTTCGCCCGGCTGAGCGCCGTCGCCATGCTGCCGACCCCCGCGACCTCGATCGCGGTCGGGTTACTGGATGCGTCAGCGACGCCCTCAAGCCCTTCCCACCGCGAAGCGCCCACGGTGCGCGTGGCTGAGGCCGAGGCGACGGCGGCCGAGCGCCGCATCGACATCGAGCGTATCAACGGCCGCCCCGATGTCACCGCCCGCGTCGGCGTGACCCGCTTCGGCGCCGAGGACCAGACGGCCCTGACCTTCGGCCTCAGCCTGCCCTTGCCGCTGTTCGACCGGAACCGGGGGAGCATCGACGCGGCCCGCGCCGAGCACCGGGCTGCCCAAGCGCGGGTCATGCAGGCGCGTCAGGACGCCGGAGCCGACCGGGCCGCCGCGATGGCGCGTCTCGCGTCGTCCGCCAGCCGCGTGTCAGCCGCCGATGCAGGCGTGACCTCGGCCGAGGAGGCCTATCGCCTGTCGCGCATCGGCGCCGAAGCGGGACGCATCTCGCAACTGGAGCTGCGCACCGGACGCGCGGCTCTGATCAACGCCCGATCCGCCGCTGTCGACGCCCGCATGGCGCGCGTCCGCGCCGAGATCGACCTGGCGCGCCTGGAAGGCCGCCTCCCCTTTGAAGGAAGTCGCTGATGCGCAATACCTTGTCGAAGAAAGAAGCCCTGCTCGTCGGCGTCGCCGCTGTTCTCATGCTGGGGATCGGCGGGCTGACGCTGTCTCTTGTCCGGCATGACCCGCCCAGCGCCGTCGCGGCTGTCAAGGAAGCCGAGCCCGAAGGCGAAACCACGGGCGAAACCGCCGAAACGCCCGAGGGCGTGATCGAACTGACCGCCGAACAGCTTCAGGCGGCGGGCATTTCCGTCGTCGCCGTCTCGCGCGGCGGCGGCGGCGAAACCCGTCTGTCCGGCCGGGTCGAGGCCATGGTCGACGCGCGCGCCGCTGTCGGCGCCGTGGTTGGCGGCACGGTCGAGCGGGTGCTGGTCGCGCCGGGCCAGGCGGTCCGCGCGGGCCAGCCTCTGGTCAGCCTGATCAGCGGCGACGGCGCTGCATTACGCGCCGAGATCGATGCAGCCTCGGCCGCCGCGACCGCCGCGCGTCAGGCGCATCAGCGCAACCGCAATCTGGCCGATCAGGGCGTCGTCGCCCGTCAGGAGGTCGAGGCCTCGCAGGCTCAGGCCGCCAGCGCCGAGGCTATGGCTCGCGCCGCGCGGGCGCGGGCGACGGCGGCGGGCTCGCCCAACGCCTCGGGCCGGATGAGCATCGTCAGCCCCATCGCGGGCGTCGTCGCCAATGTTCAGGTCGGCCCCGGCGGCTTCGTCGGTCAGGGCGCGGTCGTGGCCGAAGTGACCAATCCGGCGCGCGTCGAACTGGTCTTCAACGCCCCGCCGCAACTGGCCGCTCAGGTCCGCCTCGGCTCGCACGTGCGCGTCACCGGCCCGCAGGGCGAGTTCGACGCCCTCGTCACCGGCGTCGCCGCCGACGCCGGATTGCAGGACAGCGGCGCGACCGTGATCCGCGCCCGGCCCGAAAGCGGCCGCCTGCCTCCCGCCGGGTCGCCCGTCACCGGCGCCGTGCTCACACAAGGCCAGTCGGGCGGCGCCCTGACCGTGCCGTCCGAAGCGGTGCAGGCGGTCGACGGCGCCACGGTGGTCTTCGTTCAGACCGGCCAAGGCTTCCGCGCCCAGCCCGTGCTGGCCGGCCGTCAGGCCGGGGGCTCTACCGAAATCCTGCGCGGCCTGACCGGGACCGAAAAGGTCGCGGCGGCCAACGCCTTCCTGCTCAAGGCCGAACTGGCCAAGGGCGAAGCCGAGCACGGCCATTAAGGGAGGGCGATCATGTTCAAAGCGATCATTGAGGCGTCCGTCCGCTTCCGCTGGTTCGTCATCCTGGCCACGACGCTGGTCGCGGCCTGGGGCCTGTTCCAGCTGACCAAACTGCCGATCGACGCCGTTCCGGACATCACCAACCGACAGGTGCAGATCAACACCGTGGCCCCGGCCCTGGCCCCCGAACAGATGGAGCGTCAGGTCACCTACCCGCTGGAAACAGCGATGGCGGGCATTCCGGGGATACAGAGCACCCGCTCCCTGACCCGCAACGGCTTCAGCCAGGTGACGGTCATCTTCAGCGACGCCACCGACATCTACTTCGCCCGTCAGCAGGTGGCCGAACGGATGGCGCAGGCGCGTGAGAATCTGCCCGAGGGCGTCGAACCGGCCCTGTCGCCCATCACCACCGGCCTGGGCGAAGTCCTGATGTGGACGGTCGATCTGACGCCCTTCGACGCAAAGACAGCGCGCGCGGGCCGTCCCGGCTGGCAACCCGACGGCGCCTATCTGACGCCCGAGGGCGAGCGGTTGGATACGCCGCAGGCGCGAGCCACCTACCTGCGCACCGTTCAGGACTGGATCATCGCGCCCCGGATGCGGACGGCGCCCGGTCTGGCGGGCGTCGATGTCAACGGCGGCTATGTGAAGGAATACGCCGTCCGGCCCGATCCGGCGCGGCTGGCGGGTTACGGCCTCAGCCTGAACGATCTTGTTCAGGCGCTGGACCGCGCCAATACGCAGGCAGGCGCTGGCTATATCCAGCGCGCGGGCGAGGCCCTGACCGTGCGCACCGACGCCCTGGCCCAGACCGTCGAGGATCTGGCCCAGGCGCCCGTGGCCAACCGCAACGGCCTGGTCGTTCGGGTCGCCGATGTGGCCGTGGTCGAGATCGGCCAGGCGCCGCGTCTGGGCGGGGCCAGCCGCGACGGCCATGAGGCGGTGATCGGCACGGCCCTGATGCTGGCGGGCGAGAACAGCCGCACCGTGGCCCAGGCCGCCGCCGAACGACTGGAGCAGATCAGCGCCAGCCTGCCGCCCGACATCGTGGCCGAGCCGGTGCTGAACCGCAGCGCCCTGGTCAACTCCACCATCAAGACGGTGGCCAAGAACCTGACCGAAGGCGCCCTGCTGGTCATCGTCGTGCTGTTCCTGTTGCTGGGGAACATCCGCGCGGCGACGATCACGGCCCTGATGATCCCGATCAGCTTTCTGTTCGCGGTCATCGGCATGAACCGCTTCGGCATCAGCGGAAACCTGATGAGCCTGGGGGCGCTGGACTTCGGCCTGCTGGTCGACGGCGCCGTGGTGGTGGTCGAGAACACCCTGCTGCGTCTGGGCCAGAAACGCGCCGACATGGGCCGCGCCCTGACCCGCAACGAACGCCTTGGCGTCGCCGCCAGCGCCGCCCGCCAGATGGTCAAGCCCGCCGCCTTCGGCCAGCTTATAATCCTTCTGGTCTTCACCCCCCTGCTGATGCTGGAAGGGGTCGAGGGCAAGACCTTCATCCCCATGGGCGCCACGGTCATGCTGGCCCTGGTCGGCGCCTTCATCTTCTCCTTCACCTTCGTCCCGGCCATGGCCGCCCTGCTGGTCAAGGAGCCCAAGACGGTCCACGTCGATGAGAACGGCGAGGCGGAAGAGCATGAGACCTTCCTGCTGCGCCACGCGCGCCGCTGGATCGAACCGGCCATCCGTGCCGCCGTCTCGCATCCGAAGACGGTGCTGGCTTCGGCCTTCGGCGCCCTGCTGATCGGCGCCCTGGCCTTCACCATGCTGGGGCGCGAGTTCATCCCGACGCTGGACGAAGGCGACATCGCCATGCAGGCGCTGCGCGTGCCCTCGGCCTCGCTGGAGCAGTCCCTCGCCATGCAGATGGCGCTGGAGCGGGCCATCACCGCCCAGCCCGAGGTGAAGACCGTCTTCTCGCGCACCGGCACGGCCGAGGCGGCGGTGGACCCCATGCCGCCCAACATCTCCGACGCCGTCATCGTGCTGAAGAAACGCAAGGAATGGCCCGATCCCCGCCTGCCGAAGGAAGAACTGATCGCCCGCATCGAGAAGGCCGCTTCGACCCAGCTGGGCAACGCCTTCGAGTTCAGCCAGCCGATCGAACTGCGCTTCAACGAGCTGATCTCGGGCGTCCGCACCGATCTGGCGGTCATGGTCTATGGCGACGACTTCGCCCAGCTTCAGAAGACGGCGGACCAGGTGGCCAACGCCCTGCGCGACACGCCCGGTTCGGCCGACGTGCGGGTGGAGCAGGCGTCGGGCCTGCCGACCCTGACGGTCAGCGTCGACCGCTTCGCCGCCGCCAACTACGGCCTGTCGGCGGCCGACGTGTCCGAAGCCGTTTCGGCGGCCATCGGCGGCGCCGAGGCCGGCCAGATCTTCGAAAGCGACCGCCGCTTCGACGTGGTGGTCCGTCTGTCCGACGCCGAGCGCAACGACCCCGCCGCCCTGAACGCCCTGCCTGTCACCACCGCCAGCGGCGCAGCCATCCCCCTGTCCTCGGTCGCCCGCATTCAGGTGAAGGAGGGCCAGAACCAGATCAGCCGCAACGACGGCAGCCGCCGCATGGTGGTTCAGGCCAATGTGCGCGGCCGCGATCTGGGCGGCTTCGTCGCCGACGCCCAGAAGCAGGTCGACCAGCAGGTCAGCCTGCCCGCAGGCTATTCGCTGAAATGGGGCGGCCAGTTCGAGAACCTGAAGCGGGCTGAGCAGCGTCTGAGTCTGGTCATTCCCGTGGTCTTCGTCCTGATCGGCATCCTGCTTTTCATGGCGCTGGGGTCGTTCGCGGAGGCGGGGCTGGTGTTCGCCTGCGTGCCGCTGGCGCTGGTCGGCGGGGCGCTGTCGCTGTTGCTGAGGGGAATGCCCTTCTCGGTCTCGGCGGCGGTCGGCTTCATCGCCGTGTCGGGCGTGGCGACGCTGAACGGCCTTGTGCTGATGCAGGCCATCCGCGAGCGGCTGCAGGCGGGCCAGACGCCGCGTGACGCGGCCCTGCTTGGCGCCTTCAGTCGTCTGCGCGCGGTGCTGACCACGGCCCTGGTCGCCATCGTCGGCTTCATCCCCATGGCCATCGCCACCGGGGCCGGGGCTGAGGTTCAGAAGCCGCTGGCCACCGTGGTCATCGGCGGCCTGCTGAGCGCCACCGCCCTGACATTGCTGGTGCTGCCGACTTTCGCCGCCAGGGCCGTGAAACGTCGTCAGCCGGAGGATGGCGACCACTGATCAAGGAGGTTCGCCACGCGGCCCGCACGTCGGCCCATCGCGATATCAACCTCGCGCATGGGTCGGCGCCGCGTGGCGCCTCGCATTCGACTTGATGCCGATTTGATATCAAATACGAACAAAACGGCATTTTAGATCATCACAGACGCGCCCTAGGCTGACCTCCACTGAAGGATGCGGAGACGACAGGTGCAGGGATCAGCCATTCAGGTCGTGGAGACAATCATCCTCGACGTGCCCACGATCCGACCGCATGTCCTCTCCGTAGCGACCATGCAGTCGCAGACGATCGTTCTGGTTCGCCTGCGCTGCGCCGATGGGATCGAGGGCGTCGGCGAAGGCACCACCATCGGCGGCCTGAACTACGGCGGCGAGAGTCCTGAAGGCATCAAGCTGGCGATCGACGCCTATTTCGCCCCCCTGCTGGTCGGCGCCGATTCCACCCGCCCGGCGGTGATCATGGAGCGCCTGCGCCGCTCGATCATCGACAACCGCTTCGCCAAAAACGCCGTCGAGACCGCCCTGCTGGACATTCAGGGCAAGCGTCTGGGCGTGCCGGTCAGCGAGCTTCTGGGCGGACGCGTCCGCGACCGCCTGCCGGTGCTGTGGACCCTGGCCAGCGGCGACACCGCTCAGGACATCGCCGAGGCTGAAAGCATGGTGGCCTCGGGTCGCCACACCGCCTTCAAGCTGAAGATCGGCAAGCGGCCGGTGCAGGAAGACGTGGCCCACGTCGCAGCCATCAAACGCGCCCTGGGCGACCGCGCCAGCATCCGCGTCGACGTCAATCAGGCCTGGAGCGAGGCCGCCGCCAAACGCGCCCTGCCCCTGCTGGCCGAGGCGGGCGTCGACCTGATCGAACAGCCCATCCGCGCCCATGCGACAGCGGGCATGGCCCGGCTGACGGCGATGGGCCTGGTCCCCATCATGGCCGACGAAGCCTTGCACGGACCCGAGAGCGGCTACGCCCTTGCATGCGGCCAGTCGGCCGATGTCTTTGCGCTCAAGATCGCCCAGGCGGGCGGCCTGACCGAGTGCAAACGGCTGGCGGGCGTCGCCCAGTCGGCGGGAGTGGCCCTTTACGGCGGCACCATGCTCGAAGGCCCGGTCGGCACCATCGCCTCAGCCCAGCTTTTCGCCACCCTGCCCGAGATCGAGTTCGGCACCGAACTGTTCGCCCCCCTGCTGCTGACCGAAGAACTGCTGGCTGAGCCGCTGCACTACGCCGACGGCTGCCTGACGGTGCCGGACGGACCGGGCCTCGGCCTTCAACTGAACGAGGACGCCGTCGCGGCGCTTCGTCGAGACCGAGGCGCCCGAACCTCGGTCGTCACGCCCAAACTGGTAGCGGGGTAAGCCGATGCTGTTTCATGTCACGATGGATGTGCGCATTCCGCACGACGCCGATCCGGCCAAAATCGACCGGCTGAAGGCCGAGGAAAAGGCCCGCGCCCAGGATCTGCAGCGTCAGGGAATCTGGCGTCATCTGTGGCGTGTCGCCGGCCGTTACAGCAACGTCAGCGTCTTCGACGTCGCCGACGCCCAGACGCTGCACGACCTTCTCAGCACCCTGCCGCTGTTTCCCTACATGGACGTCCAGGTCACCGCCCTGTGCCGCCATCCGTCGTCGATCCACGAGGACGATCGTTAAAGAGCCCATCAAGGCCGAACATACTGGAGAGGAAGACCATGACCGAAGATTTCGTCGCCACGCCCGAGATTCAAAAGCTTCTGGACCGCGCCAGCGGCATGACCGTCGAGGGCGGCGATCCCCGTCTGAAGGCCATCATGCGCGACGTCGTCGAGGCCCTGATGCGCACCATCGTCAAGCACGACATCAGCGAGAACGAATTCTGGGGCGCGATCAAATTCTTCCAGGACGGCGCCCAGGAGTTCGGCCTGATCGTGCCGGGTTCGGGTCTTGAGCACTTCATGGACCTGTTCCTGGACGCCAAGGACGCCGAGGCGGGCCGCACCGGCGGCACGCCGCGCACCATCGAAGGCCCCCTCTATGTCGAGGGCGCGCCGCTGGTCGAAGGCGAAAACATCAACCTGACCGACGACGCCGACGACACCGACACCCTCTATATGACCGGCAACATCGTCGGCCCGGACGGCGAGGCGCCCGCCGACGCCATCCTTCACGTCTGGCACGCCAATTCGAAGGGCTTCTATTCCCACTTCGACCCGACCGGCGAACAGACGCCGTTCAACAACCGTCGCCGCATCAAGGTCGGCGCGGACGGCCGCTACTATTTCAGCTCCAAGATCCCCAGCGGCTATTCGGTGCCGCCGAACGGCGCGACCGACCGGATGCTGAAGGCCATCGGCCGCCACGGCAACCGCCCGGCCCACGTCCACTTCTTCGTCGAGGCGCCCGGCTATCGTTCGCTGACGACCCAGATCAACTTCGGCGATGATCCGTTCGCGGCCGACGACTTCGCCTTCGCCACCCGCGACGGCCTGCTACCGGTGCCGCAACGTCAAGGCGACAGCGCCTATGTCGCCTTCGACTTCACCCTGCAGCGTGCCGCTGCCGAGGGCGACCAGCACCTGTCCGGCCGCGCCCGCGCGGCGGCCTGATCGAAAGACCTGAGGTTCGTGTCCAAGATTTTCGCCTCTCCCCGAGCCGCGCTTGAGGGCCTGTTGTTCGACGGCATGACCATCATGTCCGGCGGCTTCGGGCTCTCGGGCAACCCCGAGAGCCTGATCCCCGAGATCCGGGCTTCCGGGGTCGGCGGGCTGACCGTCATCTCCAACAATGCAGGCGCCGACGGCTTCGGCCTGTGGATGCTGCTGGAGAGCCGTCAGGTGAAGAAGATGATCTCCAGCTACGTCGGCGAGAACAAGCTGTTCGAGCAGCAGTATCTGTCCGGCGAACTGGAACTGGAACTGAACCCGCAGGGCACCCTGGCCGAACGCATCCGGGCGGGGGGCGCAGGCATCCCCGCCTTCTATACCCGCACCGGCGTCGGCACCGTCGTCGCCGAGGGCAAGCCCGTCGAGACCTTCGAGGGCGATGATTATGTGCGCGAGACCTGGCTGCGCGCCGACCTGTCGATCATCAAGGCCTGGAGGGCCGATCCAGCCGGGAACCTGATGTTCCGCAAGACGGCGCGCAACTTCAATCCGAACATGGCGACGGCCGGAAAGACCACCGTGGTCGAGGTCGAGGAGATCGTCCCCGAAGGCGCCCTCGATCCCGACGCCATCCACACGCCGGGCATCTATGTCGACCGCATCGTCCTCTCGACCATCAATGAAAAGCGCATCGAGAAGCTGACGACGCGTCCGCGCGAGGAGGCGTCGGCATGAGCTGGACCCGTGACGAGATGGCCGCCCGCGCCGGGCAGGAACTTCGCGACGGCTACTATGTGAATCTGGGCATAGGCATACCGACGCTGGTCGCCAACCATGTGCCGGAAGGCGTCCGCGTCACGCTGCAAAGCGAAAACGGCCTGCTCGGCATCGGCCCCTTCCCCTTCGAGGGCGAGGCGGACCCCGATCTGATCAACGCCGGAAAGCAGACCGTGACCGTGCTGCCGACCTCCAGCTTCTTCTCCTCCGCCGACAGCTTCGCCATGATCCGCGGCGGCCATATCGACATGGCCGTGCTGGGGGCGATGGAGGTCGCCGCCAACGGCGATCTGGCCAACTGGACCATCCCCGGCAAGATGGTGAAGGGCATGGGCGGCGCCATGGATCTGGTCGCCGGGGTCAAGCGCATCGTCGTGGTGATGGATCACGTCGCCAAGGACGGCTCGCCCAAGATTCTGGAAAAATGCGCCCTGCCCCTGACCGGCCAGAAGGTCGTGGACCTGATCATCACGGACCTGGGCGTCATCGCTGTGGATCGCAAACAGGGCGGGTTGACGCTGATCGAAACCGCCCCCGGCGTCACGGTCGAGGAGATCACGGCCAAGACCGGCGCGCCGCTGGCCATCGCGGCGGCGGCATGAGCGCCCTCAAGAAGAGAGCCGCCGCGCGGCGAGCGATAGGGCAAGCCCAATGACCCAAGCCTTCATCTGCGACGCCATCCGCACGCCGGTCGGGCGGCTGAACAGCGGGCTGTCGGCGGTGCGCGCCGACGATCTGGCGGCGATCCCGTTGCGGGCGCTGGCCGAACGCAACCCTGCGCTGGACTGGGGCGCCGTGGAGGACGTCATCCTGGGCTGCGCCAACCAGTCGGGCGAGGACAACCGCAACGTGGCGCGCATGGCCGTGCTGCTGGCGGGCCTGCCCGAGACCGTGCCGGGATCAACCATCAACCGCCTGTGCGGCTCGGGCCTCAACGCCGTGGGGCTGGCCGCGCAGGCCATCCGCGCGGGCGAGGCCGAACTGATGATCGCCGGCGGCGTCGAGAGCATGACCCGCGCCCCCTATGTGATGGGCAAGGCCGCGACCGCCTTCGACCGCGCCCAGACGATCGAAGACACGACGATGGGCTGGCGCTTCATCAACCCGGCCCTGCGCGCCGCCTATGGCGTGGACACCATGCCCCAGACAGCCGAGAACGTCGCCGAACAGTGGGCCATCACCCGCGAGGCGCAGGACGCCTTCGCCCTGGACAGCCAGACCAAGGCCGCCGCCGCTCTCGCCTCGGGCCGGTTCGACGCCGAGATCGTTCCCGTCTCCGTGCCGCAACGGCGCGGCGACCCCGTCGTCTTCGCCGTGGACGAACATCCGCGCGCCACCTCCCTCGACGCCCTCGCCAGGCTGAAGCCGGTCGTGCGGCCGGACGGCACGGTGACGGCGGGCAACGCCTCGGGCCTCAATGACGGCGCGGCGGCGATGATCGTCGCCTCCGAGGCCGCCGCCCGCGCCCATGGCCTGACGCCCCGCGGCCGCGTGGTCGCCATGGCCGCGTCCGGCGTGGCGCCGCGCATCATGGGCGTCGGCCCGGTCGAGACGACGCGCAAGCTGTTCGCCCGCACTGGCCTCGGCATGGCCGACATGGACGTCATCGAACTGAACGAGGCCTTCGCCGCTCAGGCGCTGGCCGTGCTGCAGGACCTTCAGGTCGATCCGCGCGATCCGCGTCTGAACCCCAACGGCGGCGCCATCGCCCTGGGCCATCCCTTGGGGATGTCCGGCGCTCGCATCGTCATGACGGCGGTGGAGCAGCTTCACCGCACCGGCGGCCGCTACGCCCTTTGCACCATGTGCATCGGCGTCGGTCAGGGCATCGGCATGATCGTGGAGCGGGTATGAGCGTGCAACACATCACCACCGGCGACGGCTGCCGTCTGGCCTGGCGCTTCGACGGGCCGAAAGACGCGCCGGTGCTGCTACTGTCCAACTCGCTGGGCACCCGCATGGAGATGTGGGACGCTCAGATGGCCGCCTTCTCCGCGCAATACCGGGTGCTGCGCTATGACAGCCGGGGGCATGGCGCCTCGGACGCGCCTGCGGGCGCCTACGGCCTCGACCGGCTGGGCCGCGACGTGGTGGAATTGCTGGACGCGCTGGGACTTGAGCGCGTCGCCTTCTGCGGCCTGTCGCTGGGCGGCATGGTCGGCCAGTGGATGGGGGTGCGTGCGCCCGAACGGCTGGAGCGGCTGGTGCTGGCCAACACCTCGGCCTTCATGGGACCGCCCTCGGCATGGGACGCGCGCATCGCCAGCGCCCTGTCGCAGGGGATGGCGCCGCTGGCGGCAGCCTCGGTCGCCCGCTGGTTCACGCCGGTCTTCGCCGCCCGCGCGCCCGATCCGGTCGCTGTCATCGAGGCCGGGCTGCTGACGACCTCGCCGCAGGGCTATGCCGGGTGCTGCGCCGCCATTCGCGACATGGACCTGAGACGGCTGGGCGGACTGATAACGACGCCGACGCTGGTCATCTCGGGCGACGCCGATCCGGCCACCCCGCCCGACCACGCCGCCGCCCTGGTGAAGGCCATCCCCGAGGCCCAGCTGAAGGTGCTGGACGGCGCCCACCTGTCGAACGTCGAACAGCCCGACGCTTTCGCAGGGGCCGTGCTCAGCTTCCTCGCGGCCTGATCTGGCTGCGGGTGCGTTCGCGCACCAGGGCGCAGAAGCCGCCCAGCACCGAGGACCGATTGTCGCGCAGATAGGCCAGGCTCAGTTGCGTCTCCCGCTCCTCGCCCAGCAGGGGGCGATAGGCGACGCCGTGCAGTTGGGCTTCCGAGGTCGATTCCGGAACGAGCGACACCCCCGCCCCCACCGACACCAGCGACAGGGCGGTCTGAATCTCGAGCGTCTCCTGGGCGATCTCAGGGGTGAAACCCTCGGCGCGGCACAGGTCCAGCACATGGTCGGCGAAGCTGGGCCGAGGCTGGCGCGGGTAGAGGATGAAGGGCCGCACCGCCAGATCGGCCAGGGCGATATGGCTCTGTTCGGCCAGGATGTCGGTGTCCGGCAGGGCCACGATCAGCGGTTCGCGCTGGACCACCTCGCTGACGATGTCAGGGTCCTGAATGCCGGGGCGGGCGAAGGCCACGTCGATGGAGCGGTCGCGCAGCGCCACCCGCAGCTCGGCCGTGTTCATGGCGTGCAGCACCAGTTCAACCTCGGGGTACTGTTCGCGATAGGCGTTGAAGACGCCTGGCAGGATCGAAAAGGTCGCCGAGCCGACGAAGCCCACCTGAATCACCCCGACCAGCCCCTCGGCCGCGCGGCGCGCCACGCGCACCGCGTCGGCCACGCGCGCCTGAATGTCGCGGGCGCGCGGCAGCAGGGCCTCGCCCGCCGGGGTCAATTGAATGGCGCTGCGGCTGCGGTCGAACAGCTGGGCGCCGATGGCGTTCTCCAGGCTGGCGATCTGACGGCTGAGGGCGGGCTGGGCGATGTAGAGCCGTTCCGCCGCCCGGCCGAAATGGAGTTCCTCGGCCACGGCAAGAAAATAGCGCAAACGCCGCACATCGACGCCCGAAAGGACGGCGCGCGGCAAAGGTTCCGGCTTGGGCGAGCGTTTCATTCCAACATCAGAGCCTGACGCCTGCCTGCAGTGCAATACCTGAAAGGCATCAGACCCTGCCCTTTTTGTATTGGCCCATTATCAGACCCTCGGACAGTCTTCGTTTCAGGGAACAAGCCACGAGCCGCGCAAAAGCGGCCCAACCCAGGAAACGACCATGACAGCGGCGCCCAGCCCGATCACGCGACCCTGCCCGGTTCCGGCCGGTCGCCCCAAGCTCCAGACCGTCGTCCGCAACGTCACGGACAATGGCATCGTGGAGTTCGACTTCATCTACGGCGACCCCGACCTCAGCGTCGAACTGGTCCTGCCGATCGCCGCCTTCCGGGAATTCTGCCTGGAGAACGGCTGTCAGGTGACCGCCGCCGATCCCGCCGCCAGCCACGCCGTGCTGCGCCTCGTCAAAAACGGCGCCGCCCTCGAACCTGTTGGAGCGTCACAATGAACATCGACCTGAAAGCCGAGGCGATCACGCCGCGGCGTCACACCTTCTCGCACATTGCCCGGCGCTTCGGCGTCGACAAGCCCGCCTCGCGCTACGAAGAAGCGACTTTCGACGTGCAGCCGATGGTCAACTTCCACTATCGGCCGACCTATTCGCCGCAATTCGAACTGTACGATGCGCGCCGCACCCGCATCGTGATGAATGACTGGTGTCTGACCATCCGCGCTTCATCAGTCTCAGCAGGCCCTACCACGTACGGATCCAGGCCGATGACATAGAGGCGGCGCCCCGTCATGGGGCGCAGGCGGCGTAGCAGCGACTGCTGGAAATAGGGTGCAAAGCCTTCCACGGCGCCGATCAGATAATCGGCCACGACTGTATCGTGAACCTCGCCCTGCAGAAGGTTCGGGTCCGTCCAGTTGCCGAGGACCAGACGATCCTGCGGCCGAAAACGCGCGCCCACAACCTTTCGCACCTGATCCGCATGCCCCGGAGCGGCCGTCACCCCCGTCTAGGATTCGGTGGTCTGGCCGGTGCTCCAGAGACTTGAGTTCACGCCTGTGCCGGCGTCCAGGAATCGTCCCCACGGCCTGTCGCGCTGCAGCATTTCCACATGATCGAACAGGCTCATTGCACAATCGCCGGCTCAACGACCCCGGTCGCACGGCGCACCAGTCGCTCATCGACATCATAGTCCATTGCATCCGCCAGACGCACCGCAGCCTTCAGCGTCATCCGTTCCCGATCACGCAGCCACAGACAGACCTGGCCTCGGGGAACGCCCAGCCTCCTCGCCAGCCGGGATTGGTTGAGACCGTCCTTCCGGCGCTTCTCGTAAACCTGACCGATCAAACGCCATAGTTGGCGCTGCACCCGCTCCGCTTTTTCAGCCGCTCCCACACCCCTCATTTCCATCTCCGCTCAGGTCCGCTTGATGAATGTTATGATATAACATAATAGCGACTTTCTTCATGAACGGGGAACGCCATGCACTCAAGATCAATCCTTCTCGCCGCCGCGAGTTTTTCAGCAGTTTCGACGGCTGCCTGGGCTGACGCCCTGCCCCAGTCCGGTCCAGCGACCACGCGCGTCGATGACGTAGTGGTCACGGCTGACGCCTTGGGGCGCTCGGGCAGCGAGGTCGTCTCAAGTGTGGCGGTTCTGCGCGGCGACGAGTTGATCCAGCGTCGGCAATCAACGCTGGGCGAGACGTTGACGGGCTTGCCGGGCGTCAACTCGGACACCTTCGGCGGCGGGGCCAGCCGCCCGGTGATCCGTGGCCAGACCGCGCCGCGCGTGAAGGTGCTAACCGACGGCTCGGCCCTGATGGACGCTTCCGAAGTCTCGCCCGACCACGCCGTGTCTGGAGAGCCTCTGCTGCTGGAAGGCGTCGAAATCCTGCGCGGGCCGTCCGCCCTGCTCTACGGCGGAGGCGCCATCGGCGGAGCGGTCAATCTGATCGACAAGAAGATTCCGACACGCATCCCTGAGAACGGCGGCGAAGGCGTCGCCGAATTCCGGCTGGGCACGGCGGACAATGAACAGGCGGGCGTGGTCGGCCTGACCGCCGGCGCCGGGTCCTTCGCCATCCGGGTCGAGGCCGCCGGGCGCCGCACCGACGACTACGAAGTCCCCAATTTCGATGAAGCCACGCTGGACGGATCGTTCAACCGCAGTTCGACCGCAACCCTAGGCCTGTCCTGGATCGGTTCGGGCGGCTATCTGGGCGCCGCCTATACGGAGCAACGCAGCGAATACGGACTGCCGGGGCACACGCATGAGTATGAATCCTGCCACCCGCACGGCTCCAGTCTGCATTGCGGCGGTCATGACCACGGCGATGACGATGACGATCATGATCACGACCACGATCATGACCATGTCCCGGTCGTAGACCTGATCAGCAAACGGGTGGACGTGCGCGGCGAGATCGAGGACCCGTTCGCCGGAATCGAGCGCATCCGCTTCCGCGGCGGCTTCACCGACTATCGCCATGACGAGATCGACGACGGCGAGATCGCCACCACCTTCACCAACAAGGGCTACGACGCCCGCGTCGAAGTGCAGCACGCCGCCATCGGCGGGGTGCGCGGCGTGATCGGCGCCCAGACCTCGCGCAGCGACTTCGCCGCCGTGGGCGCCGAATCCTTCATTCCCGAAAGCCGGACCGAGAACCACGCCCTGTTCCTGGTCGAGGAATACGTCGCCGGCGACTGGCGCTTCGAAGGCGCCCTGCGGCAAGAATGGCAAGACGCCCGCGCACAGGGACGCCCCGACGTCGACCACAAGCCCTTCTCTATCTCCGGCGCCGCCAGTTGGACCTTCACGCCCGGCTATATGGTCAGCCTGACCCTGGCCCGCTCGCAGCGCGCGCCGACAGCCCAGGAACTCTATGCACGCGGCGTCCACCTGGCCACCAACACCTATGAGATCGGCGACGCAGACCTGGACGTCGAGACGGCCGTGTCGGTCGAGTTGGGCCTGAAGAAGACGGAGGGCGCCACCACCTTCGCCGCCAGCCTGTATCACTACGACTACGACGGCTACGTCTATGCCCGCACGCTGGATCAGTTCGAGGACTTCCGCCTGATCCGCTACAGTCAGGACGACGCCCGCTTCACCGGGATCGAGGGCCAGATCACCCACGACTTCAGGCCCGGTCTATCGGCCACGGTGTTCGGCGACTATGTCCGCGCAGAATTGAAAGGCGGAGGCGGCGACCTGCCGCGCATTCCTGCCGGTCGTCTGGGCGCGCGCGGCGACTTCTATCAGGGCGCCTGGTCCGGCAACATGGAGTATGTCCACGTCTTCGAGCAGGATCGTATCGCAGCCTTCGAGCGCAAGACGCCCGGCTACGACATGATCAACGCCACCGTCGCCTATGACGTCCCGACGATCGCCGACATCAGCGGCCAGATTTTCGTGCGCGGGACCAATCTTTTGGACGAGAAGGCGCTGAATCACGCCTCCTTCATCAGCCATCTGGCTCCGCTGCGCGGCCGCAATTTCGTGCTCGGCTTCCGCGCCCGCTTCTGACGCCTCCCTATTGTCCTGGCCGCGACGTCTAAGGCGTCGCGGCCGCCACGCCCTGAAAGAATCGCCATGACCGCTCGCGTACAAACCTGGGGAGACGCCGCCGCCATCGGCCTGTCCTGCCTGTGCATGATCCACTGCCTGGCCCTGCCGCTCGCTGCAGGAATGCTGCCGATGCTGGGTTTGTTCGTCGAGGCGCCCTGGGTGCATTGGGCCTTCGCCGCGACGGCGGCTCCCATCGCAGCCTGGAGCCTGACGCGACCGGACGCCAGCGGACGCCGCGCCTGGCCGCTGATCAGTCTGGGAGCCCTCGGCGTCGCCATGCTGTTCCTAGCGGCCGCCGAGTGGCCATCCCACGAAATGGAGACGCCGATCACTGTCGTCGGCGGCCTGATGCTCAGCGCAGCTCATGTGATGAACTGGCGACGCAGACCGCATGTCCGCTAAGCCTGCCGGCGCCCGCCTTCAGGCGACGGGCGCGTCGAGCATTCACGGCGCTAGGCCGACAGTTCTTTCCGGATGATCTCGGCCCCGGCGCTCAGGGCTTCCAGTTTGCCTTGGGCCACACGGCGAGACAGGGGCGCCATGCCGCAATTGGTGGCGGGATAGAGTTTATCGGCGTCCACGAACTGAAGCGCCTTACGCAAGGTGTCAGCGACCTCCTCCGGCGTCTCGATCGTGTCGGTCGCCACGTCGATGGCCCCGACCATCACCTTCTTGCCCCGGATCAGTTCGATCAGATCCATCGGCACGCGCGCGTTCTGGGCCTCAAGCGAAATGATGTCGATGCTGGACGTCCGCAGCTTGGGGAAGGCCTCCTCATACTGCCGCCATTCGGAACCAAGCGTCTTCTTCCACTCGGTATTTGCCTTGATGCCATAGCCGTAGCAGATGTGGACGGCGGTCTCGCAACGAAGCCCCTCGGCCGCCTTCTCCAGCGTCGCCACGCCCCAGTCGTTGACCTCGTCGAAGAAGACGTTGAAGGCCGGCTCGTCGAACTGCACGATGTCGACGCCCGCCGCCTCCAGCTCTCTGGCCTCGTCATTGAGGATTTTTGCGAATTCCCAGGCCAGTTTTTCGCGGCTGCCATAGTGGTCGTCATAGAGGGTGTCGATCATCGTCATCGGCCCCGGCAGGGCCCATTTGATCGGCTGGTCGGTTAACCCGCGAAGGTATCTGGCGTCCTCGACGAAGACCGACTTCGGTCGGCTGACGGCGCCCGCGACCACCGGCACGCTGGCGTCATAGCGATTGCGGATACGCATGGTCTTGCGGTTCGCGAAGTCTACGCCGTCCAGGTGTTCAATGAAGGTCGTGACGAAATGCTGGCGGGTCTGTTCGCCGTCGCTGACGATGTCGATGCCGGCCCGGCGCTGATCGCCCAGCGACAGCCGCAGCGCGTCCCGCTTGGCTTCGATCAGGTCCTCCCCTTCCAGTTTCCAGGGCGACCAGAGGGTTTCAGGTTCGGCCAGCCAGACAGGTTTGGGCAGACTGCCGGCGGTCGAGGTGGGCAACAGGGTTTTCATGATGGATGACTTTGGAATGCTGGGCTGGATCAAACGGCGAAGCTGGCGGACCATTGGTCGAGGACGTCGCGGTACGGCTTGATGAAGCGTTCTTCGACGAACCTGCCCTGTTCGACGGCCAGCCGGCTGCGCTCGTCACGGTCGTAGACGATGCGGGTCAGGGAATAGTCCTGATATTTCAGGCTGGGCTGGTAGTGTTCGGTCGCCGGCGAGTTGGCGTTGTAGATCTCGGGGCGATAGATCTTCTGGAAGGTCTCCATGGTGCTGATCGTGCTGACCAGTTCCAGGTCGGTGTAGTCCGCCGTCAGGTCGCCCACGTGATAGAAGGCGAACGGCGCCACGCTGCCCTTGGGCATGAAGTAGCGGACCTTCATCCCCATCTTCGCGAAATACTGGTCAGTCGGCGAGAACTCGTCATTCTCATATTCGAAGCCGAGCACGGGATGCTCATTCCCGTTCCGATGATAGGTCTTGTTGCTCGACACGCTCAGGCAGATGACCGGCGGCTTTCGGAAATTTTCCCTATAGGCGCTTGACGTCAGGAAGTACCTGAACAGCTTTCCATGCAGATCGCCGAACCCTTCCGGGGCCCCGGCGCCAGGGTGGCTCTTCATATGCTCCGGCAGAACCACGCTGAAGTCGTAGTCGCGGACGTAGGAGGAGAAGTTGTTCCCCACGATCCCGTCGATCCGCTCGCCGGTCTGCTGATCGACAATCGTCGTCTGAAGAATTTCGATCAGCGGGAAACTGTCCGCCCCCTCACCCGGGGCGACGCTCATCTCGACGGAGATGATCTGGAGTTCAACCGCGTAGCGATCGCCCTTCGGATTGTCCGTGTGCGCCAGCGAGTTGAACCGGTTGTCGATCATCCTCAGCGTGTTGCGCAGATTCTCCTGACGGCTTTCCCCTCGCGCCAGGTTCGCGAAGTTGGTGGTGATGCGCGTGTTTTCGGCAGGAACATAGTCCTCGTCGAGCGGGGTCCGCTTGATGCTGAAGGTGAATTCGCTGCTGAGCATGGTCTCTGCCGTTATGCTGTGACGGGACAGCGGACAGGGACGCGCGACCGCCCGCGCGGAATCGTCCCGTCGCGGCGCTCATGCGGCCTGACCGACACCCCGTCGGAGGACGTTATCTGTCGCGGCAGGTCTCCTGGCTCACGGGTCATCGCCTCCGGTCCGGCCTTCCCGAAGGCGAACCTCCAGTGACGCGAAATGGACCTTCGACTCGCCGCTCACAGTTGCGGGGGCAGCGCCGGCATCGACCGCAGTCTCACCGGCTTCCCTCTTAGCTCCGCACAGTCCGAAGACTGCGCGCAGAACCACGACGACGCGAAAATGCCACGGCCGTCGCCAAAGTCAATAACGATATAAGGATATCTTTATATCGTTATTGATACCTGTTTCAGGTCGCCGCCGCCGTCGGATAGGGCGTAGAGACGCTGCGATCCATGTCGATCTGCAGAGCGCGACCGATGAAGGGGAAGGCGCGCTGCGGGCATGTCGGGCGCTCGCAGATCTTGCACCCGGCGCCGATGGGGGTGGCGGCGGCCTGATCGGACAGGTTCAACCCCTGCGAATAGACCAGCCGCTCTGCGTGACGGATGTCGCAGCCCAGTCCAATCGCGAACGTCTTGCCCGGCGCGCCGTACACTGGCCCCGGACTGCCTACGGTGCGGGCGATCCACAGATAGGTGCGGCCGTCCGGCATCTGAGCCATCTGGGTCAGCACCCGCCCCGGCTGGACGAAGGCCTCATAGACGTTCCATAGCGGGCACGAGCCGCCGACGCGCGAGAAGTGAAAATCCGTGGCCGACTGGCGCTTGGAGATGTTCCCGGCGCGGTCGACGCGGATGAAGAAGAAGGGCACGCCAAGGGCGCCGGGTCTCTGCAAGGTCGACAGGCGGTGGCAGACCGTCTCGAACCCGACGCCGAAATGCCGCCCCAGCCGGTCGATGTCATAGCCGTAGACCTCGGCCTGCCGCAGGAAGTCGCCATAGGGCAGGAGCAGCGCCCCGGCGAAGTACTGAGCCAGGCCGATGCGCAACAGGTCGCGGGTTTCGCGCTCTTCCAGCACAGCGGCGTCGATCAGGCTTTCGATCAGGTCGCCCGCTTCCAGGAAGGCCAGTTGCAGCGCCATCTGAAAGGCCTGCTGACCCTGCTTGATAAAGGCCGAGACATACAGCGTCCGGCTCGGCCCGTCGTAGCGGCGCTGGGCCTCGTCCGTCTCGTCGAAGACGACGCGGACGCCGTGCTTCTCGGCCAGCCATGCGATCAGTCCGGGCCGCACCTGGCGCGGCGACAGCCCCGCCGCCGCATAAAGACGCTCAGCCGCCTCATCCAGTTCGGCGACGTGATTGCGGCGCGAATAGAAGAAGTCGCGCACCTGCTCGAACGGCATCCGCGCGGGGGCCTCTCCCGCCACGTCTTCACCCAGCCTCAAAGCCATGGCCTCGGCGCGTTCAGCACTCTGACGCGTCTTGCGGTGCAGGGCGACGAGGGCGCGCCCCACGGCGGGCATGTTGAGCGCCAGTTCTCTTAGCTCGACGGTCGAGATCGGCTCATCGCCGCCGTCCGCCAGCGCGTCGCGCACATCCGAGATCAGCCGCCCCTCTTCATCCTCCGAAAAGAACTGCACGTCGACGCCGAAGACGGCGTTCAGCTTCAGCAGCAGGGGCACCGTCAGGGGGCGCTGGTTCTGCTCGATCTGGCTCAGATAGGAGTTGGAGATATCCAACGCCCGCGCGACCGCCGTCTGGGTCAGGCCGCGCTCCTCGCGCAGCCGACGCAGCCGTACCCCCATGAAGGTCTTGCTCATGTATTTTGCAACTTTTACAGATCGAGCTGGCGATATTGACAATATTTGCGCGATAAATCGCGAATAATCAGCACTTTATGTGAATATTGCAAATATCCTGGCCGTGCAAGAACGGCTCAGTTCCCCGCGTCGAACGACCCGGCCGGGACCAGAATGCGCCCCTCCATCAGGCGACGTGCGCTGCGGCTCATGATCGCCCTTTCCACCGTCCAGACGCCCTCGGTCTGACGCGCCTCGGCGCCGACCGTCAGTGCGCCCGACGGATGGCCGAAGCGAACCGAGCGACGCTCGCCGCCCCCGGCCGCCAGATTGACCAGAGTGCCCGGCACAGCCGCCGCCGCGCCGATGGCCACCGCCGCCGTCCCCATCATGGCG